>CAZTFF010000006.1:55023-142076 GCA_964612485.1 uncultured Caldilineaceae bacterium
TCAGCGATAGATAGATTTATTATCAGTGATAAATACACTTCCTATCACTGATAAAATATCATACCATCAGTGAAAAAGTATCATATTATCAATGATAAATAACCTTTTCTTGCTACCAGTACACTCACATACTGCCGGAACCGAAGGAAAAAGAAGCTTTATACTGACGGCTTATAAAGGCAGGCCGATACCCTGCCTGGCGGGTGATTATCAAATCCTAACCCGACCCCGCTTGAAATATGTTCGTTAATCAAAAAATGTGCTATACTTACCGTCACGCTTGAGGAGTGTAAGTTTTATATGAAAGACCACCCCCAACTGATCGTCATTGGCGGCGGCCTGGCCGGAACCGAAGCGGCGTGGCAGGCGGTCCAACGCGGCATCCCCACCCGGCTCTACGAAATGCGGCCGGTTCAACAAACCCCGGCCCACGTCAGCGACCGCCTGGCCGAATTGGTGTGCAGCAACTCGCTGGGCAGCAACCTGCCGGACCGCGCGCCGGGCTTGCTGAAAACCGAAATCCGCCGGCTTGACTCCCTGATCATGCAGGCCGCCGACGGGTCGGCGGTGCCTGCCGGCGGCGCGCTGGCCGTGGATCGAGATAAATTTACCCAAAGCGTGACCGAGCGGATTACCGCTCACCCGTTGATCGAAATTCGCCGCGAGGAAGTGACGCGCATCCCGGATATGCCCACCATTATCGCCAGCGGGCCGCTCACCTCCAACGCGCTGGCCAAAGAGATTGCCGGCTTATCGGGCGAAGATTATCTCTATTTTTACGACGCCGTTTCGCCGATTGTGGAAGTGGAATCGATCAACATGGACATGGCTTTCCGGGCCAGCCGCTACGGGCGCGGCGAGCAGGCAGCGGGTGATTACATCAACTGCCCTTTTACCCAGGAAGAATATCTGGCCTTTGTCAACGCCCTCACCACAGCGGAACAGATCGAGCTAAAAAAGTTTGAAAAAGAGGATCAACATTTTTTTGAAAGCTGCCTGCCTATTGAAACCCTGGCCCGGCGCGGCGAACGGGCGCTGGCCTTTGGCCCCATGCGGCCCGTGGGCCTCACCGACCCGCGTACCGGGCGACGGCCTTACGCGGTTTTGCAACTGCGGCAAGACAATTTGGCCGGAACGTTGTATAATATGGTTGGCTTTCAGACCAACCTCAAATGGGGCGAACAACGCCGGGTCTTCCGAATGATCCCCGGTCTGGAACACGCCGAATTTATGCGCTACGGCATGATGCACCGGAACACTTACATTAACTCGCCCACGCTCTTAGAACCCACCTTACAGTGGTATAACCGGGCCGATCTGTTTTTTGCCGGGCAGATTACCGGCGTGGAAGGATATGTAGGCAACGCCGCCACCGGGCTGCTGGCCGGGATCAACGCGGCCCGCCTTCTGCGCGGCGAAAGTGCCGTGGCCCTGCCCCCCACTACTATGCTGGGCGCGTTGTGCCATTACGTTACCCATGCCGAAGCGAAGGATTTTCAACCGATGAAAGCCAATTTTGGCCTGCTGCCGCCGCTGGCCGAAAAAATCCGTAATAAACGGGCGCGATACGAGGCTTATGCGGCCCGCGCGCTGCAAGAATTAGACTCTCTTATTGCGGCGGAAGCATTAAAAACTTCAGGTGTCTTCTCAATAATTCGGGGAAACGAGGTCTGAGCCTGTCGAAGACCGTTGGTTTCGACAAGCTCAATCAACTCTGCTCCAGATTATTAAAAAGATACAATCTCAGGTTAAAAAGAACACCCCTTACTCAAGCAAGGACGCTATGAAGAACAAACAATTGGCGCAATGGTTACAAGATCATACCGAGATGTTGGGCGCCCCTGATGATGAACAGGATAAAACCTTTTACGAGGCGCTGTTTGAGAGCCTGATTGAGGTCATGCTCAGCGGCGAAACCCGGATGATGGACGGCATTGCCGAAAGCGCCGCCGCCCACGCCGTAGCCGTGAGACGCGATCTAACCGATCTACTGGGGGTGGTGCAGCAGTTGCGAGAAAGCATCTGGCAGCGCATTGGCCTGGAAATAGACCCCGAACCGGCGTTTGTGCTGCTATCAGACCTGGACGCCATTTTTGTTCACCTCATCCGGGTACTGGTTGACGCCTATCAGGAGGCATCGAAATTGGCGCACGCGGCCCGCGCTTCGGAAATCTCCCGGCTTTACACCGAGTCGGAGCAGAAGGTGATGGAATACGCCGCCGAAGTGGCCCGCGCCAACCGCGAACTATCGCGCCTGGAACAGGCCAAGACCGACTTTATCAGCATTGCGGCCCACGAATTGAAGACCCCGCTCACGCTCATCCAAGGCTATGTGAATATTTTGACCGATCTGCAGGATGTGAATGAGCAGGTCAATTCGCTGGCCCTGGGCATCGACCGGGGCGCGGCCCGGATGGGCACCATTATCAACGATATGCTCGATCTTTCGGCCATGGATACCAACCAGTTGGTGTTGGTGCTGGATGAAGTCAACCTTAAATTTACAATGGATCTGATCATCACCCAGCTCAATTACGCGCTCTCCGAACGGGAACAAACCATCAGCCTGGATCAGATTGAGGTGCTGCCAACCATAGAAGCCGACGGTAAACGACTGCACCAGGTGTTCAAACACATTATCAACAACGCCATCAAGTACACGCCCAATCAAGGGCAGATCATGGTTTCGGGCCGGGAAGTGGAAGGCGACGGCAATCGACCGGCCAGCGTGCAGATCATCATTGAAGATACCGGCGTGGGCATTGCGCCCGAAGACCGGGACAATATTTTTGAAAAGTTTTACCGCGTGGGCGATTCCGACCGCCATTCTACCGGGCAAACCAAATTTATGGGAGCCGGGCCGGGACTGGGGCTGGCCATTGTCAAAGGGCTGGTCGAGGCTCACGGCGGCTCGGTTCGGGCCGAAAGCCAGGGCTTTGATATGACAAATTATCCCGGCAGCAAATTCATCATCACCATGCCCATCAAAGCAGCCCCTCGGCCCGGCATTCACGTCAAACGGGTGGGCCGGTTGACCGAGATCAGTGCCGAGAGGGAAACGTCTCCGCCCAAAGCAGGAAGTTGAGTATGCAGCCCGCCAAACGCGCCCAAAACATCCCCACTTATTTCTTTGCCGCCTTAAATCAAAAAATCGCCCAACTCAAACGCGGTGGCGCGGCCATTATCCGCGCCGATGCCGGCAGCCCCGATATGCCGCCGGCCCCGTTTTTGCTGGACACCCTCAAAAGCAGCGCCGATGACCCGGACAAACACGGTTACGGCGGCTACGCCGGGCAGCCGCACCTGCGCCAGGCCATTGTCGCCTATTACCGGCAGCGTTTTGGCGTGGCCCTGGACGACAGCGAGTTGATCCCCCTCATCGGCTCTAAAGAAGGCGTGGTCAACCTGCACCTGGCCTGGTTAGACCCCGGCGATCTATCGTTGATTCCCGATCCGTGCTATCCCAGTTACTATTTTGCGCCTATGCTGGCCAACGGCCGCACCGAACGTTTTGCCCTGCGCCCGGAACGGCAGTGGCTGCCCGATTTTGATGATATTGCCCCGGCCAGCGCCCAGGCCGCCCGCATGCTGTGGCTGAACTATCCTCATAATCCAACCGGCGCGGTGGCCTCGCTGGATTTTTTTGCCGAGGCCGTGGACTTCTGCCGCCACTACAACATTCTGCTATGCCACGATGCGCCCTACACCGATGTAACGTTTGACGGTTACCAGGCCCCCAGCGTGCTGCAAGTGGCCGAAGCCAAAGACATCGCCATTGAATTTCACTCACTATCCAAAACTTACAATATGGCCGGCTGGCGGGTGGGGATGGCGGTAGGCAACCCGGTGGCGGTGCAGGCGCTGGCAACGGTCAAAACCCAGATCGACTCCGGGATGGGCAAACCGATCCAGGATATGGCGGCGGCAGCCCTCACCGGCGACCAAAGCTGGATTGAGGCGCGGAACGCCGTGTACCGCCAACGCCGCGATGCGTGCCTGGCGACACTCAAGGAACTTGGCCTGCACGCTGATACGCCAAAAGCGGGCCTGTACGTCTGGTTCCGGGTGCCGGAGCCGTACACCTCGCTTGATTTCCACACGCTGCTGCTGGAAAAAGCCCACATCTCCCTGACGCCGGGCCACATTTACGGCCGCAACGGCGTAGGCTGGATGCGGATTTCCATTGCCACCCAAACAGAAACCTTGCAGGAAGCCATGCGGCGGCTGGCAAAGTTTATGACCGGGTCAAAGACTCGCTGAATCGCAGACTCGTTGAAGCCTATGATCACCTCCACCAAAAACCCCAAAATTGTAGACGTCCGTAAATTGAGCCAGCGCAAACACCGCGCGCGGCAAGATCGTTTTCTGGTTGAAGGGCTGCAACTGCTGGGGATGGCGGTTGAGGCTGCAGCCGGGAACAGCCGCATCAAACCGATAGATGTTTTTTACTGCGAAGCGCTGTTCGCGGGCAGCACTGCGCCCCAGCTTTTGGATCAATTGGCCGGGTTGGGGGCTAACACCTTTCCGGTTGCGCCCCACGTGCTGGATACGCTGTCTGAGCGGGATACCTCGCAAGGGCTGGCCGCGACGTTTGCCTTGCGGGAAATGGAATGGCCGCTGGATGAGCTGGCCGAGCATTTGGAAGCCGGACAAGAACCATCCTTCATTCTTGTCCTGGATAAACTTCAAGACCCCGGCAACCTGGGCACGCTCATCCGCACCGCCGATGCAGTAGGCACGAAAGCCGTCATCCTGCTTGAACCGTGCGTTGATTTGTTTGATCTGAAAACGGTGCGGGGATCGATGGGGTCGTTATTCACCATGCCCGCCGGGCGGATCAAAAACAACGCCGACCTCTGGCCGTGGCTGGAGGTTTTGAACTACCGGCCGGTCGGCGCGGATGCCTCACGGGGACAATCTGTTTGGCACAGTGATTGTTTCCAGGGCAAGGTGGCGCTGGTGCTGGGCAACGAAGCGCGGGGACTGAGCCGGGAACTCCACCCCCACTTGAGCGATTATGTCAGCCTGCCTCTCTTGGGCCGGGCCGAAAGCCTGAATGTGGCCGTAGCCGGGGGCGTGCTGATGTACGAATGGCGGCGGGTCAATCAAACCCGCTGACCCGGCTCATACCTGCCGGGCGGCCACAAACGCCAACTCGCTCAGGGTTGGATGGGCGGGATAAAGCGCGGCCAGGTCATTGAGCGAGGCATCCATTTGAACGGCCAGGGCCACAGGCGCCAACACCTCGGCGGCGTGCGGTCCTACGGCCACCCCCCCCACCACGCAGCGATCCTGGGTAAACGCCAACTTGATAAAGCCCTCTTGCTCCGGCAGCAGGTGCGTTTTCAAAACACTGTCGAAGGGCACGGTGATCGTTTCTACATGATCACCGGTCAGGGTGCCAACCTGGGCCACCTGCGGCTCGGTGTAAATGGCGTGAATAGCGGTTTCGGGCAGGAAGGGCATCGGGTTGCTGCCGGCAGCATGCAGCGCGGCCACCCGCGCCTGAGCCATCGCTCGATTGGCCACCATCGGCGCGCCCGCGGCATCGCCCACCAGATAGAGGCCGGGCAGATCGGTTTGCCCAAAGCCGTTGACCGGCGGGGCTGTTCCCGCCTCTACCGGCAGGCCAATCGCCTCAAGATCTAGCCGGCTCAGATCGGGCCGGCGGCCAATGGCCACAAACGCCTGGTCGGCCTGAAATTGGCGCTGCTGATCGGTGATAACTGTGACGCCGCCGGCCTGGGCCTCGATGCGTTCTGCCAGTTGATCCCGCGCCATATTGACGCCCCGCGTTTCCATCACTTCGGCGAGCAGGCGGCCCGCGTCGACATCAAAAGCGGGTAAGACGCCGTACGCGTCTACAATCCAGGTAACGTCTACGCCCAGCCGGTTGAACAGATAGACAAACTCGCAGCCCGTGGCGCCGGCCCCAATCACCACCATACTGCCGGGCAGGGCGTCAAGCTCGCCGGCAAAACGAGGCGCCAGCACCCACCGGCCGTCCGGTTTGAGCTGCGGTGGGAAAATAGGCACCGACCCGGCGGCCACAATCACCGCATCCCCCTGACACCGCGCCACCACCTGGCCTTCGCCATCGCGCACAACCACCTGCTGCGCCGACTTAAACGAGGCCACACCGGTCAATGTCTGAACGCCCAGCGCCGCCAGACTGTCCGCCTGCTGCTCATTCCACTGCATCTTGACCGCCTGGATCTGGGCTACCACGGTTGACGCCTCGGCCTTTCCCGCAAACTCATAGGGCGACTCTGCCATTGATCCCACGCTGTCCGCCGCCGCCAGCCAGACTTTGCTGGGCAGCAAGCTGTGCCACCCCGCCCGTCCGCCGACGGGGCCTTCGCTGATGAGGGTGACGTTGGCTCCGGCCCTGGCTGCCGTTCTGGCGGCTTCAATACCTGCCGGGCCGCCGCCGATGATAACGATTTGCCTGGTCATTGTGGATATTACCTCCGGGTCTATGTGGTCTTCCAAGTAGTATAAACCCGAACTCTATTTTGGCAACTTCGATTTTTCGAGCTGATACAAAGCTGATTGTCATAGCCTTCCGGCTGTGTTACAATCAGCATATGGATACGGAAAATCCGGTAGTATTGCAAATTTCAGGGGAATGGCACATTGTGGAACACAGCCGCCGTTCCACAAACGCGCTGTGCGGTAAAAAAGTCACCCATCGGGGGGCGCACGCGCGCCTGAGTTTGGTGGGCAAAGACAATGTTTGCGGCAAATGCCTGGCGCTTTTTGAGGTAGAGGAGTCGCGGGGAAAAACCAGCTTATGACCACCCATTACGACTCTATTGCCGAAGATTATCAAAAGACATCAGACCATCCTATCAAAAAATATATCGAAGCCTATACCATTTTGAAGATATTGGGCCATCTTGAAAACAAAACCGCGCTTGATCTGGCTTGCGGCCAGGGGTATTACACCCGCTTGATAAAGCAGCAAGGCGCAGGCCGGGTGGTGGGCGTAGATATTTCCGAAACGATGATCGCCCGCGCTGAGAAGATGGAGGCACAGGCCCCTCTGGGGCTGACGTATTATGTGCAAGATGTAGTGACGCTGGGTGAGGTGGGCCAATTTGACCGGGTGACCGCCGTCTACCTGTTTCCGTACGCTCCCACCCAACCGATCCTGACCCAGATGTTTCAGACTGTGTTCGATAATCTCAAGCCGGGCGGCAAACTGGTAGCGATTACGCTCAACCCCCATCTCATCGCCAGAAACCAGCCCGATTACCAACGCTACGGCATTGAGATGACGCCTGTCGGATCGATCCGGGACGGGGCAACCATCCAATTTACCATTGGCATGCCCCAGGACCCCCGGAATGCTTTTCAACTATCCACGACTTTTTGGGAGGCGGATACGTATGCGGCCATCTCACAGCAAGTTGGTTTTCAAAGCCTGTGTTGGCACCCGATGCAAGTATCAAAGCAGGGGCTGGCCCGCTATGGCCGGGATTACTGGCAGCCGTTTCTGAATCTGCCCTATGGACTTATCCTGGAGGGGGTGAAATAAAAAATCACTCGTACGGAGAATAGCTTATGCGACCCACCATTGACCAGCAAGTTGTTTTTTTACACACGGCTGATCTAGAAACCACCGCACATTTCTACGAAACGGTACTCGAACTCCCGTTGGTGCTGGATCAGGGCAGCTGCCGGATTTACCAGGCCAGCCGGGATGGGTTTGTGGGGTTTTGTGAACACCTGTCCGCGCCCAACGATCTCGCCGGGATCATTATAACCCTGGCCACCCATCAGGTAGACGAATGGTATCGATTTCTGACGGCCAAAGACATCGAATTTGAGAAACCACCCACTCATAATCCCAAATTCAATATCTACCACGCCTTCTTACGCGATCCCAACGGCTATTTACTGGAAATTCAGCAATTTATGGACCCGGCGTGGCCTTAAAAGACGACCGGCGACTGACGACCGACCACTAAATCTTTCCGGTGGTCAGTGGCCTGGTGGCTTTAATCTGTGGACGAACCGGCCTATTCATAGGCCAGCACTTCCCGCACGGTTACGCGGGAGGCATTCCAGGCGGGGATAAAACTGGCAACAGCGGCCAGTACAATTACCAAAATCAACCAGATGCCCGCACCTTCAAGAGAAAAAACGTTGTCGAGCGAAGTATTCAAAAACTGTTCGCCGATGGCCTTGCCCAACAACCAACTGAGCGGAAAGGCCAGCAGCGCGCCGGCCAGCCAACTGATCAGGCCGATCAGCACCCCTTCTAAGATAAAGATGCGCCGCACCGATGGGTTAGACGCGCCAATGGCTCGCATCACGCCAATCTCCCGAATGCGCTCGATCACGTTGATGCTCATGGTGCCCATCAAGCCCAGGCCGCCAATCACGGCCAGCAAAAAGGCCATGCTCAGCAGCAGCACCACAATCACTTCAAAAAACGCGCCCACTTCGGCCATTTCTTCTTCAATTTTGGCGGTGGCGCCTACATCCATGCCGATGTAGTCAAAATGGTCTTCCATGGCCCGGGCCACTTTGGTCTGCGTAGCGAGATCGTGCGTTTCGGTGGTGGCAAAGACCCAGGCCCCCCGGCCCACGCTGTTGGTCAGGCGGGTAAAATAATCGTAGTTGGCAAACATGGTGGCTATCGGCATGCCGCCGGTGGCAATGCCCACAATCTGCCAGGTGGTTTCTTTGCCTTCGATTTTGAGGATAACTTCACTACCCACTCGCAAATCGGGTTCATCGCGCAGCATGATGGAATTGACGATCAACGCGTTTTCATCCTCAGGCAGCAGCCAGCGGCCTTCAACAATAGTGGGGTTGACCAGGTGGGTATCGGCGGGCGGCGCGTACAAAATAATATTGTCGCTGCTGGTGCCGTCGGGGCGCTGCCGGCGGGCATTGTAAAAGGCCCACACTTCGGCCTGATCCACGCCGGGCACTCTGAGCGTTTCGCGGGTAATGCGTTCAATGCGGTATTCGCGCTCAAATTGAACGGCGACATCGTAACGGAAATAATCCAGCCAACTATCCAGCGTAACCAGCATTGAGACCCGAACATTGAATACGGTGATAAAAATGGCCCCGGCCAGGATGAGTGTGGCCAGCGTGAGCGCCAGCCGAATCTTGCGCCGGAAGGTGTTGCGCAGCGAGATCAGCAGCGGACGGGCCAGGACGCGCCGCACGCTGCCCAATTTCTGGAGACCCAGCAAGAGGCGGTCGAACCAACTGGTGCCAAATTGCCCTTTGCCCAGGCCGTATTCGCTGATGGCCTCGCGCACGGTTACGCGCACGCCCATCAAAATAGGGTAGAGGGCCGCGACGAGGGGAACGAGTAATCCCACCGCCACTTCGATCAGAAAGATCTCCAGGGGCAATTGATAATTGGTCACATCAAAATTGAGAAATCCGGCAATAAAGCGGGAGAAATAGAACGCGGCCACCGCGCCCAAGGGCACGGCGATCAATAACGCCAGCAGGCCAAAGAGGGCGACCATAAACAGGTACATGGCCATCACCTGCGAAGTTCTGGCCCCAACGGCTTTCATCATGCCAATCTGACGTGTTTGCTGGGTCAACAAAGCGGAAACAGTATTGATGACCAGAAATCCGCTCAACAGTAGCGACATCGCGCCCATCGCGCCCATAATGATCGAAATCGCCTGAATGAGAGGATCGAGAAACAGGTGTTTGCCCGGTTCCGGCACAAACGTAAACCACACCATCGAGCCTGCCGCTTCGACTTTGTCCCGTGCCCGATCGGCCACGGCCTGAATGTGGGTGCGGTCGGTAGTATTTTCGGCCACGGTGATATGTAATTCGTTAAAATTGCGTTCCTGTCCTAACCAATCCAGGGTGTCTTCGGTGATGAAGCCGTAACCCACGCCATCGAACTTGAACATGGCCGCGTTGAGATCGTGCGCCAGGCCGGCTATCCGCATCTGGCGGCTCTTGCCGTCGGGGGTTTTCACGGAAACCGTGTCGCCCTGCTCGGCCCCGCCCAGAAAATCCAGGGTGGAGCGTTCGACCAGAATTTCGTTATCCGGCGGCGGCCACGCGCCCGACTCCGGGAAAATTTGATCGATTTGAATATCGTCATAATCGGCAATAGCCATCAACCAGACAATTTGCCATTCGTCGGGGCCGGTCTGGATGCGGACCGATACCCGGCGGCGGCCTTCGGCCTGGTCAACCTCTTTTAAATGCTCAACCGACTCCACCACTTTTTTATCGAAGCCTTCAAAGGCCCAGATAGTGGCGTGGGCCGGGTTGGTGGCCAGGTAGGTTTCGGTGAGATCGCGGGAAAGGATAAGGTAAGAACTGGCAATGGTGCCAATGGCAAATACACCCACGGCAATGGAGAGCACCACCACCAGCGTTCGGTTTTTATTGAGCCATAGATCGCGCAGAATTTTGCGCCAGCGAGGTCTGAGCATTACGTACCTCCTTACAAGGCCTGATGATTGGATTTGTCTGCTTCGATGCGCATGGTTTCGATCTCGGCATGAAGCCCATGGCCATCGGCAATTTCACCATCGACCAACAATATGGTGCGGGTGGCGCGCCTGGCCAAATCCAGATCGTGCGTGACCATGAGGATAGTTTTGCCGCCGGCGATCAGATCTTCAAACAACTTAAAAATCGATTCTGACGTCACCGAGTCCAGGTTGCCGGTCGGCTCGTCGGCTACCACAATGGGCGGGTCGTTGGCCAGGGCGCGGGCAATGGCCACGCGCTGCTGCTGCCCGCCGGATACCGCGGACGGCAATTTGTAGGCGTGATCCACCATATCCACCTGCTCCAGCAAGTGCAGGGCGCGTTCTTCCCGCTCGCGCATGGCGTAGACATTGCAAAAATCCATGGGCAGCATCACGTTTTCCACCACGGTGAGCGTGGGCAGAAGTTGGAAAAATTGAAACACCACGCCCACATTCAGGCCGCGCCAAACCGCCACCTGGCCCTCGTTGAGAGTATGCACAGCGGTATCGCCCACCAACAGCCGGCCCGAGGTGGGCCGGTCGATGCCGGTGATCATATTCACCAGGGTCGATTTGCCGCTGCCGGATTTACCGATGACGGCCACAAACTCGCCGGGGTTCACCAGCAGATCAATGCCTTTTAAGGCGGTGAAGGTTCCGGCAGCCACCTGGTAAGTTTTGACCACCTGCTGTAGTTCAATCAGATGGGTGTTGCCATTTTGATACCGTCCGTTAGTTTCTTTCTGATTATTGTTGCGTTTGAACCAATTTAACATGAACCTACCTCCCCTGGTAGATTATTAGTTTCTTATAAAAAATTTTTTAGTTCTAGCTAAATATATTGATATTATAATCCTTTTTTACCGCCCGTCAATTTTGAACCGTTTGAAGCAAACATTGTAACACGGGAATAATGTATGCCAGGCGTTTTTGATGCTGCCGGGGATCTTTCTCAAATGCCTGTTTCATTTCGTCATGCTCGCAGCCAAAAATAAAAGGGTCTTCCCAGGCCAGCCAATCAACGTCTCTGGTTTGAAGTTGATCCCGGAGCAGTAACACGATCTCGGCCTCCACGCTCAAATCGTGGTTTTTTACCTGAGGCAAGATAGCCTGTAGTTGTCCGGCTTGCACCACTAGATGGCACCAGACAAAATCCAGCGTTTTTCCAAAAAGTATCTCTCCGGTTTGGGTAGCCAGGTATTCAATTGCCCGATAATTGTGGGGATGGGTTTGCCAAGCCACCTCGGAACGCTGAAACAGAAGAGGCAATTGAGCCTGATTAGCAGCTTCTAAATCGGCCACAAATTGCTCCTTATGGTGAGATTGTAGCGCAAAAACCACCCGATCCAGGGTGCAGAGATGCAATACCCGATCCTGCCGGCAATAATCAACCGCGTTTTGATACCCTCCCACAAAATGGTCTCCAATCAGCGTGCCAGGCTCATTAAAATTGAGGATAAAAAACTTGTCGGCCTGTAATTGCTCAATAGGGTCTGGCTGCGTTTGCTGCGTCAGCGGCGACAGGCTGAGAAAGGCCCGGGCAAACATGTCTTTCAACTGCGGCGTGATCGATGCCAGATGCGCAAACATCCGGCCATCGGTATCATGAAACGGTGAAACAATAACAGGGAGCACGCGCTTTCTCCTTACACTCTAGAATCGTTACTGAAAAAAGTTTTTTGCGATTCGGTTAAACTCATCAAGGTCTCTCCTCTAAATCGGTCAAATTATTGCCATATAACGCTGTTTTCACAGAAATATCCTCATGCGTTACAGTATACCATCATTTTGTGCCCAATTTTCGTAGTATTGCTACGAAAATTCGTAAACTTTTCGTAATCAATACAATATTATTGACAAAAATGTGGCTATGGACGTGAAATAAAGGGGATTTCACACCTTGATGAGATCAGCAGCGAGGATCGTAAGCGCCAGCCTCTTATTCTTTTGGCCGGCATCCAGCCGCATCCAAGGCCTGTTGCAGCCGGTGCCGCGCAGCCGCCGGCAATTCTACCGGCGTTTGCCGCCGGTAGAGGGTGATGGTTTTTTGGGTGGTGTCTACCAATACCCGGCAATCGTGGCAATTGGCCAGATGCGCTTCGAGTTCGGCGCAGAGGGCGGATTGCAATTCACCGTCAATGTAATCGTTCAGTTGGGCCAGGAGCGTTTCGCAGGCCGCGGAAGGGTGGTGATGGCTCATCAACAAAGCTCCTTCTGACTCTTCTCACTAAAATAAGCGGCCAGATGCTCCCGCAGCAGCAAACGAGCGCGGTGCAGCCGTACTTTGACATTCGCAGTAGAAATACCCAGCACCTCGGCTGTCTCCCGGGTAGACAATCCTTCCAGGTCGCGCAAAACAAAGACACCGCGGAACTGCTCCGGCAGGGCGTCTACCGCCGCTTCCATCACCTGCTGTAATTCCTCGGAGAGGGTGATGGTTTCCGGATTCCAATCCCAATCGTGAAGCTGGCGGGGTTGGAACCCGGTGTGATCCTCCTCGTGGGGAGAAGAGGAGTCTAACGATACTGCCGGCGCTTCTTTTTTCCGCAGCCGCATCAGGCCGTTGTTGGTGGCGATGCGGTAGAGCCAGGTAGCCAAACTGGACCGCCCTTCAAAATTTTCGGCGCCCCGGCAGGCATTGATAAAAGTTTCTTGCAGCACCTCCTCGGCCTCGGTGGGATGGCCGGTGAGGCGCAAGGCCACGTTGTAGATTTTGGGAGAATATTGCTGTACCAGTTCGTCACACGCGTACCGGTCGCCGCGATGCAGCGCTTCTACCAACGATTTTTCTTCTTGATTCATTTGCTGTAGTCCATGAATGTATTCTATCCTCAAAAATATAACGCCAATTGCCGCAATTGTCCAAATCTTTCTTCAAACCATCTTGACATCGTTTTCAAAAAGTGTTATACTATAAACCGACTGGTCAGTCTATTTTGTTTGACCAGTACACCCCAAGGAGATGAAGTATGATTGAATTAATACCAGATATTGCAGACAACGTGGTCGCCCTTAAAGGCACGGGAAAAATAACCGGTGATGATTATGAGCAGGTTATTATTCCGGCCATTGAGAAAAAGTTAAAAACATACGATAAAATTAGAATGTTTGTCCAATTAACGCCAACCTTCTCCGGTTTCGATGCTAAAGCAATGTGGGACGATGCCAGAGTGGGCCTCAAGAATTTGTCTCATTTTGAAAAAATAGCCCTGGTGACCGATACGGAATGGATTACCCAATCGTTTAAGATATTTGGCGTCATGACCCCCGGTGAGGTCAAAGTTTTCAGCAATGAACAATTTGACGAGGCCAAGACGTGGATTGTGGCCGATTATAAACCGGCCACGCGCACCCAAATCTTGCAGTCGGCCCTGGTATGTTTCTCCGAAAAGGGTTTTCATCAAACCACGATGGATGATATTGTCGCCCAAAGTGGGTTGAGCAAGGGCGCGCTGTACTGGCACTTTAAGGGTAAAAGGGAGTTATTCATTGCCCTGGTTGATTGGTTTATGCTGCAAATGGGCGAGCAAATTGCCCTCGTCTGGACCGACGATATGTCGGCCACCGACAAAATTCGGTCAATGGCCGACATCACTGTGGCCGGCAGCGAACCAATGGTTCCATTTATCAAAATCTTTCTTGATTTCTGGGCGCAAACACCGGAGGATGAGCAACTCCAACAAATTTTCGGCAGCATTATTGACGATTACGAAACCAGGTTGGAAAAAATTATCAACGAAGGCATTGCCAGCGGTGAATTTCAGCCGGTGGAGAATCCGCGCAATCTATCGCTGGCGCTGTTTGCTATGTTCGACGCGCTGTTTTTGTACTATACCCTTTTAGGAGACAAAGTTGATATGCAGGGTTCAGCCAGGGCTGCGGTAGACGTGATGCTGGCCGGATTAACGTGTAAGAGCCTTGCCGGCAAGGAGTAAAAAAATGTCATTATTCAAAACATGGGCGGTGTTGGTTAAGGAAAGCCGCCACATTTTGCGCGATCCCAGCACGTTGACCCTGCTGCTGCTGGCGCCGGTATTCTTAATGATCATTATGTCGTACGCGCTGATTGCCGATATCCGGCAGACGCCCATCACTGTAATGGATAACAGCCACTCGGCGATGTCTCGCCGCTTTTTGCAGACCTTGAGCAACAGCGAAGACATTGTGGTTGATAAAACTGCCGAAGCCTACGCCGACGCCGAAAAATATTTTGACCGCAACCAGACCAAAGCCCTGGTGGTGATCCCGCCAAAATTTGGCGAAACGCTGAAAGCCGGCAGGCGCTCGGAAATCCAGTTGATCGTTGACGGCACCGATCCCTCCACCGCCGAGCACGTGATCAACCACGTGATGAGCCGGGCGCAGGTGTTTGGCATGGAGGTGGCCGTACAAATCCTGGGACGAACCCAGCCGGAACTGGTCAGTTTTTTGCAAGGCCCCCTGGGCATCGACCTGCGCCTGCGTACCTGGTACAACCCCGATCTAAAAAACACCCACGGCATTGTGCCGGCTATGATCGCCCTGGTGATGAGCCTGCCGGCAATGGTGGTGATGAACGCCCTGGTGCGCGAAAAAGAGTACAGCACCCTGGAAAGCATCTACGCCACCCCCCTCAAACGCAGCGAATTTTTGGTGGGCAAATTGCTGCCCTATGTTGTGACCGGCCTGATCAGCGTGGTAATTTGCACCCTGGTGGCGGTCAAACTGTTTGGCGTGCCGTTTGAAGGATCATTTCTGCTGTACCTGATCCTTTCGGCAGCCTATCTGCTGGCGGCCTTTGCGATGGGCATTTTTCTGGCCACGTTTATCTCAAGTCAGGCCGCTTCATCCATTATCGCCCTGCTGGTTTTTATGTTTCCGGGCTTCTTTCTATCGGGCATTTTTTATCCGGTTTCGAGCTTCCCGGCTTTGGTGCAGGAAGAATCGCAATGGCTCCCATCAACCCAATTTGTGGCCATCAGCCGGGGGTTACTGGTCAAAGGGCAAGGGATTGAAGCGCTCTGGTTTCCCACCATGATGCTTGGCGTAATTTTTCTAATGATGACCGTGCTGGCCGTCTTCTTCTTTAAGAAAAAACTGAAGTGACAGAGTAGCAAGGTAACAAAGTGGCAAGGTAACAAAGTGGCAAGTGGTAAAAAATACGCCCCTGCTACCCTGCTACCTTGCTACCCTGTGACCCTGATTTGGAGCAAAAAATGTTTGGCAGACTTGCGACATTAATTATCAAAGAACTCATTCAAATGATGCGGGCCAAGGCGCTGGTACTGCTGGTGATCTTTGGGCCGCTGGCGGAAATGTCGCTGGTGGCCTGGTCTACCTCGGCGCCCATCACCAACCTGCCGACAGTGGTGGTAGACCAAAGCCGCAGCGAAGCGAGCCGCGATTTGCTGATGGCGTTCCATAACACCGAAACCTTCAGCTTTGACCATTACCTGGATGATCCTTCCCAGGCCAAGCCTTACATCGAATCCGGCGAGGCCGTGGCCGCGCTGGTAATCCCTACGAATTACGGGAAAAAGCTGATCAATCCCGTTGGGCCGGCAGCGCAGGTGGGGTTCATTTTGGACGGCTCCGATCCTATCGCGGCCAGGGAGGCCCTCTACTCGGCCCAGGGCGTGGTGGAGCATCTTAACCAGAAACTGGCCGTTAAATGGAACGGCGGCCATGAAGAGGCTCTTTCCTTGGTTGATCCCCGCCTGCGGGTACGCTACAACGAGGAAATGAAAAAATCCATCTACACCGTGCCCTCGGAGTTGGGATTGATCCTGTTTGCCATCACGGTGATGATTGCGGCCATTGGCATTGCCCGCGAACGGGAATTGGGCACGCTGGAACAACTCACCGTCACCCCGCTCAAGCAAATCGAATTGATCATTGCCAAATCCGTGCCCGCCGTGTTCATGGGTTTCGTAGCCTATCTGTTGATGCTGGCCGTGGCGATGCTGTTTTTCGGCATCCCCATGCGCGGCTCGTGGAGTTTGCTGCTGGGCGTATCCTTCTTCTTCCTGCTGGTAGAGTTGAATATCGGCCTGATGATCTCGGCCTACGCCAAAAACCAGATGCAGGCGCTGCTGCTGGCCTTTACCTGGGTGATGGTAGAGTTTTTCTTCTCCGGCTACGGCGTGCCCGTAGAAAACATGCCCGATATTTTGCAGCAGATCGCGCCGATGTTCCCTATTTATCACTATATGATCATTTTCCGCAGCATCCTGCTGAAAGGCGTCGGTTTAATGAGTTGGTGGCCCCACCTGTTGGCCGGCGCCATCATCGGCCTGGTGGTGGTTGTATTCACCATCTGGTTTATGGGCCGGCAAAAGTGGGAATAAAACACGTTCTGGCCAATCCCACCTTTACCCAAAATGCCCAACGGATCGATGAAAAACTAAAAACCTATGGCGGCGCATCCGAAGTCGCACGTCTGATTGAGAATTTTAGCGCAGGAGAATCACCATGACTACCAAAAAACACATTACGTTACTGGCATTTACTTTTTTGGCCTGGCTGGGATTTTATTTATTGGGGCTGCCGTCCAATTATTTTACCGACTGGAATCTGGCCGAACTGACCCTGCTCAGCCTGTTCACGATGTTCGGGTTTTTGCCGGTAGTTGGCACGCTGGTGCTCATATTGATGGGCAGCGACTATGTCAAAATATCGTTGTGGTTGGCCTTCTACGCTTCGGTTCCCCTCTTTTTCTATGATCTCATTATAGTGGGCCTGATCGGTGGGGAGGGATTACATTTTTTGACGTCCCACTGGTATCTCAGCCTGGCCTATGGGCATGTCTGGATTGTATTACCGCTGGTCGGCTTGACGCTGCAAAAATTCAGGGAACAAATCCTTTAAATATCCTTATTTGAGACGGCTGATGAATTTTTCCGCTCAAACCACGATGGTTAAAAACCTTGTTCAGCCACAAAACTTGCACCTTAACAACTGAATGCTACCCGGTTCCGGTCAAAAAGGGCTTGACAAGCAGCCCGGTTTTTGTTATAATGAGTGTACACTCATTTGAGTGACTATTTACTCATAAAAACAAATACTCACTCACCCCCAACAACGAGGCCCAAAAAATGTTTGACGAACCCATCGATTTCAAAGAGCAAATGACCGAAACCCGCCGCATGCAAATCTTAATGGGTGCCTCGCAAGTATTTGCGGAAAAAGGCTACCACCAGGCCACCACCAAAGAAATTGCCAAAGCTGCGGGTGTATCAGAAGGCACTATTTACAATTATTTCACCAACAAACGAGACCTGCTGGTAGCCATGGTCAACGCCATCGGCATGCAATCGGTCAGAAATATTATGATCGACGAGACGTTGGACAACCCCAAAGAATTTTTGACAGCCATCTTGAAAGATCGATTCGAGATCGGTAAACAATTTGGCAATCGGATGTCCCCCTTAATTGCCGAGATGTTCACCGATGCCGAGATGCGCAAAACAATCTACGACCAAATTGCCATGCCCATTGCCGGCCACCTGGAAAAGTTCATCCAGGCCAACATCGACGCCGGACGCTTTCACCCGGTCAACCCGGTGGTGGCAACCCGCTATTTTGTGGGAGGAGCATTTGTCAACTTTGCGCTAAAATTGTCCGAGGTAGACAAGCGCTATAACGACATTTCCGAAGACGAGCTAATCGAACAGCTTGTTTCGCATTTTCTGAACGGGCTGATGATCCAGGATGAAAAGTAACCCATGTTCCGACGAACCCTGAGCCTGACCCGCAAAGAACTGACTCACATTGTGCGCGATCCCCGCACGCTGTTCATTATGATCGTCATTCCGCTGGTCATGTTGACTATTTTGGGCTACGCCGGCACCACCGATGTGGAACACCTGCGCACCGCGGTTTACGACGGCGACAAAACCGTTCACAGCCGGGAACTGATCGACGCCTACCAGACCTCGAACTACTTTGACATTGTGCAATACGTTGAGAAAGAAGATGACCTGGCCTACCTCATCGATCACGGCGATGCGCGCGCGGCGCTGATTATACCCGCCGGCTACGGCCGCAAAATGGCCGCGGGCAAACCCACCAACGTCGGCTTTCTGATCGACGGCTCCGACCCGACTGTGGCCAACACCGCTTTTTCGGCCTCGCAGTTGGTGGGGCAGGCCGTTTCTACCACCAAAATCGAGCAAAAATTTGGCATTACGATCAGCCGCCTGCCGGGGGTAGATGTGATGCCCCGCGTCTGGTACAACCCCAACCTGGAAAGCGCCAACTTCATCATCCCCGGCCTGATGGTAATGATCCTGTTCATGTTCACCACCCTGCTCACCGCCACCGCCATTGTGCGCGAGCGCGAGTTGGGCACCATCGAACAATTGATTGTCACGCCCATCCGTTCTCTCGAATTAATTCTGGCCAAAGTCATCCCCTACATTCTGGTTTCGTTTATCATTGTGGTCGAAATTTTGGTGGGCGGCGTGCTGGTGTTTGGCGTGCCCATCGAGGGCAGCGTGCCCCTGCTGCTGGGGCTGTCGAGCCTGTTTCTGATCACGGCATTGGGCATCGGCATTCTGATCTCTACCGCGGCCAGCACGCAGCTCGAGGCCTTTTTGATGACCTTTGCCACCCTGCTGCCCACCGTATTTCTAAGCGGCTTTTTTTTCCCCATCGAAGCCATGCCCGGCTGGCTCCAGGCCATCACCTACCTGGTTCCGGCCCGCTACGCCATGGTCATTATGCGCGGCATCATTCTCAAAGGAGTGGGGTTGGAAATTCTGATGGAGCAGGTAGTGGCCGTGATTATTTTCAGCGCCATTGTGGTGGTTTTGGCCGCAGCGCGCTTCAAAAAGAAACTTTAACGAAATATCAAACGGGTTTTGCCCTATGTTTCTAAGAGTCTCAAATCTGATAACCAAAGAAGTGATCCATATTCTGCGCGACCCGCGCACGCTGGCCATTATGATCGTCCAGCCCATTGTGATGCTCATCCTGCTGGGCTATGCCGCCACCACCGACGTGGAACACCTGCGCACCGCTGTTTATGACGGCGACAAAACCCCGGAAAGCCGCGACCTGATCGAAGCTTACCGCGCCTCCAACTATTTTGAATTTATTTACTATGTTGACCACAGAGATGCCCTGACCTATTTGATCGATCACGAGGACGTGCGCGGCGCGCTGGTGATCCCCGCCGGCTACGGCCGGGATATGGCCGCGGGCGAACGAACCCAGGTGGCGTTTTTGATCGACGGCTCCGACCCCACCGTGGCCACAACCGTTTACGCGGCCTCGCAGCAGGTGGGCCAGGCCGTCACCATCGAAACGATCCAGCAAAGATTGAACACGTCCGCCGGCGATCTGCCCGGCGTCGAGGTGCGGCCCCGGGTCTGGTACAATCCCAACCTGGAAAGCGTCTACTTTATGATCCCGGGTATGATGGTGGTGATCCTGTTCATGTTCACCACCTTGTTTACCTCCACCTCCATTGTCCGCGAGCGGGAGCTGGGCACGATTGAACAATTGATTGTCACCCCCATTCGCCCCATCGAATTGATTGTATCAAAAGTCATCCCCTACGTGCTGGTCTCGTTTGTGATCGTGGTAGAAATTCTCGTCATTGGAGTATTGTTATTTGGCGTGCCCATCAACGGCAGCGTGCCGTTGCTTTTGGGATTAGCCGGCCTGTTCCTGGTAACAGCGCTGGCCATGGGAATTTTGATTTCCAGCCTGGCCGCCACCCAACACGAGGCGCTGCTGATGACGTTTGCCACCATGCTACCTACCATCTACCTGAGTGGTTTCATTTTTCCCATCGAGGCCATGCCCGGCTGGCTGCAAGCCATCAGCTATCTGATTCCCGCTCGCTACGCGATGGTTATTATGCGCGGCATCATTCTCAAAGGGGTAGGGCTGGAGATTCTGCTGGATCAGGTCATTGCCGTGCTCATTTTCAGCACGGTGGTGGTGGTACTGGCCGCCACCCGGTTTAGAAAGAGTCTAGATTAACAGGAGGCAAACCATGAGCCAAGATAAACCCATTGCCGTTTTTGGCGGTACCGGCCACTACGGCACCAAAATTGTGCAAAGTTTGATAGCCAAAGGTCAACCGGCCCGCGTATTGAGCCGCAACGCCGACAGAGCGAGAGAAACATTGGGCGAGGAACCGGAAATTATCGAAGGAACCCTAACCTCAACAGACGACATCATTCAAACTTTGTCGGGAGCCGGCGCCGTGGTCATCGCCGTGTCCGCCTGGACGCGCTACAGCATCAAACAGATCAAAGCCATCGAGCGAGACGCCGTGCTCACCATTTTTGCCGAAGCCAAAAACACCGGCATTGACCGCGTGGTCTATCTTTCCGGCTACGATCTGCGCGAAGATGTTTTGCGAGACCTCAACCTGCTGAAATTTGGCGAGATCAAAATGGAAATCGAGCGTACCCTGCAAGAATCGGACTTCAACTGGACCATTTTGGGCTGCGCGCCCTCGATGGACCTGCTCTTTGCCTTTGCCCGCAACGGCAAAATGTCGGTGCCGGGCGGCGGACCTCCAGGCATCCCCACCATCAACCGCAACGACGTGGGCAAAATTGCCGCCCAAACCGTGCTAAGAAACGATCTGTCGGGCCAACGACTGCGAGTCACCGGGCCGGAGGCGCTCTCCTTTCCCGAAGCCGCCGAAAGGATCGGCCAGATTACGGGCGAACCGATCCAATTCGTCAAGGTACCGCTGCTGCCGCTGAATATCATCTCGCTGGTGCTGTGGCCCTTCAATCCGTACCTGCGCTACATTTTCTGGAGCGTCAAGCTGCTTAATAACTTTCCGCAAAGTTTGGCTCAACGGGTGCCGCAAGATCACCAACATTTACTGGATAATTTTGACTATACGCCCACCACTTTTGAGATGGAAGCGAAGCGGCGATTCGGAAGTAATCAGTAGTCGGTGTGTCAGTATTCAGTGATTCGGTACAGGATTCTGATAACCAATAACTGTTTTTTGGAGAAAAAATGAACAACACAAATTTTCACGGTATCACCAGCCTGATCTTGATCGCGATTTCCACCTTGATCGGATTGACGGCTATGACGCTCTCGTCGTGGATATGGGGCGGCATTTTCCTGGTAATAATGATCCTTACGCCGCAAATGCTGTTGCGCACTTACTGCGCTAAATGTCCTTGTAAGGCCCATTGTAGGCACGTTTTCCCCGGCAGAGCCGCCATGGCCTTTGAAAAAGACGGGCCTTACACCCTCACCGATTTTTTGATTATCGGCATCTCCGTGCTGCTTTTGATTGGTTTGCCGCAATTCTGGTTATGGCAAAACCTGTTTCTGTTTGGCGTCTACTGGGTCTTGAGCGGAATTGGCATAGCCCAGATTCTGTTGACGATGTGCCCCCGCTGCAACAATGTCTATTGCCCGGTGAAAGCGATGGCGAATCGAAAATAAAGCAGAGAAGAAGGCATAAACTATGAGCCGGATCGAACAAGATCGCATGGCAGTGATTTAACCGTTTTCCGGCCCCCGTCACCGGTAACGTTGAATTTGTACATTAACAATCAAATATTCCGGCCCTCCCCACCCCGGTACTCCGGTACTATTTGCGCTTGTCGGATTTCATGATATATTTTTGATTGACCAGTCAGTCAATTAAAAATATATTAAAAGGAAATCTGATTGCCTATGTCACCGCGAACCGTTGACCAAAACCGGGAAATCCGCCAGGCGCGGCGAGAACAGATTCTGGAAGCCGCCCGGCAGGTGTTTGCCGCCCAGGGGTTTCACAACACCCGCATGTCCGACATTGCCCAGGCCATCAACGTAAGCCAGGGCACGCTGTACCACTACTTTCGCAGCAAAGACGAATTGTTTTTGGCCGTGCTCGATGTTTGGAACGAGCAAATCAAGGGCATTGTCGAGCAGCTGCCCCAGGCCGATATGGCCGTGACCGACAAATTCTGGATGGTCAACCAACTGGCCGTCACTTTTTTTGAAACCGGCGAAGATCTGCTGCCGGTGCTGGTAGAATATTGGGCCTACCTGCTGCACAACCCCGAAGCCGCCGCCAAGTTCCACGAATTCTACCTGACCATGCAGGAATCATTCAAGGCCATTATTCAGGAAGGCATTGAAGCCGGCGAGTTTAAACCGGTTGATGTTGACCTGGCTTCTGCCCTGCCCATCATCATTCTGGATGGAACGACCCTACTCACCGCAGTTTTAGGCAAAGACGTAATGAGGCCAATGGAGCAGGTCAAATTAACACAGCAGTTGGTGTTTGAAGGATTTCTGACCAAACCGGAGGCGGCAGAATGAACGCTTTCTGGGCCATTGTTCGCAACGAGTCGATTCAGCTTTACCGGGATCGGTGGTACCTGTTTTTGCTGACCATGGGTGGGATGGCCTCGCTGATGATCATGGCCTTTACCCTGTCCGCCGACATCAAACAGGTGGATACGCTGGTGGTCGATCTGGATCGCAGCCGCAACAGCCGCCAATTCATCCAAACCGTGATAAATGACGACTTTTTTGCCGTCAACTTCGCGGCCACCCCCGATGAGGCCGAGCAGCAGTTGCAAACCGGACAAACCAAAGTGGTACTCATTATCCCCGTTGATTACAGCCTTAAGTTACAGCGCGGCAAGCCGGCGCAAATTCAGGCCCTGATTGACGGCAGCATTCCCAGCATCGCCGAACTGGCCCGCAACCACATCAATGTTTTAACCCAGAACCACGCCCAAGCATTGATCGTGGCGGCAGCTCCCAACGGCAACCTGACCCCGGCGCCCATCAATTTTCATCTCCGCATTCGCTACAATACCGGCCTGAAAACTATTGTCAGCGTAATGCCGGGCCTGATGAGCGTGGTGCTGTCGGTGGCCGCGGTGGGCGCGGCGGCAGCTTTTGGCCGGGAACGGGAGCGGGGCACGCTGGAGCAGCTCATGGTCTCGCCCACCCGCCCCTCGGAATTGATCGCGGGCAAGCTGGCGCCCATCATCTTCATTGCCTATGCCGAACTGGCCGCCATGCTCTTTATCATCACCCGCCTTTTCCACATTCCCATCCGAGGCTCGCTGGCCTTGTATGTGGGGCTGATGCCGGTCTATATGCTGGCCGAAATGGGGGTGGGGATGTTGATCTCGACCATCTCGCGCAACCAGGCGCAGGCACTGCCCTCGATTTTTCTACTGGTGACGGTCTACGGCATTCTGGCCGGATTTATGACCCCGGTAGACACTATGCCCCGGGCCGCGCAGTGGGCATCGAACCTGATCCCGCTCAAGTATTTCATCAACATCACCCACGAACTCTTTGCCAAAGGCGCGGGCCTGGAAACGCTCGTTCCCCAGCTCATTCCGCTGATGGTGATGAGCGCGATCCTTTTCACGGCCAGCATTCTGTTATTACGGCGGCGGCTGGTGTAGAACTGAACCTTAAAAAACTCATCAACCCTCTTGACAACAGCCCTGACTTGTGATAAATTTTGAGTAATCACTCACTTTTATAATGAGTACTCATTTTTTAATTGAGTGCTCATATCAAGAAAGGGTTGTCTTATGAACGAAAAAACCATCAGCCGCCGGGAACGACGCATCGCGGCCCGCAAAGAACAAATTTTGGAGGCCGCCGCCGAGGTGTTTCGCACTAAAGGCTACAACCGGGCCACCACCAAAGAAATTGCCGACACCGCCGACGTATCCGAAGGTACGCTCTACAACTACTTCACCAACAAGCGTGAACTGCTCATCGGCCTGGTGCAGGATTTTACCGCCGACACCCTGGACGCCATCAACGAAATCCAGGCCGAAGGCATTGACGACTTAATGCTGCAAGTGATGACGCGCCGGCTGGCAATGATGCGGCAGAAAAAGCTCATCACCCTATTTTTGCACGAAGCCCGGATGGACCCGGAAATCCACCAATACTACGTCGAGGAGATGCTGGGCCGTTTTGTAAAGGATTTGCAAGAACGTCTGGAAATGTTGGTCGATGCCGGCATTCTGCGCCCTATCAATCCGGCCATTGCCGCCCGCACCATTGTCAGCGCCATGATGGGATTATCCATAATCTTTGACGTCGGTGACGATACGGTTCTGGAAACCATATCGGATGAAGCGTTGGCCCAAGAAGTGCTGGACTTTTTCCAACACGGTTTGTATCCCTGCCCCGGCGAAGGAGACGCAAAATGATCCGGCGCATCACATCGATCATGTACAAAGAATTTCTACACATGTTCCGCGACCGGCGCTCGATCACGCTGATGTTTTTGCTGCCCATCGTCCAACTCTTCCTGCTGGCCTACGCCGCCGACCCGAACATCGACCATCTCAAAACCGCCGTGCTGGACCTGGATCACTCCGCCCGCAGCCGCCGGTTGATCGACGCCTACCAGTCTTCAAACTACTTCGACATCACCCACCGCCCCGCCGATACCGCCGAAATAGCCGAACTTTTAGACACGGGCCAGATCCGAGCGGGCATCATCATCCCCAACGGCTTCGGCCAGGAGATCGAACGGGGCCAAAAGCCGCAGGTCAAATTCATCATCGACGGCTCCGACCCGACGGTGGCCGGCACGGCCTTTTCATCGGCCCAAACCGTGGGCCAGGCTATGTCGGTGGAATTGGTGCAGGAATTGGTGGGCGTCAATCCCGATGCTCAGCCGGGCATCGATGTCCGCCCCCGGGTGTGGTACAACCCGGATATGCGCAGCGAGAATTTTATGGTGCCGGGCGTGGTCGCCCTGATCTTGCAGTTGTTGTCGATGATGTTGACTTCGATGGCCATTGTCCGCGAGCGGGAACAGGGCACCATCGAGCAGTTGGTGGTTACACCCATCCGTTCCTACGAGCTGATTTTGGGCAAAGTATCGCCCTACGCCCTGATCGTTTTTACCAACACGGTGGGCGTGCTGCTGCTGGCCGTGATCTGGTTTCAGGTTCCGGTCAACGGCAGTTGGTCGTTGCTGCTCTCGCTGGTGGCGTTTTCGATGATCGCCACGCTGGGGCTGGGGCTACTCATCTCCACCGTGGCCCACAGCCAGCAAGAAGCGATGATGTTCACTTACTTTTTCCTGCTGCCGTCGATCTTTTTATCGGGTTACGTGTTTCCCATCGAGGCGATGCCGCAATTTCTGCAATTTCTGAGCAACCTGGTGCCGCTGCGCTACCTGTTGAACATCATCCGGGGCATTATTCTCAAAGGCATCGGGCCGGAATATTTACGGCAGGATATTTTGATCCTGGGCGCGTTCAGCATCATCATTTTGCTGATGGCCACCCGGCGATTTCAGAAGAAATTGGATTAAGGTTTCGCCCACCCCCCCCCTATTGACAGCCGGGCTGTAATATGATATATTATTACTAGACTGACTGGTCGGTCAGTTATTAAAAATTCACAACTCCAGGGAGGTTATCATGACAGGCTTAATTATATTCACCATAATCTGGCTCATTATGGGCCTTATCATCGGGTATTACGCTCCCGGTATTTTCAAGGGGCCACGCCCGTGGGGCATGGGTGGCGATCTGGCACTCAGTTTGATCACCACCATCGGTGTGGGCTTGATGGGCTGGTATTTTATCGAAGCCTTTATGCCCACCTTCACCGGCATCGTGCGGATTGCGGCCCATCTGCTGGAACCGCCAATCAGCGCCCTGATCGTGCTGTGGGTGGTGCGGTATTTTAAGAACAGGTAGGACAAACGTAGAACGAAAGTCAAAACCAATGAGCAACAGCAACCATATCATCATCAAAACAGAAAATCTCAGCAAACGGTTCAAAGAGATCACCGCCGTAGACGGCCTGAACCTGGAAATCAAACAGGGCCGCATCTTTGGCCTGGTGGGGCCGGACGGCGCGGGCAAAACCACCACCATGCGCATGCTGGCCGCCATTATGGACCCGTCCGAAGGCGACGCTACGATTACCGGCTTCAATTTACGCAAACAGGCCGAGCAGATCAAAGAACACATCGGCTATATGGCCCAACAATTTGCCCTGTACGGCGATTTAAGCGTGCTGGAAAATCTCAACTTTTTTGCCGATGTCTACGGCGTGCGCGGTAAACAGCGCAAAGAACGCATCGAAAGGCTACTGGAATTTGCCCGCCTGACCGAGTTCACCAACCGCCGCGCCGGACGACTTTCGGGCGGGATGAAAAAGAAACTGGGCCTGGCCTGCGCCCTGATCCACGAACCCGACATCCTCTACCTGGACGAACCGACCACCGGCGTTGACCCCGTTTCCCGCCGCGAGTTCTGGGATATTCTGGCCAACCTGCACGTGGAAGGCACCACTATCCTGGTCAACACCCCCTACATGGACGAGGCCGAACGCTGCTCGCGGGTGGGCCTGATGTACAAGGGACGGTTGATCGAACAAGGCACGCCCGCGCAGATCAAGGGCCTCATCCCCGGCGAGTTGATGGAATTTAAGCCCCAATCGGACAGTGTTTGGGGCGTGGGCCTGCTGCGAAAAGCAAACAAAGTGCTGTCAAAAGAGGACGGCGTGCTGGAAGTGCAAACCTACGGCGATCTGATGCACGTTTTTGTAGACAACATCGAACAACGCCGCGCCTACCTGGAATCGGCCCTAAACCGGGAAAACATCGAAATGACCAATTTCCGGCGCACCATGCCCCGCATGGAAGAAGCGTTTATTTCGTTGATCGGCAAGATGGAAGAGCAAAACGCTTTAGAGTAAGGTAGAAATCAATGGAAAAAGCACAAACCGCAACCAACCACAACGGGATCGCCATAGAAGTACTGGACCTGACCAAAAAATTTGGCGATTTTGTGGCCGTCAATGAAGTTAATTTTGAGGTGCCGCGCGGCGAAATCTTTGGTTTTCTCGGCCCCAACGGCGCGGGCAAAACCACTACCATTCGGATGTTATTGGGGCTGCTGACTCCCACCTCGGGCACGGCCAAAGTGATCGGCTACGATGTGGTTAAAGAAAGCGAAGCGCTGCGCAAGCGCATTGGCTATATGAGCCAGAAGTTCAGCCTGTACAACGATCTGACCGTGGAAGAAAATCTCAATTTCTACGGCGGCGTGTATGGAGTGCGGGGGCAGACCCTGAGAGAGCGCAAAAAATATATTTTGCAGATGGCCGGCCTGGTGGGGCGAGAGCGGGAATTGACCAAAAACCTGTCCGGCGGCTGGAAACAGCGGCTGGCGCTGGGCGTGGCCATTATTCACGAGCCGGAGGTGTTGTTTTTAGACGAACCGACCGCCGGCGTTGATCCCATTTCCCGCCGCGCTTTTTGGGAATTAATCTACGAGCTGGCCGAAGAAGGCACCACCATTTTGGTGACCACTCACTACATGGACGAGGCCGAACATTGCCAGAACCTGGTCTTTATCCAGCGGGGTCACATTGTGGCCCAAGGCTCGCCGGAAGACATCAAACTGGAAGAAATGCACGGCGACGTGGTTGAAATTGACTGCGAAGACACCAGCGAGGCCGTGCCGCTGCTGCGGAATTTGGATGTGTTTGAAGAAGTATCGCTGTATGGCGCGTTGATCCACGTGGTAACGAATGATCCCGGCGAGCACATCCCGCTGATTGAAAAAACATTGGCCGAAAACGGCGTAGAAACAACCTCGGTAGAACGCATTGCGCCCTCGCTGGAAGATGTTTTTATCTCCAGCACCCGCCACTCCGAGGTAAAAGTAGGGCGGTAATCAAGAATTGGATAGTATTGTTGCAGCTGCAAGTCAAAAAATAAGGATTTTGCGGCTGAAATTTGGAGGTTTAGTATGAAACAGAGAATTGTACCGATCATCATTGTTTTGATCATCATCGGCGCGCTGGCCGGCGGGTACTGGTACTTCACCGAAAACCCGAAAGAGTTCACCCGGCTCCAGGTGGATCTGGGTCTCATCACCCAGGAAGAAGCCACCGGCGTGGAAAGCGCGTCCGGATTTATCGAAGCGGAAGAGATCAACGCTGCCTCGGAATTGGGCGGGCGCATCACTAAAATCATGGTCGAAGAAGGGGATTTTGTCAGCGCGGGCGATGTTCTGGTTGAACTGGATACCGACCTGCTGGCAGCGCAAATGGCGCAGGCCGAAGCCGGCATCGACACCGCCAACGCCCAACTGGACAAAATCAATGCGGGCGTGCGGGAGGAAGAAATTGCCAGGGCCAAAGCCGCCGTGGTTGTGGCCGAAGCAAAAGCCGAAGCCGCCAAAGTGGAATGGGACAACGCCATCCTGTTGCGCGATAACCCGCAGGAACTGGATATGAAAATCGATATGGCCCAAAACGCGCTGGAACTGGCCAATTTACAGATCGAACTGCTCATTCCGCTCAAAGACGCGGCGGAGGCAATGCACGCCCTGGGCCAGCAAAATTGGGAACGCGCTTACGAAGGCATCGACTGGTCGGTGACGCTGCCCAATGGAATGGTCAAGAGCGGTCACAAAGATTTTAAGGAAGGATTCAAACAAGAGGCGGGCGTGGCCTGGAATATGATGGGGGCCGACCGCTGGGAAGCCTGGGTTGACTTAAACAGCGCCGTGGTGCAGCGAGACGACGCGCAGGCCACCCTGAACGACCTGATCCGCCTGCGCAACGATCCGCAGGAAGCGCAGGTGAAAGTGGAACAAGCGGAAGCCGCTCATAACGCCGCGCTGGCTGAAGTGGACGTGGCCCAGGCTCAGGTTGGAAAACTCAAGGCCGGCGCGCGCGCCGAACAGGTGGCCATTGCCGAGGCCCAGGTGCAGCAAGCCAAAGCATCGGTGGCTTCATTGGCGGTGCAGTACGATAAACACACGCTGGCTGCCCCGGCGGACGGCTGGGTGGTTAAACGGGTGGCCCACGAAGGCGAAATGGCCACGCCCGGCATGAGCCTGCTGACGCTGGCCGATCTATCCAACGTAACGCTGACGGTGTACGTGCCGGAGCCGGACATTGGCAAACTCTCCCTGGGGCAGGAAGTGGATGTCTTTGTTGACTCCTTTCCCGGCGAAGCGTTTACCGGCCACATCACGTTCATTAATGACGAGGCGGAGTTCACGCCCAAAAATGTGCAAACCAAAGAAGAGCGGGTGAACACGGTCTTTGCCGTCAAAATTAAATTAGACAACCTGGACCAAAAACTCAAACCCGGCATGCCGGCGGACGCTATTTTATCACAAGGCCAGCCGGAGCTATAACGTAAAACATTTCAACGCTCACACGTTTGAATATTTGAATGTTGAAAATACGAGGTGAAACTATGAAACGCATCATTCCTATTATTGTCATTCTCGCTATCATTGGGGGCGGCTACTGGTGGTACACGCAGCAAAACAACCCGGTTGTGGCCCTGGAAACAGAAGGCCCCACCCCCCTGGTGGGTTCCGGCAGCATCGAAGCCGAAACCGTAGCCATCACCGCCGAACTGGGTGGCCGGATCATCGAACTGCTGGCCGACGAAGGCGACGAAGTAAACGCCGGCCAAATTCTGGTGGAGCTGGACAAATCCGACCTGCTGGCCCGGCAGCTTGAGTTGGAAGCGGCCCTGGCCACTGCCAAAGCCAACCTGGAATCGGTGAGCGCGCCGCCCCGGCCCGAAGATATTGCCATTGCCCAGGCGCAACTTGAGCAGGCCAAAGTGAACCGAGACGGGCTGAAAGTGGTTTGGGAGGCGGTTAACGAACTGGTGAACGATCCCAAACAATTAGAAGCTCAAATCAGCCGGGGGCAGGCCCGCGTAACAGACGCCGAGAAGAATCTGGAAATGGCGCTGGTCAACCAAAAACGGGCCGACATCCAGGCCGAGGCGGCCAGCCGCAACCAGAGCGATCACGCCGGATTGGTTCAAGCTGAGGTGGCTCAAAAACAACTGGAAGCCGCCCGAATTGGGGTTGATATGGCTGAAGTGCGGCTGGAAGGGGCCAAAAAAGAGGTGGAGCATTTGATCCGCATGCGCGATGAGCCAATCTTTTTGAAGACCCAAGCCAACAGCACCGAAGCCGCCTACCGGCAAAGCGAAGCCGCTGTACTGATGGCCGAAGCAAACCTGACGGCAGCCCAGGCTGACCCCACCGCCACAGATATTCAGGTAGCCCAGGCGCAGGTCCGTGAAGCTAAATCGGCCTTGAATCTGGTGGCGGTGCAGTTAGACAAACAAACGCTCACCGCGCCGCGCGATGGGCTGATCAGCCAAAAAATGGTCAACTCCGGCGAGTTGGCCGCGCCCGGCGCCATTTTGATGGAGTTAAGCGACATTGATAGGGTTGACCTGACCGTGTTTATCCCGGAAAACCGCATTGGCGAGGTAAAGATTGGGCAAAAGGCAAAGGTGTATGTTGATGCCTATCCCGGCGAAACGTTTGAAGGCAAGGTCACGTTCATTGCTCACGAAGCGGAATTTACGCCGCGCAACGTGCAGACGCAGGAAGAACGTGTCAACCTGGTTTTTGCCGTCAAGATCACGCTGGATAACCCGGATCACCGCCTCAAACCCGGCATGCCCGCCGACGCTGAAATTGTGGCGGAATAGATCACCCACTTGATTCCCAAGCTGGAATTAGCAAATGTAAAACGCCGACCTCAACCGGTCGGCGTTTGCTTGTAACTGTGATTTACAACCGGCTACTTGTTGGCCGGCATAAAAAATTGAAATGTGTTTTTGGCTCTAACAATGCGTTCTTCGTAATTACGGACCAGTTTGAGCAACTTTTCTTTGGCCTCGAACCATTCATCCATGTGAATGATCTCTTGCAAATGCGCCTCATCTTCGGCGCGAAAGGCAAAAAGACGCATCGGATAAGTGCCATAGGCGGTGTGCCAGCCTTCAACCATCATCAAGCCCATATTTTGCAGCGCGGGCAGAAATTCCCCCAGCATATAACGGTAATATTCCGCTTCTCGCTCCGGTTTGATATCGTACACCATCAACAACTTAACCGTCATACCGAACCCTTTTCAAATTTCGGAATTTATGCCACCAGAAAAGTGATAAACCATTGAACGATGGAGGCTACAGCGCCGGAGATCAACAGGGAAACCGCCAAAATCACCCCGGCCATAATGGCTGCGACGGCCAGGTTCCCATTTTGCAATTCATACAACTCGTCAATTTTACCGGACACCAGCCGGCCAAACAACCCCACCGAAAAAACAATGGCCGATAAGGCCAGAAACAACCCTACCAAAATACCGGCGATTTCAACCAGCAGGATCAGGCCAGGGCTGACGGCGCTCACGGTGAGCGGCAGATTGATCGCCGGTTTAAGGATAATGGCAATGCCAACAATAATAGCGCCTAGCACAACGCCCATTCCGGCATTGCCGCGCCGCACTTCGGCCCAATCATCAAGATGCCGGGTAGAACGCGCAAACAGCCAGACACCGATGTAAGAGGCCAAAACACCTAATACAACCGCAATAATAATATTGGCAACACTTACCAAGAGTTGGCCCAGGGCCTCGCTCATATTCAAGTCTCCAGTATGATGGGGTAAATTGTTTGGTGCTGAACAATGCCCCATTATAGCACGGCCCCATAATTATGCCAACACTATTTTATTAAAATTCCCAAATTTTGTTTTTTTGTTATGATTTACTTGCCACACAAACGCGTCTATGGTATAATCTTTTGCAGTTAAGGAAAGAGACGAGAGCAGAGGAAAGTGGGTATCCCCCACTTTTCTTCGTTTATAACTAATCAAATTATTATTTTGGGTCAGGAGGCTCCGTAGGTCGTGAAAAGTGATTTTATGATGGCAATCAACCAGGTTTGCCACGAGCGACAATTACCAACAGATATTGTTCTTGAGGCGGTTGAAGTTGCCCTAATTTCGGCTTACAAAAAGAATTTTGACGGTAACCATATTACCGCTATGATTGAGTCCAAATCGGGCCAGCCACAGATCTTTATAGAAAAAGCTGTGGTTGATTCGGTTGAAGATGCGCATAATGAGATCTCGTTGAACGACGCGCTGGCAATCAATCCCAACGCCGAAATCGGCGGGCTGGTTTCTGTTGAAAATACACCGGCAGATTTTGGCCGCATTGCGGCCCAAACCGCCAAACAGGTGATTTTGCAGCGTATTCGTGAAGCCGAACGAGACGCTTTATATAACAGCTATGTTGAACGGGAAGGGGAAGTTGTCAACGGTACCGTCCACAAAGTAGACGCGCACCAGGTTACGCTGTCGTTGGGCAAAGTTGAAGCCTATCTGCCCCGCAACGAACAGATTCCCACCGAACGTTATTCGGAAGGGCAACGGCTGCGGGCCTACGTGTCCGCCGTCAACAAATCCAATCGCGGGCCACAGATCATTGTTTCCCGAACCCATCGCAATATGCTGCGCCGGCTTTTAGAAGTGGAAGTGCCTGAAATTTACAACGGCACCGTTGAAATCAAGTCGATTGCGCGGGAGGCCGGATATCGATCCAAAGTGGCGGTAGCCGCTTTGCAGGAAGGGGTTGATCCGGTAGGCTCGTGTGTGGGTATGCGGGGTACGCGCATCCAAAATATTGTTAATGAATTAAGCGGCGAAAAAATAGATGTGGTGCAGTGGAACCCCGATCTGTCGTACTTTATTGCCAACTCGCTGAGTCCGGCCCGGGTGATGAACGTGATGCTGGACGACATTAACGGCAAAACGGCCACCGTGGTTGTGCCGGATAAGCAGCTTTCGCTCGCCATCGGCAAAGAGGGCCAGAACGCGCGTTTGGCCGCCAAATTAACCAACTGGCGGATCGACATCAAAAGCGCCAGCGAAGCGATCAAAGAAACGTTGGAACTGGCCCAAACGAATGAAGCGATCATTGCCCGGATTGGGGATCGGATGGAAATCTTTGAAAATGCCGCCGCGATTGCCGCTGAAAAAGAGCCAATTGAATATACGGATAACGAACTGTCGATCTTTAGCGAGGCCATTGAGATTGTGAACCTGGCCCGGATGGCGATTGAGAATGAACGCCGCCAGAAAGAAGCGGAAGCCAGAGCTATTGCCACCGACGCCATTGATATTCTCAGCGAAGCCGAAGCTATTTTGAGCGGGCAAGGCCCCATTCTGGAAGAGGACGACATTTTGGCTGCCGCTTCTGAAACCTTGGAGAAAGAACTTCCGACAGCGGAAGAAGAGGCAGAAGAAGACCGTGTGGCCGATCTGGTATCGGAGGCAGAAGCGCTCTTGTCTTCTGATGAGGAACCCACGGCTGAGGAGATAGAACCCGAAGACATTGAATCCACGTCGGAACCTGTTCTGGAAGAAATGGCAGAGCCGCCAGCCGAAGTAGAAGAGCAAGTGGAAGAAAAGGCCGAGGGAGAAGAAGAACAGAAAATCGAAATCATGCTCTCCAGCGAACTGGATTGGGAGGATGACGACCTGACCGAGGCCGAGCGGGAACGCGAGAGACGCAAAGCGCGCGAAAAGAAACGCCGCCTGGTTTACGACGAGCGCCTGGGCGAAGTTGTGGCCGAACGACGCCACAAAAAACGTCGCGGCGGTACGCGCAGTGGCGATTGGCTTGATTACGAAGAGATTGACGACGAATTCTAATCATGGCGCGTCAGAAACATAAGCCCCGGCGGACGTGTGTTGTTTGCCGGGGAACAACGGAAAAACGTGATTTGATTCGGGTGGTCAGAACTCCCGAAGGGCAAATTCGGGTTGACCCCACCGGCAAAGCCAATGGCCGCGGCGCTTATTTGTGCCAAAACCCAAAATGTTGGAAAATAGGGCTGGGCCAACAAAACATATTAGGACGCGCTTTAAAGGTAACCATCAGCGACGAAGATGTCGCTGTTTTGCGATACTATTTAGAAACTGAACTTTCAAAAAAAGTTAAAGTGTAAGGATGTATCCCAGGGGACGGATGATCCAGGTAAAAGAATATTGCATCGATTTGAGGCGGGTAACGGGATGCGAGCTGTGAACGCGGGTCAAAAAACCCGTGGAGCGAGGGCCAAATGAGCTAACAGAACCTTAAAAACCTCGTTTGTTTCCTCAAAGAGCCTCTCACTCCCCGGCTTTGCCGGCCCTATCAAACCTCAAAAAAGTGGTATTCTCTCAATCACTAACGTGTTGACAGCCAGATCAAACGGCTGTTAATAAACATTCTATATAAAATTTTTACATCAGGCGTTTCGGCTGGATGTTTTTGCTGTGCCGGAATAGCGCGACACGGCCTGCCGGCTGTCGAAAACTGTCGCTGATGATGTCCAATTTATCAATAAAGAGGTGGGTATTATGGCAACAAGCACGCAAGAAAAAATAGATACAGCCCAAAACGGTAACATTATCGAAGTGCCGCCAACTATATCGGTGCGGGAACTGGCGGATCTAATGAAAGTCAGCCCCATTGAGATCATCAAAGAGTTGATGGGCAACGGCATTATGGCCAACATCAACCAGCAGATTGATTTTGATACCGTCTCGATTATTGGGGAAGAAATGGGATATGAGATTGTCCCGCCTCAGGTCCCTGAAGAAGAGGTCGAGGAGGAAGAAGAAGTTATTCCCCTGCAAAAACGCCTTATCGCCGACGAGGACCCGGCTAATCTCAAGCCCCGCGCCCCGGTTGTCACCGTTTTGGGCCACGTGGATCACGGGAAAACAACCCTGCTCGACGCCATTCGACATACCCATGTTGTCCAGGGGGAATCCGGCGGGATCACCCAGCATATCGGCGCGTATCAGGTTCAAGTCAGCGGCAAGGTGATCACCTTTTTAGATACCCCCGGCCACGCCGCGTTTACCGCTATGCGCGCTCGCGGCGCTCAGGCCACCGACCTGGCCGTACTGGTTGTGGCCGCCGACGATGGCGTAATGCCCCAAACCCGCGAGGCTGTTGAACACGCCCGGGCTGCCGGCGTGCCCATTCTGGTGGCGATGAACAAGATTGACAAAGATAACGCCAACCCCGAACGAGTCAAACAAGAATTGGCCAATATTGATCTGGTGGTGGAAGATTGGGGCGGCGATACAATTTGCGTGCCCATTTCAGCCCTGGAAAACAAAGGCATTGAAGACCTGCTGGAGAACATTCTGCTGGTTACGGATGTAGCCAACCTGCAAGCCAACCCGGATCGATTGGCCCAGGGCATGGTGATTGAAAGCGAGCTGGATAAACGGCGCGGCGCATCGGCCACCTTGCTGGTGCAAAACGGCACCCTCAAATTGGGCGACATCATAGTAATCGGACAGCAATATTGCCGCATTCGCGCCATGTTCAATGACCGGGGAGAAGAAATTTCCGAAGCGGGCCTCTCGGTGCCGGTTTCCGTATTAGGACTGTCTGATGTGCCTGAAGCCGGTGAGTTCTTTGAATCCGTCTCAAACGAGAAAACCGCGCGCGCCATTGTAGAAGAGCGGGTGGATGACGCCCGCCGCGCTCAAACCGTGCAGCGCCCCATCTTCTCTTTAGAAGAATTCTTCAAACAGCGCGGGCAAAGCGGAGATCAAACATTACGGCTCATTCTGAAGGTTGATGTGCAAGGCTCCCTGGAACCGATTGTCAACTCGCTCAAAGACCTGGGCGATGATGATCTAAAGGTCAAAATCCTGCTGGAAGGAACCGGCAATATTTCCGAATCAGACGTTAACCTGGCCGTTGCCTCCGGCGCCATCATCATCGGCTTCAATGTTCAGGTAGACGCCGCCGCCCAACGGGTGGCCGATAGCGAAGGCGTTGATATTCGCAACTATAGCATCATCTACAAACTGATTGATGATATTGACAAGGCGCTCAAGGGCCTGCTGGAACCGGTATACGCCGACAAGATCATTGGCCATGCCACGGTACGGGCCGTATTTAAACTGGGCAAACGAGGCCAGGTGGCCGGCTCTTACATTACCGACGGCCAGATCACCCGCAATGCGATGGCGCGCGTGATCCGCAACCAGGAAATTCTGCACGATAGCAAGATTTCTTCTCTGAAACGATTCCAGGAGGATGTGCGTGAAGTGGCTACCGGTTTTGAATGCGGCATTGGCGTTGATGGCTTTAATAACTTTGAAGAAAGCGATGTGATCGAAGCTTACGTAAAGGAACGTGTCAACTAAATGGCCACCCGGCGCCAAAAAAAAGTAGCCGAATTGCTACACAAAGAAATCAGCCAGTTGATCCAATTTCAAACACAAGACCCACGCCTGGGCTTTGTAACCATCACCGGCGTTGATGTGACGCCCGATTTACGCCAGGCCAAGGTCTATTTTACCATTCTTGATGACGACAGCCTGGAAGAAACCCTGGCCGGCCTTAACAGCGCCAGCGGTTTCTTCCGGCATCAACTGGCCCAAACTCTTGACCTGCGCCATATTCCCGAACTGAGCTTCAAATGGGATAAAACGTTGGAAAACGCGCTGCGCATCGACAGCCTGCTCGACACCATCAAAAAGGAATATCCGCCCGCCGAAGACGATCAACCCCAAACTCAAGAAGGCGATTAATGGCAGCCCGGCAGCCCCACAGCCTGTCCGGCCTGGTGAATATCAATAAACCGCCGGGGATGACGTCGCACGATGTGGTGGCGCGTGTCCGCAAATTGGCCGGGCAGCGAAAAGTGGGCCACGCCGGAACGCTGGACCCGCTGGCAACCGGCGTCTTGCTGGTTTGCCTGGGCCGGGCCACCCGATTGATTGAGTATGTGATGAACAGCGCCAAACAATACCGGGCCACCCTATGCTTTGGCGTCAGCACCACCACGCTGGATGCGGAAGGCGAGATTGTGGCCGCCACCGATGCCGCCCACCTCACCGAGCCGCGCCTCCGCCGCCTGCTCCCCCAATTTACCGGCAGCATCCAGCAAGTTCCTCCTCAATTTTCCGCCATCAAAAAAGATGGCCGCCCTGTTTACAAACTGGCCCGCGCCGGCCAAAAAATCGATCTTTCTCCCCGCCCCGTCACCATCTATTCGTTGGAGTGGATTTTGTGGGAGCCGCCGCATCTCACGCTGGATATTGGTTGCTCCGCCGGCACGTATATCCGCGCGCTGGCGCGTGATCTGGGCGATGCCGCCGGCACCGGCGCTCATCTCTCCCAATTGATTCGCACGGCCAGCGGTACCTGGACTTTGAATGAGGCCGTTACTCTGGAAACGCTGGAGAACAGCCCGGATTGGCAGCAGTATCTTCACCCGCTCGACCGGATGGTATCGCACCTGCCGCGCGTTACGCTCACCGAAAACGACGCCGCCGATGTGAAATATGGCCGCCGGATCACGCTGGAAACGATGGGCACAGCTTCCGAATCGCCGTTGGTTTGCGCGTATACCCCCGCCGGAGCGTTCCTGGCAATTTTGACGCGAGATGAATCAGATGCTAAACTTTGGAAGCCTAAAAAAGTGTTTGACTCCGGCAAACACGCAGCATCCGGCACGTTGTCTACATCTCATCAATGAGCGAATATTCCAGGTATGCAAATATTCCGCACTCTTTCGTCGGTTCATCTCACCCGGCCAACTATTTTGACCATTGGCACCTTCGACGGCCTGCATCGCGGCCATCAGGCGCTGCTTCAACAGTTGCAAGCTGCCGCCCGCCGACAGCAGGCGCAAACGGCTGTACTCACCTTTCACCCTCGCCCTAAAACCGTTCTGGCCCCGCATCTGGCCAATAACGATTACCTGACCACCTCCGCCGAGCGAATCGCCTTGTTTGAAGCATGGGGCCTTGATGTGTTGATCGTCACCCCCTTTACCGTAGAATTTTCGCAGATGAGCGCGCGCAGTTTTATGGAACTGGTCACAGAAAAGATCAACCTGATTGAATTTTGGGCCGGGCACGATTTTGCGTTGGGCAAAAACAGGGAAGGCAATCTCCAAAAACTGGCCGAACTGGGAGCGGAACTGAATTACACCATCCACGAAATTGAACCTTTTTTGCTCGATGGGGAGGTCGTGAGCAGCACCAAGATTCGGGAGCTCTTGCGCGCGGGCGAGGTCCGTTTGGCGGCCCGCATGCTGGGCCGCTATCCATCCGTAACCGGCCAGGTAAGCACGGGGGCGCAGCGCGGGCGGGAAATCGGGTTCCCGACCACCAATTTAACCGTTCCCCCGGAACGGCTGCTGCCGGCCAACGGCGTGTACGCCACCTTTGTGCAGCTTGACCGGCATCGCCTGCCCGGCGTCACCAACATTGGGGTGCGGCCAAGTTTTGAAGAAAAAGTCTGCACGGTAGAAACTTACATTTTTGACTTTGACCAGTACCTCTACGGCCAGACGCTGACCCTGCAATTTGTTGAGCGCTTGCGGCCCGAAATGAAGTTCGACAACATTGAGCAGCTATCGGCGCAGATTTCGCGCGATGTTGAGCAGGCCGGCATCATTCTAACTCAAGAACCGGCGGCCCCATCGTGACTCATCCCAGAGAAGCCACCAGCCGCAATCTAAAAAACCCCTCCTGGAGCGTCGGCGACATTCACGGCCAGTACAGCTACCGCAATCCCCACGCCGACCTGTACCTGTACCTCAGCCAGTGGTCGGATATGGAATCGTACCTCAATGTGGGCTACTCCCGGCCCGGCCAGTACCACCTGCACGTCAGCAGCCACCTGCGGCTCATCAACCGGCTGGCCGACGGCCTGCTGTATCTCCACGCCGCCGGCCCTCACGCCGCTGATAATCGTTTGCTCGACGTGGCCTCGGGGCGAGGCGGAGCCGCCATTCATGCCCGGCAGCGTTACGGGCTGGAGGTGGTGGGCCTCGACATCACCCCTTACAATGCCCGCCGCGCAACGCAAAACGCCCAAGAAAAAAAGGTGTGGCCTACGGTGCAGTTTGGAATGGGCAACGCCCATATTTTGCCGCTGGCCGATCAATCTTTTTCATTGGCCTGGTCCATCGAATCGCCCGCCCATTTCGCCGACAAACCGGTCTTTCTCCAGGAAATTGCCCGCATCTTAAAACCCGGCGGGGCGTTCACCTTTGCCGATTTGTTGATGGTTGAGCCGGTGGTCACCGCGTCGGCGGAGAACCGGCGCATTTACGATGAATTTTTGCGGGTGTGGGATGTTCCCTACCTGGAAACCTTTGACAGCTACAAACAAGCCCTGGCCGAGGCGGGATTGGCGTTGCGCCGCAGCGAGATTGTCACCCGCTACAATCTGGATACTCTCAACCGCGATTGCGTGATCTTTCTGTGGTTATCCAAAGTTAAATGGCTGTATAAAACTTACAAGCGCTATCTCCACTGGCGCACCGGCGCTAATTTAGACCACGTTTACGAGCACGTGCTTGGCTCTCACCGCGCGCTGCGGCTGGGCATGATTGATTACAGCCTGTTCTGGACGGTTCGAAAGTAACGCTTGTATTACATAACTTTCTCTCGTATAATAATAAAAAATCATCCTCGCCATCTCCACTTCCCACATCTTCTCCGGGTTCATTCTGATTTAATCTATATCAGCTAAATTATAATATCAAGGTAGTAACAAGAAGGAGACGTCATGAGCCAAAAAAATCAGGAGCGCAAGCCGATGAGGTCGATACTTTTCACGGTGATAATTTTTTTGATGGTTATCGCCGTGGCCTTGGTCGCAGGGTATTATCTGGCCGAGACTTTAGCGCCCCCCCCAAAAATTGCGGTGCTGGAAGTTGATACCCAGGTAACCAACTTACTCTCTCAAATTACCGAACGACAGATCAACTACGCGCTCAACGCCCCCGATATCAAAGGCGTGGTGTTAGCCATCAACAGCCCCGGCGGCGGCGCGTCGGCGGGGCACGACATTTACTTTCAAATCCTCAAACTCAGAGAAAAGAAACCGGTGGTCGCCAGCGTAGACATTGGCGCCTTTAGCGCCGCCTACCAGATTGCCGTGGCTTCCAACGAGATTTACGCCAAACCGGCCTCGTTTGTGGGCAATGTAGGCGTCATTATGGGGTCGCCCCAGCCGGAGCAATTGAGCGAAAACGTGATCACCACCGGGCCGTTCAAGAGCACGGGCGGCAGCGCCACCAGCGTGCTGCAAAAACAAAACTTGCTCTATTATGATTTTAGAGACACGGTGGTGGCCGAACGCTCCGCTTCGCCCAACCCGCTGAAAATGACACCCGAAGAATTGGCAACCGGCGAAATTTGGGTAGGCATCGAAGCGATGGATTACGGCCTCATCGACAATATCGGCTCCAAACTGGACGCCGCCGATGCCGCGGCTGAAATGGCCGGGGTCCGCAATTACAAACTGGTCAACCTGCGCGACGAATACCTGGCCTCCCTGGAAGACACCGCACTCACTTCGGCGGAAGAGATGTTTGAGGCGCTGGAAAAGCAGCCGGAGCTTGACCTCAGCAGCGCCGAACACGAGTGGCCCACCTTTTATCAACTCTATATCCCGCTGGAGTAAATCATAATGCGAAAAATAACCTGGATTATCCTGGCAGTTGTGGCGGTGCTGGCCCTGTTTGGCTTTGTCATTGGCCGCTTCATCTACTACGGCACCGGCAGCGCCGGCGCTTACTCCCCGCCCGACCGCCCCCGCGCAACCGTGCAAGTGGAAGCAGCTCCAATGTCGGCCCGGCTGCAAGCCGTAGACAATCCCGTAGATAGCCGGGGCGTACTGGTAATTGATTACGCCCACAACAACGCCCTGTTTGTTGAAGAATTGAACGTGCTGCTTTCCAAGGTGGTGGACCGGGGGTACAGCTATGAAATTCTCGCCAGAAGTAGCAGCGATGACGAGGAAAACGGGAACGGCAACGGCCTGGCCGCTAAACTTCGCTACGCCCAGGCGCTGCTGCTGCCCCTGCCCCGGAGCGATTACAGCCCGGAAGAGATCACCGAAATCAAACGTTTTGTGGACAAAGGCGGGCGGGTGCTGATGATCAGCGATCCCACCCGCACCCTGGCCGTTGAACCTATTAATAGTATTGCCGGCGCTTTCGACATTATCTACGCCAACGATTATCTCTACAGCCTGGAAAGCAACGACAACAACTATCGAAATGTGGTTTACACTAACTTTGCCGATAGCCCGCTCACCCAGGGGCTGGATGAGGAGAGCAAGATCATCTTCTACTCCGGCAACTCGGTGTACGCGCCGGATCAGGAGATTATTCTGGCCGATGACGTAACGTACTCCTCCACCAGCGAAGGCGGGCGCAACCTGGCCGCCGCCGCCCTCACCAGCGATGACAAAGTGCTGGCGCTGGGCGATCTCACCTTTTTTGGCGAACCCTACAGCAACGCCGAAAACAACGAGATGTTCATCAACAACATCGCCGACTTTTTGGCCCGCGATGAACGCAGCTACGATTTCAAAGATTTCCCGTACCTCTTCAACCCCACCATAGACATTGTGTACGACAACGCGCTGGTTTTCAACAGCCAATTTGACGACTCCGTCCGGCTCAAAGAAACCCTGGAAGCACAGGATTTCACCGTCAACTTTGTTGATGAAATTGGCAGTGAAAACGATGTGATCTTTGTGGGGCGGTATGAAGACACTGCCGTGGTGCAAGAATATTTGGATGCCGCCGGGATCACCATTTTTGAGGCCGACGAAAAAACAGAGGAAGAAGAATTGCTGGTTGATGATGAAGCCGAAGCCGATGAGAACCGGCTGGCGCTGATCAACGACGAACCGTTTGATGAAGAAGCCAGCTTTGTTGAAGGCCGCATTCAGATCGAAGGTATTGGCGAGTTGGAAAAAGGCGGTTCCACGCTCTTCCACTTACACGAAGACGGTGATCGCAACATTCTTATCATTCTTTCTGCCAATTCCGACACCAATGCCGACGCCTTTGACCTGTTGATCGATCAGGAATTCACCGATTGTATGGTCAATCCTACCACCGCCATATGCCAGACCGAAGAACCGGGTGACCGGCTCCCGCCCAGCCTGCGCAGCTTCAGAATCGACAACATTCTGATTGTGTCCGACAACAGCGGGCGAAAGCGAGACGATGCCCAAACCAGCGTGTTGGAATACTTCAACGTGCTCAGCGATACCTATAGAGTTGACACCCTCAGCACGCTGGAGGAAGGCTACCCCGAACTGGAAGAAATGCTGGAATACGATGCCATTGTCTGGACCACGGGCGATTATTGGGACGACAGCGTTGGGGCAGAAGGCGCGGAATTGCTAACCAAATATGTGGAACTTGGCGGCAACCTGATCCTGTCCGGCGCCTCCATTGCCTTTGATTGGGAACACACCGATTTTCTGGCGAACGTGGTTCACGCCCAATACCACAGTTTTGGAGAACAAACTGATTTACAAGTTGCCCTGCCCAATCACCCCCTCAGCAAAGACATCAAACCCAACGACACCATCAGTTTTGAAGAATCGCCGTCCGGCGAACCGGTGATGAGCGACGTGGTCAGCAACATGCCCGATGCCAGGGTTATCTTCAACCGGGGATCGCAAAGTGAAGAAGCCGGCGCGGCCTCGGTGATTGCCTACGAAGATACCCGCGCCAAGATTGCCTACTTTGCCTTTCCCATCTACCTGCTGCCGGCGGAGGCCCAAACGCAGCTCATCAACAATACGGTAGATTGGTTCAGTAAAAAACCACTGCCCCTACCTAACGGCAGCGGTGCCCCGCTCCCATCCGAAGAAGACCCCCCCGCTGAAGACAAAGAAGCCGTACCGGAGGACGACACCGGCCAGAACGGCGAGGACGAAAACGGAAATGGAAATGGTAACGGCGACAACGGAGAAAATGGAAAAAACGGTAACGGATAATCAGGCCAAAAAGAAGAAGGATTGAAAATATTGACTCCAACTGAGTAAGGAGTGACGAGTGAAAACGATTTTCACTCGTCACTTCTTTAGAGCCTCAAGGTTGGCTTTAACTCAACTTAAAGATTCTATATTAAGCTTTATGATACCGTGGTTTTAGAGAAAAGGAGAAGAAGCCATGAAAAGAAATCTACTGTTGGTATTTATGATTGCTGCCCTGGCTATGGTGGCCGCCCAATGCGGCGCGGTGGCTACCGAAGAACCGGCCCCCGCCGTGCAGCAAGAAGCGGCGGCTGAAGAAGAAGCAGCCGAGGAAGCTCCCGCCCAAGAAGAGGCTGAAGCCGACCAGGCAATGGAAGAAGAAACGGCTGCCGAGTCTAACGAAGAAATGACCGAAGAAGAAGCCGATGACCAGGAAGTGGTTAAGGAAGTTGTGGGAGAATCCCAGGCTTCCAAAGCCAAGGAAGTCAGAGGCGTAACCGTGACCAGTGATGAGGAAGTTGCCTCATTACGGGAACATTACGGCGGCGAATACCGTGACGTTTCTTCGTCCGATGCAGTGAGTTTTCATCCCTACGCCACCACCGATACCGCCTCCAGCGGCTATCAGAGCCTGGTTTACGCCGGCGGCCTGCTGCGTCTGGATGAAAATACGCTGGAATACATTCCCAACATGGCCGAAAGTTACACCATCTCTGAAGACGGCCTGACCTTCACCTTTAAACTCCGCGAAGATATGAAATGGAGCGACGGCGAACCCATCACCGCGCACGATTTCAAGTGGACGTACGACCAATTCACCAAGCCGGAAAATGAGTTTCCCTATCTCTCCCAAATTGAATTTGTCACTTCTTATGAAGCGCTAGACGATTACACCATCGAAGCAAAAATTGATGAGATTTACGCCCCGGCCTTGAGCCAGATTGCCAGTTTGGTAGACCCGCTGCCCAAACACATCTGGGAAGAGCTGGATTGGAACGACCCTGAAACCAACCCCGAAATCACAAGTCCCAGCGTGGTTTCCGGCCCTTACAAACTGTTTGAATGGGAACGGGATCAGTTTGCCATTTTTGAGGCCAATGAAAATTACTGGTACCATGGCCGCCCCAATTTTGATCGCTACATCATCGAAATTGTGCCCGATAACGACATCGGCTACCAGCGCATGAAAAACGGCGAAAGCGACACCGGCCCCATCACCCCGGAAAACCTGGAAGAAGCCCGCCAACTGGATAACCTGACCGTGTACGAATGGTGGCCCGCCGCCGCCCGCTGGAGTTACGTGGGCCTGAATATGCGCGAAGGTTTCCCCACCCACGACATCAACGTGCGCCACGCTATCAACTACGCGCTGGATAAAGAATTGATCACGGATGAAGTGATGCTGGGCCAGGCCAAGCGCCTCTGCTCCACCCTGCCCGAAACCTCGTGGGCCTACAACCCCGACGTGGAATGTTACCCCTACGATCCCGACAAAGCCATTGAGTTGTTTGAAGCCGCCGGCTACACTTATCAGGATGGCAGCATGGTAGCTGAAAACGGCGAGCCGCTGACACTCACCATGATCTACGGCCCCAACACCAGCCAGACCCTGGAATTGATCTCGCTGGCTATTCAGGATTACCTCTCTGAAGTGGGCGTGGAAGTTGAAATTCAAGCCATGGAATGGGCCAGTTTCCTGGAAGCCACCGACGCTGCCGAACCGGATTGGGATATGTACCTGGGCGCATGGCGCTCGCCCATTGAGCCGCACATTATGTGGACGCTCTGGGACGAGGATTTCATTCCGCAATTGAACGCCGTCTACTACATCAACAAAGATGTGGAAGCCCTGTTCGAAGAGGCCGGCAAAACCTACGACACCGACTTCCGCAAAGAAAAATATCAGGAAGTTCAAGAAATTCTGGCCGAAGAAGCGCCCTATGTCTTCCTGTTCTACAACAAAGTCTGGAGCGGGCAAAACAACCGCATCCAAGGCATCGAACCGACCGCTTTAGGCATCGGCTGGAACAGCGAAGATTGGTACATTGCGGAAGAGGCAATGGAATAGCAACCGTAGTTGAACAAAAATTACGCAATACGCAATACGGAAAAAATCGTATTGCGTATTGCGTAGACCGAAAGATATAAATCAGGTAAAGAATTTCGATGACCCGCTACATTGTCCGGCGTAGTATTCAATCATTTTTTTTGATGATCGTGGCCACCATGATCGGTTTTACCGTGTATCAGATGGCGCCGGGCGGTCCCATCCAATTTTTGGATGACGATCCCCAGGCCACCGAGGCCGATACCAACCGGTTGGCGCGCTTGTACGGGCTGGATCGCTCTGTTCCGGTCCAGTATCTGGTCTGGCTAACGGGCGAAGATTGGCTGCCCAACACCGAAACGTGGCAAAGCGGGCGCTGCATGGCCGACCCGGAACGGTGCGGTCTGGGCATTATCCGGCTGGATTTTGGCCGATCCTTTTCCTACAAAGGCCGTGCCGCCCTGGACGTCATCACCGAACGCATCTGGGCCACCTTTCAACTCGGCTTTGCCAGCCTGGTGCTGAGTATTCTGGGCGGCGTGCCGCTGGGCATTCTGGCCGCGCTCAAACGGGGCAAATTGACCGACCACATCATCCGGGTTTCCACCGTACTCATCAACGCGGTTCCCCACTGGTGGCTGGGCCTGCTGCTGCTCATTCTTTTGGGCGGTTATTTGCGCCTGGTGCCGCTGGGCGGCATGCAAACCATTGGCGACGGCTCGCTGCTGGACCGGCTGCACCACCTGATCTTACCGGCCACCGTGGGCGCCATTGGCGGCTGGATCAGCTTCTCCCGCATTTTGCGCTTTGAAATGCTGGAAGTACTGAACCAGGATTACGTGCGCACCGCCCGCGCCAAAGGATTGCAAGAACGGCTGGTGCTGTTCCGGCACGTGCTGCGCAACGCCCTGATGCCGTTTGTTACCGGCCTGAGCGGTATCTTTTTGCTGATCTTGTCCGGCTCGGTGCTGTTTGAACTGGTTTTTGCCTGGCCGGGCATGGGGCGGTTGTTCATCCAGGCCGTTAACGCCCGCGATTACCCGGTGATGATGGCGCTCTTCGTGATTGGTTCCTTTTTAGGCATTTTGGGCATTTTGATGGTTGACATTCTATACAGCATTGTCGATCCGCGAGTCAAATACGATATTACCAAGTAAACAACCATGGCAGACACTTTATCGCTACCTCGAAAACAAACAAAAAATCAGGATCAGAATGTCGAAATACAGACCTACTGGCAGGCCGTGGGCCGGAAACTGCGCCGCGATAGAATTACGATGGCCGCCATTTTTCTGGGATTATTCATGGTCGCTATCACCCTGGCCGCGCCCTGGATCGGCAACAATATTTTGGGCTTTGATCCCACCAACACCGATTTACGCAATCGCAAAGCCCCTCCCACCTGGTTTGAAGACGGCTGGGATGTGTTTCAAGATTTCAGCCGCACCTGCCAGGGCAGCGCTGGCTGCCAATGGTCTGCCTTGCCGGCCATTTTGCCCGAAATGACGTCCAGCGCGCTCGACGGCATTGGAGAATGCCTGCAAGCCGGCCCCGGCGAGTGCCACTGGCTGGGCACCGACACCGCCGGGCGCGACGTGCTGACCCGCGCCATTTACGGGGGGCGCATCTCGCTGCGCATTGGGGCTTACGTGGCCTCGCTTTCTATTTTTTTGGGCATTGTGGTGGGGCTGATCAGCGGTTACTACGCCGCCACCCTGGTAGACGATATTGTCAACGCCGTAATTATGACCCTGAGCAGTATTCCCCTTCTTTTCCTGCTGATTATCCTGGCCGGAACATTTCCCCTGTTTCGCAGCCCGGAGGGATTATCCTTTTTACTGGGCATCTTTGGCTGGATGGGTGTTTCGCGCCTGATTCGCGGCCAGATTTTCTCCATCCGGGAAAGAGAATACATCATCGCCAGCCGGGCCATCGGCTCGTCGATCTGGCGGATCATGTTCCGCCACATGCTGCCCAACGTGGCCTCCATCATCATTGTGGTGGCTATTTTTGATATTGCCGGCGCCATCATTGCCGAGGCCGGGCTGAGCTATTTGGGCGTGGGCATCGGCCCGCCCCATGCCAGTTGGGGCAATATGATGCAGGGATCGCTGGGCAACTTTACCGATGCGCCCTGGCTGGTGTTAACCCCCGGCCTGTTCATTTTTCTCACCACCCTATCCATCTACCTGGTCGGCGACGGCCTGCGGGATGCGCTGGATCCATGGGTGAAACACGAGTAAGGCCGTCCAAGCCCTCCCCTGGCGGAGGGTTTTTTATTTTCCATAAATCCCACCCCACCTGAATCGACTCAAACCCCCAAGCGGTGTAAAATTGCCAAAATTTTTTAAATTAAAAACGGAGGAAACCACCATGAGCAATGATTGTTTTCAAGAAATGGCCCATACCTTTGATGATGTTCTATTACTGCCCGGCTACTCCGATGTGCTGCCCGCCGAGGTGAACCTGCGCACCCGCCTCATCCGCGACATCTGGCTGAATATTCCCCTGGTGGCCGCCGCCATGGATACCGTCACCGAAGCCCGGTTAGCCATCGCCCTGGCTCGCGAAGGCGGGATTGGCGTTCTGCATCGCAATATGTCGATTGAAGACCAGGCCGCCCACGTGGACCGGGTCAAACGCTCCGAGGCCGGGATGATCACCAACCCCATCACCTTGCACCCCCACAACACCCTGGCCGAGGCCGAAGAATTGATGGGCCGTTACCACATTTCCGGCATCCCCATCACCTCCCCCCAAGACAAAGGCAAATTGATTGGCATCCTCACCAACCGCGATGTGCGTTTTGCCAGCCATTGGGATGATCCCATCGCCGACTATATGACCGACCAAAATCTGGTAACAGCCCCCATCGGTACCACCCTGGAAGAAGCCAAATGTATTTTGCAGGATAACAAAATTGAGAAACTACCGCTGGTGGATGATCGAGGCTATCTCAAAGGTCTCATCACCGTCAAAGACATCAGCAAAAAACGCGATTACCCGCTGGCCAATGCCGATGAACAGGGCCGTCTCCGCGTGGCCGCCGGCATTGGCGTGGGCCAGGATTACCAGGATCGGCTGGCTGCCCTGGTTGACGCGCAGGTTGATGTGGTGGTGGTGGATACCGCCCACGGGCACTCGCGCAAGGTGATCGAGGCCATTCACTGGATCCGCCAAACCTATCCCGTTCTGCCGGTGATCGGCGGCAATGTAGCCACCGCCGACGGCGTGCGGGCGCTCATCGAAGCCGGAGCCGAGGCGATCAAAGTTGGCGTAGGGGCCGGCTCTATCTGCACCACGCGGGTGGTGGCCGGCGTGGGCGTGCCCCAACTGACCGCGGTGATGGAATGCGTCAAGGCGGCCAACGAATACGAGGTGCCTATTATTGCCGACGGGGGCATCAAATACTCCGGCGATGCCGTCAAAGCGCTGGCTGGCGGCGCTGCCGCGGTGATGCTGGGCAGTTTGTTGGCCGGCGTTGAAGAATCGCCCGGCGAAATCGTAGTCTACGAAGGCCGATCTTACAAAGATTATCGCGGCATGGGCAGCCTGGGCGCGATGAGCCGTTTCAGCAAAGACCGGTACGGCACCGGCCAATCCGACAGCGGCAAAACCGTGCCCGAAGGCGTGGAAGGCCGCGTACCCTACAAAGGCAGCCTGTCTGATTTTGTGTACCAGTTTGTCGGCGGGATTCGATCCGGGATGGGGTATGTGGGCGCTCATAATCTGCAAGAACTAAGAAACAAGGCCAAATTTGCGCCTATCAGTAACGCCGGGTTGCTGGAAAGCCACCCACACAGCGTGGTTTTAACCAAAGAAGCGCCCAACTACAGCCCGCGCAAGTAAAACCGAACGCGCTTTTTGACACACCGTATCCTTTGCATATAATGAAACCAATCTGCACTATAACTCGCTTCACGCAATTCTGCTCATTTGTGGCCCCTATCCATCTGTTTGAGGCGTAACGCGAGCGAATCATTTGAAAGATTAAATGAGTACCAGGTTGATTGCGCGTTTCAAAATAAATAAATCAACAATTTTTTTGATACCTTCCACGTCTGGCGCGCAACAAACCTGGGCGCTTATATCATCGTACCTTGTGCCATTCCCAACTCCCGCCGAGTCTATCTGGCGGGAGTTCGTTTTTTTCCATAAAAATATAGCGCCACGATTTTTCAAGGAAAGAAAGAATGACCGAGACAAATACCCCAGACTTTCGTCCCTCCTCTGCGCGCCGACGTAACGCCGCAGAGGAGATAACCTTCCGTATCGAGGTTGATCACCGGCCCACGGAAGCAGAAAAACTTGGTAGCGCATTGGTCAAGGCGGCCCATCAGCTAGGTATAACAGAACTGGATACCTGTCAGGTTGGCCGCCTCTTCTTTTTACGCGGCCACCTCACCAAGGCCAACGCCCGAAAAATTACCGACGAACTGCTGGCCGATCCGGTAACAGAAACTTTTTCGATTTTGGCGGAAACGGGCAAAACGACAGGGGCATCAGCCGCTCCAGCCACCTGCATCGAAGTTACCCTCCTGCCCGGCGTCACCGACCCCGCCGCCGAAAACCTGGTCCGCGCGGCCCATTTGCTGGGGATTACCGGGCTAGGCCGGGCCGCTACCGGCCACCGCTATACCCTCACCGGCCATCTCACCCCATCCGGTTTAGAGCGGCTGGCTACAGAAATTTTCTCCAACCCGGTCATTCAGCAAGTTTCAGTAAACCATCCTATCACCCCGCCCTTTGTCCCTTACCAGCAAACCAATGGCATGGTAGAAACTATATCGCTACGCGAAGTTGACAACGACGGATTGCAAGCCATCAGCGCCGAACGACGGCTGGCACTCAATCTTGAGGAAATGCAGGCCATCCAACGTTACTACCGGTCCGAAAAACGCGATCCCACCGATATCGAACTGGAAATGCTGGCCCAAACCTGGAGCGAGCACTGCGTGCATAAAAGCTTCCGGGCCACGATCACCTACACCGGCCCGGCACCCGGCGCAGCGCCGGAGAGCGAGCCGGTGGAACAAACCATTCCCGGACTGCTCAAAACCTACATTCGAGCCGCCACAGAAAAGATCAACAAACCCTGGGTGCAATCGGCTTTTGTGGACAACGCCGGCATCATCACTTTTGATGAAACCTGGGACCTGGCCTTCAAACTGGAAACGCACAACCATCCCTCGGCGCTGGAGCCGTTTGGCGGAGCCAACACCGGCGTGGGCGGCGTGGTACGCGATGTGCTGGGCGTCAGCGCCCGGCCCATTGCCAACACCAACGTGCTGTGCTTTGGCCCGCCCAACCTGCCGGACGATGAGATACCCGCCGGCGTACTGCACCCCCGCCGCATTGCCGACGGCGTGATCCACGGCGTAGAGGATTACGGCAACAAAATGGGCATTCCCACCGTCAACGGGGCCGTTCTTTACCACCCCGGCTACACGGCCAATCCGCTGGTGTTCTGCGGTTGTTTGGGCCTGCTGCCCCACCACAGCCACCCCACCACGCCCCAACCCAATGACCTGATTGTGGTAATCGGCGGGTGCACCGGGCGGGATGGATTGCGCGGCGCGACCTTTTCCAGTATGGAGATGGACCAGACTACCGGCCAGATTGCGGGCAGCGCCGTACAGATTGGCCATCCCATCAACGAAAAACAGGTGCAGGAAGTGGTGCTGCGCGCCCGCGATGAAAAACTTTACACCGCTATTACCGATTGCGGCGCGGGCGGCCTCTCTTCTGCGGTGGGCGAAATGGCCGAAGGGTTGGGCGCGGACGTGCAATTGCGAACTGTGCCGCTCAAATACCCCGGCCTCAGCCCCTGGGAAATCTGGCTCAGCGAGGCCCAGGAGCGAATGGTTCTGGCCGTGCCGGAATCAAACTGGAAACGAATGGAGGAAATTTGCGCCAGCCAGGATGTTGAAGTGATCTGTATCGGCAAATTTGAAGCCGGCGGGCGTTTGAAACTGCACTACGGTGATCGACGGGTGGGTGATCTGGCGATTGATTTTTTGCACGAGGGAATCCCGTTAGGCCACTTGGAAGCTGAGTGGCCATCGACGACCGACCACCGACAAGCGATGATTGGTGATCGGTCATCGGTCGTCAGTCGTCAGTCGTCACCCCCACCCCCCTCCGAAACCTTATTAAACCTCCTGACCCACCCCAATATCCGCAGCAAAGAGGCGGTGGTGCGGCGGTATGATCACGAAGTGCAGGGCGGCGCGGCGGTCAAACCGCTGGTGGGCGTGGATAATCACGGCCCCGGCGACGCCGCGGTGCTGGTGCCGTTTGATACGCAATCCACCGATGCGGCCAAATCCGTAGCTTTGTCGGTGGGCATCAACCCGGCTTACGGCGAGTTTGACCCCTACGCTATGGCCTTTGCCTCAATTGATGAAGCCATGCGCAATCTGGTAGCCGTAGGCGCCGACCCCGATCAGGTGGCGATTCTTGATAATTTTTGCTGGGGCAACCCTAACCTGCCGGATCGGCTGGGCAGTTTGGTGCGCTGCGCTCAGGGCTGCCACGATGCGGCGGTGGCCTACGGCACGCCCTTCATTTCCGGCAAAGACAGCCTCAACAACGAGTACACCGGCGTCGACGGTCAAAAACACGCTATCCCCGGCACGCTGTTGATCTCCGCCGTCGGTATCGTGCCTGATGTCAACCACACCACCACTATGGATCTAAAACAGCCCGGCAACCTGCTCTACCTCATCGGTCAAACCCACAACGAACTGGGCGGCAGCCATTACCACTTAACAATTAATCATTCACAATTCACAATTCACAATTCTCCCGCTCCCCAACCCGTTCCCAACGCGCTCAATCGACTCCGCGCCGTTCACCAAACAATCCGCCGGGGGCTGGTGCAAGCGTGCCACGACTGTTCGGAGGGCGGGATGGCGGTGGCGATGGCCGAAATGTGTCTGGCCGGGCGGCTGGGCGCAACCATCAATCTGGCCGATGTGCCCGACGCGGAAAAACTGGCCCTGGACGATGCGCTTCTTTTCTCCGAATCCGCCGGACGGTTTGTGGTGGAAGTGCGGCCTGATGATGCCAAAGCCTTCGAAACATTGCTCGAAGATGTGCCTCACGCTCGGATTGGGCAGGTCGATGGCGGGCCGCTGCTGCGGGTCAACGGACTCACCCAGCAGCCACTCTTTACTCTCAATGTGTCTGATCTGGAACAGGCGTGGCGCGGTTATGCGGGCCAGAACAAAAAACCGCCGCTCCCTGCCACCGGCGAACCGGCCCCTGTTATCCCGATCAGACATCAGCCGCGAGTGTTTATTCTACACGCCAACGGCACCAACCGGGACCGGGAAGCGGCCCTGGCCTGCGAACTGGCGGGCGCTATGCCCGAAATCGTACACGTAAATCAACTCCTGGCCGGCGAACGCCATCTGCTCGATTACCACATGCTGGTTGTTCCCGGTGGTTTTTCCTACGGCGACGACCTGGGCGCGGGCGTACTGTGGGCGCTGGATTTACGCCACCGGCTGGGGGAGGATGTGACCAAATTTGTGGAAAGTGGCCGTCCGGTGCTGGGCATTTGCAATGGGTTTCAGGTGCTGGTCAAATCGGGCCTGCTGCCGGGCATCAAACTGAATGATGATGACCGGCGCGCGGTGACGCTGGCCCCCAACCACTCCACCCACTTTGAATGTCGGTGGGTGTATTTACAGCCCAATCCGCACAGCCCCAGCCTGTTTACCGCCGGGCTGGCCGATCCCATTTACTGCCCGGTCGCCCACGGCGAGGGGCGGATCGCCGTAGCCAATGATGACGTGTTATCAACCCTGGAAACCAACCATCTGAACGCGCTCATTTATGTCAATGCCGACGGTTCGGGGGCGGATTACCCGTTCAATCCCAACGGTTCCGCCGGGAACATTGCCGGTTTGTGCAATCCCGCCGGCAATGTGCTGGGCCTGATGCCCCATCCCGAAGACCACGTATTTCCCTGGCAGCACCCGCGCCGCCATCGCGGCGAAGCGGGATTTGACGGGCTGCGCTTGTTTAAAAATGGCGTCAAGAACGCCTAAACATAGAAAATAAGTAACTATTCAGCCGTGACATTTCGGCCGTCATTCCCGCACGTTTTTAGCGGGAATCCACGGTTGTACACCTATTATGGATGCCCGATAAAGACATTCAGGTATGACGACTGAATAGATACGAAAATAAATAAAAACCGAGGTTGTCATCTATGCTACCCCATCAAGAATTAGTAAAAACCATCCCTCATGTTATCCAGGCTGTTGACCTGCCCAAGTTTGGCCCCAAACAGCCGGGCAAAGTGCGCGATAGTTACCGGCACAACGGGCAGCGCCTTCTCATCACCACCGACCGGGTGTCGGCGTTTGACCGGGTGCTGGGTTTTATTCCCTTCAAGGGGCAGGTACTCAACCAACTCAGCGCCTGGTGGTTTGAGCAAACGCGCGATATTGTGAACAATCACCTGATCGGCGTACCCGACCCCAACGTAACCCTGGCCGTGGATGCTGAACCGCTCCCGGTTGAAGTGATCGTGCGCGGCTACATTACCGGCGTCACCAAAACCTCGCTCTGGACCCTGTACGAAAAAGGCGACCGCCGCCCGTACGGCATCACCCTGCCCGACGGCTTGCAAAAAAACGACCGGCTGCCCCAGCCCATCATCACGCCCACCACCAAAGCCGAATACGGCGGCCACGACGAGCGATTGACCCGCGAAGAGATCATTGCTCAACAACTGGTATCGCCGCCGTTGTGGGAAAAAATCGAAGAGGTGGCGCTGGCGCTGTTTGATCGAGGCCAACAAATTGCCGAAAAGGCCGGCCTGATTTTGGTTGACACCAAGTACGAATTTGGCCTGGTTGACGGCCAACTCACGCTGATTGACGAATTCCACACCCCCGACTCCAGCCGTTTCTGGACGCTGGATTCTTACACGCCCGGCCACGAACCGGAGAAATTTGATAAAGAAGTGCTGCGCCAATGGTTTGTAAACCAGGGCTATCACGGCGAAGGCGAAGCACCCGTGATGCCGGATGAGTTTGTGGTTCATATGGCTCAGTTGTACATCAGCGCCTACGAACGGCTCACCGGCCAGGAATTTGTGCCCGGCCCACAACCGGCGCTGGAGCGAATTAAGCATAATTTGGAGCAATTATGATCTCAAGGTTAGAAAAAGGCCCCAAAGAAGAATGCGGCATATTTGGCATTTATGCGCCGGGGCGAGATGTGGCCCGCCTGACTTTTTTTGGCCTCTACGCCTTGCAGCACCGGGGCCAGGAGAGCGCCGGCATCACCACCTCAGACGGGCGGGTGGCTTACACCCATAAAGGCATGGGTTTGGTGGCTCAAGTATTTAACGAAGACAACCTGCGCCCTCTCCAGGGAGATTTAGCCATTGGTCACAATCGATACTCGACGACCGGCATCTCTCACCTGCGGAATGTCCAACCCTGCCTCATCGAAACCCTCAACGGGCCGCTGGGCGTATCGCACAACGGAAACCTAACCAACGCGCTGGACCTGCGTAAAATTCTGCTGGAACGGGGCGTGGGCCTGTCTTCCAGTACCGACAGCGAAGTAATTACCCAGATGCTGGCCGCTCCCGCCGATGTGTGGGGCCATAATAACAGCACCCACACCGATGGCGACATGTGGGCCACCCGGCTAAAAGCTTTTATGGACATGGCGGAAGGCGCGTACACCCTGGTTCTATTAACCCGCCATGCGGTGTATGCCGTGCGCGACCCGCTGGGCCTGCGCCCGCTCTGTTTGGGCAAACTGGACGATGGCGGCTACGTGGTAGCTTCAGAATCGTGTGCCCTGGGCACAATTGGCGCTAAATATGTACGGGAGGTTCAGCCCGGCGAAATCTTGCGGCTGGATGCCCAGGGCATTACCACCTTTGAAGGCCAAAAGCCGGATCGGCGTGCCCTTTGCATTTTTGAATACGTATATTTCGCCCGGCCCGACTCGATGCTGGAAGGACAGGTTATCCATTCTATTCGGCAGCGCATGGGGTGTGAATTGGCCCGGGAAGCGCCTGCCGAAGCAGACATCGTGGTTGGGGTGCCCGACTCCGCCACCCCGGCGGCCATTGGCTACAGCCTGGAAGCCGGCCTGCCCTACACCGAGGGACTCACCAAAAATCGTTATATTGGCCGCACCTTTATCGAACCGGATGAATCGCTGCGGCAGGTGGGCATCCACCTCAAATACAACCCGCTCACCACCAATCTCAAAGGCAAACGGGTGGTGCTGGTGGATGATTCGATTGTGCGGGGCAACACCGCCGGCCCGATGGTGCAGTTGATGCGCGAAGGCGGCGCGTCGGAAGTTCACGTGCGGGTTTCGTCCCCGCCGGTACGGCACCCCTGCTTTATGGGCGTGGATATGGCCACCTACAAACAACTGATTGCCGCCAATCTGGACATCGAAGGCATCCGCCAACGCATCGGTGCCGACAGCCTGGCCTACCTGAGCCTGGAGGGGTTAACTAAAGCGGTACGCGAATCGCTGGATGCGCCGGAAACCGGCCACTGCAACGCCTGTTTTTCCGGCCAATACCCCATCGACATCCCGGAATGGTTGTTCGACGAAAATCGGGAAAAATTGATTTTTGAAGAGATGTGGGGCTAAATAATTGTGAATGGTGAATTATTAATGGCTAATTTTAATTGGAGGTTTTGTGAATAGATGGCAGATAAAAAACCGTTGGTTGGAATTATGATGGGCAGCACGTCGGATTTGGAGGTGATGCGCGGCGCGGCCAGGGTACTGGATGAACTGGGCATCGCCCACGAAATGAAAGTGGCTTCGGCCCACCGCACGCCGGACCTGGTTCAAGAGTATGTGACCACAGCTCCGGCACGTGGGATTGAGGTACTGATTGGCGGCGCGGGCGGGGCGGCGCACCTGCCGGGAGTGATGGCCTCGCTGACCACCCTGCCAGTCATCGGCGTGCCGGTCAAATCGCCGGCCTTGCAGGGGCTGGATTCGCTGCTCTCGATTGTGCAGATGCCCGGCGGTATCCCGGTAGCCACGGTGGGCATCGACGGGGCTAAAAACGCGGGGGTGCTGGCCGCGCGAATTCTGTCGATCAAATACCCGGAAATACGGCAAAAGCTGGAAACCTACGCCCAGGAAATGGCCGAGAAAGTCAAAGCGGCGAAACTGGACTGATTTGTAGCGGCTGACGACCGTAAAAGCTGTTTGTGGTCAGTAGTCGGTAACGAATTTGTGAGGAAAGAAAGGTATTCCCATGACCCAAAAACGCGTGATGGTGGTTGGATCAGGCGGTAGAGAACACGCGCTGGCCTGGGCGCTGGCTCGATCTCCCCAGGTGAAGCAAGTGTTTGTTGCTCCGGGCAACGCCGGAACCGAGTGGCCGGCCAATCCTGATGCCCAGGGATTGCAGCCACGCGCCGCCTCAAAAAATGTTCCCTTTGGAGATGACGACCTGCCGGCGCTGGTGGCCTTTGCCCGGCGCGAAGAAATTAACCTGACGGTGATCGGCCCGGAAGCTCCCCTGGCCGCCGGTATTGCCGATATGTTCCAGACTTCCGGCCTGACCGTATTTGGCCCCAGTTGCGAGGCCGCCCAACTGGAAGCCTCTAAAGCGTTTTGCAAAGATTTTATGCGGCAGTTCAACATCCCCACCGGCGATTACGCCGTATTTGAAGATTACCACGCCGCCAGCGATTATCTAAAACAAGTGGCCTATCAGGTAGTGATCAAAGCCGACGGTTTGGCCGCCGGAAAAGGCGTTCTTATCTGCCAGACCCCGGACGAAGCCCAGGCCGCCCTGGATAAGGTGATGGTGGAACGCGCCTTTGCCCGGGCCGGCGACAAGGTGGTCATCGAAGAAAAGTTGAGCGGGCCGGAAATCTCGATTTTGGCCTGGAGCGACGGCAAAACGGTGGTGCCCATTATCCCGGCCCGCGATCACAAACGCGCCTTCGACAACGATCAAGGCCCCAACACCGGCGGTATGGGGGCGTACGCCCCCGCCCCCGACATTACACCTAAATTTATCCAACAGATTCAGGAAACAATTTTGCAGCCCACCATTGACGGCATGATCAAACGCGGCTCGCCGTATGTGGGCATTCTGTACGCCGGCCTGATGCTGACCGAGGACGGCCCCCAAGTGCTGGAATTTAACTGCCGTTTTGGCGACCCCGAAACCCAGGCGGTGCTGCCCCTGCTCAAAACCGATATTTTTGAGATTTTCCAGGGCTGCGTACGGGGTCGATTAAATCAGCTTGATATTGACTGGAGCGATGGCGCCTGCGCCACGCTGGTGATGGCCTCGCCGGGCTATCCGGGGAGTTATCCCAAAGGGCTACCCATTAAGGGGCTGGAAAAAGCCGCTGCGCTGGAGGATACGGTTGTTTTCCACGCCGGCACAGCCGCCACCGATAACGGCGTGGTCACGTCGGGCGGGCGGGTGCTGGTCGTCAGTGGGGTGGGCAATGATCTGGGCGCGGCGCTCAATCGGGCGTATGCCGGCATGGCCCGCATCGATTTTGAAGGCGCGCATTTTCGCCGCGACATCGGCCTGAATTTTAGAAGATAACGCGCCATGAGGTATTGAAGAAGGATAGAATGGATAACGAGCCAGAAAACAAACAAGGAAGCGCCTACGCCCGGGCCGGCGTGGATATTGCTGCCGGCCAGCAGGCAACGGCGCTGATGAAAAAAGCGGTTAAAGCCACCTACGGGCCGGAAGTATTGTCGGGGATTGGCGCTTTTGGCGGGTTGTTTGAGGCGGCGGGCCTCAAAGAGATGGATGCGCCGGTGCTGGTGGCTTCCACCGATGGCGTGGGCACCAAAACCAGGGTAGCCGCGCAAATGGATCGCTGGGAGTCGGTGGGCCAGGATATTGTCAACCACTGCATCAACGATATTTTGGTGCAGGGCGCGCGGCCTTTGTTTTTTATGGATTACATCGCCTCGTCCCGGCTTGATCCCCAAAAAATTGCTATGGTTGTCAACGGCGCGGCCACGGCCTGCCAACAGGCGGGGTGCGCGCTGTTAGGTGGTGAAACGGCAGAGATGCCGGGAGTATATCAGGAAGGAGAATTTGATCTGGTGGGTACTATAGTTGGCGTTGTTGAACGCAATAAAATTCTCGATGGTTCAAATATTCAGGTGGGTGATACAATTTTGGGCTTACCCTCCACCGGGCTGCATACCAACGGTTATTCACTGGCCCGCAAGGTGCTTGGCTCGTGCGATTGGCAATCACCCCATCCCCAATTGGGCTGCTCGATTGGGGAGGCGCTGCTGGCCGTCCATCGCACCTATTTGCAGCCGATCCAAAAATTATGGGATACGGGCGTGCAGATCCGGGGACTGGCCCACATTACCGGCGGCGGCATCATCGACAATCTACCCCGCATTTTGCCGCAGGGCATCGGCGCAGTGATTCGCCGGGGAACCTGGCCGGAACCACCCATCTTTGGCCTGATCCAATCTGAAGGGCATATTCCCAACGAGGAAATGTTCCACGTGTTCAATATGGGGTTGGGCATGCTGGTTATTGTATCGCCGGGAGACGCCGAACAGGCACAGCGTACGCTGACCGATGATGTGTTTGATGTTGGCGAAATTGTGGCCGGGCAAGAAGTGTCTATTACTGAAAATCGAGAGTGATTCCGTGAAAAAACTTGTGGTATTGATCTCCGGTTCCGGCTCTAATTTGCAAGCCATTTTAGATGCCATCGCCAATAAACAGTTAGAGGCCGAAGTAGTGCTGGTTGTGTCCAACCGAAAAAATGCCTACGGGCTGACGCGCGCGCAGCAGGCCGATGTGCCCACGCTGTACTTCCCCATCAAACCTTACCGCGAGGCGGGCCGGGAACGCGCCGAGTATGATGCCGATCTGGCCCAGCGGGTGGCCCAGGTCGAGCCGGATTTGATCGTGCTGGCCGGCTGGATGCACATCTTCAGCCCCGCATTTTTGGATCATTTTCCCGATCAGGTGATCAATTTACATCCGGCCCTGCCCGGCACCTTTGCAGGCGTGGGCGGCATCGAATGGGCGTTTGAAGCGTACCAGCGGGGAGAGATCGAACACGGCGGCTGTATGGTGCATTACGTCATCCCGGAGGTGGATGCCGGCCCGGTGATTGCCCAGGCAGCCGTACCGATCTTGCCGGACGACACCCTGGAAACTTACACCCAGCGCGTCCACGCCGCCGAGCATAAGATCATTGTAGAAGCGATTAGAAAGTGCATCACGTAGACAGAATCTGGGGGGATTACCCCACCAACTCCCAATCTACCATGCTGCGCATGCCGCTACGGCGAAAATGAAAATATTTAATGTAGCGCATCGCATGCTCATCCCGGCCCAACAAAACATCCACGGCCAGTACATTCTGACGCGCTTGAGAAACACTCACCTGCGGCGCGGTGACGCCGGCCATGATGGCGGCGGTTAAAAATGTTTGGTGCAGCGCGTTGGTGTGGGGCAGATCGTAAGAAATATCACTGATGTCCAGGGTGATGTTCACGCCCAAGGCGTCTTTGACCAGCCGGATGGTTTCCAGCGTCACCATCGCGGCGTGATGGTCAACCTCAACGGCCATGGTCAGGCAATCGATCAAAATATTCTCTCGTGGAATTCCCACCGCTTCGGCGCGCTCCACAATCTTCGATGCAATCTTCAGCCGCCGCCGGGGATCATCGGGGATACCGTTTTTATCCATACACAGGCCCACTACAGCGGCATTGTGTTTGGCAACCAGGGGCAATATCCGGTTCAAGTTTTCTTCTTCCCCATTAACCCCATTGACCAGGGGCTTGCCCTGATAAACGTCCAGGGCGGCGGCCAGGGATTCGAGGTTGGGGGTATTGAGGCTCAACGGAACTTCCACTGTTGCCTGAACGGTTTCAATAATTTGGGGCAGCAGCACTACCTGATCTACATCCGGCACATCCACTTCGATATTCAGGGCATCAGCGCCGGCGGCCACCTGGGCCAGCGCCTCGTTTTTGGCAATATCAAGATGCCCGTCCAACGTTCCATCCACCAGCGGCCGCTGGCGGCGAACCGGACTCATCCGCTTGCCGATCAGAACGGTTGGTTTATGGGAGGCAATCTCAACTGTTTGCTTGGTTCCTTTGAGAATGGTTTCCATCATGCGCCCAATTTTTTACCATTTTTCCAGGCGTTTGATAATGGCCAATTCTTCCGCTTCATTTTCCGTGGCCACCCACAAAAACAGGCCCTCCGGCTCCATTTGCTCGATAAACGGTTCCAATTCATGCTTTTGCAAATCAACAATGACCGGTTTTACCGCCTGCAATTTTTTGATGAACGGAATCCACTGCAAAATCGGCAGGTCATCGCCCACACCCTGCACCCATTGAATGGCGTGGACTTCGGGCACCGCCAGAATGGCGTCGGCGTGGCGGGCCACGCCCTTGCCGTCCATATGGAAAATATTGTGAGTCATGGGCTTAACCTCTCGCTGCAAAACGGGCAGGCAGAACTCCTCAAAGAAAGCCGGGGAGATGAGGGCTGAAAAATCGCAACTGGGAATGTGCATTTTACCAAACGAGGGAATGCCCATCCAACTGCCGGAAAGTTGTTTTTCGGCCTTGAGCATGGCGTCAAAGTGGTCAAACACCTGCTGAAAATCTTTAATAGCGATCTCAATCAGTTCTGTGACCTTGTCCGGGGTTTCGATCATATCGATGCACAAATTTTGGGGATCGCGCCAGGCGGCGGCGCAATCCACGCCGGGGTGCAGATCGGTGTAGCCCACCATGAACTTGCCGGGGCATTGTTCCAGCGCGACGCGGGTGATCTCTTCGAGTTTGGTAAAGTATTTGTTTTGCCTATCCAGCTTGAGCCGGGCCATATCATCCCACGCCTGCACAAAAGGTTTGGACCAGGAGGTGACTTCCCCGTATTCCAATTCCGCGCCGTAAAAGGCGGCGTATACTTCCGGCCCCAGATTGGGCCAGAAAATAGGGAAGGTTTCGCCGTGGAATCGTTTTCCTTTAATAGATTTCAGATAGGTTTCTACCTGAAATTCGGCGTCAAACCAACGGTCCCGCAAGTTGTCCGAGGGATAGGCTACATTGGCCTGGTCAATAAAGGCGTTATGGGCCATAAAGCGCACCGGCGAGCGGTCGATAATTTCTTTTTCATACCAGGCGTATACCCGCTCCATAGATTTTTCAAAATGGGGCATACCTTCAAGCTCTAGATTCCAGCCGTTCATTGATGATACTGATGTCATAACTACCTCAATGCGTTGTAAGGGGTTTCTTTGATCGTGTTCACCATCGCCCAAAAATTTTCCAGCGAGGTATCAAGTTGAACGTGATGGGTGGGGCCCAGGATCAGGCCGCCGTTTTGTCCCATTGTTTTGAGCCGGGTGAGAATTTCGGCTTTGACATCTTCCGGTGAGCCAAAAGGCAGGGTGTGCTGCTCGTCAACCGATCCCCAGAAGCACAGGTTATGGCCAAATTTTTCTTTGACCATGGCCGGGTCCATCGACGCGGGCTGGATGGGATTCAACACGTCCAGGCCGATGTCTATCAGATCGGGAATGATGGGCAAAATGTTGCCGTCTGAGTGGTAGGCAATTTTCACCTGAGGATTGATGTTTTTCAGCGTTGAAATGAACGTGGCCATACGCGGCTTCAAAAATTGCCGCCAGGTATCGGGCGAGATGAGCATGCGGTTTTGCATGCCCACATCGTCGCCCAGCCAGATCATATCCACGCCCAATTCAACCAGTTTTTGGGCCGCGGTCAGGTGATAATGAAAGGGGATGTCGAGCAGCCGTTCCAGCAGATCGGGATTCAGGACAAAATCCATCAGGGTTTGATCGTAACCGCGCAGCGCCCAAGCGGTTTCAAAAATTGTGGTTACGGTGACGCCCACAATCCAATAGTCGTCTTGGTAGGTTTCAACCACCCGCGCCGCCTCGGAGTACAGGTCGGGGCGGTGGGGGTCGGGCGGCTGGTAAGTGTCGATGGCTGCGTCCTCGGCCAGGGGATGGCCGATCATTTCGGTGTAGCAGCCGGTGCCAAATTTGGTTTCGTAGGGCCGGTTCTGCCAGGTAACGCCCCACTCGTCGGTGTAGGTTTGGCCATCTTCGCTGAGCGACTCGGTGGCGTAATACGAGTTGGCCCAGCCCACCGAGGTGAGCAGCATGTCTTCGCCCAACGCCCGTTCGATCACATAAGTGTTGCCGCCGCCGTGGGGATTGTGGAAATCGGCGTCGGTCAGGCCCATATCCTGCCGGAGCCGGGCGGCGAATTCAGGTGTAAAGCTGATTTGCATCGGGCAACGATCCGGTTCTTCATGGTTTAGGGCCAGCAAAACCCGTTCCCGGTGTTTCATGGTTGACTCCTTTGTCAGATCAATACTTCTATTTATCCCAGCCGTTTGCGTAAAATGGCGTGCATAGAAACAGAAACGGTGAAGATCAGGCCGTAAATCAATTGGGTCCAGAATCCGGTCAGGCCGGCGGCCACAATGGCCGCTTCGATAGCGCCGATGATAAAACTCCCGATAAAGGTGCCAAAGATGGTGCCGACGCCGCCAAACACCGAGGTCCCGCCCAGGAACACGCCGGCCAGGGTTTTCAACAGATAGCCATCGCCCAGCGAAGGCCAGAAAAAGGACACGTGCAAGCTGGCCAAAATGCCGGCAAACGCCGCCGACGTGCCGATCAGGGCAAAAACCAGCATCTGGGTAAGACCGGTGTTGACCCCCATCAGCCCGGCGGTGTGTTCATTGTCACCGATAATATAGACTTGAGCGCCAAATTTGTGCCGGTTCAGTAAAAACCAGGTAGCCACGGTAATCAAAACCAACCAGATCATTTGCATGGGGATGCCAAAGAATTTGCCGACCAGCAAATCGTACATCAATGTCTCTCGGGCGGCCACCAGCGTGGTACCTCTTCCGCCCAGCAGCACCAGGACCGCCCCCCGCCAGAAGAACTGGGTGCCAATGGTGACCACCAGAGCCGGAATACCCACTCTTACCACAATAATGCCATTTAACAAACCGGCCAAAAATCCGGCGATCAGGCCGGCAATCAAACCCAGCAGCACGCTGCCGGTTGGATTAAATACGAAGACAAAGGCAACCATGCCCAGCGCCATCACCGAGGTAAAGGACAGGTCCATTTGCCCGGTAATCACCGCCAGGGTTAAGGGCATAGCCATAATGGCGAAAAAAGGTATACTCGACATAAATGCTCGATAAATTTGGGGGGCCAAAAATGTAGTGGGGGCGGCGATAATAAATGTAACCCACACCAAAACAAATACTCCAAAAATACCCAATTGCGTGCCGTAAGTCCGCAAAAATCGGGCTAAACTAAACTGGGGGTTATAAGTTGAAGGAATTTCGACTTCGTTGTTTTCTGTATTTTCAACAGTTGTCATTGCTTTTAGACCTCTTATTCAAAGCTTCCTGTTTCAGCAATCTGATACATTTTATCCATTAGATCTTCCAGGGTGATGTCGGCGGTTCTGAACTCGCCCGCCACCGCGCCTCGATCCAACACCACCACCCGGTCGGCCACCGAATAAACGTGGAAGATGTTGTGATCGATGAAAATGGCTGATTTTCCGGCTTCTTTGATACCGCGCACAAAGTTCAATAATTTCCGGGTTTCTTTTAACGACAGCCCCATGGTCGGTTCGTCTAAAATAATCACTTCCGCATCAAAATAGAGCGCCCGCACAATGGCGACCCCCTGCTTTTCCCCACCGGAAAAATTCTTGATAACCGAATCCGGACTCACCGCAAAGGAGGTAAAGCCCATCGACTGAACCATCAACCGGTGGGTTTCTTCTTTCATTTCCCTGACTTTAAGAAATCCAAACCTGTTTCTAAGCTCGCGGCCAATGAAAATATTCCGCCACAGGGTTTGGAGCTCGGCCAGGGCGCGCTCCTGATACACCGTTTCAACGCCCAGCGCCCGCGCCTTGGGCACGGAGAGGTGGTCGATTTTTTCTCCGTTAAAATAAATCTCGCCGGAATCGGGCTGGTGGTAGCCGGTGAGGGTTTTGATCATGGTTGATTTACCGGCGCCGTTATCGCCCAGCAAACCTACCACTTCATTTTGGCTCAATTTAAAATCAACATTGCGCAACGATTCAACATCCCCAAATGATTTGGAGACGTTTCTCATTTCAATTCTGTACTCTGCATCCATACTCAAAAGCTCCGCTGATAATCTAAACGTAGGTCACGCTTAACGTGACACGGATCGAGACTTTGTTAAACGTGACCTACGGATCTAAAAATAAATGTTACCGAATTTGTTGTTCAACCAGATCGGCCAGCAGGTCGATATTATCTTTGTGGGCAAAGCCGGCGCCGGTATTGATGTGCAAGCCGGTAAAGGCGTAGTTGTCGGTCAGGCAGATTTGCAAAATGGGTAAGTAACCTTGCAGCCACTGCTGCTGGTCGATGACCAGATCGGTCCAGCCGCCGCGAATCGCTTCCACGGTTGCTGCCGAGAGGTCAAAGCCGGCGGCGTAGATGTCATCCGGGCCTAAGCCGGCGGTGGTCAGGTAAGTTTCCAGGGTAGCGGTCAGCGCGCCGTGGTCGGTGACAACCAGTTTGACATCGGGATTGGCGGAGACATAACCCACAAAGGTAGGCGTACCAGCGGAGGCGTCGGCGTTGGTGGAGTCGTCAATTTCCAGGTAATCCACCACCAGCCCGGCATCCTCCAGGGCCTCAATGACGCCCCGGGTGCGCTCGCCGCGACCGGCCTGGGCCAACAGCCCCCAGACCATGGCTTTGTCGCCTTCTTGCAGATCAAAGCGGGCAACCGCTTCCTGACCTAAAGAATAGCCGGCCTCGTACAATTCCGCGCCCACGTAACCGAATCCCTGAGAAGCGTATTTGGCTTCCAGTTGGGGCAGGGTGGTGTTCTGGCTGGTCACAATAATACCTTGCGCCGCGGCATCATCCACCACGGCCTGGAAGGCATCATCGCCGGGGTGGCCCATAATGGCAATGCCATCGGGTTGGGTAGCGGCGGCCTCAGCAAATTGGGTTACCATTTTTTCCGGGTTCCAATCGGACCAGACATATTCTACATCCGCGCCCAAATCGGCAGCGGCCTGGACTGCGCCGTTATAAACAACGGTCGCAAAGGGGCCACCGGGCGAGCCGCCGGGGAAGAAGACAATGCTGGTATCACTGCACCAGCCGCCTTCGCCTTGTTGGGGGGCTTCTTTTTTGGCTTCCGCTTCTTCTTCAGCCGGTTTTTCCTGCTCTTCGACTTTGGGGGCTTCTTGTTCTTCGGCAGGGGCCGGTTCTTCCTGCGGTTGTTCGGTTGCAGCCGGGGTTCCGGCGCACGCCGCCACCAGGCTCAACACCATAACCAAACTAAGAATTAACATTAATTTACGGGACATCTTTTTCTCCTTCTCTAAAAACTACATGCTTAATAGATTTTTTTTGACACTTCTACTGCATTGTTTCATACAACGTTGTATTTTTGAAGCCGAACCCATCACCCCCTTTCAAATTTCGAGGCGACAGCCATTCAAATTGGCAAAAGTGACTGTCACCATTGTTCATGCACACCTTTAGAATTGCAACAAACCTGCCCCGGATGCAGCCTGAACAGGATACACCCTGGGTTGAATACCGATTAATGTGTTGTATTTATGTTCGACGTGATCGGCAAAAAGAGCCAACCTATCGTCCTGCACAAAGGCCACCATGCAGCCCCCAAATCCCGCGCCGGCCTGACGCGCGCCGATAACACCGGGGCCACTCAGCATGGCGTCCATCATAGCGGCCATCTCAAGCGAACTGATCTCATATAAATCCCGGGAGCCGGCAAAAGAATCGGCGGTTAGCGCTTGAATGGCAGCGCGATCTCCGGTTGGCAGCGCCTGCGCCAGATCCAATACACGCTGATTTTCCTGGATGATGAAGCGGCTTCGGCGGGCCACAACCTCCGGTAATTCAGGCTCGCACGTCAAAAAATGCTCCATGGTGACATCACGCAAAAACTCGACACCCATCAACCGCGCCCCTTCCTCACATTGGACGCGCCGTTCATCGTACTCGGAGCCGGTAAGTTCTCGTTTGGCCCGGGTATCGCAAATGACCACACTTATGCGGCCTGCCACCGGCACGGGGCGGCTGCTCAAATCACGGCAATCGAGCAGCAGGGCGCACCCCTCCTGGCCCATCGCCGAGGCATATTGATCCAAAATGCCACAATTAACCCCCACAAATTGATTCTCGGCTCGCTGGCAGAGCAGCGCGCGCTGCACCGGCTCAAGTTGCCACTCGTCCAGCGCTTCAAAAATAATGGCCGCAGAAACTTCCAGCGCCGCTGACGAGCTGAGATTGCTGCCCACCGGCACGGTACTATGAATCAGGCCATCAAAACCGGTTAAGGCGTAGCCTTCCTCTTGCAAAACCGCGGCCACGCCTCGCACGTAATTGGACCATGGGGTGGCTTTATCGGCAACGATATTGTTAAGGTCAAATGTGCTGCTTCCATCCAGATTCAAGGAGCAAATAGAAACCGTTTGATCGGTGCGGGGTCGAGCCGCAATCCAGGTATCGCGGTCAATCGAGAGGGTAAGCACATAGCCCTGGTTGTAATCGGTATGGCTGCCCATTAGATCAACCCGACCCGGCGCGCGCGCCCATACGGTGGGTGACGCTCCATAGTGATGGTTAAATTCTTGAAGCATCAGATGCTTTCGTTCGGCGATGTTCATCCAGTTTCACCTTTGACAACTCGCCGTCTTATCAAGAACGAATAGCGTGATATTTTTGTAAAAATATATGAGACATCAATCGGTGGAAAGGGGAAAGGGAACGTTTTATGGATAATTTGATGGAACAAGCAGCCTGTAAAAACCGGCACACGCGCGTTGTGTAAGTATGACATACAGTGTCACCAATTGAATCATTAATCCGAAACCGGATCAGGGAGTGAAATATCCGCAAATCAAAAAGGAAGGAGGTGGTGGCGGCGGCGGTTACTCTGAGCAAAACAAAACTTGGACGCCAATAACAGTTGAATGCTCATCCCCCGATTAACAGACCCGGAGCGAGTTACACTTGAACACCGTGAAACCCTTCACCCATTGTAGTAAAAAACGGGGTTGCTGACATGCAAAATAGCACAGAAGCCTTGCACAAAAGAACGTTATAGGCAGGGTAGCAAGCTAGCAGGAACAGCTTCTACCATCGTGTTACCCTTTGTTACTTTGCTACTTTGTTACTTTGCTACTTTGTTACTTTGCTACTTTGTTATTTTGCGCTTATTGCGATTGCTCGCGGTATTCGCTGGGGGAGATGCCGGTTTGCTGGTGAAAGACCCGGCTAAAGTAGGCCGGATTATTAAATCCAACTTTATAGGCAACATCGGTGATGGTTTGGTCCGTACCCATCAACAACTCGCGGGCTTGCCTGATACGGTAGCGGTTGAGATAATCCCAGGGGGATAATCCCAACTCGCGGCGGAAGATGTGGCTGAGATAATTTTTACTGACGCCGATGGTGCGCGCGATCTCTTCTCTGGATAACGGCTCTTGGTAGTTCTGGTGCAGGTAGGCTACGGTACGTTTTACCAGGGCGCTGGTATGGGCGGGCAGAGGTGTCGCATCCGACAGAATACGCCGGACGGTAGCGGTTGTTTCTTCTTCAGACAAAATATCTTTGGTCTGGAAGGTGGTGTGGGCGTGCTGCTCCATCCGTTTGATATCGTCAAAGGTCAGCATCCGGCCACTCAGAACCAGGACCGGCACCCGGCGCGTTTGCGGGTTGACCCGCATCCAATCCAGCACCTCAAAACCGTCCATCTCCGGCATCATCAGGTCCAAAATAACCAGGCTGGGGGAAGCCTGCTGCATTATTTCCACAGCCGCGGCCCCATCTTGCGCCACCCGAATGGCGTAATCCGGCAGCCCCACCGATACCATTTCTTGATAAAGCTCCAGCGCCTGGACATCATCATCCACAATCAAAATAGGGCCAACAGCCTGCGAGGGAGCAAGAGAATTGATGGCATCGGTTAAGGTTTTGCCGCTCACCGGTTTCGAGACCAGATGGGTCATGCCCAGGTTCAGCGCAGCCTCCTCGTGCTGATCCTGGCTGTAGAAAATAAACGGCACCTGGCTCAAATGGGTACAGTGGCGCAATTTTTGAACCACCGGCCAATCAGCCGAGGTAGCGCCGGCCAAATCCCAGGCCACAACTGCCGGAGCCACCTGGGGTAGAACGGTTTCCAAGGAATCGTCCGGGCGCAGCCGGTGAATCTCAAGGTTCTGCTTGCGGCTTAAGGCGGTAATTTCCGGCGCCACTTTTTCCCGGCTCGATACCAGCAACAAAACCGGCTGGGCCGTTACCGGCAAGACAACCGGTTGGTCGCTCAGGGTGGGCAGCGGCAAATAGACGTGGAAGGTGCTGCCCTGGCGCACCTTACTTTCTAAACTTAACACGCCGCGATGCAGCGCCACCAACCGGCGCGTAATTGTCAACCCCAGGCCAATGCCCTCACGTTGGCGAGTTTGCTGCCCGGCGGTAATAAATGGCTCAAAAATGCGCTCCTGCTGCGCCGCCGGAATGCCCATACCGCTGTCCTGCACCCAAATATGCAGGTGCGGTGGGGTTACATCGGCCCCCAATACAACCTGGCCCTGTTCGGTGAATTTGCCGGCGTTACTCAACAAATTAAATAAAATCTGGCGCAGCCGGACCGGATCGGCCTGAAGGCGGGGCAGCCGTTTGGGAAGTTGCAAATGCCACTCGACATCGCCGGATTTTTCAACGCTATCTGAAACATTGGCAAAAACATCGGTGAGAAAGGTGTGAGGTTCAATTATTTCGGGTTGGAGATCAAGTTCATCGATTTCGGCCCGGGATAAATCGAGTAGATCATTAATAATGTAGAGGAGGTGATTGGCATTGCGGCCAATTTGCTGCAAATCTTTGAACAGGGCCGGCGGCAGATCAACGTGATAAGGATGAGACGATTCCAAAGCCGTCTGGATATAGCTCAAAATGACATTGAGCGGTGTGCGGAGTTCATGGCTCACGTTAGCCAGCAGGCGTGTTTTCAACTGGTCGGCCTTTTCTGCCGAGGTTCGAGCCGCCACTGCTTCGCCGTAGAGCCGGGCATTTTGAATAGCCACGCCCAACTGATCGGCCAATGATTGCAGCCCAACCAACTCTTGGCGTGTACGCAGAACAGAGCGGTTACTGTGCAGATCAAGCAGGCCCAAAATTTGCTGCCCCAAACGGATCGGCAGCACTACCCGGGTCCGGGTTTCGGGCCAACGGGGGTCCGGGGAAAAACGCGGGCTGCGGCGGGTATCGGGGATAAAAATGGCCTCGTTGCGCATGAGGGCCTGGCCTAATACACCCGAGCCGGTCAAACGAAATTGTTGAGAGGAAGCTTTGTCTTCCGGCTGCTCTAACACCAGTTGCTGTTCCTCTTCGATCCAATGAAAAATCTGCACGCGGTCATAGCCGTAATTGGCTCGAATAAGGTTGGCGATTTCCTGGGAAAGCTGGCCGGGATCAAGAATAGACCCCACCCGGCGGCTGATCTCCAAACTGGTTTCCAGTTGTTTCAGCCGTTCCTGCTGCTGGCGGCGGCGAACGCCCACCAGCCGGTTGGGCAAATTGGCGATGGTCACCAATTTGTGGGCGGCTACCTCGGCCACATTTTCGGCGGTTACCAGCCGGGATTTATATTCCAAATGTGCGGGTACCGAACGGCCCTGCGCGGCCTGATAGGCCAGGTCCACCGCTTGCCGGCCCAATTCATCGGTTAAGATCTCCACCGTGGCGGTTACGGTTCCCGAGGTGATAGCGGCCAAGGTATCGGGGTTGCCGCCAATGCCCACCACCGGGGTAATTTCTTGAATCAGGCCGATGTCCAACCCGGCCTGACGACCGGTGAGCGCCACCGTATCAGACAGGCCAAAAAGCGCGTCTACCGGGCCTGCCAGCGATTGCATGGCCTGGTAGATTTCAGAATACACCTGCTCATATCCCCAGGGGATGGGAATGTGCCTGATACTGATTTTGGAAAACATACGGGAAACATCACGGATGCCCGCAATCCAACTATTGTTGTCGTCCTGCCAGGGGCCGCGGGCCAATCCGCCCAGGGCCAGTACGGTTCCCTCTCCGGCCAGTCTTTGGGCCAAAAAATCGCTGCCCAGCCGGGCAATATGGTACAAACCGCGCGGAGACACCAACAGGGGATGCTGCATTTCGGTTTCACTTAATAAAATCAGGGGGATGCCAAATTGAGGAATGCTGTAAACCAGATGGGGCGGCAAAGACCAGGCAATGATCGCATCCAGTTCAAGCCCCTGCAATTCTTCCATCAACGCCATTTTGCGCTCTTCGGGCAGGGCTTCGAAAGGGTCTACCAGATTGATAGAGATGAGGTCCAGAGGGAGTTGTTCGGCTCTTTCGTAGGCGGCTTCGCGCACTTGCACCCAATAGGGGTCCACCGGATCAATCGCCGATCCAATTCGCAGGGTGTGAGACATTCCGTACTCCACAAAAAATTAAACCCGCCGCAAAATTACGACCAGCTAATTATAGCTCAATTGGACACCCTGTTCAAACGATAATCGTAATTAGAGAAATCTCAAAAAACGTCCAACCATCGATACATATTCCTCAAATTGCTCGCGCCGAATGCTGTGGCCGGCGCCTTCAATGTGAGCAATTTCAAGATGATCGGACAGCGCGGCGGCTTTTTCTGCAATTTCGGGCGTAACCAGCGCGCCCAAGGCCGGATCACCCGTAATCAGCAATACGGGGCATGAGATTTCTGGCAGCAACGTGCGCCAGCCCACAAACGGTTTATCCGACCGTATCCACTCAACCACCTCCGGGTTGACCTGATGTTTGGCCTCGGCCCAGGCGGGCCAATTGACCGTGCTCCAGCGTGGATTTTCGTCTGCGCCATCAATTTTGATTTGTTCCAGTTCCTGCGTTTGCAATTCGCGCAGGTCATTTTTCCATGTGTCGATGGTGGCCTGCTGTTCCTGCGCCGAAAATTGCTCTTTCCAGGGCGGATCTTCCAAAATCAATACCCGGGCCAGGTCGGGATACGTGGCCGCGGCAATCGCCGCGTTGGCCGCTCCCATGGAATGGCCCATGACAACCGGCCGGCTCAGCTTCAGGGCGCGACTCAAACCGGCCAGATCCGCCGCGTGGCTTTCCGGCGAAAAATCCGGTGGCGACTGTTCAGAACGGCCATGGCCGCGGGCATCGAACATAATAACATCGTAATGTTCCTGCAATATTTCGGCTAGATGCGCCCAACACAGGCCGTTATCGGTGATGCCGTGGGCCAGCACCAGCGGTAATTTGTCGCCGCCGGTGCGGTAATAACGAAGTTTGATTTTATTCACTACAATGGTATCGGATTTCCAGCCCGATGTCTTTTCACGTTTTTTCATCAAAAGCGCTCATCTCCTCTGCCGGCGAGATTTTCAACAGCTTGACTATTCAATTTCATCAACATTGTATGTTCCCTTTATCACGGCCTCCGCTTCGATTTCAACCAGCATGTCCGGTGAGATCAGCCGGCTGACCTCAACCATCGTAGTGGTAGGCCGGATTTCACCAAACAGTTGGGCGTGGGCATCGCCGATGGTTTCCCAATGATCGATATTGGTTACAAAAATGCGCGTTCTCACTACATCTCTGAGCAGGGCGCCGGCTTTGTGCAGCGCGGCTTCAATATTTCGCAGGGCCTGAATGGTTTGCCTGTGAGGCTCTCCCACGCCTACTATCTGGCCGTTTTCGTCGGTGGCGGTTGTGCCCGATACATAAACAACCTTGCCAACCCGCACCGCTCGTGAATACCCTACCTTTGTTTCCCAGGGGGTACCGCTGGAAATATTTCTTCGGGGCATCGTTCTCCTCCTCTAATATGATTGAATGATTACTCATCCCACCAACAAGCCCAGCGTGGGTAAGAGCAATACCAAAAAAAAGACCGCGCTCAACAGCCAGGTGAGCCATTTTTCCGCTGGATGGTTCACCCAATAAAACACAACGATGGATAACAAAAGCGACTGCAAGTACACCTCTATCTGCCCGATCATATGAACCGGCAGCGGCAGTACCGTATAAATCATGCCTTCAATCGAACCGGGCGATGGCCCAAACGGAGAAAGAATCCCCACGATCACCAACATCACCCACATCACCAGCCAGCCGTATTTTTTATCAAAAAAAACCTCGCGCAGCAAAAAGAAGACAACCCCAAACAGAAACCCCCGGAGAGGTTGGAACAACGGGCCGGCCATTACCAACGGATGCGACGTCTGGCGCATGAACAGGCTCAAACTGGTTTCGGCGTATAGGGTGGCGTAATCAAAAATAAAAAGGGCCAGGAGTCCCATCAGAAAATAGGTGATAGTATGCGTAACAACTGTTTTAAGGATAATGTTCCAGAAACTTACGTGGCGGGTATTCATTTAGATTCCTCTCCAATCTGAAATCATCTCAAACAGAAATATCTTAACACGAGTTCCGCGCCCTAGCAAAACATTTACTCCAATAGCTCACGTGGGTTTGTCTAGAATTTTGGGAATTCTGGACAAACCTGGGGGGATTCGGGGGGATTCCCCCCGCGCGCCCCTGTCTGCCCTAAAATCTTGGACAGACCCAACTCACGTTGACAACTAGACATAATTATGTTATAGTCAAAAAGATAAGCATTATGTTTAGTTAGTATGGGGGTAGTGTCAATACCTCCCTTAATTTATCACTGGCAAGCCATTAAAAAAGCTTATGTCTACCCTACACCGTGTGGATGAACTGAATACGCTCACCCGGGCCAAGTATCCCATCATCTACATTGTTTCGTGGGAAGAACGCCGCATTGAAGATATGCTGCGCGAGGTAGCTATCAGCCGGCGCAAAAAGTTGTACGGCTGGACGCTGACCAACGGCATTGCCCCTCTGGATGTGGTACAAGACCAGCCGGTAGACCCGGCCACGCGCGACCCGCTCAATGCGCTGGATTTTATGGCGCAATCGCAAGAAGCGGCCATTTTTGTTTTAAAGGATTTTCATCCCTATCTTGACGACAGCCGGGGCGGGCCGGATCATCCGGTGATTATTCGCCGCGTGCGCGACATCACCAACCAGCTCAAGGAAAGCCGCAAAACATTGATTATTCTCTCCCCATTGCTCCGTTTTCCGCCGGATTTGGAGAAGGATATTACCGTTCTAGATTACTCACTGCCTACGCTGGATGAGTTGGAACTATCGTTAGACCGGGTCATCCGTTCCGCGCGGGAAATTGCCGGCGTGCAGCTCAAGATGAGCGCGGACGAACGGGAAAAAGTGCTCAACGCGGCCCGCGGCCTTACCTGCATTGAGGCCGAAAATGTATTTGCCAAAAGCCTGGTGATGGACCGCAAGTTGGACTTGGGCATCATCATCGCCGAGAAAGAGCAGTTGATCCGGCGCTCGCAGGTATTGGAGTATTACGAATCGGTGGAAGGATTCTCTAATGTGGGCGGGATGAGCCTGGTCAAACAGTGGCTGCGCAAACGCGGCATGGCGTTTTCTGAAAAGGCGCGCCGCTTTGGGCTGCCCGAACCCAAAGGACTGTTGCTGCTGGGCGTGCAGGGGGCCGGCAAAAGTTTGCTGGCCAAAGCCGTGGCCAGCCAGTGGCAATTGCCGCTGCTCCGCCTGGATTTGGGCCGCGTATTCAGCGAGCTGGTCGGCTCATCAGAACAAAATATGCGCGCCGCCCTGCACCTGGCCGAAAATGTAGCGCCCTGCGTGCTCTGGCTGGATGAAATTGAAAAGGGCCTGGCCGGAGCCTCCGGGTCCGGTTCCGCCGATGCCGGTACCTCGGCCCGCGTGTTTGGCAGTTTTCTCACCTGGATGCAAGAGAAAACATCGCCGGTGTTTGTGATTGGCACGGCCAACGACATTGCCGCTTTGCCGCCCGAAGTGCTGCGCAAAGGGCGCTTCGATGAAATCTTTTTTGTCGATCTGCCCCAACTGCAAGAACGGCGCGAAATTTTTGCCATCCATCTGGCCACGCGGGGACGCGATCCGCTGGATTATGATTTGAACCAGCTCGCTCTAGCTGCTGAGGGTTTCAGCGGCGCGGAAATCGAACAACTCATCATCGATGGCCTGTATGATGCCTTTGAAAACGAGGCGGAACTCTGCAACGAAGATTTGTTCCGCAATTTAAAAAACACTATCCCGTTATCTCAAACGATGGAAAGCAAAATCACGGCCCTGCGCCAGTGGGCGCGGACGCACGCTCGCCCGGCCTCGGAACTGCCCAAACCGCAACGTATTCTGCCGCCGCGAAACGGCGGGTTACGACAAATTGAATGGGATAAGCAGTCACCATGATCACACACGCGCTGAGAGGACCTCACAACCTGTATCGCCGCTACCAGGCTTTTCTGGAAAGTTCGATGACGGCTGTAGGATTGGCGGCGTTAACCATCCTGACCCTGCTCAATATTTCGGCCTATCCGGCCAATTGGGTACTGGTTATTGGCATCGCTATTGCGGTGGTGGGGGTTCGCTGGCCGTTGGCGGCCTATTTTTTGGCGGCGTCGTCGCTGGTGTATCCCCTCTACACCATCAATTTGTATCTGGCCGTTATTTTTGTAGCCGCATCGATTTTGGGATACCGGGTCTTTGTGCATTATTTGGGTGCGACGCTGCTGGTATTGGCCACGCCGTTTCTGGCCAAATACCATCTTCATTGGCTGGTGCCCATTTTAGGCGGCCTGTGGTGGGGCGGCGGCAGAGGCGCGTGGATTGGCGGGCTGGCCGCGGTGTGGGGCAAATTGATCGGGGGCATGGCTGGGCTGAATATCGATTGGTTGATTTTGGCCGGGCAAGCGCCCAATGCCGAAACCATTATGCTGAATTACCAGGACGCCAACTCGTTGGAAACGCTATTACTGCTGGTTGAACCGTTTGCCGCGTCGTCCAGCATTATTCTATACAATTTGTTGCAAGTAGTGGGTTGGGCCGCCGCCGGTGGATTTGTGGGCGCGCTGGCGGCGCAAAAATGGGTCAAATACCGCTCGCCCTGGTCGATCATGGTCATTACCGCGGGCGGCGGATTGATTATGATGGGTACGCACCTGGCCCTGCCCTACTGGCTGCAAGAAGCCGTGTCTCCGGAAGTGATCGCCGTATTGCAAGACCCGGCGGGGCCGCTATTTTCGCTGCTGATGGTGATCATTGTCGGAACCACCGTTCACACATTTCGGGAACGGCTGGATTTACCGGTTGCGCCGCCACGGGTAACCAAAAAATCAAAACGAAACATCAAAAAAAGTACGGCTAAAAAATCTCGCCAACCAAACTTTTTCCAGCGTGCAAAGAATAAGGCCATTCGTGAATATGGGAGGAAACAAAGGGACGGGCTTGCGGAAGAGGCGAAAAAAGACAATGATGGTCAAAGCCAGAGGGCCAAAAAAATGGGCCAGCCATCCGGCCACGATCTTGACCGTCCCCGGCGTCCGGTGCGGGTGCCCCACCAAAGCGAACTGCCGGAGTGGGAACCTCCCCAGGATGAAACCGGGTTGATCATGCTAGAAATAGACTAGAGAGCAATGGCGATGACAAGACTGGATCAAACCGAAAATCTAAAAAACGGCGTCCGCCGCCGCGCCTCTAGCCGGGGGTTAAGCTTTGGGCCTATCGCTACGGCGATTACCATTGGCACCGTAGCTGTGTTGTTGGGCGTTACCTTTATTGGCGATTGGCTGCGCACGCCCGAAGTGGCCGCCGAGGCGTCTCCCAGCATTATCTCCCCCAACGGCGACCAGACCCAGGATACCACCAATTTCAGCTACACCCTCAACGAAGACGCCGACGTGACGGTAAGCGTATTCAACGAGTCCGGAACCCTGGTTCGCACCATTACCAACGAAGCGTTCCAAACGCGCGGCCAGCACATTGCCATTTGGGATGGCCGGGATGATATTGGGCAGGTTGCGCCCGATGGCCGTTACCGCCTGCAAGTGACCGCCCAGGGTACGGTAAGAGCCGGTGAGCAGAGCGCCAATGTAGACATCGATACCACACCCCCCACCCTGCATCTGGTGAATATGGACGATGTGAACCGGGTTCGGGAGGCCAATCTCACCATCGAAGGACTCACCGACCCCAATGCCGTAGTGCAACTGGAGGGCGATCCGCAGCTCATTCCGATTGATGGCGAAGGCCATTTCAGCATTAAACGCCAGCTAACCGAAGGCGCCAACCTGATCCAGGTTTCGGCCACCGATCCGGCAGGCAACATCGCCACCATTGCCCGTGAAATTGTTTTGGTCACCCAACCACCGGAAGTCACCATCACCTCGCCGCTGAACGATCAGTGGACCAATGAAACCGTACTGCCGGTGGCGGGCGTTGTTCCGCCGGGCACCACCCTAAAAGTTAACGGGCAGGAAGCGGCTGTTTCACCCGAAGGTCAATTTGAGCGAGAGGTAATTTTGCAGGAGGGCGATAACACCCTCACCTTTGAGGCGGTTGATGATGTGGGCAACGTAACCACCCAAGAAATGATCGTTCACCGCAAAACAACCGTTCCACCGCTGGAATTGAACGTTGAAGACGGCGCCACCTTCCAGCAGTCCGAAGTGCAGCTTATGGGTAAAACCGAGCCGGGCGCGTTATTGCAAATCAACGGGCAGGCTGTAACCGTCAGTTCGCTCGGAGAGTTCCAAACTACGGTTGCGTTGCTGGATGGTGAAAACACCATCGAAGCGGTGGTGCAGGATCAGGCCGGCAATATCAACCGGCTGCAACGCCGGCTCAATTACCGCGTGGCTCCCCCAGAGTCAGAGTTGGCCCGCGTAGCTCGCAATTTGCCGAGTTTATCCAACTATACCGTGCCGGTGCTCATTTCTTTACCCATTTTACTCATCCTGGCCTATTTCTTAACCCGTCCCGTGGCGCTGGTCGTTTCATCAGAAAATAACAGCTTCCGGCCCGGCCTGCCGGAAGAGGGGCGATTTTTGCGTCTATCGATTGATCTATCCAAACCGGCCCGCACCACCGTGGAAATCAAAGATAAACGCGGCAATACGGTAGCCACGTTACTCCATCGCCGCCACCGCAACGGCGGGCACCACACCCTGCATTGGGACGGTTACGATGATTTTGGCCGCATTGTGCCCCCCGGCGATTATGTGATTCAGGCCTCGGCCAGCACCACCGGCGGCACGGTAACCGGCACGCTCAACATCTCTGTTCTGGAAGATCGGGCCGTGCATCGACAATATCTCAAAAGCGCGCCCTCTTACCAGGACGACTCGCGCATTTCTCTCAACCGAAACGGAGAGTTCGACCGGCGATCCAGCCCTGTTTCTCGCCGCGCCCGGCGGAAATAACGACCACTGCTCACAAAAAAAACGGCTCGAAAATGAGCCGTTTTTTCTTTACAGCCAAATTGTCCCGCTCAACCGCAACCGGATAGTTTAAGAGAAGGATGTTTCACAACGATCTACGGAGACAAGGATTAAATTCAAATCCCACAATTTATTCAGAATTCCGCGCAGAGCCGCCTGATCCGTGACCGGGCCGGTCAGAATGGTAAAATTGTGTTGATGGTCAATCGCTAACCCGCTGAACCAATCCGACCACCGGGATTCAATTCGCCCTTGTACGGTAATGCGATAAATCGGCGTTGAACTGTCGCCCTCTTTTTGATCGTCCATGGTCTGTCAATCCTTTTATGCTGTTTTTTCTGGACATAATTCTACCAACCCCCTTGCCGCAAAACATCAGCCAAAAGGAGTATTCGAGGGGTATTATCGGGCGCAGCCACGGTTTGTTAACAAAAAACAAAGCGTGTAAGATACCGGTACGGAGGTGATTGATGAAATTAGCCCTGGTTGTCCCTACACCGGACGTAAACATTCCTATTCCCGTGGCCCTGCTGCGCGGAACCTTCACAGAGCGCCTGCAAAAAGCCGCCCAACTGGGTTACAATGGCGTAGAGCTGATGCCGGCCCGCCCGGCGGAACTCAACGCGTCCGATATTCGCGTTCAGGTTGAGGCGCATGGCCTGGAGATAGCGGCCATTGGCAGCGGCTCCATCTATCTGGTTGATAAACTGACCCTGATGGCAACAGACTCGCTCATCCGCGATCAGGCCCGAAAACGGTTTGAAGCGTTGATCGAATTCGCTGCCGCCGTTGAAGCCCCCCTGGTAACAATCGGAGGGTTTCGAGGCCGGTTAGCCTCGGTAAATGAGCCGGAGTCCCGCGCTATGTTTCAGAATATTCTGAGCGATCTGGCCGATACCGCCGCCGCGTACGGAATTCGGATTGTGATGGAACCGTTGAACCGGTACGAAACCGATTGTCTCTACACGGTAGAAGAAACCCTGGCCCTGATTGAAACGCTGGGGTACGCCAATCTGGGCGTTTTGCCGGATACCTACCACCTCAATATAGAAGAATCCTCGCTAACCGATTGTTTCCGCCGGGCTATGGCTGCCAACCGCTTGTGGCACATCCATCTGGGCGATAACAACCGCCTGCCGCCGGGACAGGGGCACATCGATTTTGCTGCTATTGTGTCAACCCTGGCCGACATCGGCTACAAAGATTACCTGTCGGCGGAACTCCTGCCGCGCCCCGATCCCGATACCGCAGGCCGGCAAACCATTGACTTTATGCGGAAATATGTTGACCAATAAAATAGGAAGACGGAAAAGCGTTTAAAAATCAAATTCCCCGGCTGGGGGCAACAGCCGGGGAACCACAAAGGAGGAGAGAAAATGAAAATAAATTTAACTAAAAAATGAACTAAAACTAAATGATATTTACGGTTATTAATATAGCACAACCTGAAGATAAACACATCCCCAATTTTTTGGGGTTTTTTGACCCCAATTGAAAGCGTACATTATGAAACATCAGCAAATTCACGGCGCCTGTCCGCACGACTGCCCGGATACCTGCGGCGTGATCACCGAGGTCAAAAACGGGCAAGCCATAAAATTTTACGCTGATCCTCACCATCCCATTACCCAGGGCTGGTTATGCGCCAAAGTCCGGCCCTATCTTAACCACGTTTATCACCCGGATCGACTCACCCACCCCTTACGGCGTGTTGGCCCTAAAGGGAGTGATCGCTGGGAAAAAATCAGTTGGAACACCGCGTTGGCCGACATTGCCCAAAAATGGAGCAAAATCATTGATCGTTACGGCCCCGAGGCCATTTTGCCCTACAGCTACAGCGGCACACTGGGGCTGGTGCAAATGACGGTGGCCAGCGCCCGCTTCTGGAACCGGCTGGGAGCCAGCCAACTGGAACGCAGCATCTGCGGCGAGGCCGCCCAATATGCCGTTGAGGCCACGCTGGGCGTACGCCACAGCCTGCCCTATGCCGATGTTGCCCACAGCAGGCTCATCATCATCTGGGGGCATAACCCGGTCAGCACCGCTCCCCACTTGATGTCCCATCTCAAAAAAGCGCAGCGCAGCGGCAGCCGGGTGATTGTGATTGACCCTCGCCGCACCCGCACCGCCCAGGGAGCCGACCACCATCTGGCCCCGCTGCCCGGCACCGACGGCGCGCTGGCCCTGGGGTTAGGCCACGTGATTATGGCCGAAGGTTTACACAACGAAAGCTGGCTCAACGCCCATACGATAGGCTGGCCGCAACTCCGGCAGCGGCTGGAAGCATACTCGCCGGGCCGCGTAGCGGCGATCACCGGGCTGCCGGAAGAAGCCATTATTGATCTGGCGCGCCAGTATGCCGCAACCACGCCCAGCCTCATCAAGATTGCCGACGGGCTGCAACGGCATCGAAACGGAGGCCAGACCGTCCGCGCTATTTGCGCGCTGCCCGCGCTGACGGCCCAATACGGCCTGCGAGGCGGCGGGCTGGCCTACAGCACCAGCGGGTACGTAAGCTGGGACAAAGAGACAGTCCACCATTGGAACGACTGCCCGCCGCCGGCTCGCAGCGTCAATATGAACCGGCTGGGCGCTGCTTTATTGGGCGAAGTAAGTGATCCGCCGATCAAATCGCTGTTTGTATTTGGGGCCAATCCGGCTACCTCATCGCCCAACGCCGGAAAAATTGTAGAGGGACTCTTGCAGGAAGATTTATTCACCGTCGTTCACGAACTTTTTATGACGGATACTGCGGCCACCGCCGATATTGTGCTGCCGGCTACCTCGCAACTGGAACAAACCGATCTGCACAAAGCCTACGGTCACACCGTTTTGAGCTACAACCATCCTGCCATTCCCCCTCTGGGCCAAAGCAAGAGTAATTGGGAGGTGATGCAGTTGCTGGCCACCACCATGGGTTTTGATGAACCATGGCTGCACCACACCGCCGATGAAGTCATTGAGGACATTTTTGAAGCCAGCCTTCCCCACAATCCTCCACTGGCGGGCATTAGCCTGGAAGAATTGAAATCAAAGGGATCGATTCCCCTCAAACTGGAATCAACCGTTCCCTTCGCCAATCTGCACTTCCCCACACCCAGCGGCCACATAGAGCTTTACTCCCAAAAGCTGGCCGATGAAGGGCTGGACCCGCTGCCCGGCTGGGTTCCCGGCGAAGATGACGCCGCGCCGCCGGCCTCTTCGCCCCCGGATTCACCGCCTCTGGCCTTGCTGACCGGTGCAGCGCACCATTTTGTTTCCAGCAGTTTGGCCAATCAAAGTGGTCTCTTGGAAAAAGAAAAAACGCCTTTTGTTGAAATAAATCCTGTTGATGCAGCCGCTCGGCAGATTAACGAGGGAGACATCGTATTGATTGAAAATGAACGAGGAAAATGCAAACTTCGGGCAGTGCTTACGGGCGCGGTGCGGCCCGGCGTGGTGGTTTCACCCAAGGGTCGCTGGTCCAAATTAGATCCATTTAGCAATGATGACGGCGGGCGCAACGTCAATTGGGTCACGTCCGACGCGCTGGGCGATATGGCCGGCCAAAGTACCTTTCACAGCACCCGGGTCTGGATACGACCACCGTACGGCGTTTCTCAGGGATGAGAATTAATCCAGTTATCCAATTAGGCGGGAGATTACCAGCGCTCGTAACGTACCAGGTCGGACACCGTTTTTCGCTCTTTTGGGCCGGGTTCATCAGCCGGATAGCCCAACGGCGTAAAGGCAATAGGTTCCACGTTGAAAGGCAATCCCAACACCTCCCGCGCCGCCTTCACATCAAAGGCCGCGATCCAACACGTGCCCAAACCCAACTCGGTAGCGGCCAGAATCAAATGATCCATCGCAATGGCCGCATCAACAAACTGGTAATTCTGGCCGTCCCGCCGCTTCCAGGCTTCCTGCGTCAGGCCGCAGATGCCGATCACATAGGGGGCCTGGCTGTAAAACCAACCCCGATGATAAATTCGCCTTAAATCTTCTTCCCGCCCGGCCACCCGGATCACGATCAATTGGTACGGCTGCCGGTTACAGGCCGACGGCGCCCACCGAACTGCCTCTAAAACCTGACGGAGTTTTTCATCTTCCACGGAATCGGGTTTATAGGCCCGCACGCTGTAACGCTGCTGGATCAAATCTAAAAACATACTCATTTACCTCCCCGCTAACTCAAGGCTCAGTATACCATAAATGGCAGATAAATCAGAAATTGAGCCGGTAGCAGCCGGGGAAAAACTTTGAAAATCAATTATGCTTGAATAGAGAGCTTCACAATTATGCCAGATCATGAAAAAATTTATTTTGAACAGGCCGACCGGTACGAGCATCTGGTTGGCCGTGAAGATTACCAACACAACCTCCTGCCCGCTTTACAAGATATTGTCGATTTTTCAGGAAAAGACATTATAGAACTGGGAGCCGGCACCGGGCGATTGACCCGTTTGCTGGCTCCGTTGGCCGCCACCATCCATGCCTTTGATCATTCCCCGGCGATGCTTCGAGTGGCCCAAACAAAGGTTCCTTCAATCACTCGATGGCAGCCTGCCGTGGCAGACCATCGTCATATTCCTCTGCCGCCCCGCAGCGCCGATATTATTGTAAGTGGCTGGAGTTTTTGTTATCTGGTCATGTCAAACCAAGAAACCTGGGAGCAGGAATTGAGCAAAGGCGTGGCCGAAATCGAACGCCTGCTGCGGCCCGACGGTACCTTCATTATTTTAGAAACTCTGGGAACGGGCCACGAAACGCCGTTTGTATACGAATCGCTGGCAGATTATTACACCTATCTTGAGCGCGTCGGCTTTCAAAGAACCTGGATTCGTACCGATTTCCGATTTGAAACTTTGGAAGAAGCTGAGTCCGCCATCGACTTTTTCTTTGGCGAGCCCCTGGCCCAAAAAGTGGTTGACCACCATTGGGCGACTTTGCCGGAGTGTACCGGCATCTGGTGGAAATCAATCCATCCAACAAGATAATTTTGTATCTTCTCAATATTTCGGGGGAACGAGGTCTGAGCCTGTCGAAGACCGTTGGTTTCGACAAGCTCAACCAACTCTACCCCAGATTATTGAGAAGGTACCGTTACGGCACCACAAACTCGCCGCCGTCTACCCGGATAACATTGCCCGTCATCCAGCAAGCGCCGGGGCGAGAGAGTTCGTAAATAGCGTGGGCTACATCATCCGGCGTGGTCAACCGGCTGAAAGGGTTGCGGCGGCGAGCCAGTTCTACCCATTCTTCGTTACCGGGGATCGCCCGCAGCGCCGGCGTATCGGTCACGCCGGCCTGAACGGCATTAATCTTGATGTTTCGGGGGGCTAATTCTATCGCCAACTGGCGTACATAACTTTCCATAGCTACTTTGGCCGCGCTGACTGCGCCGTAGGCTAACATTACTCGCTCGTTGCCCTCGCTGGTCATACAAAAGATACGGGCATCATCGGCAAAAAGATTGGCCCAGACCAACTCCTGAATCCAGTAGACCATGCTGTTGGCCATCACATCCAGAGTCATTTCGATGTTTTTCTGGGTCAAACTCTCTTCCGGCGTATCCGCCACCATCGGCTTGAGCGAGCCAAACGCTAGCGAATGCAGCATGACTTTTACTTTTACATTGGCTTCGGCCATGCGTTCAAGGGCTTTGGCCCGTTTATCGGCGCTGGCGGCATTCATATTGATAAAGATCGCCTGGCGGCCCGCATCTTCAATATCGGCCTGAACCGCCTGCGCGTTGGGCTGGGTGGCTTTGGAGTCCAGGTGAATGCCCACAATATTCAACCCCCGGTGGGCCAATACGCGGGCCGTGGCTGCGCCAAAACCGCTGGATGCCCCCAGGATCAGCGCCCAATTTGTATATGCAATGTTTCCGTTTGCCACAATAAACCTCCTCTAATTCAGAAAATATTTTACTAAAACGCAACTGCATCGGATTTGCAACGCAAGAGCATAGCATTGAACCCCCCGCTTGTCAACAAGCGGCCTTGTCAACCGCGGCCTTGTCAACCAAGCGGTGATCGCAACATCACTTCAACGAAAATATAAAACCCTGTGGTATTCAAAAGGTTACGTTGATGCAATATCGGTCTTTTCACCATTGTATAAATTTCAATCTTGACATCTAATCCAAATCATGCTAAATTTGGTGCGGTTGTGTACAATCAAGCAATTTTTGAGTGGCCGCGAAGCCTCCTGCATAATTAATTTGTGCCGGGGGCTTTTTTATTTAACTCCAAAAAAGAAAGGCTATTTGACATATACTGATGATGGGTTATAATGAGTTTCGTCCACAGAAACTCTATTTCCATAGATGAAATCACAAAAAAACCGTTAGGGCATGTCGGCTATGGGGGCATCGTCTTTACCTTCCAACTACTACATTGAAAGCTTGGCCAGGGGGTTGGCGGTATTATCAACCTTTTCAGAAGAACAGCCATCCTTAAGTTTAACGGATATATCTCAGCGCCTGCAACTCAACAAAACCACTACCTTTCGCCTGTTATCGACACTGGAAGCATTGGGCTATATTGAACGGGATGAGCAAACAAAACTTTATCATCCCGGCGTAGAGGTTTTGAGGCTGGGGTTTGTGGTTCTCAACAGCCTGGAAGTTCGCCAAATTGCAGCGCCCTGTCTCCGACGCCTGGTTGACGATGTTCAGGAAACGGTTAATCTGGCCGTATTAGCCAATCATGAAGTGGTTTACATTGACCGGGTGGGGAGCAAACACCTGGTTAACGTGAATCGACCGGTTGGCTCTCGACTTCCGGTTTATTGCACCTCAACCGGAAAAGCTATCCTGGCATTTCTACCCGCTGATCAACTGGAAAATATTTTGGCCGCGACGACCTGGGAGCGTTATACCGAACAGACCCTGGTTACGCCGGAAACATTAAAAGAAAATCTGGCTCTCATTCAAGAACGGGGATTTTCCGTTAGCGATGGCGAGATGATGCCGGAATTACGGGATGTGTCGGCTCCAATTTTTCAACACGATGGTCAGGTGGTGGCAGCCGTTAATATCTCGGTACCCGCGCATCGCGTAACCTACGAAGATCTACTTAATAAACTCGGCCCTAAAGTTTTCAGGGCGGGCCAGAAAATATCGGAGGCTTTAGGCTATAACGTAAAACGTACTGCATAATCCGGCTGGAAAACCAAATACAGCATGATGCACAATGCATCAAATCGCAATATGTGCTACGTTCAAGCCTGAACCTCACAGTCCGATGAAAGGGGGGATGCAATCAAGAACATCAAATAGTATGGGAAACGTTTGACGATGATTGTTTGCGTCAAAAAAGAATTTAGCAACTTAGAATAAGGAGATTTGAGAAAAATGAAGAAATATCTTGTTTTGTTACTGATTGCCATCATTTTGGTGGTACCGGCCACCTCCGGCGCGGCTCCGCTGTACCAGGGAGAAGAATATGTGGTTCAAGCTGATGACTGGTTGAGTAAATTATCGGATAAATTCCTGGGCGATGTGCTGGCTTACCCGGCGATCACCTACTACACCAACCAAAAGAACGCCGAAGATGACAGTTTTGCCAGGATCACCAGTTCTGATGTGATCGAAGTGGGTTGGAAGATCTACATTCCCACCCAAGAAGAAGCGGAAGCTTACTTCTCCGGCAGTACCGAGAGTGTTGGTGCCGGTGGCGCCATCAAAATCGGCGCGTTGCTTCCGCTTTCTGCACCGGGTTCCGTAAGCGGCGGAACGGCGATGAAGGCGGCCATGGAAATTGGGCTGGACGAAATCAACGCTGCCGGTGGCGTGCTGGGCCAGCCGGTCGAACTGGTCATTGTGGATACCGAAGGTCTGGCCGAACGCGGCACCTCGGCGATGCAGCGCCTCATCAACCAGGAGGGTGTGGTCGGCGTGGTGGGCGAATATCACAGCGCCGTTGGTTTGACCGCCAAGGAAGTAGCCCACGACAACGGCATTCCGCTGGTGCTGGCCGAAACCTGGAACGACAGCATCACGGCCGTGCAATATCCCGAAGTATTCCGCATTGCGCCGCTCTCCTCGGAAGTAGCCCAGGCCGATGCGAAATTCATCGAATCGGTTGGCGCGGAATACGTGGCTATCATGACCGAAAACACCGGCTACGGTATCCCGGCTGCCGAACAGACCGCTGAGCAACTGGCCGAACGGGGCATCGAATCGGAGACCTACTTTGCCGATATTGGCACGCTGGACTTTGCGCCTATCATCGAGCGTATCAAAGCCGGCCGCACCCCCGATATGATCGTGGTACTGCTCACCGGCGAAACCTCGTTCAACTTCCAGCAGCAGGCGGCAGAAGCCGGTGTTGGCCCGCAAGAGTTGCCGATGCTGTGTAACCAGGCGGTGGGCGACAGCGACGCTTTCTGGGCCGCCGTCCCCGACGGTAACTTGTGCATGTACCGTAAGATCGGTTTGCCGCAAGCCCTTTACACCGACGAAACCATTGCTTTTGCCGAGAAATACTCGGAAGCTACCGGCAAGGCCATCCCTGAATCTTACGCGATGGAAGCCTATGACTCGCTGAAGGTCATGGCCCAGGCCATCAACGAAGCCGGCTCCACCGACCCGGACGCTATCATCGATGCGCTGGAAAACATCAGCTATGATGGCGCGTTAGGAACCATCACCTTCCCCTACGGCACCCACAATCCGGTACCGGATGATATGGATCCGAAGTGGTGGCACCAGTTCCCCGATCCGGCCATCACCATGCGCCAGTACACCGAAGAGGGGCAGAATGCCAACGATACGGCCGTGGTCTGGCCCGACGCTTACAAAACCGCCGACCCGATTCTGGTTGGTCAGTAAGTCAGTAAGTTAAAGTTCGGATAGTTGCCGGTTTATAAAACCTCAGGTCACAGAGTTACACGGAGGGCCTTTTTTCAAAGATTCACAGAGGAAAAGAAGTAATAAAAAACCTCGGCATGTTCTGTGAGAATCTCTGTGTAACTTGAGTAGTAACCTTCACAACTATCTGAAATCAACATTAGTATAGCAAATCGGGCAGTTCCGATAGAAACCGGAACTGCCCGGTAATGTTCTACGTTCCATCCTGTCTCCAGACTTCTTCTGCAGAAGTCTGGAGACAGGGTGTCGAACCGGTCAATCTTTCTCCCAATCCTATTAGAAATGTGAGGGTTCTTTATGGACGCGAGTCCCCTGCTTCAACAAGAATTCTACCCCGGCGCGGCATCGCTGATTTTGCTTTGGGTAGTTGTATGGGGCATTGTTGGCGGCGTTGTCACCCCCCGCGTGTACCGCCGCAAAGACCTGGATGCCTCGAACGCCCAGTTGTATGGCGCTGTAGCCGGCGCAGGAACCGGGCCACTTTTGCTGGCCTACCTGTGGATGAAAACCCCTGAGTTAACCTGGCCGCTCATTGCTATTCCCTCAGTAACTACCTTGGGGCTGTTGTACTGGTCCTTTGCCGTTTACCACCCCACAAACCTGTGTATTACAGATGGCACTTACGTTTTGAGCCAGGTCAGTAACGGCATGCTTATTGGCA
>CAZTFF010000007.1:0-125955 GCA_964612485.1 uncultured Caldilineaceae bacterium
TTCAGTTCATTGTGGTTATTTTTTCCCTCGTAGTTGTATTTGACAAAGATGGTCGTGGTAATGTAGTTGGTATCTCGGATGGACAATATCTTCGGTAAACTTCCCTCGATTTCAACATTTTCTTTTGCTCTAATTTGGCGTACCGTCATCGAAAATTGGGACGTTTGCAAGGTGGCTGTTCCCTGACCACTTACTTTTTCAGCCTTGGAGTCCACAAATAAAGCCTGCCGGATAGCATAATCTGGATGAAACAGGTATCTGGCGCGTTTATAGTCGATTTTGCCAAATAATCGCTGATTAATTCTTGCTACCCCCATACTGTCCAAAGCTTCGCGGGAAATGTCTTCACCAATATCTGCCACCAAATCGCTTTCTTCACGGAAAATTTCAATAGCCGTATCGCGGTAATCATAAAGGGCCTGCACCACCAGCCGCAGCGAGGCTTTTTCTATGTCTTCTAATCGATCCAAATCGTCGATGAGTCGTTTGGGATTAAGTAGCATTTTTCAATCTTTATCAATAGGTAGGGTCAATTGTTGACCTTCTGCCGTTGCTTTCTGGACATTATTTCGGGCCAATTTCACATATTCTTCAATCAATTCTAGGCCGATGAAAATTCTTTGCTGTTGAATAGCTGCAATCGCTGTAGTTCCACTGCCCATAGAGCAATCGAGAACAATATCTTCCGGTTCAGTCAATAATTGAATGTAGCGACGTGGTAATTCCAGAGGGAATTTAGCTTCATGGTCATCGTTGGCGCGCACCGACGGAATGTGCCAAACGCCGCGCGATCCCCATTCCTGCCATTCTTTTTTAGTCAATCTGTTTCTATCAACTTTGGTTACACCTGGTTTCCAGAATACATACAAATATTCAAACTCATCAACTGATTTATAAGATAAACTGTGCCACCGCGAATTTTCCCAGGCCGCATCTTTTATCCAGGCGCGTCGATCGTACAGATAAAAACCGGCATTGCTTCCCCATTCTTCGATGAGACCGCCAACAATTTTTACTCTGGTTTGCGCTTCATATTTGTCGCCACGTATGTTATTTCCATTCAACCGGCGGTCAACTGTTTGTTCGCTGCATCCCAATAATTTTGCGATTTGATAGCGATTATAGTCAGGATGTTCGGCCATTGCTTTAAGTACATCGTCTCTGGTGACAGGAGAGCGTCTGTTGCTAACAACTTCCGCTTGTATTCTAGGAATTGTGGGATCTCTAAAAACTAAAATATCGGCAATATTGATGACCAAAAATCCGCCTGGTTTGATGATAGGAAAATGAAGTGCTATGACCGCAAAAAGTAACATCTGCCAATCTTCAAATGATAAATCAGCTTCGTATTCTTTGCCGACAAAATAAGGGGGAGACAAATACTCAGCGATACACTGTTGGTCTGGATTTTGGGGAGAAGTTTACGTGCATCACCGTGATAAATCTGATTGATTTCTAAAGCATCATCAAGTTGCTCACTTTGATAAACCCCAGTGAGTTGATGCTGCAAATCTGGTGGCAACCGGTTAATATTAAAATCGACCCCGTTTGATTTGTTGGTAGAGATTCTCACGGTAAACGCTCCAAGTCTTTTAGATAGTATACCACTAATTCGTTTAGAACGCATGTTTGGCAGAGGGTTACACTACGTTTTGAGTTTTCCGGCTCGGTGATCTCGTGGTAAATTTTTTAGTTATGAATTTCTGCGTACAGGATCGCGGTCAATTCTTCGCCGGTCAATGTAATGGGATTGCCTTTCATGCTGCTGGCTTTTTGGGCTTTGGTAACTATTTCCGGCACATCGGCTTCGGTCAGGCCAAATTCGGTCAGCGGTGGCATCGACAGCGCCTGGCACAGGTCTTGTACCCAATCGATCCCATCGGCGATGGTGGCCGTGGCCGTGCCGGTGAGCAACTGGGCCACGTCCTCGTATCGTTTGAGCGAAGGAGAGTTCGGCTCGCGAGATTCCAGGGCGTGGACGTTGGCCGCCATTACGTGCGGCAGCAGGCGGGCGCAGATAACGCCGTGCGGCGCGGTAGGGTACGTGCCGCCCATCACGCCGGCAAAGCCATGCACGCCCCCCAGCTTGGCGTTGGCCAGGGCTAGGCCGCCCAATAAGCTGGCCAGAGCCATATCTTCCCGCGCCGCCGTATCCCTACCGTTTTCATAGGCGCGGCGCAAAGAATGGGCGGCGCGCTGCATGCCTTCCAGGGCCAGGGTATCGGTGAGAGGATTGGCCTTAATGGAGACGTAGGGTTCCATCACCTGGGTCAGCGCATCCAGGCCGGTGCTGGCGGTAATCGCGGGCGGCATAGAGTAGGTCAGTTCGGGATCAATCACGGCCAGGCGGGGCAGCATCAAAGGGCTGCGCAGGCTCACCTTTACGCGGTGTTCCGGCGAGGCCAGCACCGCATTGCGGGTTACTTCCGCGCCGGTACCGGCAGTGGTGGGGATGGCAATGTACGGCACGGGCGGCTCGGTGAGTTTTTGGCCCTGGCCGATCACTTCCAGGTAATCCAGCACGTCGCCGGGATTGGTGAGCAGGGCGGCTATGGCTTTGCCCCCATCAATCACGCTGCCGCCGCCCATTCCGATCACCATTTCGCATCCGGCGGCGCGCGCTTTTTTTACGCCTGCCAGCATCAAGGCGATGGTCGGTTCTTGGGGGATGCTGAAGGTGGTAAAGGTTAACCCGTGCTGCTCTAATTGTTCCAAAAGTGGCGCGGCTCGCTGGGTTGACTCACCGGTCACCACCAGGGCGTGGCGTCCCATGGTAGTCGCCAGGGGAGCAATCTCTTTTAAGGTTCCGGGGCCAAAAATAATACGGTTGACGGTAGCAAATTCAAAATGCATGGTTACCCCCATCCACCATCGTCGGGATAGACGTTGTCGTATTTAATGGCGCTGCGCGGTTCGGCCATCATTTCGGTTACGGTATCGCGCCATGTGGCGTAATGGGCGGTTTCTTTGTGCCGGGCCGGGTCATCGGGCGTGCGATAAACTTCTACCAGCACAAAGCGGGTGGGGTCATCTTGCTGCTGGAGTACGTCAAAGCGGGCAATGCCGGGTTCCTGCACGCTGTTGCGGGCATTTTCTAACGTGGCCGCTTTGAAGGCCTCTACCTGATCCGCTTTTACGTGAACAAAAACATGGACAATGAACATTGGTTCCTCCTGGTTTGAAACATTGGATGTTAGCCGGGATACCAAACTACTATGCAAACTTATTTTGATCAATCTTTAGAGAGGTCAGTTATACCCGCAAAGACGGCCAATATTTGCGGTGGCATCGTCGAGCCGGCAAAATTCAGGAAAACAACAAAAAACGCATCGCTCAGGGGAAAAAGCCCATCAACGGAATAAACAAAGGCACTTTACCCGATGTCAAAAAACTTTTTCTTGAAACTTTGAGCAAGATCTTTATTGATACTTCAAACTTCAACTCGAATTCACACCGAAAAAAATCTATGTTTTGCCCCAACGCAAAGAAAACAGTAGCCAACAAATGGGAAAATTTGGCCGGGAGGCACTCCGCAAAAGTATCGCTATCTGGGAAAAACCATAATTCGAGTTCAGAAAATTGTCAATTACTGGTTTACGGTTGAGGAAGTGTTGGAGAATGACGAAAAGCGAGACGAAATTTTTAAGCTTTTGCAAATCTAATATCTGGCCAAATAATTAAGGTAACACCTCCAAAGGCAGCGTAAAAATAAAGCGGCTGCCGATGCCTTCATCGCCTTCTTCAACCCAGATTTTTCCACCGTGGGCTTCAACGGCCAATTTGCAGAAGGCCAGCCCCAGCCCAAAGCCTTTTCGGTTGGCTGAACTTTCTCTGATACGCGAAAATCGCTCAAAAATCCGCTCTCGATCTTCGGGGGGGATGCCGGGACCGGTATCTGTTACTTTCACCCGGATATGGCCATTTTGCCGGGCGACCGCCACGGCAATTTTCCCGCCGCCCGGCGTATATTTGATCGCGTTGCCCACCAGGTTAGCCATCACCCGTTCTAATTTTTCCCGATCACCGGTAATGATCGGTAAATCATCGGGCAGGTGAAGTTGTAAAGCTACGTTCTCTCGAATAGGAAGGACCGGCCTTCTGGCCGAGTTTTCTACCAGTTCTCTCAGATCAATAGCTTCTAACTCTAACCCCACTTCACCCGACTCCATCCGGGCGATGTCCAGCAACGAGTCGACCAGCAATTGCATGTGCTCGCAAGTGGAATTTCCCAGGTTAAGCAGCGAGCGATTGGTTTCCAGCACATCCTGGGGCAGTACCATTTCCAGCAATTTGATGATCCCAAACAGGCTGGAAATCGGATGGCGCAGGTCGTGAACAATGAGATCGGTGGTTTCCTGGCGCAACTGCTGGAGTTCCAGCAACTGTTGCTTTTCGGTTTGCAGTTCTGAAATTTGCCTGCTGAGTCGATCTTCGGCCTCCCAGCCGGCGTTGCGGGCATCATCGGCGGCCCGCAAGCGCGCGCTCAAGGTTCCCAGAATTCCCATGCCCACCGAGGGGTTACTTTGTAGTAAATTTTCGAAATCATTCCGGCTGATACTTAACAAGCGCATATCTTCCAGGGCCACCACGGTGGCCGAACGAGGCCGGTTTTCCAATAACGCCATCTCGCCAACAATCTCGCCGGGGCCGCGATAGCCCAATACAACCGGCGTCTGGATGTCGCCTTTAAGCACTGCCGCCCGGCCAGACCAGATGATGTACATGGCATCGCCCAACTGGCCTTCGTGAAAAATTATCTGCCCCTGGCGAACATGCTGTTCGCTCATTAACTCGTCTAATATCTCCCGACCGGCCGTAGCCAACTGGCGCAAAAAGGGAGAATCCAGCCCGCCGGCGGATAACTCCATTGAAATCGGCAGACTGTCTACCAGTTGGTCCAATTCTTCCGGCGTTAAATTGTTTACAACCATAGATTACATCCCTGATACAACCGTAGCTTATTTATATTATAACACGCAAGTTATTAATATCACAAGCTAAATATTGTGTTAAAAATAGATGCGCATCACTATTTTATCCAACTCTAACATACCTTAAGGAAAGCAACAAGAGCGCAAAAGTCCTAGTACTTTAGGCAGTTGACAACTCCATAGATTTTTCTCTTTTTTGGCAATATTGGAAAAACGTTACTCGTGCTGGGCGCCATCAGGCATGATGGCTTTTTTAAGGCTGCGGGCAATGCCCAGTTGGTTGGGGGTGATATTGGCTTCAAACAAATTTGCTTCGCTCAGATCGGTGCCGCTGGGATCGGCGCCAATTACCATTGCCTGAGATAGATCCGCGCCCTTCAAATTGGTTCTGAACAGATCAGCCCCCCGCAAATTGGCCCGGCGCAAGTCGGCGCCTTCCAGGTTTGCGCCCCGCAAATTGGCCCGGCGTAAGTCGGCGCCTTCCAGGTTTGCGCCCCGCAGATTGGCCCGAAACAGGTTGGCTCCATTTAATTGGGCCTGCCGTAAATTGGCTCCGCTTAGATTGGCTTCGCGCAGATAAGCCCAGCTCAATTCGGCCTGGTGTAAATCGGCAGAAGATAAATTGGCATGGCACAGGTAGACCCGCCGCAGGTTAGCGCCCTTCAAATCCGCATGAGGCAAAATCACGCGACGTAGGTCCGGTATTTTTCCCTGCTGCCGGGCATTTTCTATCGCCCGAAAAAGTTCATCAACATTCATTAACCTTCTCCTGTACCGGTTCAGCCTGCCATGCGGCTACAATTTTTTGATGCAGGTCGATCTTTTCCAGAAACCTGTGCCGCAATACACTGTCGTTAATCTGCGCCGCCTGTTCTTGAAGAATATGATAGGCTGTATCCAACGCATATTTTGATTGGCCGGCCAGAGCGGGATCATTCAGGCTTGCCGCTTGCAGCACGCCGTAACTTGTGTAACAGAGTTGCAAAATACACTCTACGCCGGCTGTGCTTTCATTTAGCGCGGGCAAAATTTCTTGGATGATGCGTAACGCGCCGTCAACATCATTCTGGGCCAACGCGATTTGGGCCAGACCGGTCTGAACATCAAGCCTGGCTGCGGTTTGGCCCATTTGCTCGCGCAGAGCCAGCGCTTTTTGGTAAGCGGTACGGGCCTCATCCAGTTGGCCCTGTTCCAGATAAGCGTGGCCCAGGTACAGCAGGCTATAGCTTTCTCCGGCGGGATACGGCACGGTTTTCAGCATATTCAGGGCCAGTTGGCAATATTGTTGGGTGGTTTGCGGCTGGTTGAGAAAATAGTAAACCACGCCCAGCTTATTGAGCGAGTCTATCTGCCCCGCGCGGCTGCCAATCTCTTCATAGATTTCCAGGGAATGCGCCAGATAACTGCGCGCCGACTTATAATCGCCCCACCGGCAGTAGACAAGCCCCAACCCGCCCAAAATCCGGGCTTCAGCTTCCAGTTCACCGATTTGGCGCGCAATCTTCAGCGATTGCTCAAAATAATCGCGGGCGGCATCATAATTCCCCTGGTAGTGGCGGATCACGCCGATGTGATAAAAGGCGTTTAACTTTCCTCGCCTGTGGCCGTATGTATAATGTTTGAAGATGGCGTCTTCCAAATAATTGCAGGCCGTGTGATAATCTTCCCGATAATATTGAAGCAAGCCCTGCAAGGCTAAAATATCGCCTGGGAGCAAACAAAAGGGTTCATCCTGACATTTTTCCAGCGCCTGTTGGCATTGTCGCCAGCTTAATTCAAAATTCCCTTGAAAGTGAGAGAGATTAGCCAGGTGATAAAGAGCCACGGCATGATTGGCCCGATGGCGGTCAGTTTCCGCCAGCGCGAGCGCCTGTGCCAATTTCTCCTGCGCGGCCTCGTAATCACCCTGCAAGGTCAGCGTTTGGCCCCAAACCAGATTGGCCCGGGTTTCGATGGTAGAATCCTGAATCTCCCGGCTGAGGTCAACCACCTGTTCGGCGTTTTGCCCGGCTGCCGCGTAATCGCCGGTGGCCTCAAAAAAATGAGCCTGTCGCAGTATCACCTCGATCTCAAAATGTTTATTTTTGATGTTGCCGGCCAAATCAGCCAGCGCCGCCAGGTCTTGAGCCTGCGCATTGCGATGCCCCAACCGGTTATAGACGGTTTCGCGGGCCAAGAGCAATTTGTACCGCTCCGGCCAATTATTTTCCGGCGTTAAATCGATGGCGCGGTCAAGATACCCCAACGCTTCAGCATTGGCATGCTGGGCAGCAGTTTGTTCGGCCATGAGGGCCGCATAGTGTCGTTCTTTTGTTTCATCTTCAGCTTGATGCCAGTGATAAACCAGCAGCGAGTAGATAGGCAATAACGGCGAAGTATGGAAATAGGACGAGGGAGCTTGAAATTCGGCGGGGAGAGAAGCTTTCCACATAAAATCTTCCGGCGTATAAACAGCGGGCAGGGCGGAACCGGCAGGCTCCCGGCAGCAAGTGGCTTCGTACCATGCGGCAACGGTGCGGTGTAACTCGCGCCGGCGATTGAAGGGAAGCGATTGGTAGGTGACTTCACGGGTGATGATTTGTTTGAAAGCATAGATCATATTGGGCGGCGAAACTTTCGGCTCGATCAGATCCAGGTAGATCAAATCATTAAGGCGGGTCTTGAGGGTTGGTTCATCAATCTCCAGATGTTGGCTCAGGGTATCTCGCAAGGTGTTGTAGGCAAAGGTATGGCCAATAACGGCCGCAATACGCAGCATGAGCTGCTCTTCGGGCGGCAGCCGGTCGATGCGGGAGAGGATGGTGGTTTGGATGGTTGCCGGCAGCAGTTGGCCGGCGCGTTCTAAATCACCGTTCACCAGGCAGCGCGGTTTTACCATCGAACTATCTGCGCTCTCTGGCGTTTTTAAGGTGATGAATTCGTGGTCGAGTAACGTGTATATCAATTCCTCGGCAAAAAAGGGGTTTCCGCCCGCGCGCCGCCGGACTAAGGCCGCCACCGCCTCGGGAAGTTCATTCCCGGTCAGCCCCAAACGCGCCGCGCCAATAGCCAGCGTATGGTCCGGCAAGAGCAGGTCCAGGTGAAAATAGCGGGTTACCGGCATCCGCATGAGCGCCGCCAACTCAACGGGCATGCTGCTCCCGGCCCAGGAGCGGGTGGCAATCAGCAGGTACAGCGGCACCGGCTTCTTTGCCAGCAAGCGGGCCAGTTGCAGCGTTAAATCCCAGGAGGCCGCATCGAGCCAATGCGCGTCCTCCATAATCAAAACAAGGGGGCGTTTTAATGCCCAGCCCTGCAACAAGGCAAGTAACAGGTCGGCCAAATATTGGCGGCGCAGGGCCGGATTGAGGGCCATGGTCAATTCATTTTCGGGTAAATCCAGGTCAAAAAGGGAATTGAGCAGCGGCAAATATTTAACCAGTTCCGGGGCGAATTTATCAACTTCGGCCATCACCCACTGCTGCCGCTCACCCTGACGAATAGCATCATCCAGTTGGCGCTCTTTAAAGTAAAAATAAAAAATATCCTGCCAGGGGTGATAAGGAATATTTTGATCGACACTTCGGCCCCGGCCAATGAGCGGCGACAAATTGTTGGCTTCCATCGCCTTGACCAGAACTCTGATCAGTTTTGATTTGCCAATGCCGGCCTCACCTTCTATCACCGCAATGCAACTGTGGCCGCTGGTAACACGTTCCAGCCCGGCGAGCAGTTGCTTGAGCGCCGCGTCTCGCCCAATCATGAGATTGGTGGGAACCGGCATCTCACCGGCCTGACTCAGTTGATCCGTTTGCCCCAAAGAACGTCGTTTGCCGGTAGGCCGGTATACGCGAATAGGGCTGTCTTTTCCTTTTACCCAGATGGGCGGCAGGGGGTCAAAACGCATCTGGCTGCGGGCGCTGCGGAAGGCATCGTAGTTGCAGCTTATTTGGCCCGGTTCAGCCGTGCTCATCAGGCGAGAAGCCAGGTTCACCGTATCGCCCATAACGGTGTATTCCCGGCGCGTTTTACTGCCCACCGGCCCGGCAAATACCCGGCCCGTTGTCACGCCAATGGTAAGTTGTAACTGATGCATAGAAGTTAAAGATTGCAGGTCCAGCGCGCAGCGCAGTGCCCGAATAGAGTCATCTTCATGCGCGTAAGGCGGCGCGCCAAATAAAATGAGAAAAACAGTGCCTCTATCATCAACGGTTAAACGGGGCAAACTGCCCTGGTAATGGTTAATAACTTGCTGCACATCGCGCGCAAAGGCATGCAGTTTTTTGATGGAAGCGCCGTCATCATCATAATCCAGGCCGTGGACGCCAACAAACAAAACACTCATTGGCCGCAGGGAGGCCAACCAGCTATGCAACTCTTCATCCAACCAGGCCAGCACAGGGCGAGGCACATAGCAGCGCAAGACATTTTCCACGCCTTCGGGATCAAACACCGCCGACCAATCCGGCCGGGACAATCGCTGGGCCGGTACCGAATGAGGATAGATGTTTGCTTTGGCCTGCGCGCTCAGATGAATTTGCCCCGGACTTGCCTGATGTTCCGCTTTAGCCGCCTGGCGTAAGGGATCGCCGGCAATGATAAATTCCCAACGATTTAACAGCCCGCCCACATGGGCGGCTACAATTTCTCCGGCGCCAATGCCAACCTTCATCTCCAGCGAGAACAGGCCGGCGCTGCTTTCCATAACATTGAATTCATCCATGGTAGACTGCATTGTTTCGGCAGACTGCATGGCCCGGCGGATGGCAACGCCAAGCTCGTTGTCACCGGCGCGAAAAATGGCGGTCAATGAATCGCCGCCAAATTTAACAACTTCGCCCCCCTGAATTTCAACAAAGGAAATCATCCAGTCGAAGTACCGATTCATCAGGCGGGTTAACTCTTCCGGGCCTTCGGCGCCGCGTTGGCCCAGAATTTCGGTAAGGGGGGTAAAACCGGAAATGTCGGCAAAAAGTACCGCAGCGGAAAAACGTTCGGTGATAGCTGATGAGGGGGGGGCAGGAGATGTGTCCTTTATGACGGCCTGAACAATATGGGGCGGAATATACGCGCTGATCGTTGGTAATAACCCGGACATTTGGACACTTTTTTTGTTAAGAATTGACATTATCAGCCTAATTCTAAAAAGTATAGCATATCCTCAGCCGGTAAAACATCCGATTTTTGTCCTATTCAACTACGTAAAAATACGTACAAATACATAAAAATGCCCCCATGACACCCCGTTTCTGGCACTCGGTTAATCAGGTGGATACCAATAGCATGGCCACCAACGCCAGGATAATCCCGATGCCTTGTTTCAGCGTTATCGTTTCATTCAACACCACCATGGCCAGGAGAATGCTCAAAGTGGGATACAGCGCGGTTAGGCTGACAACCAGTGAAATTGGCCCCTTGACCGCCGCCATAAAAAATGTGTAAGACCCTAAAAACCCCACAATCCCGGTAACCATCGCCAGAACAATCCCGCCGGGATGAACCATGGGGCGAAACCCTAACGTGCTTAACAACACCAGGGCCAGCAGAATACCGCCTACAACCTCATAAATCACCGCGCTTCTGGAATCGATATATCTGACGACTACTTTAGGCAGAAAACCCCATAATCCCCAAAAAACAAAGGTGGCCATGGCCGGCAAAATCCATTCTCGTAAATTATTCATCGCGTTATTGCTCGTCCTCTTGCGCCGAAGGTTTTTCGTAAAAAACACCCACCTGCTCACGGGCCAATTGGGCGTTCCAACTCAGGGCTTCGGTGGCAGCGTTTAAAATCTCGCCCAGGCCAATCACGCTCATAATCGCCATCAAAATGCGGGTAGGGCCGGGAACCACCTGCATCCCATACACCAGCACCGCCGCAATCCAGGTGCCGGAACAGATGGGGCAGGCAATCAACTCGCCAATGGCGCGCCGCCAGCCGGTGCCTTTGGGTTCAACCGTATCGCCGGCTCCGCTGCTATCGGGCACGGTTTGGGTAAAGGGGGCGCGGTACGGCTCCATCACCGTATCATAAGATACCATCCGCCCCATCCGAAATACGGATAATCCCAATAAAAAATAATCAAAGGGCTTGATATCGGTTTCGCTGCTTTTTCTGGAACGCAGGTTGAAAATAGCCAGGAGCGACATAAAAATACCGGTCAGGGCCATGTAGGTCAGGCGTTGTTCCAGCGCTTTCTTCTCTGTTGACATATAATTTACCTCATAATTTAATCAAAAAATAGCCAGGCTACCCCCATTATACGACAACTTGGCTGACATAAAAAAATAGTCCAGATCACTGCACGTAATTCTTATTAATTCACCGATTCCAATCCCCAACCAAAATGCAACCCCGGTTTGCCTGTTTCTTGCCAATGATGCTAAGATTTGAGCCTTACTTTTAATCTGGAGAAAATTCTATGACCGATCCATTTGCTCAAACCATCGCCTCAGAATTGAGCCTTCGTCCTCAACAGGTGGCGCGCTCTATTGAGTTGTTTGACGCCGACAACACCGTGCCTTTTGTAGCCCGCTACCGTAAAGAAGTAACCGGCGGGCTGGACGAAGAGCAGCTCCGCACTATTCTGGAACGGCTCACCTACCTTCGCAACCTGGCAGAACGCAAACAAACCGTGCTGGACAGCATTGAAGAACAGGGCAAACTCACCGACGAACTGCGCCGGCGCATTCTGGCCGCGGCCACGCTGCAAGAAGTGGAAGACCTTTACCTGCCCTACAAACCCAAACGGCGCACCCGCGCCACCATCGCCCGGGAGCGCGGGCTGGAGCCGCTGGCCCAAACCATGCTGGCCCAAGAGCTTACGCGGGGTGATGCTGATGAAATTGCTGCCCAATTCCTCAACGACGACGTGCCCACGCCCGAAGACGCCCTGGCCGGGGCCAGAGACATTATTGCCGAAAGTGTTACGGAAGATGCTGACATTCGGGCCAACGCGCGCGCCCAAACCCGCAGCGCGGCCCGGCTGATAATAAAACTGGGCGATAAAGCCAAAGATGAACGCGGCATTTATGAGATGTATTACGATTACCAGGAAATGTTGAGCCGGATTCCGCCCCACCGGCTGCTGGCCATCAATCGCGGTGAGCGGGAAGGCGTGCTCAAAGTAAAACTGGAAGGCCCCGATGACGAGTTGGTCGCCGATATCCAACAACGGACCATTACCAACCCCCACTCCGTTTTCACCGACCACCTGCGCGCGGCCATTGCCGACGGTTACAAACGGTTGTTGGCGCCTTCCATCGAAACCGAACTGCGCGGTGAACTCACCGGCGCGTCCGATGAACACGCCATCGACACCTTTGCCGCCAACCTGCGCCAACTGTTGCTGCAACCGCCCATCACCGGCAAAAATGTGCTGGGCATCGACCCCGGCTACCGCACCGGCTGTAAAGTGGCCCTGGTAGACGCTACGGGCAAATTTTTGGGTGGCACCACCATCTACCCCCATCCCCCGCAAAAACAGCGGGCCGAAGCCAAGGCTGTGCTCATCAAACTCATAATCGAGCAGAAGGCGACTGTGATGGCCATTGGCAACGGCACCGCCAGCCGCGAAACCGAATCGCTGGCCGCCGAGGTTATCAATGAGGCTAAATCCAAAGCCAAAAAACTTGACCTGGCCTACGTGATGGTCAGCGAGGCCGGCGCTTCGGTGTATTCAGCCAGCAAACTGGCCCGGGCCGAGTTCCCCGGCCTGGATGTGAGCATGCGCGGCGCCATTTCCATTGCCCGCCGGCTGCAAGACCCGCTGGCGGAGTTGGTAAAGATTGATCCCAAATCGATTGGGGTGGGCCTGTACCAGCACGATGTCAACCAGAAACAATTGGGAAAAACGCTGGACACCGTGGTAGAAAGCGCCGTCAACCACGTGGGCGTTGACGTGAACACAGCCAGCGCGCCGCTGCTCAGTTACGTGGCCGGTATCAGCCGCCGCGTGGCCGAGGCCATTGTTCAACACCGCGAAAAAAACGGGCCGTTCCGCAGCCGCAGTGAACTCAAAAAGGTCAAAGGGTTGGGCGAAAAAACTTACCAGCAGGCCATTGGATTTTTGAAAATTCCCCAGGGCGCCCGCCCGCTGGACAACACCTTTATTCACCCCGAAAGTTACCCGGTGGTGGAACGTTTGTTTGAGTATCTGGAAGTTCGGGGGGATGAAAAAACGTTGCCGGGCCGCATCGAAACACTGCGCCGGCAAGAAGATTTGCGCGAGCTGGCCGATCTATTGGAAGTGGGCGTGCCCACCCTGGAAGATATTTTGGAAGCCTTAGCCAAGCCGGGCCGCGACCCCCGTGAGGATTTGCCCAAGCCGCTGCTGCGGCAGGATGTGCTGTCGATGGAGGATTTGGAGGAGGGGATGGTTTTAACCGGCACCGTGCGCAATGTGGTGGATTTTGGCGCTTTTGTGGACATCGGGGTCAAGCAGGATGGCCTGGTACACATTAGCCAGTTGGCCGACCGCTACATCAAAAGCCCGTTTGAGGTGGTCAGCGTGGGGGATGTGGTGAAGGTCAGGGTAATGAGTGTAGATGTGCAGCGTGGGCGAATTGGGTTAAGTATGAAGGAGGTTTAATTGGAGATTGGTGATTAGAGATTATTAGTCTGCCCTATCTCATCTTACATCCTTCCGCTAACGCCAAAATCAATGCCGCATAAGCTACCAGCGCCTCTTTCATCTGAGCCAGGCTGATGCGTTCCTGGTTGGTGTGGGCCAGGGTTTCATCGCCGGGGCCAAAGCCAACGGTGGGAATATTTGCCGCCATCAAATGACCACCATCGGTGGCAAAACGCCAGATACCGACGCCATCATCGCGGCCTAACACTTCAACCAACGTTTGATGCGCCGCCTGCACCAGCGGATTATTTTCGGCCAGTAAAAAAGAGGGGAAGAGTGCCGGAAAATCGTTTTCGATGCCGGTGTAGGTAGTCAGTTTTGTGGTTGAAACCGCTACTTCGGCCCGGGTTTCGCCGGGCAGGCTGTTCAGCAAGGTTTGGATTTTATCGATGATGGCGTCCGGCGTTTCGGCGGGCACATTGCGCCAGTCCAGGGTTAATTTGACCTCGCCGGGAACCACGTTGGGGCTGGTCTGGTCGGTGGCGTAAAGGGTGGGGGTGACGCTTGAACTCCCCAGCGCTTCCGACTCTGTCATAGTCAACTCAGAAAGGCGGCTGATAAAGGCGGCAGCCTGAAAATGGGGATTGATGCCTAAATGGGGTACGCTGGCGTGAATCGACTGCCCTTTGAAGGTCACTTCCAGTTCAATCCGTCCCCGGTGGCCGCGCCGCAGGGTATTGTGGCTCGGTTCGCCGCAGATGGCAGCATCGGCCTGAAGATGGGTGGTGAGGTGCTGCGTGCCCAGGCCGCCCCTTTCTTCCAGCACGGGTATCGTCATCAGAACATCGCCGGGCGGCGTGAGGTCAGCTGAGTGGAAAAGTCCGGCGGCATACACCATGCAGGCCACCGGCCCTTTCATATCCACGGCGCCGCGTCCCCACAATTCACCCTCAATAATTTTGCCGCTAAAGGGCGGGTGGAGCCATCCTTCTACCGGACCGGGGTCTACGTGATCCATATGGCCGTTGAGCAGGATGGTGGGGCCAGGCCCGCCTTGAGAGGCAGGCCCGCCCTGGGAGGCGGGGCCGCCTGTGATCCGGCCAATCACATTACCCACTTCATCAACCCAAACATCATCAAATTCCAACATTTCCATTTCTTTTCTAACGATAATGGCGATATCCTGTTCCTGTCCGGGTAAACTGGGCGTTTGAACCAGGCGTTGGGCAAATTCAACCATTGCGGCCTCTTTTTCTTGGGCCATTGAACGAATTTTATCTATAGGGATCATCCCCATGCCAACTCCTTACCTTAAATCAAAAAAGCAGTGTGCTCGGCGGGCACACTGCTTTTTTGATAAGATTGATAGAAAATTCTTAAAAGACAAATCAAACTTTCACCGGCCGGCTCAGGGTTTCTCGCAGTTTTTCTGCATCAGAGAACGAGTGATCTTGCTGAGACAAAACGACGGTGGAGACATCCATGAACGGCACAGTGACCTTTTCATCGCCCCCACGCAACACATAGCCCGCTTCGCGGTCGTGGATAGGATAGAAGTAGGTCATGGCCTGCTTCAACCGTTCTTCAACATTCTGGCTTAATTGAGCGCCTTTGTTGGGAACAGTGATAATTACAAACTGGTTTTCAGACGGATGGCCCACAAAATCATCGATGCTGCCCAATTCATCAACCGCGCTGGTTAGGGTAAGGGCAATCGCCCGCAGCACATCATCACGGGCCACAAAGCCGTAAATCTCGTTGAATTTATCCAGGCCAACAATGTTAATTCCGAGTACGGTCCAGCCATCGCGTTCCAGCATCAGGCTCAAGCGATCGTTGGTCAGTTTGTCGCCGGGCAGGCCGGTAATGGGGTTGTTTTGACTCCCGGCGCGGCGCAGGGCGTTGCGTACTCTGAGCCGTAATTCCTGTACATCAAACGGTTTGGTGATGTAATCAATAGCGCCCAGTTTCAGGCCGGCAATCCGGTCGTCCCGTTCGCGGCGTTCGGTTACAAAAATAACCGGCAGCCGGCTGGTCCGCACATCATCTTGCAGGTGTTTGCCGACTTCAAATCCATCCAGGTCTGGCAGCCGAACATCCAGCAAGATCAAATCTGGCTTTTCCGTGCGGCACTTATCCAGGCCATCCTGACCGGTCGGTGCGGTTACAACTTTATAGCCTTGTGCTTCGAAGTACACCCGGAGCATTTCAGAAGTATCCGGGTCATCCTCAATAATCAACAGGGTGTGTTTCATTGGTATATTTCCCTGCCGGGGAGATGTTTTGGGGTTTTCATCACTAATTCAGAGGCTCTTTATGAATATAAAAAACACAGTTGGGAGCGCCGGCTGCATGGCATTCAATTTCCTCGACTTTAAAATCTTTACCGCCGCTCACCCACCGCAAACCTTCTTGCAAAATGCCTACAGCGCCGTAACAGATATTTCTATCGTCACTGCTTCTCCCCCAGCAAACCGGGCAGGCATGAATCGTGTAAACAAAATGATCGTCAGCTTCTTCTACGGAACTTTCTTGATCGCTAAATTTGGTAAAGGTCTCGGCCATCGCCTTGAGGCCTACTTTTAATTTTGTTGCCAGCGGGATAACCTTAAAAGCCAACTCACTGGCTCCCACAACTGAGCCAAACTCGCTAAGTCCCTGGGCAAAAGCAGCTCGACCCGCCCGTAAAGCAAGCCCCCGCCCCCCGCGTGGGCCATACATTTCTTCGATGGCCTGTCCAATGGCGCCGAAATCAGCAAAATCAAATTCTCGAGCCAGGTTGTTGGGAGGGTAGTTGTCGATCAATTCAGGGACTTTGGCCAGGTTGAGAACGGCTTTAATACCATTGGTTCCCATCACCTCTTCCATAGCCATCAAGTAGATACGTCCCATTTTGTTGGGGTAATAAAGGCCGCTTTTTTCTACCGCCACTATGCCACCTCCAAGGGCTGTTTTGGAATGTGATATGTATCGTCTAATGGCAAGAGGACCATAACAGAATCAGCCCTCAAGTACATTTCAGTTTTCGATCAACGCCGATTAAGTATACCCCAAGCACCCATAAAATGTCAACTAACAATGCCTTGTCTTTTAAGCTTTCCAAAAATAATAGGGTATACCAGAACGAGTCTGGCGTCAGGCAAAAATGGCTTCAAATGCCTGGGCGTCGAGTGTTTCTTCTTTGAGCAATCGTTGGGCAATTTCTTCCAGTTTATCTCGATGTTCCGTAATCAGGTGCTGCGCTTTTTCGTAGGCGTTATTGATAATACGGCGTACTTCGTGATCGATTTGCCGGGCAACTTCATCGCTGTAATTGCGATGTTCGCCAATTTCTTTGCCCAAAAACACCTGCTCTTCTTTTTCGCCAAATGTCAACGGCCCCAGTTTTTTACTCATGCCGTATTGAGTCACCATCGCCCGCGCTATTTTGGTTGCTTTAGATAGATCATCACTGGCGCCGGTGGTAATCTCATTAAAGATGACCCGTTCGGCGGCGCGCCCGCCTAAAATGGCGGCCAGTTCGCCCTCAAATTTGCTCTGGTTTTCCAGATACCGGTCCTCGGTGGGCAGCGGCATGGTATAACCCAACGCCATCCCGCGAGAAACAATGCTGACTTTATGTACCGGATCGCATTCAGGAATCATGCGCATCACCAGCGCATGGCCCGCTTCGTGATGGGCAATAATTCGCCGTTCTTTTTCCGGGATCACGCGGCTCTTGCGTTCTGGCCCGGCCATCACTTTTTCTATGGCTTCTTGAAAATCTTTAAGCGTGATTTGTTTACGATTGTTTCGCGCGGCCAAAATGGCGGCTTCATTGACCAGATTTTCAATATCTGCGCCCACAAAGCCGGGGATTTGCTTGGCTACAATGCCCAGGTCTATATCTCCGGCCAGGGGTTTGCCCCGGACGTGAATATTCAGGATTTGTTCCCGTCCCAACCGGTCGGGGCGATCTAAAATGACCCGGCGGTCAAAACGACCAGGACGCAGCAAGGCCGGGTCCAGAATATCGGGGCGGTTGGTAGCGGCCACCACAATCACGTTGGTGTCGGTATCAAAGCCGTCCATTTCCACCAGAATTTGGTTCAGCGTTTGCTCCCGTTCATCGTGGCTGCCGCCTAAACCCGCGCCGCGATGCCGCCCCACGGCGTCAATTTCATCCATAAAAATAATGCAGGGGCTGTTGCGTTTGGCCTGGTCAAACAAATCTCTAACGCGGCTGGCGCCTACACCCACAAACATTTCTACAAATTCAGAGCCGGAAATACTGAAGAAGGGTACGCCGGCCTCGCCGGAGATCGCTTTGGCCGTCAGGGTTTTTCCGCAGCCCGGCGGGCCGACCATCAGCACGCCTTTGGGTATTCGCGCGCCCAGGGAGATAAATTTTTCGGGTTCGCGGAGAAATTCAACAATTTCCGATAATTCCTGTTTGGCTTCGTCGGCGCCGGCCACGTCGTCAAAGGTAACGGTCGGTTTATCGCCGGTAAACATCCGCGCTTTGCTTTTGCCAAAACTCAGTGCCTGATTGCCCGCCCCCTGTGCCTGGCGCAAAATAAAGAAGAAAAATCCGCCAATCAGGATAAGCGGGAAGAGGGTGGCCAGAATTGTCAACCAGCCATCCCACGCGCTGCGAGGAGCAACGGTTATTTTTATACCGGCCAATGTTTCGGGGGAAATGCCTAAGAGGGTTAACGTTTCCGTAACGCTTACCCGCGCTTCTTTATGAGACATCACCTCGGTGCCGTCGGTCAGTTCCACCTGGAGTTCATTTTCGTTCACCGTAATAGATGCCACCTGGCCCTGATTGGACAAGTCAATCACCGTGGATAAATCAACCACTTCTGGAGTGTCGCTTTGCAGAACAACGGCTCCATAAATAAAGGCGGCGACGACCAATACCAGCACCACCAATAATGCGCGAGACCATTTCATGGACATTTTTACCTCTATAAATAATTGGCGATGGATAGCTGCTCTCAAAATCTCAAAAAGCAACTATCATCTTTTTTACTAATCTAATGCATCTTCTCAATATTTCGGGGGAACGAGGTCTGAGCTTACCGAAGACCATTAGTTTCAACAAGCTCAGCCAACTCTGCTCCCTATTATTGAGAAGGTACAATCTAGTATGAATCAGAAGCTACTATACCACGCGCCATAATCAGAGTCAAAATTAAAACGAATCCGGTATGCGGCTGATTTGCCGCTTACTCTGGATGCGTGGTAGAATTGAGGCTTGTTTTGAAACATAAACCCGTTGTTAGTTAACAACTTCAAGAAAACAGTATCTTTTACAGGATGTTATGATGATTTCAAATGAACCACAACAAGCAAAACGAACACTCAAAGATTATCTGGGGCTGACGGCTCGAGGGTTTACGATGGGATCCGCCGATGTGGTGCCGGGCGTATCCGGCGGAACGATGGCCTTTATCACCGGCATTTACGAAGAGTTGATTTTTTCGATCAAAGACCTTGCCAGCCCCAAAACCGTGCAGTTACTGGCCGGCTTCAAACTTAAAGAGGCCTACCGGGTGCTGCCCTGGCGATTTTTGCTGGCCGTTGGCGCGGGTATTTTGCTGGCAATCATCACCCTGGCCCAGGCGCTGGAATGGACGCTGGAAAACCAGCCGGTCCTGCTCTGGTCGTTCTTCTTTGGCCTGGTGCTGGCGTCGGTATTGACCGTCAGCAAACGGGTTGGCCGTTGGGGCGTGCCAACCGGGGCCGGCCTGGCGGCAGGCGCAATTGTGGCCTGGATTGTGGTAGGGCTGGTTCCCCTGGAAACGCCCAATAGTTGGTGGTTTCTGTTTTTAAGCGGCGCGCTGGCTATTTGCGCGATGATTTTACCCGGTATTTCCGGCGCGTTCATTCTGGTTTTGTTGGGCAAATATGAGTACGTGCTGTCGGCGGTTAATAGCAGAGATTTTGTAACGCTGGCCCTTGTGTCCGCCGGCGCCGCTGTGGGATTGGTCACGTTTGCCCAAATTTTAAGCTGGTTATTCAAGCGGTATCACGATGTGACGGTGGCCGTATTGATGGGCTTTATGATCGGCTCGCTGCGTAAAATCTGGCCCTGGAAAACGATCATCGAGATCGAAGGCCACGCCATCAGTTTTGAAAACTATCTGCCTTCGGCCTGGACCGGCGAGGTTACGCTGGCACTTATCCTGGCCATTGCAGGATTCGCTATGGTGTTTGTGATTGATTATGTTGCTTCACAAAAGGGAATGGACGAAAAAGAACCCACCCCAGAACCGGCGCCGGTTGAAGAAGTTGCCGGTAGTGAGGTTTGATCAACCCGTATCTTTTCAGTATTTTGGGGGAACGACGTCTGAGCGTGTCGAAGACCGTTGGTTTCGACAAGTTCAACCAACTCTGCCCCAGATTATTGAGAAGGTACATCAAAACCAAGAAAAAAGGGTGCGAAACTCGCACCCTTTTTGTTTTTCGGTTTGACCCCGGTTTATTCCGGCGGGGCGGAGGGTTTGGGATGAGACCGGGCCAGCGATTCCTGCGGCTGCTGCTGCGGAAAAGGATGGGGCGACCACGATGGGGACAGCGGCGCGCTGGCGGGACGGCCATCGGGACGGCCATCGGCCCGCTGTTGGCGGCCTTTGGGCACCGACACAATTTGCACATCGCCGCTAAGGCCCAACAACGCGCCCAGGCAACCGGGTTTGGATTTGACCGCTTTAATATTCGGGGCGGGCATTTCATGCGCGGTTTTAATCGCATCGTTGGCCAACTGCTGTACCGAAGCGATCTTGGCATCCAGCTCCTGCCGCACGGCTTCTCGCTGCCAATCTTCCTGCTGGCGAGCCTGTGCCAGATTTCGTTCTACGTCTAAGATACGCTCTCGCAGCCGGTTATTTTCTTCTTTCAGATTGAAGTTATCCTGAATCAAGACCCCCATCAACTCCCGATTGGCGGCCTGGCTGTTCAGAATGCTCTGCTGGCTTTCAGAGAGGGTGGTGAGCGCATTGGTTAAAAAAGCCACCGCTGCCGGCTCGTTACCCTCAGAAACAACCAGCCCTTTTTCTTCAACAGCCTCGGCCATCACATCAGGCGGGAACTCCGTGGGAAGTTCTGCGCCCGTCGGATCAACAAATTGAGCCGACAGATGCTGGTGAACCTGCTCGTAGGTCATCCCGTTGTTCATTAATTCCTTGATGATCCGCAGCGTGGTCAGATCATCGTCGGTATAGCGCCGGTGGGTGCGGCCCGATTCAGAACTTCCCGTTGCTTCCGCCGACAGGAAATCCTCAAAACGCTGCGACCAACGCCGCAGGGTTGCCGGCGACACGTCCAATTCCCCGGCTACCGTCTGGGGAGTATGGGCTGTTTCTTCACTCATATTATTCCGTTACCTCTTTGTTAATCCTCATCCACAACGCTGTAGCTCGTATTAATCACTTCGTCATCGTCGCTCAGATCACCAAATTCCAGGTTGTGCAGATAATTTTCAACGATATTTTGGGGCGCTAATTTAATAAACAGGGCAATGCCCAGTAAAACCACGCCGAGATCATCCAACCCACCCACTACCGGAAATATCAACGCCGGGATAAAATCAACCGGCGAGATTAGATAAAGGAAGGCTGCCGGTAAAACCAATTTGGTCCAAAATGGAACCTGTTTATCCTGGAGCAGCAGCCAGCTCAATCTTAACCGTTTTAACAATCCAGACAGCATGCCTAAATTTTTGGTGGATTCATCGTAAGGGATCGGTTCTTTGTTACGCATCGTCATCTCCTTCGTGTTTGTACTCATCTATCAATTAGCAACAGAGATTGTACCCACTGTCAACTTTCATCAAAATTCAGCACAAGAAATTATAGACGCGACTCTTGATTCACGCAAAGGGTTTCGCTCACTTCATGAGCGATCTTCAACACGATCCCTATACGCTTCCTAAACGATCACACCACAAAAACGTTCATGAGCGATTGGCTGCCGGGCCACCTATTTTTTAGCCACCGCCTCCATAAGCTGCTGGATACGGGGCACCATCTCGGCGGGGTTGGGGTGGATGCCTTCTTCTACCAGGGCGTTTTCAAACAACTGCTCGATCAGCGGGTTGATCAAATCATCATCGCCTTTGGCCGCCAGGCGCGCCGAAATTCCCTGCACCAGGCCGCTGTGGGGGTTGATCTCTAAAATCTTCTTGGGAATCTGGTAATCTTTATCCAGCAGGCGCTGCACCCGCTGCATGCCGGTATTCATGGCCCCGGCGGGGTTCACCAGCCGGCAGGGGCTGTCGGTCAAAATTTTGCTCTGGCGGACGTCTTCCACCCGCTCGCCCAACACATCCTTAAAGCGTTTGACCAACGCTTTAAATTCATCGGTGGGGATGGTGTCTTCGGTTCCCTTCTCATCAGGTGCTCTTTCATCCGGCAGGTCCAGGCCGGCATCGTCCACATTTTTCAACGGCTTGCCGTCGTACTCATTAAGGCCCACCAGCGTAAAACTGTCCATCGGATCGGTCATGTAGAGCACTTCAATATCGTGTTTCTTGAAATACTCCAGGTGCGGGCTGCGCGAAACCACTTCATAGTCATCGCCCAGAATGTAATAAATTTCTTTCTGATCGCTCTCCATGCGCTCCACATACTGCCGCAGCGAAACCAATTCGCCCGCATCTTTACCAAAACTGGATTGGAAGCGCAGCAAATCCACAAACTTATCGTGGCTGTCTTGCTCGGTGGCAATGCCTTCTTTGATAAAACCGCCAAATTCTTTCCAGAACGTGCGGTATTTGTCGGCATCGTCTTCGGCCATTTGGCTCAACTCGCTGCTGATGCGGCGCACCAGCACGTTTTTGATCTTGGTCAGCAGCGGCGTGCTCTGCACCGTCTCGCGGGAAACGTTGAGCGGCAGGTCTTCAGAATCGACCACACCTTCAATGAAGCGCAGGTATTTGGGCAGCAGTTCCTTAAAATTCTCCTGGATCAAGATTTTGCGCGAATAAAGCTTGATGCCGTAATCCTCTTTCGCGCCAAACAACTGGTAATCCTTTTTGGAGGGAATATAAAGCAGGGCGTAAAATTGCACCGGCGCATCGGCAGAAGTGTGCAGCCGCAGCAGCGGATCGCCAAAATCCATGGTAAGCTGCTGGTAGAAAGATTTGTACTTTTCCTCTTCCACCTCCTGAGGCGACTTCCGCCACAGGGCCGTTTGTTGGTTGACCTGCACAAATTCTTCTTTGCCTTGGGCTTCATCGTCTTGGGGGGGCTGCTGTTCTTTCAGGTAGATGGGGAACGAGCCAAAATCGGAGTGCGTTTTGACAATCTGGCGCAGCCGGTACGTTTGGGAAAAATCTTTGGCGTCTTCCTTGAGTTTGATGGTGATGGTGGTGCCCCGGTCGGTTTTGTCGGCGGGGCCAACGGTGTAGGTGCCTTCGCCGGAAGATTGCCAGATCGCGGCTTCCGCATCCTTCTGATACGAGCGCGAAATAACGGTCACTTCTTCCGCCACCATAAATACAGAATAAAAACCCACGCCAAACTGGCCGATGATGTCGGCGGAAACGGTTTGGCCTTCTTCTTTGGCCGCTTTCATTACCTCTAAAAATTGCTGCGCGCCCGACCGGGCGATGGTGCCCAGGTTCTCGATCATTTCTTCCTCGGTCATGCCAATGCCGGTATCGCGCACGGTCAACGTGCGATTGTCGGGGTCGGGCTCCAGGTAAACGGCCAGTTCCGCGCCCTCATCCAGGACATCGCGGTTGGTCAGCATTTCAAACTGGGCGCGGTTAAGAGCATCCAGCGCGTTAGAGAGCAGTTCTCGCAAAAAAATCTCCCTGTCGGTGTAGAGGGAGTGGATCAGAATATCTAAAACTTTTTGTATTTCCGCCTGAAATTCAATGGGGGCGGTTTGGGCTTCTTTTGTCTTTGCCATTTTTAAACCTCCGGTGAGTATGATAACGTTCTAATTTTACCTGGGGAATGTTGGATTTCTGTTAGAATCCACAAAAAAGGCGTTCGCTGCCGCTTTTATCCCGGCAGGAACACCTGAATTTTTTTGACATCTGAGTCGATTATAACAAAGCTATTCAATTTACCCAAAAGTTGGGGGCGACAACCGGCTACCGACGACGGACTACCGATGATATAGTTTTTAAGAAAAAGATTTTGAATCGTCGTGTATCAGACCCTAAAGATTTTCAAAACCTTTAGGGTCTTGGATCAAGACGGTCAGTTGTCAGTGAATAGTGGTCGGTCGTCCGTCGTCCGTGGTCTATCACCTTTTCGCCACCGCCGCCATCGACGCATCCACAATTTCAATGGCTTCATCGGCTAGCTCTCGTGTCAGCATCAGCGGGGGCATAAAACGAATGGTGCTGACGCCGCACGGCAGCAGAAGCAGGCCGTTGTAAAAAGCTTCATGGATCAACTCGGCCACAAAGGTTTTGGCCGGTTCTTTGCTGTCTCGATCTTTCACAAACTCCATGCCGATCATGAGGCCCTTGCCGCGCACATCGCCAATGATAGGATAGCGGCCGGCCAATTCACTCATTTTACCCAGTAAATATTGCCCCATCCGGGCCGCGTTGTCTTTATATTCCTGCTGTACCAACTCGATGGTGGTCAGGGCGGCGGCGCAGCAAATGGGATTGCCGCCGTAAGTGTTGCCGTGCGCGCCGCGCGGCCACTGTTCCATGATAGATTTGCGGGCCGTGACCGTGCCAATCGGCATACCGGAGGCAATGCCTTTGGCCGAGGTGATGATATCCGGCTCCACGCCCCAATGTTCCATGGCGTACATGGCGCCGGTGCGGCCAATGCCGCTCTGCACTTCGTCGGCGATGAGCAGGATACCGTACCGGTCGCATAACGCCCGCAGGCCGGGCAGGAAGGAGTCGGGCGGCACCAGATAGCCGCCTTCACCCTGGATCGGTTCCACCAGGATGCCGGCTACTTCATTGGCCGGAACGTTATTCTGGAACAATACATTTTCGATGTAGTTCAACACCGCCCGCCCCTGGTCGTCGCCCGCCAGCAGGGGGCGATAGGAGTTGGGGTAAGGCACGTGCGTTACCCCCGGCATCGACGGAAAAAAGCCGTCCTGCTGGGTGTATTTGCTGGCGGTAAAGGCCAGCGACCCCATCGTGCGGCCGTGGAAACCGCCCAAAAAGCCGATAAAGCGCTGCCGCCCCGTCACATAGCGGGCCAGTTTGAGCGCGCCTTCCACGCTTTCAGTGCCGGAGTTAGTAAAGAAGGTCATGGCCGGTTCGTCCATAGGCGCAATTTCGTTCATTTTTTCCCCCAGCCTGACGTGCAATTCGTGGTAATAATCGGGTGAGATGTGTAAGAAATGGTCGGCGGTATCTTTGATGGCCTGCACCACTTCAGGGTGGGCGTGCCCGGTCGAGGCCACAGCAATGCCGGCGGCAAAATCAATGAACCGGTTGCCGTCCATATCCCACACTTCCGCGCCCCGCCCATGATCCATCACAAAGGGATAGTCGCGCGGATAGCTGGGCGATACAACTTTGGCGTCTCGCGCCAGCAGCGCCTGCGCTTTGGGGCCGGGCAAATCGGTGATGATGCGTTCAGTTACAGAGGTTAATGTTTGTACGGTTGTCATAATATTTTCTCCCTGGGAAGCTAGGGTCACGGGTAGGTAAAGTGCCAGGTGCCAGGTGCCGGAGGAAATACTCCCGCAGCGGGATGCCACCGATGACACTTCTGTACTCGTGACCAAAGTTTTATGTAAATTTCAAAGTACCATTTCATCAACGAGATGGCTGATGTTTATTTTGCTATTGTGTGTTGAGATCGTTGGGAAAATAGAAAAGACTCCGGGTAACCGGATCAGGAGGATGGTTAGGTCCAGCAGCCCAGGGCCAGAGGTAAAATAAAGTAATGTTTGGAGATTTTAGAGGTAAAAAACATAGCTGTTACCAAACTATCGGCCCAATTTTTGAGCCACTTCCCGCCGCAAGCGATCCAGATCGTAATTGCGGGGGTCCGATTTACGGCCTTTGGGCAGGGCAATGTCCAAATGGCCCATAATGTCGTCTGTATCAATATTATACTGATGGCACAGGTAGGCGCACAAATTCACATTGGCCTGATGCTGCGTCTCGGGATAGGGGTCAACGCCATCATTTAAATTGACCAATTCGATGCCGATGCAATAATCGTTACACGACTCACGCCCTTTCCACACGCTTTTACCGGCATGCCAGGCCCGGTTGCTGTCGCGAACGTGCTGGACAATTTTACCATCTTTGCCGATGGTGTAATGGGCGCTCACTTTGGCGCTTGGATTGTTGAACCAGTTGATCACGCCCTGGAGCGAACTGTTGGCCGTAGAATGAATGGTAATGGCGGTAATATCGTTGGGCCGCCGCCGGCGATTGTAGTTGGGTGAGCCGACCCATTCTATATCCGGTTTGGCGGGCGCTTGCGTGGAAGGCGCTACCGGCGTCATCAACGATGGGGCCGACGGGGATGGCGTTGGTGATGAAGATGAGAGGGTGGGGGCCGGCGCCGGCGCAACAGTAGAGGAAGAGCTTGGTGTTGACGCTGGTGTAGACGCGGGGGCAGGGGTTGAGTTTGACGCAGCCGCCGACGGCGTGCCGGCAATCGGCGGGATGACCAACACCATGCCCACCCAGATGCGGCTGGGATTGGTAATGTTGTTGGCCCGCTGGATGATGGGATATTTGTGGGCATCGCCGTACATTTTGGCCGCAATCTTGCCCAGGGTATCGCCGCGAACCACGGTGTAGGTAGTGGGCGTGCCCGTAGTGGCGCCCTCAGCGTATTGCTTCAAATACTCGGCGATCACCTGCCCAATCGATTTGCCTTCGCCGGTGGCGCGGTTCAGAGCCGCCTGAAATACGGCATCATCAATATCTACCTGGATATTTCGAAACGCCATCATCTACTCCTTAAGGTACGTATAAAATGCGACTACAGCCGCCGCAAAAAATCAATTCATCCCCGGCCCTGGCCTGCCGCAGCCTGTTGGCCGATGGGGTCATACCGCAACTTTGGCATACGCCGCTTTTTACCATAGATACGGCAATTCCGGCCTTTTTAGAGCGCAGGTCTTCATATTCTTCCATCGCCTCGGCATCGACCTTACCGGCGAATGTGGGGCGTTGTTCCAACAGATCGGCCACCCTCCGCTCTAACTCGGCCTGTCTTTGTTTTAATTCTTTCTGATCCGCGGCCCACGCCTCCTGCGTAGCGGCGAACGTGGTTTTGGCCTCCTGCACGGCAGATTCGGCTTCTTCGGCTTCCACCATCGCTTCCAGCAGTACTTCTTCCCGGCTGCTCTGCCGGCGCTTGAGCGAAGCCACCTCCTCTTGCAAATTGGCCGCTTCTTTGGCGCTGAGCGCTTTGCTGCCGCCGTACAACATTTTTTCTTCCTGGCTGATTTTTTGGCTCAGGCTTTTGACCTCCAAATCCAAATCTTGCATGGTGGCCTGCGCCTTTTGCAAAGATTGCTCGGCGGTTGCCAGCGCGTTTTTGACGGCTTTCAGGGCCTCACTTTCGCCTAAATTGGCGGAAATTTCCGCCAGTTCTTTGTGTGCTTTATCCAGTTCACTATCCAGAGATTGTAATTGGTACAGCCGTTGAATTCGACTCAAGGGTAGCCTCGATTGATAAGATTTTAGAGGGGTCTGAGATATTATAACACTGTTAGAGTTGCTAGTAAAGGGTAAATTTCAAATTTTGACTTCACGGGTACAATAGTGAGAGGCAGAAGTGATACGAGAGGTAATTGATTGTTGCATATTGGGCGTCTACTTCAAGGAGACGCCCATAACCGCTATTTTGCCCACATGAGCGAAAATAGACGTGATGATAGATTGTGGAAATTTAGCAAAAGTTACTGCACCGTTTCGGTGGGGATATTGCCCACATACAAATTATTGCTATCCAAAATATACAACCGGCTGCCGATCTCATCCACGTAAATATCCTGCAAATTGGCAAAAGCCACTTCTTCGCCTTCGCGGGGTTTGAACTGGCGGACAAAGCGGCCATCTTTTTCCAGTTGCACAATCCGTTGGTTGCCGGCGTCGGCCACGTAAACGTACTGTACCTGCTCGTCGGGCGCGGTAAAAACTGAAGCCGGATTCTTGAACGGCTTATCCAGGCCGGTCAGGGTAAACTCAACCGGCTGGCCGCTCTGGTATTTTTCTAGCTGGCCATCTCTGAACAAAATGTACACCGCGCCGTCAATGGCAAAATCAACCGCATTGCTCAAATCAACCGGCTGCTCGTCGGAAAAATAACTATCGGGCTGGGCGCTGTAGCCGTCGGCGGTGGGCAGGTAGCGCAGCAGGCGGTTGGCCTGCGGGTCCAAAATATAAAAATTACCAAAGTAACTGGAAACCGCTACCGGTAACGACATCAATTCGCCGCCGGCCAGCGCCGCTGTGGTGATGCCCCAGTTGGGGTTAAATTCCAGCAGCCCGGTGGTATTGAGGGCCACCAGATCGCTGGTTTGGCGATTGCCGCCGGCGGGCATCCAGACCATATCCAAAATATCTTCCACGGTTATGCCCTCAACCTGCTCCCCACGGGCGGCCAACACCAGCGACGCCTCGTCGTCGGGCAGCAGCGTTTCCCCCAGATCATCCAGCCGGTGGTGGAAAATCCGGTCGGTGCCGCTATCCAGCACGTACAATTCCACCCCCTGCACCACCAGCCGCTTCAAACGCGTACCGGGGTCGGTGTATTGCCGCAGTTGGGGCAGATAGTAGAGACGCTGCACGTTGCCAATCTCATCGGCAATGGCGGCCATTTGCTGGCGCATTTCGATGATCTCCGGCTGGCCGGCCTTGATCTCTTCGGCCTGGGCCAGCGATACTTCCGCTTCTTCCATCAGGCCGATGGCCGTAGCGGGGTCGGTGAGGGCAATAGCCTGCGCCTGCTGGAATTTATTTTGCGCCGAGGTATAGAATTTGGTGTATTCCGCCTCGACCATGCGTCCTTTTTGCAGGTAGATCACGCCCACCACAATCGCCACTAAAATAGGGATGGCGATGGCGATGTTGCGCAGCATGGTCCAGGAAATGAACGATGATTGGTTGCGGTACACGTGCGCTCCCGCCTGCCGGGTGGGTGGCTGCTCGCCGCTTTGAGGCAACACCAACGCGAACAGGTTTTTCAGCCCTTTGCCCAGCAGGGCGATCACCATCAACAGGCCCAAACCTATGCTACGCCCAATTCTGTTTATTGAAATGGAGGACGATGATGATGACTCCCGCCAGCCGGGCGTAAAGCCGGTGTCCTGCGCCATCGAGGCCATGACCCTGGCTTCTTGCTCTACAGGAATTTCCGGCTCATTCGGGTTGAGGTAATCATCGACGGATTGGGGTTGTGGCCGCCGGCTGGCCGGTGTTGCTGCCGGCTCCGAATGAACGCTGCGATTAAAGAAACGGCTCATAGGTTGTTCGCCTCCTGCTGCTGCGGTGGAACTATCCATCACTTCCGGCACCGAGGCGACCACGGCCTCGGCGGCAATGGCTTCGGTTGCCGGCTGTGGCGCGGAACGAGGCGTATCCTCACCTGTTTCCTGACGGCGGCCCCGATTGAACAGGCGGTTCAGGGGCGATACCGCGGCCTCGCTCATTTTCTTAACGTTAGAGGTGTTTCGTTTTAAGCTTTCCAGCGCCGATCCCGCCTCTTCCACCGATACGACCAGCGCGGAACAGTTGCCGCTTCGGGCCGCTTTACCCAGCCGTTTGATGGTGGTTTTGGTATTGCGGGGCGTTACCGATTTGATCACATCACTCAGGGGCATTTGCGCCGCCAGGCCGCTGTCGGCCAAAATCAGCACATCGTCAGGCGAAACCCGGACGTGGTGCAGATTGGGTTCGGTGATCCGGTGCGTGCCCAGGGCCGGTAATTGCGCTTCCCGTTCCGGCGTGAGGGCTTCGTCGAGCCAGGGGGATTGGGTGGGATAGCGGCGAAGATAGTTGCTCAAAAGAGCATACACGGCTGACGGGCCGGTCTGGGCCACAAAAATATCGTTATGATTGACCACAATGGCTGCCACCCCGGCAGTCACCCGCTCTTCGGCCTGTTGGTTGTGCTCGTAAAGCTGGCTGCCCGCTTCTTGCAGGGCGCGGCGCAAACTGGCCGTGATCGAACCTCGGGCCAGATAGTAGCAATCCCGAATAGACTCGGCCAACTGTTGTTCAACATAATCTGGATTGGAGACCGGCCCGCGTACCTCGACCAATACAAACAGATCGCCCTTGCCGGCGCCCGGCACGCCGTTTTGTTCCGACGCAGCCTTTGGCTGCGGCTCACGCACCGCAATCTGGTTGGGCGTATCGTTTTGCCAGCTTCCCCCGGCAATTTTCAATTGGCCAATCACAGTTTTTAGGTCGGTGGTCATCGGATGGCCTCCTTTCCGGTCAGATCAATCGTCGATGATCTACATTATTCCCATTCAATAGTGGCGGGCGGTTTGCTGCTGATGTCGTACACCACTCGGTTGACGCCCGCGATCTCATTGACAATGCGGTTGCTGATACGGGCCAGTAAATTTTCCGGCAGGCGCGCCCAGTCGGCGGTCATAAAATCGTCGGTGACAACCGCGCGAAGGGCAATGACGTCGGCGTAGGTGCGGTAATCGCCCATCACGCCCACGCTTTGCACCGGCAGCAGCACGGCAAACGCCTGCGATGTTTTTTGGTACCAGCCGGCGGCCCGGAGTTCTTCGATAAAAATAGCGTCGGCGGCCCGCAGGGTTTCGAGCCGTTCCCAGGTGATTTCGCCCAGCAGCCGCACGGCCAGCCCCGGGCCGGGGAATGGGTGCCGCCAGACCATTTCCGGCGGCAGGCCCAGGGTTTCGCCCACGGCGCGAACCTCATCTTTGAACAAAAAGCGCAGCGGCTCCACCAGTTCAAACCGCATATCTTCCGGCAGGCCGCCCACATTGTGGTGCGTTTTTATTTTGGCGGCCACGGCCTGTTCCTCGCGGCTGGCGCTCTCGATGATGTCCGGGTAGAGCGTGCCCTGGGCCAAAAAATCAACCTGGCCCAGCTTGCGGGCTTCGGCTTCGAAAATACGCACAAATTTTTCGCCGATCACTTTGCGCTTGGCTTCGGGGTCGGTGATGCCGGCCAGGGCGCTCAGAAAATCTTCGGTGGCATCAACCGCCACCAGGTGAGCGGCCATTTCTTTTTGAAAGGTTTGCACCACCTGTTCCGACTCGTTTTGGCGCATCAGGCCGTTGTTCACGTAAATGCACGTCAGTTGATCGCCGGCGGCCTCATTGAGCAAAGCCGCCACCACCGAGGAGTCGACGCCGCCCGACAGGCCGCAGACCACTTTTCCATCGCCAATTTGCGCCCGCAGTTGTTCGATGCTTTCTTCGATGAAACTGCCGGGGGTCCATCCCCCGTGGCAGCCGCAGACTTCGTATAGAAAATTATGCAGAATTTGTTTGCCCTGCGGCGTGTGCGTCACTTCCGGGTGAAATTGCAGGCCGTACAAGCCGCGCTCCGGGTTGCCGATGGCGGCGAACGGCGAGTTTTTTGATCGGGCCAGCGCCTGGAATCCGTCCGGCAGCCGGGTCACCCGGTCGCCGTGGCTCATCCACACGGTCAGGGTGCCGGCATCAAGATGGCGAAAAATAGGCACCTCCGGCTGGATGATGTCGATTTGGGCCGAGCCGTACTCCCGTTCCGTGCTGGGATCTACCGCGCCGCCCAGGTGATAGGCTAACAGCCCCAGGCCATAACAGATACCCAGCACCGGCTTTTCACCGGCCAATATAAATTCCGGCAGGCGCGGCGCGCCGGGTTCGTACACGCCCGCCGGCCCGCCCGATAAAATATAGCCCAATGGGTCGAGGCTTTCGATTTGTTCCTGCGGCACGTTGTACGGCATCAATTCGCAATAAACGTCCAGTTCCCGCACGCGGCGGGCAATGAGCTGGCTGTATTGCGAGCCAAAATCCAAAATAACAATGGTCTCACGCTGCGGCCCCTTTAGCACGGTGATACTCCATCGGCAAAAATAATTTCATCGTCGGTGAGTTCTTTGATCACGGCCAGCGAGCGCACGCGCAGGCCCAGGGCTTCCAGTTCCGCCCGGCCGCCTTCAAATGATTTTTCGATGACCGCGCCTACGCCAATTACGTCGGCGCCGGCCTGTTGGGCCAGCCGCACCAGGGCCATGATGGTGTGGCCGGTGGCCAGGAAATCGTCAATAATCAACACTTTATCATCATTGTTCAAAAATTCGGGCGAGACCATCAATTCGACGGTTTTGCCCTTGGTATGGGAGGGCGCGCTGGCGATAAAAATGTCTTTTGGCATGGTGATCGGTTTGGTTTTGCGGCCGTACACCACCGGCACGCCCAGGGCCAGAGCGGTGGTCAGCGCGGGCGCGATCCCGGAGATTTCGGCGGTGAGTACTTTGGTAATGCCCAGCGCGCCAAAATGGGCGGCCAGCGCGCCGCCAACCGCCAGCATCAGGGCCGGATCAACCTGGTGGTTGATAAAGCTGTCAACTTTGAGAATTCCGTTGCCAAGATTCTGGCCTTCCTGGCGAATTCGTTGCTTGAGTGCTTCCATAAAAACCTCGACATTATGACAAGTTCATTGTACCACATTCGCTAAATAGTATCAAATGTTATGACAATTTCGCATAAGCATTTTTACAATATATAGTAGTTTATCTGGATTATACCACAAGATATAGTATCTGGCAGATTCGAGAAAACAAAAAATCCTGAAACAATTTTGTTTCAGGATTTTTAGGTGGGTTTCAGTGGATTATTATTTGATATTACAGACTCGCGGCAGGCCCAGCACCCGCACGGGAGTATCTTCGCTGACGATATTTTCGGGTTCACAAGAATCCACCCCAATGCTGGCCGACCAGGTGATGCACTCGATGCCCTGGATTTTGGCAATGCGAAAGACGCTGGCTTCGACGGGAATAGAGGGATATTCCCGGCCAATGGGCGGGTGGCTCCAGTTTTCGGTATTGATTTTATCGTAGCCGCGCATCGAGTTCAGGCAATAGAGTTCGTTATCGGCCAGGAAGGCGTTTTCGAATTCAAAGACAACCGCGCCATCTTTCCACACCAGCCCGTCTTTAGGGCCGACAATTTTCAACGGCGGCCTGAGAGTGGGCGCCGGAGTTGGCGTGTCGGTGACCGGGATTTCGGTAACAGTGGGTTTGGGTGTTTGCGTAGGCGTGGCGGTGGAAGTGCTGGTTGGCGTGTTGGTAGGGGTGGGCGTGGCCGTACTGGGAATGATAATCACCTCTGTGGCGGTCGGCGTTGGCGTAGAGTCTACCGCCGCTGCGGGGGAGGATGGGGAGGTCAGGTTTCTGGTCGCGATCCCTACACTGATGAATAAAATAACCAACACGGCGGTGCCTCCAACCCATAATCCGGTTCGAGAGGCGGGGGGCCAGGCAGAGCTGGCCCCTGATTTTTTGGCCTTCATTTTGTAGCGCAAGCTGCGCAGCGCGGCATTGGCATCGGAATGGTCGTGCCGGGCGGCGCTTTTGTATAACTTCTGGGCCTCTTCAAAATTCCCCTCGACCTCCGCGGCAAAGGCCTCGTGGTAGAGATTGCGGCCCGGCGTGTCGAACGTAGCGTCGCCCAAGGCCGCCAATTCCCGTTCCGTGACCTGGATTTTTTGGCGCACTTCGCTGAGCTGGTTTTCCACCAGTTCGGGGATGGTGGTTGAAAACCGGATATAGCTGGCTTCTCGCTCTCTCAAGTTCACCAGGTTATTGTACAGCGATTGAATTTCTGCTTGTTTGCGCAGACGTTGTTCCCGCGCGTATTCGTCGGTTGTCATAGAGACCTCACCGAATTAAAAGTGGCAAGAAGCAAGGACAATTTCTTTTCTCCGAATTTGTAACTTAATTCATTAAGACCTTATTATGAATAATTTATCAAGTCTGGCAAATTTAAACCCAATAGCCGGACGCAACACTGCGCTATGATCCGGCAACCCTTGCGCCCATCCCCCTCACATCATTTTGACGAGTTGGCCGACTTGTGCAACAATGGGGGCTTCATAGAATGGGTCTGGATGATATGAAGCGCTTGAAAATAATTATCACCGTATCGATTTTTGTGTTGGCCGCTGCGGCTTGCGTGCCGGCGGCCTGTCCGCCCGATTGGGCCGGGGCCGATCTGCGTGATTTTAATTTATCTGGGGTCAATTTGCGCAACGCCGTTCTGGTTGAAGCCGATTTGAGCGGCCCGCTGCGGCAGGACGGTGTTGATTTATCCGGCGCGGATCTGTCCCGCGCCGATCTACGGGGCGCGAATCTGGCTGGAGCCAACTTGCAGGGCGCCAATTTATCCGGCGCGGATTTGCGCGGTGCCAATTTTCACGGAACCTATCTGGCCGGAACAACCATCGATGAGCAAACGCAATTTGATGCCAAATGGCGCGTCGTCTGGCAAATCGTCAATACCGATATGCGCGGCCAGGCGCTGCGGGACATCGACCTGAAATACGCCAATTTACAGGGCGTTGACCTGCGCGGCGCGGATTTGCGCGGCGCGCAACTGGATTGGGCCAATCTCAGCCAGGCTAATTTACGGGATGCAGATTTCAGCCGGGCGTCGCTTCGTTGGGTTGATTTAAGCGGCGCGAACCTGAGCGGTGCCAAATTTGTCCGCGCCAACCTGAGTTGGGTTGATTTGCGGAACACGAATTTAAATGGGGCTGTTATCCAGCACGTCGATGCGCGGGGTGCATGGCTGACGGGCGCCCGCGTGGAAAATGTTGATTTCAGTACCGTCTGGTTAGTAGGCACCATCATGCCCGATGGAACCAGGCATCCATAGATTATCCAGAGAAAGGTACCTTTGCAATGAACAAAGACGTTTTAGAAAGTGATGAAGTAGCCGGTGAACCGATGAAGCGTGGTGCGCCGCCCCGCTTGGGCGTGGCAGTATTGTTGATGGCGATTTTGCTGGCGCTGGCCCTGGGCGCGGTTTTTCTCGACCGGCAGGTGTTTAGCCAATTCGCCGCCGGAGGGGTGCGGATTGCCTTCATGACCGACCGTGACGGCAATTGGGAATTGTACCTGATGGATCGAGATGGTGCCAATGCCGCCAATCTCTCTAACAATCCCGCCAGCGACGGCCTGCCGCTGCACGCGCCCGGCCAGGACCGGCTGGTTTTTGTGAGCGACCGGGATACCGCCGGATTGGATATTTATACGGTCACGCTCGATGGAATCACCACAACCAAATTGAGCGATGCCCCTGACAGCACCAATATGCCCATCGACTGGTCGCCGGACGGAACCTATCTGGCCGTGAATAGTGATCGAAATGGCGCAGCCGAAGTTTTTTTGGATAAGGTAGATGGCGAAGGCTCGATCAACCTTACCGAAAGGGAAAACGCGGGCCGGTTCGATACCTGGTCGCCGCAGGGAGATCGCTACATTGCTTCGTCGGAAACAGAAGGTGGGATACAACTCTATTCCAATACCCCAGCCGGAGATGATCAGCTGGAACTGACAGACGGCACCTATCCCGCCGGCGCAGCCGAATGGTCGCCGGATGGGCAAAAAGTGGCGTTTATGGCCGTTACGGAAAGCAGCCCGGCCATTGATATTTATGTGGTTGACGCGCAGGGCGGCGAGCCGGTGAATTTGACCCAATCTTCCGCCAACGACAGCTTTCCCCGTTGGTCGCCGGACAGTTCCCAGATTCTCTTTTTGTCCGACCGGGATGGCAACTCTGAGATTTATGTGATGGATGCCGACGGCAGCAACCTCACCAACCTGACCAACAATCCGGCCCAGGATTCCGTTCAAGGCGGTTTCTATTGGTCGCCCGATGGCTCGCAGATCCTGTTCCATTCCGACCGGGACGGAAATGTTGAAGTATACACCATGAACGCCGACGGCAGCCGGACGGTCAATTTGACCCAATCGCCCGGCCTGGATTTTGGCTCTATTTGGGTGGTAGATTGAGTGGTCGTGAAGTTTGCCCATGTCAAAATTTAGTTTATACTTTGAGATTGGTTTGTCTCATGCGCCAAATGGCGCAGCCTGATTCCGCTGATTGCCCGATGACACGACGCCGGGTTTATGATAAGGTGAGAAAGTTCGCGTATGGAACTTAAAAAATACGGGGCCATTGTCTGGAAGCGGTTGTGGATACCGCTGCTGCTGGTGATTGTGGTCGGCCTGGTCAGCCTCTTTACCCAACAAACGCCGCCCCCCGGCTACAGCACCTCGATGCGGTTTACCGTGGGCGTCAAACCCCAGGAACTGGCCGACCGCTACACCTACGATAGCTACTACGCCTGGTTATCGTCGGAATATCTGGCCGATGATATGACGGCCATTGTCGGCAGCCGGGCCTTTGCGGAGGATGTCAACCGGCGGTTGGCCGAAATGGGAACATCGGTGCAGCTTCCTCCCGGCGCAATTGGCGGCGTGACCGTGGCCGAAAAGCAGCATCGCATTTTGCGCCTTAATCTCAGTTGGCCCAACGCGGCGGAACTGGCCGACATTGCCCAGGCAGTGGTTGCGGTGATGGAGCAGGACAGCGCCCAATATCTCACCCAACTCGGCACGCCCGGCGCGCTCATCAATGTGATCGATCCGCCGGCCCCGCCGGCCCAGAATCCCGTATCACTGACCCAAAAACTTGACCTGCCGGTGCGGCTGCTGCTGGCGCTGGCCGCCGGGATTGCCCTGATATTTTTGCTGGATTACCTGGATAACAGCGTGCGGGACAAAGCTGATTTAGAACGGTTGGGCGTTTTGGTGCTGGCCGAAATTCCCCGCAAGTCGTAAGGAGATTGTCAAGTATGGAAATTACAGATTATCTGACCATTTTACGCAAACGTGGCTGGATCATCATTGTGGTGGCTCTGGTGGCCGCGGCCAGCGCGTTTGTGTTCAGCAAATTGCAGACGCCGGTTTACAGCGCCACGGTGCAGCTCAGCGTAAACCCCGCCCGCCTGGATTGGGGCCTGAGCAACACCATCAAAGACTTGCTGCGCAACTACGCCACCAACATCCAAACCCACACCATGGCCCAGGCGGTCATTGATAAACCGAGCGGCAGTGTGGGGCCGTTGGATATGAGTTCCGGCCAGTTGCTCAGTAAATTATTTGTTAATCCCGACTCCTCCACTTTTACGCTAAAAATCGAAGCCCGCGACGAAGACCCGCAGGTAGCCATGCATATGGCCCAAACCACCGCCGAGGTATTTGTGGCCGACCGGGACGCCTGGAACCAGCGCCAGGATAAACGCGACCGGGTAGAAGTGTCCGTTGTGGATAATGTCTATAACCTGGGGTACGAGCAATATTCGCCCAAAACCCGGATCAATACCCTGGCGGCGGCGCTTTTTGGCGCGCTGGTGGGGGTGCTGGTGATCTTCTTTTTAGAATGGCTGCAAACCGACGTCATCCGAAGTTCTGAGGATGTAGAACGGGCCATCAATGTGACGGTGTTGGGCGCAATTCCTCCCGCTGCCGGCGATACGGCGCAGTCTGCCTAAAAAACTCTTAAGAAAGATAGAAAAAATGCCAAACGAGTCTTTAATCACCTTAACCGACCCCGGTTCGCTGGCTGCCGAAGCCTACCGTACCTTGCGAACCAACATTGAATTTTCCGGGGTAGATGAGCACCTGCAAACCTTGCTGGTCACGTCGCCCGCCCCTGCCGAAGACAAAAGCATCACCCTGGCTAATCTGGCCGTAGCTATGGCCGACGGCGACCGTCCCGTCATCCTGGTAGACGTCGACCTGCGACGGCCTATGCAGCATACCATTTTTAACCTGGCCAATGAGCAGGGCTTCACCGACCTTTTCCGGGATGAGGCTTTGTTCAATGATCCCCCGCTGCAAAGCGTACCCCAAACCAGCCTGCAAGTATTGACCAGCGGTTCGCTGCCGCCCATCCCCGGCCAGTTGCTGGCCTCAAAGAAAATGAAAACGGTGGTCAATCGCCTGGGCGAGATGGCCGACATCGTTATTTTTGATGCGCCGCCCGTGATCACGGTCAACGATGCCTCTTTGCTGGCCTCGGTGGTTGATGGCGTATTGCTGGTGGTGCGGGCGGGCCATACAAAGCGGGATTACGTGCAGGCGGCCAAAGATCGGCTGGAAAAAGTGAACGCCCGGCTGGTGGGCGCGGTGCTCACCAATGCCCAGGTCGATAAATCGTTGCAGTACACCTAAATTCATATCATCAAGGAGCGCCAAACCATGAAAGGTCTGATCCTCAGCGGTGGCAAAGGAACCCGCCTCTATCCCCTCACTTATACCAGCGCCAAGCAGTTGATCCCCATTGCCAACAAACCGGTGCTTTTCCGCGTGATCGAAGCTATCCGCGATGCCGGCATCACCGACATCGGCATTGTGGTGGGCGATACCGCCCCGGATATTGAGCGCAGTGTGGGCCAGGGGGGGCAATGGGGGGTGAATATCACTTACATTCCCCAGGATGCGCCGATGGGGTTGGCCCACGCGGTTAAAATCTCTCAGGATTTTTTGGGCGATGAGCGCTTTGTGATGTTTTTAGGCGATAATGTGATCGAGGGCGGTATCAGCCCGCTCATTGCCGAGTTTGCCGACAGCGCGTACAACTCGAAGATTGTGCTCACCCGCGTTGATTACCCGGAGCAGTACGGTGTGGCCCAGATGGGGGCCGATGGTCAAATTGTCAGGCTGATTGAAAAACCCAAAGAACCCCCCAGCGATTTGGCCCTGGTGGGCATTTATATGTTTGACCACCACATCTTTGAAGCGGTCAATGCCATTAAACCCAGTTGGCGGGGCGAACTGGAAATCACCGATGCCATTCAATGGCTCATTGAAAATGATTACGCCGTGTATCCCTATATCCATCGGGGATGGTGGATCGATACCGGCGCGCCCGGCGATATGCTGGAGGCCAACAGTAAGGTTCTGGAAGAACTCACGCCCACCATCGACGGGTATGTGGACCGTGACAGCGAAGTGGATAGCCGGGTCATCGTTGAAGACGGCGCGGAAATTATCAACAGTGTGGTGCGCGGCCCGGCCATTATTGGCAAAGATACTCGCATTGTGAACGCGTATGTGGGGCCGTTTACCAGTATTCACCATCATTGTGTGGTTGAAAACGCCGAAATTTCCCGCTCGATTGTGCTGGAACATAGCGAAATCCGCAACATCAACCGCCGTATCGAAGACAGCCTCATTGGCCGCAATGTGGTGGTTCACCGTTCGCCCATCCGCCCCCGCGCCTACAAATTTACTCTGGGGGACCATTCTCATCTGGGTTTGTTGGGCGAAGAATAAATTTGACGATAAAATTAAATCACCAGTAACCACAGGAGCTTACGATGTCTGAAAATTTAACAACCGCGATCTCATCGGCGGCCAAAACTGTTGAGATCAACCGGGATAATCCCACCGCGATCATTGGCGAGCGCATCAACCCCACGGGCCGGAAAAAAGTGTTGGCCGCGCTGCAAGAAGGCAATTTTGATCAGGTGCGCCAGGATGCGCTGGATCAGGTAGCCGCCGGCGCGGCTGCGCTGGATGTGAATGCCGGCGTGCCCGGCGCCGATGAATCCGTCTTACTGGAGCAGGTGATGCGCGTGGTGATGGAGGTTACGGATGTTCCGCTTTGTATCGATACGGCCAATCCAGAGGCGCTGAGCCGGGCGCTTTTTATTTACGAGGGCAAGGCGTTGGTCAACTCGGTGAATGGGGAAGAAAAATCGTTGGATACTGTATTGCCGCTGGTCAAAGAGCATGGTGCGGCAGTGATCGCGCTCTGTATGGACGACAATGGCATCCCCAAAACCGCCGAAGCGCGGCTGGCCGTGGCAGAAAAGATCATTTACCGGGCCGGCCAGGTGGGAATTCCGTTGGAAGATGTGGTGCTGGACCCGCTGGCGCTGACCATGGGGTCTGATAGCAGCGCGGGCCGGGTGGCGCTGGAAACGTGCCGGTTGATTGTGGATAAATTTGGCTGCAATATCACCATGGGGGCCAGCAATATCTCCTTTGGCCTGCCCGACCGGAAGTATGTGAATGCTACCTTTATTGCCATGGCCATCCACGCCGGGCTGACCTGCCCTATCACCAATCCCCTGGTTATGGAAGTCAACACCGCCGTGCTGGCCGCCGACCTGGCCATGGGGCGCGATGAGTACGCCATGCGCTGGATCCAGGCGTACCGGGCCAGGGAAAAAGCCGCCGCGAGTTAACCCATCTCAGTAGAACCCATAGATCAGCTATCAGGCACTTGCCCGGCTGAACGTGGGATTTTTTGCTTGATAGTACGGAACCAAACGCCGGTTCGTTCCGTACCGAACAGTGTTCGGTTCCGTACCAAACAGCGTTCGGTTCCGTACCAAATATCCAACAGCTCAGGGAGCGGGGTCAGGGGCCAACCTCAAGAAGCCGTCCCAACACTGACTCCGGCTGATTTATTGCCAAAAGATCGGCCCGCAACTGCTGCATGGTTCTCTCTGGCGATCATTGAGGGTGCTGTTTTGCAGGCTGTCTACTATTGCCAGCAGATGGGCAAGGGTGGTTGTTTGGACAAGGGACGGAGACTTACCTAACTCGCTCTAAAAATATCCCCGAGAGCAATTCCAGCTTGTTTTTCACCGGAATACCTTCTATAATTAAAGCAAGAATCTCTCTTTGGAGATAAACGTGATGGTATACGACCGCATTCAAATTGATCCAAATATTATGGTTGGCAAACCCGTCATCAAGGGAACCCGGATCACGGTGGAACAGATTTTGCGCAAGCTGGCCGATCAAATGACGGTTGATGAAATTCTTGTTGATCACCCTCATCTGACCCCAGATGATATTTATGCAGCGGCTGCCTTTGCGGCGGATTATCTGGCTCAGGAAGAGATTGTTTTTGCGGGCAGCGAGGATTGATGAAATTTCTGGCTGACGAATGTTGCGACGCCGGATTGGTCCACGCGCTCCGGGCCAATGGGTATGATGTGCTTTATGCGCTTGAGGAGTTGCGCGGCGCGTCTGATAAGCAACTTCTGGCCCGCGCCTATGAAGAAGATCGAATTTTGCTGACTTGAGGATAAAGATTTTGGTGATTTGGTATACCGGTTACAATGGCCGGCGTATGGCATTGTTTTATTGCGTTTTAACGTATCAGATCGATACTTGAAAGTACCTCGGTTACAGACTCTCTTTGCCGAAGCAAGCGAACGATTACCGGGTAACTTTGTAGTTTTGGAAGTTCATAAAATACGGCTGCGCCCCTTAAGGTAGAAAAGATGTGAGCGTAGAGGTTAAGGTAGAGCAGGCATTGCTCTGCCTTTTTTGTTCGCCGGGCAGCGTAACGATGAGAATGATGCGCGGTGGTTAATTGCTTCTTATTTTTAACGATGATCCCCTGTAGAAACGTCGGTATTATCTTTCGACGCCTCCTCCTCCTCTGCTTCCATATCGCTCAGGGTGCGGGCGACCTCTTCGATGGCCAGCCGCTGCTTGCGGTACAGATCGGCCTCGCTCATGGCCAAGCGTTGGGCAATATCCCGCACGCGCATCCCCTGCACAAATTTCAAATCCAAAATATTGTACATCAACCATTCGGCGGCTGTCATATGGCGCTGGCCCGAGGGGCGCTGCTTCTCGATGGCGCGGGTTAAAACAGCGCGCAGGGCGTGGGCCGGGTTGCTGTCGTGGTCTGTCAGGGTATCCTGCACTACTTTTAGCTGCAACAGCGGGCTGCGGGTTAATTTGGGGCCGCCCCAGTAGTGGCTGAGCGCGTCGCGCACCATTTGCGGAAAATTTTGATCGTGGATGGGGCTTTCGGTGGTGACGGCCAGGCTGGGCGAGCCGGTGTAGCGCACCGTGCTGCGCAGGCGCTGCACCCGTTCTATTTCGGGGATGATGTTTTTGAGTACGCCAAAGACCTCTTGCTGCAAGCGCCGGTCTTCCAGGGCCAGTTCCATTTGTTGGATCAGGAGCGCGGCGGCATTTTCCTCTTCCGGGGTCAGATCATATTCCTCGGCCCGCGCTTCTAACCCCAATAATCCCAGGTGGTGATTGCGGGCTTTATTTTTCAGGATCAGAAACCAGAAATTATTCTGAATGATGAAATAGTGGCTGCTCTGCCCGTTTTTTTGCTGCACCAGTTGGGGCACATTGATATTGGCCACCGCCTCTTCGATGATTTCGAGAGAGCCGATCTGGGTTTCCAGGCGGGGACCTTGCCGGGCGGCTAAATTGTAAACAAAGCCGGTGCGTACCCGCAATATTTCGCACAGGTTGGTCAGCAGGTTTTCCAGAGCCTGCTGGAGGTCGGTGGTGGTGAGCAAGCGTCGGTCCAGTTCGCTGATCCAGGCCACTTCAACCCGATCCTGGTAGAAGATCAGGCTGTCGATAGCCGGTTTGATGAGATTGATGAAAAGCTGCCACAAAACAATGGCGGCCACAATCGACGTCACCAAAATCATATCGCGGGAGAGACCCAAAATGCGCCCGTCTTTGGGCAGGGCCAGAAAAATAAAAATAACGATGGTGGCCATGATCGTGCCGCGCAGCAAGAAATGCACCAGGTTGTGCTTCACCACCCGGTCGGGCGAGAACGCGCCAAAAAAGGTAACGCTGTAGGCCATCACAATGATCATAAAGGCGATGCCCAGGTTCACCAGAAACAGCGTCACCAATAAGAAAACCGGCGGCATTAGCGAGGTGGCGTTGGCAATGAGCATGTAGGGGAAAACGCCTAACGCCGGCGCAAAAAACGATATACCCAGGTAGGTCATCCGGCGGCGCGCGCCGGGCGTTAAACAGCGGGCGCGGGCCTGGGTGATTTTGTACGCGCCCCACAGCAGCGTGGTGTAAAAGTAGGTGGTGAACACCCAGAAGAAGGGGCCGGCCTTAAATTGGGTCACGCCGGGCGAGTAGAAAGGGTCGCGGATCAGGGTGTCGGTGCGCAGGGCCAGTAAAAAGAGCAAAAAGCCAAAAAAGTAGGCGATCCACACCGCCACCCGCCGGCGTAAGGAGGGCGCGTTGGTCATGCGCAGCAGGGCGTCGGAAAAGTGAAGGTAGGCGGCGGGGGTAAAGGCAATGCCAATCCATTGGAATTTGAGCCAGGGCGTGGCGCTGGGGATATTTTCAACCAGAAAGAGCGCCACATCGCCCACGTAGGTGAAGCTCATACAGGCCAGCAGCGCGGCAAAACTGCGGCCAATGGCGCTGCGCGGATTGTAGACGATCATGTAGGCAAACAGAGAAAAGGCCAAAATAACAATGGCCGACGAGAGGATCATATTTAAGCGGATAAACAGGTCGGTTGCCGCCATCAGAGATTTTTCTCCATCAATTGAATTAGACCGGGCGAGAGAAAAAGAGGGCGATGTCGCCGTTTGGGTAGTAACGTTCGTTGAATCCGCAAAACTGGAAGCCGTGTTTCTGAGCAAAGGAGATGGCCGGATGGTTTTTGGTTTGCATCTCCAGCATCATACGGCTCAGGTTATGCTCTAAAGCCCAGTGGTTGGCCGCTTCCAGCAAGGCGGTTCCCATCCCCTGCCGGCGGTGGTGGGAATCAACTACCAGGTTAGACACCCACAGGATATTTTGCCAGGGGTGGGGTTGGGTGTCGATAAAGCCCACGATCTCTTCTTGCAGGTTGCGAATCGTCAAGAAACATTGCTCCTGTTTCCAATGTTCCAGCAGCTCATCGGAGGAGCGGGGATATTCGACCCGCATGGGGCGGGGCAGGCGGATGGTGTCAAAATGGATGTTGGTGGCGCGTTCATCGCCATCGGTCCGCATTTGCCACACGTAATCGGTGGTGTAGGTGGTATTGAGTTGGCAGCAGGTATTCAAATCAACCAGTTCAGCCGGATTAACTTGCATGGGTGTCCCTATTTGTCAATTGGAATATGGGGGAAATTCTAGCATCAGGCCGGTTAATTCGCAAGCGTTGCGGGGGAGCGCGAGGAACCGGCCAGGAATCCGGCCACAATATCCTGCATTTCGATGGGGCTAATGGTGCCATCGATGACGATGAAGCGGCCTTGATGAATGAAGGTAGCCGAGCTGAACGTGCCCAGTTCGTCGGAATAATCAACCAGATAAACGGGGTGATGGTTGACCAGCCGGAGATCGTTGCGGTAATAGCCTTGCTCATCGAGCCAGGTTTCCAGGCTTTTTCCCGACGCCGGCGATTGGGTAATGTAGAGATAGCTGTTTTTGTTGCGGCCCAGGTATTCCAGCCCGATAACGGGTTCGCCGCCGGGCGTGTAATCCGACACAAAATCGTCCAAATCTTCAAGCGTATAGCTGATAATGTTGTTGAAGGTAAAGCAGGAGGGAATATAGGGCGGCGTACGGATCGGAAACGGCGCTTGGCCGGCCTCGATCACCTGCCCGTGCCCCAAAAAGCCGGTTTCCTGGGTGTTGAAAACAGGCGGGGTGTAGGGGTCAGGATCATCCGGCACCGGGGGCGCGCTGATGCGTTGGAAGGCATCGGCATCGGCTACGGCCAGGGTGTAATTTTGATAGCCGCAGTCGGCTTCAGCTTCCACCGGGGTGGTGTTAACGATCACCATGTACAGCCGGTCGAAGGGCGCAGGGTCGATGATGGTGGGGCCGCTGCCGGCCAGGGGTGAGATCGTGGCCCGTCCATCATCCAGGCCCACCAGCCGAACCTGCCATTGGGCAGTGGTTGAACCATTGAAATCGATCATCAAGGGCATATCGCTTTTGAGCCGCACGTAATCGGCTCCCATTTGCTGTACACCGTCTTTGGGGGTGAGGGTGTCCAGTTCGCCGGCATTCACCCGCAAGGTTCCTTCAACGTAGGGGCGCAGGTAGCTGCCGCCGTGGGTGTAACAATGGGGCGTATTGGCCGGGCAGTCGGATTTGATGAGATTGGCCAGGGCAAAATTCACCAGCACTTCTGGCAGGGTGGTGGCTTGCTGGGCCAGCGTTTGTTCCAGCGCGGTCAGGCCGTCTTCTGCCGCCATTGTTTCCCACAGGCGGCGGATGGTGTTTGGCCCGCCGTGATGTTCCGCAATGTAGCGCAGTAAAATCCAGGCCCCGTACCAATGAACGTCCTGGTCGTCGCGCCCCACGCTCAGGGGGCACAGGTCCGGCGCGTCCATGTAATCGATGAGATAGCTTCTGGCATCGCCGATATCCGGGTAAACTTCATCCTCGATCCAGACCGCGCTGGCTTCGTAGAGCCATTCGTAGGGATCGTGGTTATCGTAAGCGGCCTGAATAGCGTGATGCAGTTCGTGGGCCACAGTGGTGCGCATGGCGTCCAGCGGGGCGAGTTCGCCATTGAAATCAGCGGTGGCATAATCGTTATCCAGCCCCAGATAGCCGTAGGCCAGGTTGGGGTGGTGGCTCACCGTGCCCCGGTGCGTTTCCACGTAACCAAAGAGATCAACTTGATCTTGCAGGTAGACATCAAAGCGGGTGTCGCCGCCTTCCCCCCTGTCCGACAGCGGGGGACGCCAGCCCAGCCGCTCAACTTCTTCCTGCCAGGCATATTCCAGCGCTTCGGCCACGGCATCGACATAATCGGGTACAGCGTTGGCGTCCTCATCCGTAGGCGGCACGGTATCCTGGCCGTGCAGGGTGTAGTGGATCACAAAATGCTCGGTGGCGTGAGCTAATCGAGGCCCGCTGAGGGCCGGGCGTGGTTGGGTTTTGGCCCGGCCCGGCGGTGTTTCTGATTGGACTGGCGGAGAGAAGGCGATCAGAAAGAGAGCCAGGGTAAAGAGTAAAACGGGGAATTGTTTGGCTGCGTTGCTCATAAGAATCTGTTTCTCTTCAACTTTGTTCCGGTAATTCTACCTGATCTCCTCCATCAAACCAAAAATTTTGATGGTGCTGGGGGTAAAAAACAAAAAACCGCCATCCAGTGCCGGATAGCGGTTTGGCGATACGAATCGGCTCGTCGTTAGCCGGATGTTGACCTCCACCGCCATTGATTCCACAACAGATAAAATTCAAGTAGAATCAGACTTCCTTCGCTGAAGCCGTCGTCTAGCCGCAAAAGAGTGATTTTAGAAAATCGATGGTTGTGTTTCATCAATGGGTACCATCCGGCAACCATAACCGAAGTCTGAAAATGGCTTCGTCCAAACAACGGTGGTCGGTCGTCTGTCGTCGGTCCTTGGTCGTCTCCGCGCTACGCCGTGGCTAACTGCGGCCTAAATTTGTAGCCGTAAATGATCAAACCTTCGTCACCCTGAGTGCGAATTTTGCGGGTGGTCATTTCCACCGGCATCCCAATCTCAACCTCGTCGTTTTCAACATCGGTGAGTTGGGCCGTGATCAGCGGGCCTTCTGCCAGTTTTACCAGGGCCACGGTGTAGGGCGCGCCGGTTTCATATCCCTCGGGCGGGTTGTGGACGGTGCTGTACGAGTACACTTCCCCCCGCCCGCTGAACTGAAAAGGGGGCTGGGCCTCCTCGGCGCAATGGGGACACACATCGCGCGGGGGAAATATCTTGCCGTGGCAGTGGGGGCATTCTTCACCCACTAACTGGTAACGTTGGGCCTTCAAGCGCCAATGTCGAGCTATTTCGGTACTCATAATTAATTCTCCTTACTGCTAAAGTTGATGATAACTTATTGTCTTGCTATACAATTTGATAAGTCTTTTTATCTATGGCCACCGACTTCTGACGACCGACCGCCAATTTTCCACGGTGGTCTGCCGTCTGTGGTCAGTGGTCTGGTTGTCAAAAAACGAGTTCGATAATTGATTTGAGATCAAAACCGCATTTAATCCGTTCTCTCAAAAATATGGGTGACAATGGTGGCCCCGCTGCCGCCGATATTTTGGGTCATTCCCAGGCGGGCGTTGGCGATTTGATTGTCGCCGGCCTCACCGCGCAACTGCTGCACCGCTTCGACAATCTGGTACAGGCCGGTTGCACCCACCGGATGGCCGCGTGCTTTCAGCCCCCCCCGCGTGGTGAGGGGAATTTTGCCGTCCAGGCCAATTTCACCATCTTTGGCCGGCCAGGTACCTCTGCCGCGCTTGGCAAAACCGCTGGCTTCCAGGCTCAGAGCGGCCATAATGGTAAAGGCGTCGTGCAATTCAAAAAAGTCGATGTCTTCCGGGCCAACGCCAGCCTGCTTGTAGGCGCGCTGGGCCGAATCTTCCGCCGCTTGCAGCCACAGCGGGTCGCGCCGATCGTGGATGCTCAGGCTGTCGGTGGCCAGGGCGCTACCTTTGACTTGAACGGCGTTGTCGGTAAATTCCCGTGCCTGTTCGGTGGGACAGAGAATGACCGCGGCAGCGCCGTCGGCCATGGGACTGGCGTCCATCAGGGTGATGGGATCGGCTACCACGCCGGCGCGCATAAATACCTCTTGGCTGATGGGTCGTTGGAACATCGCGTTGGGATTGCCGGCGCCGTTAGCGTGCGCGTTAACCGAAAACCCGGCAAAATCTTCCCGCGTCACATTGTATTTGTGCATATAACGGCGCATCACCAAAGCATTGAGGGCCACAAAGCTGACGCCGTGGATCACCTCGTAATCGGCGTCGGCGGCGGAGGCCAGCCCGGCGGTGAGCTTGCTGCCCACGTCGTCGGTCATTTTCTCCACGCCCAGCGCTACCACAATATTTTGCAATCCGCTGGCCACGCCAATGTAAGCCTGCCGGAACGCCGCCGCCGCGCTGGCGCAGGCCGCCTCCACTTTTACGGCTTCCGTGCCGCGCAGCCCGGCAAAATCGGCGATCAATGCGCCAAGGTGGGCCTGGCCGGAAATTTCGCCGGAGAGCATATTACCCACATAAACCGCGTCGGCTCGCTCAATTCCGGCGTCGCGCATTGCCGCGGCCAGGGCATCGTACCCGATGTGCCGTAAACTGCGGTCCCAGTGTTCGCCCACCGGGGTTTGTCCAATTCCAATAATCGATACGTCTCTCAAAGGTCACTCTCTTATACGGTAGAATTTGTTTTGTCTACGCCATACATCAATGCATCTGTAATTTGCCACGGTAACGCACGTACATGGCGTAATCAATTTCTGTCCGGCGGTTGATATAATCCCAGGTGGTGGGCGCTGCTTTTTGGCGGCCGGTGATGGCATCGGTTATGTCGATGGCGAACGCATCGCTGCCCGCGCCGGACCCAAACGAGACGCACAAAATCTTGTCGCCGGGTTGGGCGATGTCCAAAATAGCGGTCAGCCCTAAAATACTGGCTCCGGCGTAGGTATTGCCCACGATGGGCGACAATAGCCCGGTGGTCCACTGCTCCGGGACAAAGCCCAGCATTTTAGCGGCCCGTTCCGGGAATTTTTTGTTGGGTTGGTGCAGCACCACGTGCTGAAAATCTTTGGCCGTATAGCCTAGCTCTTCCATCAGCGCGGTGGCAGCGGAAGTGACGTGGTGAAAATAGGCCGGTTCGCCGGTAAAGCGCTGGCCGTGGCTGGGATAATGGGTGGTGGGCCGCCGCCAAAAATCGGGCGTATCGGTGACGTATGACAGGCTGGCCTCAAAAGTAGCCAGGCTTTCTTCGGCGGGCCCAATAATGTAGGCCGCGCCGCCGGCCGCAGCGGTGTATTCCAGCGCATCACCGGGGCGTCCCTGCGCCGTATCCGCGCCAACGCCCAGCGCATAGGCCGCCATCCCGCTGCCCACAAAGCCCATGGCCGCTTGAATGGTTTCCGTGCCCGCTTTGCAGGCAAATTGCCAGTCAGCGGCTTCGGTGTAGGGCGTGATGCCCAGGGCCTCGGCCAGAATAGTGCTGGTGGGTTTGACCGCGTAGGGATGGCTTTCGCTGCCCACCCACACCGCGCCGATGCCCTGCGGGTCGATCTGCGCCCGCAGCAGCGCGTTTCGGGCGGCTTCCAGCGAAATGGTCAAGGTATCTTCATCCGGCCCCGGCACGGCTTTTTCGGTGATCGGCACGCCGCCCTGCCCGTCTGTCCAGACGCGGGCGATTTCTTTGGCCGGAACCCGGTAGCGGGGAATGTAACTGCCGTAACCGACAATGCCGGTATCTTTTGAGGGTTTCATAATTGGCATAAGCTTATTCTGCCTTGTTGTTTTTATTCCGTAGTTCGTGTTGCGTATTGTGTAAAGCGTAAATCTTTAATCTTTAATCTCTGGTATCTATTAACTCTTTAGCTCTGGCCTCGTTGATGTTGCCCTCGGCCACCAGTTGGCTGGCAATTTGCTGCACCTGCGCCCCCTCCGCGCCCGCGGCCAGGGCCACCTGCCGGGCGTGAAGCCGCATATGGCCGCGCTGGATGCCTTCGGTGGCTAAAGCCCAGATGGCGGCCAGGTTTTGGGCCAGCCCCGTGGCCACCATGATTTCGGCCAGCGTGGTGGCGTTGGGATTGCCCAAAATTTTCATCGATAGGCGGGCAATGGGATGCGCTTTGGTTGCGCCGCCCACCGTGCCTACGGCCATCGGCATTTCCAATACGCCGCGTAGATGGGTGATCTGGCCGGACTCGTCCTTTACCAATGCCCACTCGGTGAGGCTGGTGGATTGGCCGCTGCGGGCGGCGTAGGTGTGCGCGCCGGCTTCAATGGCTCGCCAGTCGTTGCCGGTGGCAATGGCTACAGCATCGATCCCGTTCATAACCCCTTTGTTGTGGGTGGCGGCGCGGTAGGGATCGGCGGCGGCAAAGGCCCACGCTTCAAAAATGGCCTGGGCTACTTCATCGCCGGGCAAACCGCCGCGCGCGAGCTGCTCTACCGGAACCTGACCCTCGGCGCGGGCGGTGCGGCGGTCGGCCAAATTAGAGAGAATCCGCAGGTTGACCCGCCCGCCGGTCAGGGTTTCGATCATTGGGGCCAGCGTTTCCGCCGCCGTATTGACCATATTGGCCCCCATCGCGTCCCGGCAGTCGTACAAAATATGCACAATCAGCATCGGGCCGGCCGGCGTGTTGGGTAACGGGCGGCATTCAATGCCCCGCGCGCCGCCGCCAATTTTTTGAATAATTGGATCGGCTTTGGTAGCCGTATCCAGTAGCTCATCTCTGGCGGCATTGATCCTGGCGATGGCTTCGTTCATATCCGGCACATCGAGTACCTGAATTTGGCCGATCATCACCGGATGGCTGCTGGTGGTGGTAAACCCACCGCCGGCGCGGATCACCTTGGCCGCGTAGCTGGCGCCGGCTACCACGCTGGGTTCCTCAACCACCATCGGTACTACCACCTCACGCTGATTAATAAGAAAATTGGTAGCTACGCCAAAGGGCAAAACATAGCGCCCCACCACGTTTTCAATCATTACGTCGGCCTGCTCGGCGGAAAGACCCGCATCCAATACGGCTAAATCGTCTTCCGAGAGGCCGGTAAAGGCGGCAAGTTGTTGTTTCCGTTCGGATAGCTCTAATTTGTAAAGGCCCGCCAGCGGGGCTGAATCGCTCAAGATGAACTCCTGATTATTGATTCCTGTCTAAAAAACAAAAATTCTCAAAGGTGAAGAGCGCCCACCCTTGAGCTTTGAGAGTATTGTAGCACAGGAAAACTCTCAAAAACTATCAGATTGCCCCTACAGCTTTCTCTGATAGAAAAAGATAGCTTTATCTGCCGGTTTTGTAGGACGAAATAGCTAGGACTCTTTGCCTCTTGTCAGGGAATCGGGGCAATGTTACAATTTTGATGTGCTTCACGTAAAACCCGGTATCGGCAATCATCCAAAAAAACTTCATCATCCCGGAACGTAGAACGTATTGCGTACACCGTATATGGTAGAGATTTTACGAGATACGCTGTACGTTATACCAATTTTGGGACAATCATTTTTTGGAACTAAATGTGTACTTACGGAATCTTTCAGTGCCTGAACAATGGATAAACAACTAACCCCCAAAGATATTATTGACAGCAGCGTCACCGCGCCCGAGGTTCAGGTGGCGCGGTTGGAAATGATGCTGGAAGTGAGCCGGGTTTTTAACTCTACGCTCGATTTGCATGCCCTGCTGCCTTCAATTATCGAAATCGCTACCCAATTGACCGATACCGAATTGGCGGCTATTCTTTTGTTGGAAAAAGATAACGGCGATTACCATTTTGATATGTTTTTGGCCGGAAATAATTCCCCCGCCGATTCCATAACCGTGCCGTTAGATGAAAGTATGGCCGGTTGGATCGTAAAAAGCGGCGAGGCTCTGGTGGTAGATAATCTGGCGGAAGAACCGCATCATTTTCATGAACTGGATCATTTGAAGTACATAGAGGCCGGCACGATATTGGGTGTACCGTTGATATTCAAAGACAAAACCATTGGCGTGGTTGAAGTGTTCAACAGGTATAGCGGGGAACGATTTACCGGTGATGATATTCACACCCTCAATATTTTGGGCGCGCAGGCAGCTTCGGCCATTGAAAACGTGCGTTTTTTTGAGCAGCGCGACCGGCTGGATACGGTATTGAACGAGTTGCAATCGCCGATGAGCCGGATTATTGGCACCAGCCAATCCTTGCTGTCAGATTCTTTAGATACCGGTGAGGTACGCCGGGGATTGGAGCAGATCAATGACGAGGCATTCCGGTTGTCGCAGATGGTGCATGATTTTTTAGATCTAGCCAGGATTGAAACCGGCCGCATCCATATGGAAAAACAGATGGTCAATCCGGCCAATCTGGCGCAAGCGGTGATTGATCTGTTTTATCCGCAGGCGCTGGAGAAAAAGATAACGCTGAAGTTCAATGCTGAGGGATCGACACCTGATATTCCGGGGGACCCGGAGCGGTTGAAACAGGCTTTGTCGAATTTGCTCGATAATGCGATTAAATACAATGTTGCCGGGGGCCAAGTTGATGTTTCGCTGGTGTGTAATACGGTGCGCATGCAGGTATCTGTGCGCGATACCGGCCAGGGGATTGCGGCCAAAGATTTGGGGTTGGTGTTTGACAAATTCTATCGCGGTTCAGCCCCGTCTCTTTCCCAGGGAGCCGGGTTGGGATTAGCCATTGCTAAAAAGATTATCGAAGCCCACGATGGCGACATCTGGGTGCAGAGCGAGCCGGGCGCGGGCAGTATTTTTACCTTCAGCCTGCCGTTGTTTGAGGAAGTGTCATAAACGACCCTCGTTAATGGCACATTTCGCAGGGGCGAATGGCCATTCGCCCCTGCTCGAAGAGCCTAAAAAAGGCGTCTCCCGCCGGGAGACGCCTTTTCTGATGACTAAAAATTGGGTTACGCTGTAGCGTTGGCCGGCTTGCGGCCCGTGATCCGGCGGAAGAAATTGCCCAGCTCGCCAAATTGCCAGGACACCAGCACCGGGACCGCGTTGAAAATGGAGGAGTAGGTTCCGCTGATGATACCCACCAGGATAACGGCCGTAAATTGCCGGATAGTGGAGCCGCCAAACACCAAAATGGACAGCACCACAAACATCGTGCTGAGCGAGGTGACGATGCTCCGGTTGAGGGTTTCCAGCAGGCTGCGGTTGCAGACCATATCGAATTTTTCCAGGCGGTAACGCGGTAAATTCTCCCGGAGCCGGTCGAACACGATAATCGTGTCGTGAACGGAATAGCCGATGACGGTGAGAATGGCCGTCAGGAACAACGCGTCGATCTCCCAGCCGGCGATCATACCGGCAATGGCAAAGAATCCGGCGGTCACCAGAATATCATGCAGCATAGCCACCACCGCGGCCACGCCATAGCGGAAGGCATTGGGCACCGAGCGGAAGGCGTAGTACAGGTACAGCAAAATAGCCAGCGCGGCCACCGTTACCGCAATAATGCCGGTGCGGGTTACTTCAGCGCCAATGGTGGGACCAACCGAGTCAAACCGCAGTTCCGTAAATTCGCCAAATTGGCTGCGAAGTTGGGCCTGAATATCGGCTTTGGCTTCGTCGCTCAAGAATTTGGAGCGGATCAGGATGGTTTCGTTGCCTAACTGCTCGGTTCGGGTAACGCTGGTATCTTTGTAGTCGGTGTCTTCAAAGGTGAAGCGGGTAAAGATCTGGCGGACCTGTTCCAGTTGGACCGGCTGCTCGAATTGCAATTCCATCAACGAGCCGCCTTCGAAATCGATACTGGGTTTCAAGGGCGCGCCAAACTGGGCCGCTGAAACGCCCATCGCTACCAGGCCCACAGCAATAATGATGGTTGAAAAAATGTAGAACCATTTGCGTTTGTCAACAATCGAGAATATGCCTCTGGCCCAGGCAGGCACTATGGCGGTACTTTCTTTCAGGCTGAAGCCCATCAAGAAAACATTATTCTTGAGATTTTCACCGGAGAGACCGATCATAAACCGCAGGAAGGCGCGGGTAATGGTAACCGCGGTAAAGATATTGGTGATGACACCCAGCGCCAGCGTCACGGCAAAGCCTTTTACAATGCTGGCCCCAAAGTTAGAGCCAAACCAGAACAAAATGACACAGGTGATGAGCGTGCTCACCGCCGAATCTCGAATGGAGGGCCAGGCGCGGGTAAAGCCCAGCTCCATGGCGCGGGCCAAGTTGCGGCCGGCGCGCAGTTCCTCCTTCATCCGTTCGAAAACCAGGATATTGGCATCGACCGCCATGCCCAGCGATAGAATGAAACCGGTGATGGCGGGCAGGGTGAGCGTCACCGGGATGATCTTGTAGAGGCCAAAGTTGAGTAGCCCGTAAATGATCATGGCCAGCGCGGCCATAAAACCGGGCAGCCGGTAATAGACGATCATAAACAGCAAGACCACGATCAGACCAATGGTTCCGGCCCGGATACTTTTTTCTACCGAGTCCTGGCCCAAGGTGGGACCCACGCTCCGGCTTTCAACCACTTTTAGCGGCACGGGCAGCGCGCCGTAACGCAACTGGATAGCCAGGGCCTGTCCCTGTTCCAGGCTGTCGCCGCCCAGCGAGATGGTGCCGTTTTGGTCGATGCGGGCGTTCACGCGGGGGCAGGAGATCACTTCTTTGTCCAGCACAATACAGAGAAAACTGCCGATGTTCTCACCGGTATAAGCGGCAAATTTATCGCCGCCTGCGGCGGTGAGGCTGAAGTTGATCTCCACCTGTCGGGTATCGGGGTTGAGGATGGCGTTGCTTACCTGATCCAGGTCGCTGCCGGTGATGATGGTTTCGTACACCGGTTCCGGTGTTTCCGCCGCGCCCTCCTCACTCTCCGACGGCTCGGCTGGCGCAGGCTCTTGAGCCGGGGCGGCATCTGCATCACCCCCAAACGTGGTTTGCACCGGCGTGCCGTCGGGCAGCGGGGATACGCCGGCGTCAACAAACTCCAGCAAACCCGTCTCGCGAATGGTGCTGATAGCCAGATCGGGGTCGGAAATGCCGGGCAGCTCCACAATGATGCGGTTACTGCCCTGGAGTTGGACCAGCGGTTCGGTGACGCCCAGGCCGTTGACCCGGTTGTCCACAATAATGCGGGCCGCTTCCATAGAGCCTTCGGCCAGTTCCTGGCCTTCGGGCAGGTCGGCTTCCAAAACCACTTGCAGGCCGCCCTGTAAATCCAGGCCCTGGTGAACTTTGATGCTGCGCTGCTGGCCGCCCTGCCACGGCAGTAAGGCGGCCCAGGCGGGAATGGTTTCCGGCACGCCAGCTTCGGCTGGCGCGTCGGCGGCCTCGGCGGGGAAGGTGTACTCCACGTTGGTGGTCACAATCCAGGCCAGCAGGCCGGTTAAAAGTAAAATACCAATCAGAATGCTGATGTTGCGTCTGTCCATAAGTAAATGTTTCCCTACATATTGAGATTAAAAATGGTGTGATTTCTTTAAACACAAAACCGTAGTATAGCACAAGTTGCGGATTGCCAAAAAAAATCCCCCGCCTCAAGTTGAAGTGAGGGATTTAGAAGATGGGGCAATTTTTATCATCGTAAGATCAGGGGCAGGTAGACGATTTCCGGGTTGACGAACGTAAAGAACTGTTGGTTTACGTCTTCGCCTTCGTTATAAGTAACAGTCAGGTGATTGATCAATACTTGTCCATCGGTAATGGTTTCGGTGACACTCACCTGAAATGTGCGAACCAGCGTGCCATTTTCGCCAAGGGTTGTGGCCGGCCAGACCAGCGTATCTGCTACCGGTTCAGACCCACCGTCGCTGGCTGAACCATTGACATAGGTTGTGCTGTTGGGAATGGTGTTGTTGATTTGTACGTTGGTCAAATCAACACTGCTATTGTGAATACGAAGGGTATAGGTGATCCGCGTGGTTGTAGCCATAACAGGAAATATATCTGAAGTCAATCCCGCATTTGGTGGTCGTACTCCATAAATTTCTACAATCCCATTCATATCATCTGGTAGGAGTCCTGTAAGCGAAGGATTGTAGGTAGGGTTCATAACGGCGGTAGGAGGTGCAATTTCGTGCCTCAATCCCAACGAGTGGCCAAGCTCATGTAATACCACCAGGCCAATATCAAATCGATTGGAGCCTGGCGTGCAGGACCACAGTTCGGCGTTGTCCAGGTGTATGTCCCCGGCAATGGAGGTGCCGTTGGGAGGCGGGTAGTAGGCGTGGGCCAGCGTGCCGTAGGTTCCATCAAAGGAATGAGCCCCAATCCGAATATCGCCCACCGCGCCGTAAGCGTTTGAAGCCCGGCCGTTGTCGGCGACTTCCACAAAATCAATGTCCGCCACCGCTGACCAGGCGGCAAAGGCAGCTTCGATCTCGGTGTAAAAACAACTGCTGAAACCGTTGAGGTTGCTGATATGGGTGTTCCCACCTAATCCTTCTACGGCGTGGCTGACGCCTTGTGGCATATAACTGTAAGTCACCGTGCCGCCGGGGGTTCCCAGGCCGGATGCGCCCCATTTCGTGCCGTCAAGAACATATTGCCCCGACAGGCCATCGTCGGTAGGCCCGTATCCGGGGAACCACACTCCGCCCTCGTCAATAAGCACGGGTTCCGTTTGAGCTTGCAAACTGGGAGCGATGGTGGTTTCGTAACAGGTGTTGGCGCTGTTGATGTAGTCCAGCGCGGCAGCTTTGTAGTCGTCGTCGGGAACGGCGGCGGGGTTATCGGTCCGGCGTTGCACCATCTGCTGGAAGGTGGTTTCGATGCGGTTCAATTCCGCCGGATCGCAAGCCGCTTGGGCTTCCGGGAGGTAGGCCACATCGTTAGAGGTCTTTGTATCAACAATCGTCAGCAGCAAGAGGCCGGTTGTGATCACAAGCAAAGAAAAGAAGAGTGAAAGCGTGAGACGTTTCATCGGCTGTTTTTCCTTATGCACTTAACTTACAGGGACTTTTCTTTTGCCAACGTACCACGTTTGGTGGTTCAGTTCAATGGTACAATAAGACTGTTCTCATCCTTTAATTTCTGGGGGGACAAAAAACAAAAAAAGCGCCGTTCAGGCGCTTCTTTGCTCTTTGCTCTTTGTTCAGGGTGGCTGACGGGGCTCGAACCCGTAACCTCCTGGGCCACAACCAGGTGCTCTACCATTGAGCCACAGCCACCATATGTCACCATGCCGCATACGGGATTCGAACCCGTGTTACCGCCTTGAGAGGGCGGCGTCCTAGGCCCCTAGACGAATGCGGCCTTCTGGCTTTGCGGTTAAGACAAAGCCGGGGTGTTGGAGTGCCGAAGGTGGGATTCGAACCCACACGAGGGAACCCTCACTACGCCCTGAACGTAGCGCGTCTGCCAGTTCCGCCACTTCGGCATAAAAAAATTCTCAAAATTACAGCCGCCATTATACCTCAATCAATGAACCTCGTCAATTTGGCCGGGGCAATTAATTGTGTCACGCCTGCTGCTCTCGCTGCTGTAAAATCTCCATCTCTTCCTTGATGAAATTATCTACCAGCAATTTGTACATCCTCTCGATCACATCAGGATTCAAACCGGCCTCTTCGGCCAATTCCCGCCGCCGCTGCATCACCTGGGCGTAGCGATTGGGGGCGCGAACCTCCTGCGCGTTCTGTTTGAATTTGACGATTTGTCGCACAAACCCGGCCCGGTTGCCCAGCAAACGGATGATTTCGGCGTCGATTTGATCAATGGCCGCCCGCGTTTCTTCGATATTTTGTACCTCTCGTACCTCAAATTGTTGGGCGCGGCTATCGGCGTCAAAATAGAGGGCATACGGTTTGATGTCCAGCACCGGCGTGCCGTCCAACGCATCCAGCCCGATAACCGTCAGCGTACTGTCTTCGATCTGTTCGATACGCGCTACCGAAACTCCTACCGGATTGGGCCGGAACTGGGTGCGCGTGGCAAAAACGCCGCGCAGCGGGTTTTCCGGATTATGCCGGGGATGCAGTTGCAGCTCGATTTCATCGGCCTGAATCTGGTCAAAATAGAAAATAACGATAATATCCATCCCCGCTTCCAGCCCCAGCAAACCCGGCTCAAATTCTGGATGGATCACGATTTGGGCGGGCTGGGTGCGAATGGTTTCGGGCGGGGTATTCGACTCAAACTGGCTTTTTACCACCCCAATGGGCGATAGAGTGATGGGTTGGCTCACGACGGGACTCCTGTTATTTTGGTTCCCCATTTTGGCCGGAGAATCAAAAATTGTCAACTGCCCGCCGGCAAGCGGTTGGTCATTCGGCCCGGATGTGGTACAATCCGCAGATATTTATGATTACAGCATGCAAAGACGCAGGGACGCAAGGCTTATTCAAACTCTCTGCGTCTTTGCGCCTTTGCCCCCTTGTGTTTAAGGGTGAGGAGCAGCGTATGATTTATCTGGATGATGTGCTGGCAGCGACCCATGGAACCTTGCACGGCCCTGCCGGTGTTAACCATTTTTCCGGTTTTGCCTTTGACTCGCGCCAACTTGAGCCGGGCCAGCTTTTCCTGGCCGTCAAAACCACCACCGGCGACGGCCACCAGTACATTGGCGATGCCCTGAGTCGAGGCGCAGCCGGTATTTTATGCGAAGACCCTCAGGCGGTCCCCATTCTGGAGAATCCCCTCACCACCATATTAGTGCCCGACATCCAGCAGGCGTTGGCCGATTACGCCTCGTTCATTCTCAACAAATACCGGCCTAAGGTAATCGGCGTGACCGGTTCCAGCGGCAAAACAACCACCAAAGAGGCCATTGCCGCTGTTTTGCAAAAGCGATACCGCGTTTTCAAAAATATCGGCAGTTACAACGGCCGGTATGGCCTGGCTATTTCGCTGGGCGAACTGACCGCCGAGCACGAAATGGCCGTGCTGGAAATGGCCTGCGATAGCTTTGGTGAAATCTCCGAACTGGCCCGCCTCACTCAACCCCAGGTGGGCGTGATCACCACCATCAACCGCACCCATCTGGCTTATCTGGGCACGCTCAACAACATTGCCGCCGAAAAAGGGCGTTTGATCGAGGCCCTGCCTTTTGACGGCGCGGCCATTCTCAATGCCGACAACGCGCGGGTGGCCGGCATGGTGCCCCGCACCCAGGCCCGTATTCTCACCTTTGGTCTCACCGCCGGGGCCGATGTTCGCGCCATCGACCTTACTCTGCGGCGCGACGGGCTTCGATTTACGGTGCAGTGTAATGGCCAATCTTATCCCGGCCAGATTTCTTTGTTGGGACGCCACCAGATTTATACGGTGCTGGCAGCCGTGACCACCGGCCTGGTTTTTGATATTCCGCCCGAGGCGGCGCTGGCGGCGCTAAAGAAATTGTCGCCCGTGCCGGGCCGAATGAACCCTTTGCCCGGCCAAAAAGGCTCCTTGATCATCGATGACACCTTCAACGCCAGCCCCGAAGCAACCATGGCCGCCCTCGACACCCTGGCCGAAATGCCCGGCGCGCGCAAAGTAGCGATTTTGGGCGATATGCCCGATCTGGGTGATAGTGAGCGCCAGGCGCATCAACAAATTGGGCGTTACGCCGGAACCCGCGTGGAACGATTGGTCACCAAGGGCGAGGCCGCGCAGGATATTGCGGTGGCGGCCCGCGAAGAGGGTCTGGGCAAACACGCCGTCACCGTAACCTTTACCCGCGATGATGCGGCGGCTGCGGTGCAGGATATTCTTTCGCCCGATACGGTGGTGCTGATCAAAGGCGGGGCCGGCACGCGGCTGGAAGGTGTGGTGCAGCGATTGCTGGGCAACCCTCAACGCGACCGCCGGAAGTTGGTGCGCCAGGAGGCCGGTTGGGCCACGGTTCGGCCCCAGCAGCCGGCCCGCCCCACCTGGGTAGAGGTTGATCTGGAGGCGGTAGCCAACAATGTGCGGCGGCTGGCAAAGCAGGCGGCCCCGGCCAAGATTCTGGCTGTACTCAAGGCCGATGCTTACGGCCACGGTATGGTCAAAGTAGCCCGTACCGCGCTCAACAACGGCATCTCGTGGATTGGCGTGGCTACCCTGGGTGAAGCCATTACCCTGCGGTACGCCGGCCTGGATATCCCCATTTTGGTGATGAGTTACATGCCCGCCTGGCAGGCTCACGAAGCGATTTTACATAATGTTCGAGCCACTATTTTTAACAAAGAATTGGCTCGGGCCTTTAGCCGCGCCGCGCAAGATTTGAACCAACAGGCATATGTGCATGTCAAAGTGGATACCGGTATGGGCCGGCTGGGGCTGCTGCCGGACGAGGTGCTTGCCTTTTTGCAGTCCATTGATTTGCCCGGCTTGCGGATTGAGGGCATGTACACCCACTTTGCCACCGCCGATGAAATGGATCAAACCCACGCCCGCAAGCAGTTGGGGCGGTACCAGGCCCTGCTGCGGCAACTGGATAAAGCCAACCTGCGCCCGGCCATTGTCCACGCCTCAAACACGGCGGGTATTCTCAATTTGCCCGAAGCCCGGTTTGATATGGTGCGGGCCGGGATTGGGCTGTACGGCCTGCCGCCCTCGCCGGCAACCCCGCTGCCGGAAGGGTTTCGCCCCGCGTTATCGTTTAAGAGTACCGTCGGGCAGGTCAAAACCCTGCCGCCCGACAGCCCGATTGGTTATGGAGCCACCTATCGGACCCAGGGAGAAGAAACCCTGGCCATTATTCCGGTGGGTTATGCCGATGGTTTCCGCCGGGCGCCGCAAACCTGGAAAGAGGTGCTGGTGAAAGGGCAGCGCGCGCCGCTGGTGGGACGGGTCAGCATGGATCAAGCCGCCATCAACGTGACCCATATTTCCAATGTGCGCCAGGGCGATGAAGTGGTGCTGATTGGCCGGCAGGGCGATGCGGTAATTACCGCCGAAGAAGTGGCTGAAAACCTGGGAACCATTAACTACGAAGTTGTCAGCGAACTGCTGGCCCGAATTCCGAGAATTTCTTGAATAAAGTGGTCACTTGTTGTATAATGTGGTTGCATATATTTTTGTGATCAGAAAGTATTATGGAGTGATGATCATGGCGCAAATGACGGTGGGAATCAGAGAGTTGAAGGTCCGATTGAGTAGTTATGTCAAACAGGTCAAAGGCGGGGCGACCCTGATTATCACGGACCGCGGCAAACCGGTAGGCCAAATTATGCCTATCCAGCCTTCCCTTGCAGCCCGGATACATGAGTTGAGCCAAACCGGTCTGGTGTCCTGGAGTGGCCGCAAGTTGGAGCCGAAAAGTCCGGTTGCTCAACTTGAGGGCCGTAAAACCGTTGCCGAGGTGCTGCTGGAGAATCGAGAATGATTCTCTACCTCGATGCCAGCGCGCTGGTGAAACGGTATGTGGCTGAACCCGGCTCAACTGAGATTGATCAATTGATCGCTGCCGCCGAGATAGTGGGGACAGCCATCATCAGTCGGGTGGAGGTGGCGGCTGCGTTGGCCAAATCGGTTCGTATGGGGGTGTTATCCCCAGATGCTGCCGCGGAAAGCCTGCAAGCGTTTAGAACGGAGTGGTTTGATCTGGCGCGAATCCAACTTACAGAAATGGCGATTTCTCGCGCCGATATATTGGCCTGGGAACACGGCCTGCGGGGCTACGACGCCGTTCAGTTAGCGGCGGCGCTGGTGTGGCAAGAAGCTATGGGCGCATCGGTGACAATGGCTACCTTTGACCGGCAGTTGTGGGCCGCTGCAAAAAAAGAAGGTCTGTTATTCTATCCCCCCAATACTTAAAGAGAGCGACGAGGTAAATTATTCATGACTAACGATTCTGGAAAAATCACCCAAATTCGGCAGGCGATGCCTTCCGTGCAAAACAAGGTGTATTTGAACACCGGTACCTGCGGTCCCATGTCAACCCTCACCATCGACACGGTAAATCAGGCCAACAGCCGCGAACTGAGCGAAGGCCGGGCCGATTTGAGCGGGTTCAAAGCGCTGTCCGAAACACTGGTCGAACTGCGGGCGGCGCTGGCCCGGCTGGTCAACGCCGATCCTTCAGAGATAGCGTTGACCCATCACACCACGGAAGGCATTAATATTGTGGTCCACGGTCTATCTTGGCAGCCCGGCGATGAGGTGTTGACCACTACCTCGGAGCACGAGGGTGGGCTGCTGCCGGTGTATGTGCTGCGCCAGCGTCACGGGGTCAACGTCAACATCATCGACATCAGCGCCGACAATGTACTGGCCGAATTGGAGGCCGCCATTACGCCGCGCACCCGCTTGCTGGTGGTTTCGCACGTGTTGTGGAATACGGGCGCGCGCTTGCCGTTGGCCGAGATTGTGGCGATGGCGCATCGCCATGATGTTCTGGTGTTGGTGGATGGGGCGCAATCCGCCGGCGCGATTCCGCTGGATCTGCCGGCCACCGGGGTTGATTTTTACGCCATGCCCGGCCAAAAATGGTTATGCAGCCCGGAAGGCACCGGCGCGCTGTATGTTCGTAAAGATCGTTTGAGTTTGGTGGCCCCTACGTTTGTGGGGTTCTTAACGCTGGAGGATATCAACGGTTATGATTTTTCGGGGCATTTTTTGCCGGCGCGGGATTCGGCGCGGCGGTTTGAGGTGGGCACGGTCTATCGCCCCGGCATTCACGGCATGTTGGCCAATTTGCAGTGGCTGGATGAAACCGTGGGGTGGCGCTGGATTCATAATCGCATTGAGCATCTGGCCGAATACGCGCGCCAGACCCTGGCCGGACTCCCCGGCACGACGATTCTTACGCCCTCCGGCCCGCAAGCCGGCCTGGTAACATTTACCGTTGATGGCCTGGACCCGTCTAAAACTATGCTCAGGTTGAGCAAAGAAGACATTGTTTTGCGCTTCTTGCGGCACCCTTACGCGCTGCGGATTTCGACCGGCTTTTACAATACGGAAGAAGACATCGACCGGCTGGCGGCAGCGTTGCGCGAGCATATTGATTCTGAGTAATCGCTTGTAAATTACTTCCTTGTTGTGCCTTCTCAATAATCTGGGGCAGAGTTGGTTGAGCCTGTCGAAACCAACGGTCTTCGACAGGCTCAGACCTCGTTTTTCCGAAAAATTGATTAGGAGATTAGAGATTAATGCGAAATCTCTAATCTTTAGATGAAACCAGGGAGTTATTTTTAGAAGATCATTTGCACAATCATTTTTTACCGGCAAATAAAAATCAATTTCCCAAACTCACGCAATACCTGATCCAGCGCGCTGCCCAGGACAATTTCCCAAACGGCGGAGCGGCTGTACCCGCCCATCAAAATTAAATCTATTTCACGCGAGCGGGCCGTATCCAAAATAATTTGTCCAATTGAGGTTCCCTGCTCGATGAGAAATGTGGCCTTCACCTCACGGTGGGCCAGATAAGTTTGGGCGTGTTCCTGCACGGTTTCGGGGCATTCATCGTTACAAATGGTGAGCACACTCAATGGAATGTCCCATCGTTTTGAAACGTAAGTGGCTACAAACAGGGCCTCCTCGGCCTTGGGGCTGCCGTCGTAGGCCAGCAGCGTACGGGTTAAGGGCACAGAGTTGGGCGGAACGGCCAGCACCGGGGTGGCGCAGCGCCTGAGAATGGTGCGGAAGCGGTTGCCTAATTTAGCCAATGGCTGCGAGGCCGGCGGGTGAGCTACATCGGCCACAATCAAATCGTTCCAGCGGGAGCGCTCGCAGATTTGGCGGGCCACCTCGCCATGAACTACGGCTAATTTGCCGGGAATACCGGCTGCGGCGCAGCGTTGATCAAATTCAGCTTGCACAGCCTGAGTAGTTTCACTCTCTATCTCCGAAGCCGAGGCCACGATATGCAGGCCATTGACCCGGCTATTTTCCCGCCGCGCAATCTCAAGGGCCTGTTCCAGCGCGGGCCAACTGCGATGCTGGCCGCTGACCGGCACCAGAATCTGGGTAAAGAGGCAGCAATCCTGGTTGGATTTTCCTTTTTGCTCGCGCCAGAGGCCGGTGTGAGGCCCGGACTCCAGAGAATCAGGTGTAAGAATATCCAAAAATTGCGCGCCCAGCCGAGCGGCCAGCCGTTCCAGGCGGGGGCTGTGGTAGGTGGTGAGGTCGGCGGCCACCGATTCCAGTTCAACCTCCCACCCCAGCGCCTCCTCCAATCCTTTGCGGTGGCGTGAGAGCCACAAATAAAGGTCGGTTTCGGTCCGGTCGGGGAAATAGTGCAAAATGTTTTGCTCGCGGATTATTTGGACAACCGGCGTGTAGACCGTATCGTACCAGTGGGCCGCGGCCTCTTCAAGAGGAACAAAATCGTTCCGTTCCAGACCCATAAAGTAACGATGTACCTCAATATGTTCTTCTAGAATGGGATATTTGCCGGGCGCGGTTACGGCCAGGTCGGCTTGGGGGCGCAGTTTTCCCAGTTGGGTTCGTTCCAGAAAATCAGCATACTCTGCTTTGAGAATGAGTTGGTCCGGCTGGGTATCGGGAGAAAAGGGAACGCGGGTTTTAACCTCAGTTACATAAGCCTGGATGGTAGCCGCCCCCAACTGCCTCGCCACCGAAACACGATGATTGCCATCCAGCACAAAATAGGCATCGCCAATTTGATAGACTTCGATGGGCGGAGTCCCCACCAGGTCCAAGGTTGCTTGCTGCACGCCGGTCCAACGGCTTTGAGCGCTGTCGTGGCGGGGCAGAAAGCTGCGGGTAAAATCATCGTAACGGCCCACGCTGCCCACAATGGCGTCTAACGGAATTTCCTGCAACCCCCGGGGTTTGGTGCTGGTGGCGCGAAGTTTTTGGCGAACTTCCTCGTAAGAGAACAATTTAGTCGATTGGCCGGTGAGCCGCGCTCTCAATTCTTCCATACGCGCCTGGGATCGGACACGATGGAAATCTTGGATAGCGGACATTCGGCTTACCTGATCTACTGACATTTTTTATCCTTATGTTTTGATAATCAGATTACAAAGTGATTCTCACAAGCTGTTTTAAAAGTGTTATTTTTACTGTTTCATCCACAGATTTAGGCAACCATAGGTTGCACCAGATAATTCACAGATTATTTGCTAATTTTACTTATCTGTGCCTATCTGTGTTCATCTGGAGGCTTTTAAAACAGCCTGTCAGAGAATACGCAGAGACAGAGAATTTTATATTTTTTGAGCTTTCTCTGTGAATCTCTGGGGCTGCTCTGTGTAGCTCTGTGAACTGAGAAGTTACTGTAATGTAGTTTGTTAATTCTGCTCTTGTATCATAAATCAAGATGAAATATCTTGTCAAACCACCCCTGTGCAAATATCTGGCTTATTGTGAGCTTAAGATTTTTGTGTTAAACTATTTGCACAGCGTCGTTAACCGAGGGCTCTATGGAAGACCTAAAAGAAAGATTGCTTACGCTCAACAAGAATCTTAATACGCTCCGCCAGCGCGAGGCCAGATACGCCGGAAATGCTCCGCTGGACCTCCTGAACCAGATTGACGACCACGAACAGGCCATCGAACTGGTCAACCAGGCCATCAACGGCGAAATTTCCCGCGAAGCCTTGGATGCAGAATTATCGCCCTTGCTGATTGCCACCGGCGATATTATGAAGGGCGCGCTGGCCATGGGCCACGGCGCGCAGGTCATCATCCAACAAGCCCAAAGCGCGGTTGATGAGGCCCGCAGCCGGGACGAGTACGAAAAAACCGTGCTGGCCGAGGCCGTGGTCAACATCGCCACCCGCTTGCGGGAATTGGTGGCCCCTTTTGCCAAAAAATCTTCCACCGGCGACACCTCAACCATCATTGCCAAGGTTTCTTTGGTTCAGGATGGCAAGCTGACCAGCAGCCCTTACAAAGCCCTGTTGGATTACAAAATTCCCGATGCTCCCTTGTTTTATGGCCGTCGCAGCGCCATCCGGCACCTTTTCCGGCTGTTGCAGCCTAATACGCTCACCATCATTCACGCCGAATCCGGTTCCGGCAAAAGTTCGCTGTTGCAGGCGGGGCTGGCGGCGCGATTATTGGTGAAAGGCCATTTGCCGCTGCTGGTGCGCCCCTGGAATCAGGACCCGGCTATTGCCATCAAACGCGCTTTTATCCCCAATCTTTCCAAAGTGCCGGGCCTCGCCCAGTGTCCATTGGTTGATTTTTTGCACCAGGTTAGGGATGTGCTGGGCGGCGAGGCCACGTTGCACATTTTCCTGGATCAGTTTGAAGAGTTTTTCACCGAACTTGATCTTGAACGGCAGGACTATTTTGTCAATGAGCTGGCCGATTGTTTGGAAGACGAAACCCTGGGCATGCCCTGGGCCTTGGCCCTGCGCGATGAATATTTTGGGCAGATCGCCAATTTCAGCCCGCGCATCCGCAACCCCTTTGAGCGGCAATATCTGCTCAAACCCTTGGATGTGATCGAAGCCAGACAGGTTGTCATCGAGCCGGCCCGCCGGGCCAAAGTTACCTATGAAGCCGGGCTGGTAGACCGCATGTTGCAGGATTTGCAGCATGCTCAGGCCACGCTTTCCCCCGCCGAACTGCAACTGGTCTGTTCGGCCCTGTTTGATAACCTATCACCCGGCGAAAACCAGATCACCGCCGCCGACTATGCCCAACTGGGCCGGGCTTCGGGTATTTTGCGGGGCCATTTGCAGCGCGTTTTGCAGCAGAATATGAACGCCCCGGAGCGCGAAGTAGCCCATCGCATTCTGGACAGCCTGGTCACATCCGACAATAACCGGGCGCTGCGCTCGTTGCCGGAACTGGTCAAGAGTACGCAAACCGACCCGGATAAGCTGCGCAACGTGCTGGACTTGATGGTAGATAACCGGCTGGTGCGGGTCAGCGAGGGCGAAACCGCGGAAACGGACCTGGTGTATGAACTGGCCCACAATTATCTGATCACCGAAATTCAGGTTGACCCCGAAGCCCAGGCCCGCAAAGCGGCCCAGGAGTTGTTGACCCGCGAGGTGCTATCTTACAAACGATACGGCACCCTGTTAGACCCGCAAAAGCTGAATATCATTGAAAGCCAGCGGCAAAACCTGGTGTTGGATGACGATGCCCGCGAACTGCTGCGCTTGAGCCAGGCCCACAAGAAACGAATTCTACGCAATCGTATTGCGGCAGGCGTAACCGGCTTTGCCATATTGTTGATAATTGTAGTGAGTACCGGCCAGTTTAATGTTTCCAGCGGGGTGATGATGACGGTCATTCTGCTGATCCTCATTGTTTTAGGTGGGCGCGCGCTCTACCAGCGCAACCGCGCCCGGCAGGCCCAACGCGTGGCCCTGGCCCGGGGGCTGTCGGCGGAAGCAATGCAGGAAGTGGATCGTGACTCAGAACTCAGTTTGATCCTGGCCCTGGAAGCCATCGAGCAGGCCGATATTGTTCAGGCCGAAAGCACCCTGCGGGAAGTACTGTTGCAAATTCGGCCCTGGCGCGTGCTGGAAAGCCGGAGCGATGCGGTTTTGTCGGCGGCCTGGTCGCCCGATGGAAAACGGGTGGTGCTGGGGCTGCGCAAAGGCGATATCCAGGTGTGGGATACGGACACTAACGCCTTACAAACCCTGCTGGCCGGCCACACCGAAGCGGTCCGCGATCTGCAATTTAGCCCCTCCGGCGCGTATCTGGCCTCGGCCAGCGCCCTGACCAATCCGCTCGATTTCTTTGCGCCCGATGACGGCGTGCGCGGCGCCGTCCATCTGTGGAATATGGCCTCGGGCCGGCTGCACGGCATTTTAGAAGGTCACACCCGGGGCGTCTTCAGTCTCACCTGGAACCCTGATGGCCGGCAACTGGCTACCGCCTCGGCGGACGGCACTATCCGCGTTTGGGATTTTGCCACGCTTAAAGAAACAGCCGTGTTAGAGGCGTGCCCCTGCAAAGTACGAAGTACACTCAAAGTGCGGGGCCTCGACTGGCATCCCGGCGAGCAAAAATTGGCCTCCTGTGGCGATGAGGGGGAAGTTTTTATCTGGAATCTGGAAACGCTGGCGGTAGAGCGAGCGTTGACGGGGCATCGCGGCGAAGTGTTTGATGTTGTCTGGCATCCCGACGGCTCCCGGCTGGCCACGGCGGGCAAAGACGGCACGGTGCGGATTTGGCAGGCCGATACCGGCGCCATTTTGGATGTGCTGGTGGGGCATCAAAGTTTTGTGCGCAGCGCGCGTTGGCATCCCGATGGATTTCGCCTGGCCTCATCGGCCATTGGCAACAACAAGATCATCATCTGGGATGTGGACGCCGGCCAGTCCGCGCTCCAACTGACCGGCCACACCGATTGGATCCGTCAGGTCAATTGGCACCCCAACGGAACTGAGTTGATTTCAGCCTCAGACGACGGCACGGCCCGCCTGTGGCAGGTTGATGTGATTCCCGGCGTTACCGCCGGCCACGGCCATACTGATGAAGTGAACGATGTAGCCTGGCATCCCCGGGAAAGATTAATTGCCTCAGGCGGTAAGGATGGCACGGCTCGCCTGTGGCATACTGAAACCGGTCAATGTGTGGCTGTTTTGACGGGGCACCAGGGCTGGGTGTGGGATGTGGCCTGGCAGCACAACGGCGGCCAACTGGCAACCACCTCTAACGACGGCGCGGTGCGAGTTTGGAATGTTCCCGCTGCCATCGACGGGCCGGTAGTGGAAATCGCTGAACCGGCCATGGTCCTGGCCGGCCCCAATGTTACTGTTTTTCGGGCCGTCTGGAGTTTTGATGACACCTTGCTGGCCACGGCCAATAGTGATAAAATTATTCGTTTGTGGGATGTTTCAACCGGCGCCATAAAAAAAGCGTTGGTGGGGCACGAAGGCGGCGTGTTGGGCGTTGATTTCAGTCCCGATGGTCAGATCCTGGCCTCCTCCTCAGATGATGAAACCATTATTATTTGGGATTTAGCCGCCGGCACACCGAAGTTGACCCTCAAAGGCCACGCCAACTTTGTCTGGGATGTGGTGTTCAGCCCCGACGGTCAAACCCTGGCCTCCGCGTCGGGCGACTCAACCGTTCGGCTTTGGAATGCAGCGAATGGTGAGCAGATCGCGCGGTTGGGCCACGCCCGCGCCGTAGCCAGCGTGGCCTGGAGCCGCGACGGGCGGCGGTTGGCTGCTACTTCAGATGATGGCGTGGTGTATGTGTGGGACGCATCGAGCCATCAAGTGGTGGATATGCTGACCGGCCATAACGGCGGGGTCTGGGGAGCAACATGGTCGCCGGATGATGTGCAACTGGCAACTGCTGCCGCCGATGGATTGGTCAGGATTTTCTATACCCGATTCCAAAAAATGTTCGAACTGGCTCGGCAGTATAAACAGCGAGAATTAACACCGGAAGAGCGCGAAAAGTTTATGGGGCAGCCGGTGTTTGGTGAGTCCGACCGACCGAAAGATAAATTTGCATTTCTAAGTTTCTTGGATTTTGGGTAAACTCTGATTGAAAACGTGCCACCTGTTGGAGGAGATGATGGCCGAGGATAAAAACTCATTAGACGATCTACTGCACGGCGTTAAGCGGCGTAAAAAAGCGGCGGGCCAAGCGCAAAAATCGGAGCGCAAAAAAGCCTTAAGCCCGCTGGATTTGCTCGACTTGCCTGAGACGCAGCGCAAAGTGGTCAATTTCCTGTCGCACCAAAAACAGGCCAATCTGGACGGCATCAAGCAGAAATTCTCCCAGCTTTCCACCACCGAACTGGAACAGACCATCCATACGCTCAAAGACGCCGGCTACATCCGCGAAGCCCTGCTGAACGGAGAAATCTACTACCGCGTGATCTTTGGCGGTTCCAGCCGGCGCAAAATATTTTTGCCCGCCGGTATCTGGGACCGGCTCAACATGGACAACATTTCCTTTTTGCAGCAGATGCCGATGTTCAAAGGGCTGTCCCGCCACCAACTGCGCGCGATTGCCGGGCAAATGGAAGAGCGAGAGTACGAGCGCAACGAGGTGATTGTCTGGCAGGGCGAAATGAGTGAGGATGCGTTTTTGATCAAAAACGGCATTGTGGGCATCTCCCATCTATCGCCCGACCGAAAAAGCAGCCAGACCTTGGCCTACCTGCGGCAGGGAGACATTCTGGGCGAAATTGGCGTATTACAGAATCAGGTGCGATCGGCCACGGCCACCGCGCTCAGCAATCTCAGCGTGTTGGTCATCAAACGGGATCAATTTTTAACGCTGTTGGAAAAATACGATACCGCCGCCCTGGAACTGGCCCGCATGCTGGGCCGCCAACTGGTGGCAACCAGCGCCCGGCTGGGACAGCACGAAGCGCAGACCAATCTGGTGCTGGTGTTCCGCGTAACAGCGGGCGCGGGCGGCACCACCATTGCCGGCGCTCTGGCCTCGGCCCTGGCGCAGCAAACGCAGCGATCCACGGTGTACAGCGAGTACCCCAATCCCTATCAATTGCCCCAACGGTTTGGCTTTGCCGGTGATGATGACGTTTACCGCCATCCGGCAGGCTTTGATGTCCGGCTGCCCCATGTTGACCCCTCGCTGCCCGATGATGTGGACGCCACCTTGATGATTGACCATTTTTTCAGCCATTACGCCAATATCGTAATCGGCCTGCCCGATGAGATCGACGAAGGGTTGGTTTACATGCTGGCCCGGACCAGCCAGATTGTGCTGGTGGCCCCGCCTACGCCTCAGGCTTTTGAATCGCTTAACAAATTAAAGGCAGGTTTAAAAGAACATCTCCAGTCTGATCGGGTGAGCCTGTTGACGGTGGTGAATCGGTCTCATATTGAGGATGAAGATAAGACAATATCTGAAGCCGTTGATTTTGACCTGCCCTACCTGCCCGATATGGCCGATACCCTGCCCACAGAATATCCATCCGTTCTCGACAACCTGGCTGAAGCGATTGTAGACCGCCTGGGCCGCACCTCGGAAATTGCCTTGTATATTCCCACCACCATCGATGTTGATCAGCCGGTAGATACCATCCCTTACGTAAAAGAGGCGCTGGCCTTTTTAGGCGAACGTTTTGGCGGCGCGACCAGCAGTCAGGCCGAAGGCGTGTGGGAGAGCGAGGAGGCCGGATTAGTCAATGAGGTGGTCTATATTGTGCGCTCGTTTGTCACCCGCGAAGAACTCAATGAACATCTGGATGAAGTGCTGGAATATATGGCTCAAATGAGAGACGCGCTGCGCCAGGAAGCGATGGCCGTAGAAGTTGATCGAAAGTTGATGCTTGTGTAGGAGTTAAATGATGAAAATTACAGTTGCCAGTGACGAAAAAACCCATTTAACCGATGCCGTGATTGAAGATTTAAAATCGCACGGCCACGAAGTAGTGTTGTTAGGCCCTCTCATTGGCGAAGAGCTGGTTTGGACCCGGGTTTCGGAGCAGTTGGGCGAAATGGTGGCCCAACACAAAGTGGATGAAGGGGTTTTATTCTGCTACACCGGCACCGGCGCGTCGATGGCGGCCAACAAAGTGCCGGGCGTTCGGGCCGCCCTGTGCGGCGATGCCGAAACCGCTCGCGGCGCGCGCTGGTGGAACGATGCCAATGTCTTGGTCATGAGTCTCCGCGCCACCTCTACTGAAGTGGCCAAAGAAATTCTGGATGCCTGGTTTTCGGAAAGTGTGCGGCCCGAAGAGATCGCCACGATTAACGATTTGAAAGATATTGAAGCTCGGCACACCCAGGCCTAATCGCCCCGCCGAAGTTGGGAAATGCGCAGCGGATGGGTGAGACGCCCCTTATTCTTTTTATAGTGATCCAACCAGGCCCGGCCTCTGATACGGCTCACTCGCCGGTTTGATCTTTTAACGTCACTCCGGCGGCTTCAGCCAGTTCTTCCGCCCATTCTTCGTAATTGTTCACCCGGAACCCCAGCTTATCGGGCGTCCCGTCTTTGACAAAACGCACCACAATATAGGGCGTCTTTTTGCTGAACTCGCCCATAAACTTGCGGCGGAGCGCGACGCCCTTGATTTGTTTGAAAGTGATGATCCATGAGGCGGTGGGCGTAGCGCGGGTCACGCGTAAATCCTTTTCGGTCATCACCACCAGGCCGATGCCGGTGATGGCCCGTTTGGCGCCCATCGACTCCAGACCGCCAAATTGTCCCCCCGACGGGCCGCGTACAAATTTAATATCCTCGGTTTCCCATTTTCCCACCGTGGCTTTTCTGTGCTTGTTCCAGCGCCGGTTCACCGAAAATCTGAACCACCAGAACAGCACGGCTACAATGAACAAGATAATGACCACGTAATTTCCAATTGCAGTAACATCTTCCGGCGACATAATGTCCTATCCTTTGTATCAAAATTTGGAGTATTATAACAATAATTCTTAAATTTGACGATTACGGGCCTGGTAGAGTTGTGAGCCGCTTGGCCTGTGTGATATAATAGCCTGGAACTTATCCAAAACTACATCGTATATCCACATAGAATTTTACCGACACTTTACCACACGGAGATACACAGTGGCCCAAAAACGAGCAACCCTATCCAGCAAAATCCCCTCCAAAACCCTGGCCTTTGCCCTCGATCAGGCCGCCGGGCTGATGCGCAGCCACAATAAACGGGTAATGACCGCCGAAATGCTCCTGTTGGCTTTTTTGAAAATGCCCGATGTAGAGGCCCACCGGCTGCTGCGCAATTTTAGCAAAGAACGCGGTTTTAACTGGGCCGGTTTTGAACAGGATGTAGAACGGGCCGCCGCCGAACGCGCCGCCCGCGATGCCGGCCTTGATTTTGTGACCGGCAATCGCCGCCGGGTCTCGCTGGGTAACGAGATGATTATTGTGCTGGACGAGGGGTTGAGCATTGCCAAATCCCGGGATGAAGCCTGGTGCAATACCGGCCACGCCCTGGGCGTGATGGCCGACATCAGCGTGGGCACGGCCCGGCTGCTCAATAAATTGGGCATCACCCAGCGTGCGGTAATCGATGCTCTGGGCAAGCCCTCCCTCTCCAGCGGTGCAACCGCCGTTGATCTGGTGGCCCTGGCCAGAAACGGGCAAATGACCCCCGTGTATTTTCGGGAAGATCTGCTGCGCGATCTGGTGAACTTGCTCTCGATGGCCCGCGACCGGCACGTGGTGCTGGTAGGCGCGACCGGCGTGGGCAAACAATCGCTGGCGCTCTCGCTGGCCCAACTTGTGGCCGAAGGAAAGGGGCCGGTGGGCGTCGACTCGCTGGTGCAGATCAACGAGCCGGCCTTGCTGGATGATCCCCTCAACTCGCTGCGCTCCGGCCTGCGGCTGGCCAAAAACGGCATCTTGTTCATGCCCGACATCAACCGTTTTTTTGGCGGCATTCGCGCCGAATTTCCCGAAAAAGCCTGCACCGAACTGCAAAAAGCGCTGCTCTCCAACGATGTGGTCATTATGGGCACCACCACCGAGGGCCGGTATAACGACCGGCTGTCGAAATCATCGGTTGTCACCGACCACATGCGCCGCATGGAAGTTCCTCCGGCCACTGTGCCCGAAACCCGCGCCATGCTGGAGGTGCTGCGAACCACCTTCCAGGGCGATTACGGCTTGCAGATCACCGATGAAAGCCTGCAAGAGGCCGCGCGCCTGGCCGGGCGTTACTACACCGAAGAAGTCCTGCCCAGCGCCGCTGTCCACCTGCTGCATCGCGCGGCGGCCATGGTCAAAATGAGCATGCACGAGGTGGGTGACTCCGAGGTGAAAAAGGATGAGCAGTTGGACCCGGACGATGTGATGATCGCTGCCAGTTTGCTCACTGGCATCCCGGTCACCAATATGGATGCCGATGAACGCAGTCGCTACGCCAACATGGTCGATCAACTGCACCGCCGCATCATTGGGCAGGACGAGGCTGTGCTGGCCCTGAGCCGCGCGGTCAAAATGGCCCGGGTCGGTCTGAAAGACCCGCAGCGGCCCATTGGCTCGTTCCTGTTTTTGGGGCCAACGGGCGTGGGAAAAACCGAGTTGGGCAAAGCCCTGGCCGAATTTATGTTTGGCACGGAATCGGCCCTGATCACGCTGGATATGAGCGAGTATATGGACGACTCCTCGGTGAACCGGCTCATCGGCTCTCCGCCGGGCTACATTGGCCACGATGCCGGCGGCCAGTTGACCGATGTGGTGAAAAAGCAGCCGTACAGCGTGGTTCTGTTTGACGAGGTGGAAAAAGCGGCGGTCAAAGTGTTTGACGTGCTGCTGCAAGTGATGGATGAAGGCCGGCTGACCAGCGGCAAGGGTGAAACCGTCAGTTTCAGCGAGTGCGTGATTTTGATGACCAGCAACATCGGCGGGCGGTACCTGTCGGACCCCGAGTTGAGCGAGGCTGTGGCCCGTGAGCATGCCGATGAGCGGGTCAAAACCCATTTCCGGCCCGAATTTCTCAACCGGCTGAGTGACATTATCTATTTCCACCTGCTGTCGGAGGAAAATTTGCGGGATATTTTGGATCTGATGCTGCGCCAGGAAGAAGAATTAATGGCCACCCGCAACCTCCACCTGGATATTTCCAGCGGGGCCAAAAAGTGGCTGCTGGCCCAAAACGATCACCCCGAATGGGGCGCGCGCCCGTTGCGCCGCATCATCGAAAAACATATCCGCGAACCCATGGCCGATTTTCTGCTGCGCCAAGACCCCCAGGCAGGAACCACCGTGAATATCCGCGTGAAGAGCAAAAAATTGACGTTTGAGACCAAAGCGACTGAATAGATTCTACGTTTTTTGTATCTTCTCAATATTTTCGGGGAACGAGATCTGAGCCTGTCGAAGACCGTTGCTTTCGACAAGCTCAACCAACTCTGCCCCAGATTATTGAGAAGGCATCGTTTTTTGGGGACTGGGTTTGGAAAAAGTTGTGAATTGTGAATAGCCAATGGTGAAACTATTAATGAAATTGCATCAAACCGTTCACAATTCACCATTCACAATTGTCGACAAAAAGGTGTCTATTTTAGAATGTAGTACGTACCTTTTTTATCCCCAATTTTTAGCAAAAGGCCTTTGTCGATCAGATCAACCAGGTCCAGGCGGAGGGTTTCCGGGTTGACGTCGGGGCAGAGTTGGCGGTAATCGCGGTTGGTGATGCGGCCCTGCTCTTCAACAAAGTTCATGGCCCGCATCTGGCGCTCGTTCATGTTGGTGATCCAGCGTTTGACCGGGGCGCGTTCCAGGGTGTTGTGCAGTCGCACGGTGAAGGAGTAGGGTTTGGCCTCGAAATCCGGAGCCGGATGCCCTTTTTCCAGCATTTCCTCAATCATCCGGTCGATACCCAGTCCCAATTCCTCAATGTATCCCCACTGAAACAGGCCCGAAACCAATCGCGGGTTGCGGGAAAAATGCTCGTCCACAATATTATCCAGGGTGATGTAACCGGGCAGGCCGCCGGGGCTGATCACCTCCAGCCGGTCTTCATACATTCTTACTTCAACCCGCCGCCCGCTCAGACGATAATCGCGGTGGCACACTGCGTTTACCAGCGCTTCGCGCACGGCAAAAGCGGGGTATTCTGGCACTTCTTCCCGTTTTAGGCCGGTCACTACCGCTTCCACCCGCATTTCTTCAGTGACCACGTTCCAGGCCCGTTCAATGACCCGGGCCAGCGATCCTTCAATTTCTACCCGCCGGCCATAGCCGGCCATGCCGTCGCGCCCCCGGGGTTCGGTGCTCAGGAATTTAACAAAAATCACGCCGCTTTGCGGTAAAAACGCCTGCGGATTTTTGCCGAACAGCAGCATCCCGGCGGTGGTGGGCGTGCCGTCGTCCGCCATCGCGCCGATTTCCACCAGATGTTCCTGCAACGATTCTTTAACGGGGCGAGAGCCGCGTTCCGCTCGCCGCCGCAGGTATTCGTCCAAAACATCTTTATCCAGGTCTACCAGGGTGGAGCCGGCTACCGGTTCGCTTTCAAAATCGCTGCTGGATTTGGTGGCGGCCAGGTGCCGGATTGCTTCGCCGCCCAGCGGCATATTTTTAACGCCGCTGCGGATGATTACCCGGCCATCACCCAAGGCGTGCAGCTCCGGGCTGCGGGCGATTTTCAGAGCAACCACCGTGCCGCCGGGCAACTCGCATTGTTCCCAGTCGGTTACAACCGGCGGGCGGCACATCACCAGCGCCTGAGCCAGTTTGTTTTGGACCTCTTCGTCCATCATGTAATCCACCACTTTGCCCTGCTCGTTGAGGCCAATCAAAATTGTGCCGCCATCGGTATTGGCAAAAGCTACCATGGTTTCGGCCAGGGCATTGACTTCGGGATAAGGAATAAAGGCCACGGTTTGACCCGGGCCGCGTTTGACCAGATTTTCTATCATAAAGGGAATTTTACCACAGCCGGGGGATTTTTATCAATCCGAGAGGGCCGGCGTGCCATAGTTTGACACTGTCCGGCGTAATCGAATAATTGCACTTGCTCTTTGGAGAAGTTACTGGTAAGCTATAATTAATCAAGTTCAGTTGGTAAACAGCATTTATGGGATCAAAGCCTCCAAACTTCCTCGCTTTGGCTTACGCCGGCAGCAGTAGGTGGCTCGCCGGACGGCTTGTTAGCCCCATTAAATAGGCACCCTGTTAATTCAATACTATTGCTATGCTACAAGGAGGTAAGCATCATGAAGCCAATCAATCCGGAAACCTTTCGACCTCGATTAAAAGTTCTTAATCGTGACCAGGCCCGGGCCATCCACAAAGCCGCTCTGGAAATCCTGGAGAAAACCGGAGCCAAAATGGAGCATCCTGATGTGTTGGAAATGCTGGTGGGGGCCGGCTGCCGGGTTTCCGAAGGCAATTGGGTTAAAATTCCGGCCTACGTGGTGGAAGACGCCCTGCGGTCGGTGCCCCGCCAATTTACCCTCTACGACCAAAAAGGCGACCGGGCTATGAATATGAAAGACACGAACTCATATTTTGGCACCGGCTCGGATACCACGTTTACCATAGATGTTGAAACCGGAAAGCGCCGCCAGACTGTACTCAAGGATATTGGTCAGTTTGCCCGGCTGGTGGATGGCCTGGGCAATATGGATTTCATTATGTCTATGGCCAATGCCCAGGATTTTGTGGACGATTGTATGTATGTGCGCGGGTTTGTGGAAATGGTCAAAAATACCAACAAACCCCTTGTTTTTATTGCCGAAAGCGCCGAAGACCTGACCACGATTTATGAGATTGCCTGCCTGGTGGCCGGAGGCGCGGATGCGTTGGAGAACAAACCCTTTTTGCTCCATTACGCCGAAGGCATCAGCCCGCTCCATTTTCCCAAAAATGTGATGGAGCGGGTTGTTTTTTGCGCGGAAAAACGAATTCCGTTTTGTTTCCCTTCGGGGTCTAATGCCGGCGGCGGCGCGCCGGTCACGCTGGCCGGGGCCATGGCCCTGGGCATTGCCGAAAATTTGGTGGGCCTGGTGGTTCACCAACTGGCCGGCAAAGGCGCGCCCTTTTTGTTTGGCCCCAACGTCAGCGTGCTGGATATGAAATCTACCGTTGTTTCTTACGGCTGCCCGGAGTGGGGGCTGACCCAGGCCGCGCTGGCCGATATGCGGGATGAAATTTACGACCTGCCCATCTGGGCCTACGCCGGGGCCTCCGACTCCAAGGTGATGGATGCCCAGGCCGGGGCCGAAGCCATGTTTTCCATCATCACCGCCCTGCTCTCGCGGGCCAATATGATCCACGATGTGGGTTATCTTGAATATGGCAGCACCTCGTCGTTGGAAATGGTGGTGATGGCCAATGATCTGATTGCCATGAGCCGTTATTTTGTTGACGGCATCCCGGTGAGCGATGAAACGCTGGCCATTGAGGTGATAGAGCGCGTAACCAAAGGCGGTCCCGGCTCCATCTTTTTGACCGATGATCACACCCTGGCTCATTTCAGAACGGCGCAATTTTTGCCCCGGCTGCTGGACCGCTCCCGGTATGATGCCTGGGAGAAATTTGGCGCGATGGATATTTATAAACGGTGTAATCTTGAAGCCAAAAAGAAACTGGCCATCCACGAAGTAGAACCCAAACCGGATGAGGTGTTGCAAGAGATTGATAACATCCTTCAACGATGCCAATAAACGCGGTCACGAGTTGCGCAGTTCGCGTAGACAAAATTTTTGTTATTGACAGCGCCGGTAATCAATTCAGAATTTCAGTTGATTGAAAGTTGTTGAGAAGAGGATGCTGGTGGATCGGGTGTTAAGGATGTTATGTTCAAGGAGGATACTATGAAAACTGAAGATATTCTAACATTTCAACCACGCATACGCGTATTTAGTAAAGAACAGGCCAGCGGCGTTCATACCGCCGCTTTGGAAATATTAGAAAAAACTGGTTTTAAGATGGAGCATGCCGGCGCCCTGGAAATGCTGGCCGATGCCGGTTGCAAAATAACCAACGGAAACTGGGTGAGACTGCCCGGCTCATTGGCCGAAGCGGCCTTGAGATCGGCCCCCAAACAGATCATTATGTACGACCAGCAGGGGAACAAAACTATGCCCCTGGCCAACGGCAACGCCTTTTACGGCACCGGTTCAGATGCCACCTTCACCCTGGATGTGGAAACGGGCCGCCGCCGCCGCACGCTGCTGCAAGATGTAGGGAACTTTGCCCGGCTGGTGGATGGGCTGGAAAACATTACCTTTGCTATGTCGATGGCGAACCCCGACGATGCGCCGGTGCAAGATATTTATGTGTATGCCTTTGCTGAAATGGTGAAGAATACCCGCAAGCCGATGGTGTTTATTGCCGACAGCGGCCGGGACATTGCCAAGATTTACAAGATTGCCTGCCTGGTGGCTGGCGGAGAAGAAGAACTTCAGAAGAAACCTTTTTTGCTCAATTATTCTGAGGCTATCAGCCCATTGCATTTTCCGAAAAATGTAGTGGAAAAACTTATTTTTTGCGCGGAAAAGAAAATCCCTATCTGCTTTCCATCCGGCTCCAATGCCGGCGGCGGCGCGCCGATCACGCTGGCCGGGGCCATGGCCCTGGGCATTGCCGAAAATCTGGTGGGTCTGGTGGTCCACCAGTTGGCCGGCAAAGGCTCTCCCTTTTTGTTTGGCCCCAATGTGAGCGTGCTGGATATGAAATCGACCGTGGTTTCCTATGGCTGCCCGGAATGGAGTTTGAGCCAGGCCGCGCTGGCCGATATGCGAGACCATCTTTACGGCCTGCCCATCTGGGCTTATGCCGGCGCGTCGGATTCTAAAGTGATGGATGCCCAGGCCGGAGCGGAAGCGATGTTTTCCATCATCACCGCTCTATTATCTCGCGCCAATGTTATTCACGATGTAGGATTTTTAGAGTTCGGCACCACTTCCTCGTTAGAAATGGTAACCATGGCCAACGAGCTGGTGGCCATGAGCCGCTATTTTGTAGAAGGCATCCCGGTTAATGAAGAGACGCTGGCGCTGGACGTAATTGAAAAAGTGGCTAAAGGCGGGCCGGGTTATCTTTTCCGCACGGAAGACCATACCCTGGACCACTTCAGAGAAGCGCAATTCTTTCCCCGATTGCTGGATCGCTCAGATTACGATTTTTGGGAACAGGCCGGCGCGCAAGATCTCTACCAGCGATGCAATCTTGAGGCCAAACGCATTCTGGCCGAACACCAGCCCGATGCCAAAACCGCCGCTGTTTTGGCGGAAATTGAACATATCATGCAACCGGTCACAGTTGCAACTTAAGGCCGGGTGTTGAGGCCACAACGTCGGTTGCGTTTTCAGGATTACTTTTCTGAACCAAATTTGTTGGGTGTCAGGATGATGGGGTTATGAGGCTGAGAGATGCAACATGTCAGGCCAAAAAATCCTTTTTTCGCGGTAGGTTAACCGTAAAGGTGCTTCCCTGGCCGGGGGTTGTTTCAATGTCAACCGTGCCGTTGTGGGCTTCGACAATGTAGCGGGTTAAAACCAGCCCCAGCCCCAGCCCTTCCTGGGCGCGGCGTAGAGGATCGACACCTTGTTCAAAAGCGTCCCAGATTCTCTCCATCAATTCATCTTCAATGCCAATGCCGGTGTCTGAAACCGCAATTTCGATCCGGTCGACATAGGTACGCGCCGTAAGCGTTACTTTGCCGCCGGGTTGATTGAATTTGATGGCATTATCCACCAGTTGGGTCAGGGCCTCTTCCATTTGTTTCACATCAAGGGGCAGCGAAGGAAGTTCGCCGGCAATATCTGTTTCAATGGTGATCTCTTTGCTGCGAGCCTTGAACTCGGCCAGCGGAATCAGGTTTTCCAGCACCGGGTTCAGATGCGCCAAAACAGGCCGGACGGTTTCCTGTTTGCTTAAAAAGGCGGCCACGCGGGTCAGCCCCTCCACCATTTCCCCCAAGGTCCAGGCTTGCCGCCGCAGGGCGGATACCGCGTCTAATTGCCGTTCGGTCAGTTCGCCCAAATCAGGCCCTTCCATCATTTCAATGGTCTGAAAAATCAGGCTCAGCGGGGTGCGCATTTCGTGATTCACGGTGCTCAGAAAAGTGTGGCGCAGCCGGTCCAGCGCCATCCGGTGCCGCTGCCGTTCCCGGTGAACGGTGCGCAGCCGTTCCGCTTCTTTGAGCGGGGTAATGTCGCTTTGCACGCTGGCAAATCCCACAATTTTTTCAGGATCATCGGGGTCAAACAGGGGGGCCACGGTAATTCTGGCTTCGTATCGCGTGCCATCTTTACGTTTGTTGCTGATTTCTCCTTGCCATACTTGCCCCCGGCGGGCGGTGTTTAAAATTTTATCGTAGGGCTTGTAGTCAATCTCGCTTTTTGATAATTGGCCTGTTTTGCCACACTGCCATAAACGCCAATCTTGCCCTTTGACCTCTTCTTCGCTAAAGCCGGTTAATTTAACGGCGGCAGGGTTGATATATTCAATGTTTCCGACGGCGTCTGTAACCACCACGGCTTCTCCCAACGCCTGCAAAATAGCCAGGGTGTGATCCCGGCCTCTTTCCAACTCGCGAGTCCGTTCTTTAACTTTGATCTCTAAGGCTTCGGCGTGTTGTTGCAGGCCCTGGTACAGGTGGGCCGTTTCGATGGCCTGGCCGACGGCAGTGGTGATGCTTTGCGCCAGGGCCAGATCATGATCGTTGAAATCGCGCCGGTCAACAGACCCCAGTTCGATCAGCGCCGTAAGCTGCTCGCCGCTCCACACCGGCGCAATGAGCAGCGAGCCGAGTTCATAGGTTTGCGCCAGGCCGTAAAACTCAAACAACCGGCGATCTTCGGGTTCATCAACAATGGCCAGCGGCGTTTTGAGATCACGCAAGTATTCCAGCACCTGATCGCCGAGGTCGGGGTTGGGCAACTCCGGGGAGTCTGAAGAATTGGCGCTTTGTTGTTCCAGAGCCGCCAGGGGCGTGAGGTAGTCATCAAGATTAATGAATTGAGTTTGTTGGCGGCCTAATAACCAGGCTGAAGCATGGGGCATTTCAAAAGCGTTGGCTAAAGAGCGGCAGGCAATGCGCAGGGTTTCCATGCTGTCCAGGGATGCCGCTGCCGCCGTGATCACCTGATTCAAGAGCCTGAGTTCGTAATTTCGGCGCTGGAGCGCTGTTTCGGCCTGCTGCCGGTGCGTTCTTTCTTGAACCAAACGCCGGTAGCGGTTGAGCCGGGTGATGGTTGTGACGCGGGCGCGGAGTTCGGTATGGTCGAACGGTTTGCTGACAAAATCATCCGCGCCGGCTTCAAGGCCCTGCACGCGGGAATCGTGATCGTCGAGGGCGGTAATCAAAATAACGGGTACTTCGGCCAGTTTTTCATGGGCGCGTATTTTGCGGCACACTTCAAACCCGTCCATTTCCGGCATCATCACATCCAGCAGAATGAGGTCCGGCGTGACGGTGGCCGCTTTTTTCAAGGCTTCCTGGCCGCCGGCGGCAAATATCAAATTGTAACCCTGCCCGGTCAGCGCGCCTCTGAGAACTTCGCGGGCGCTGATTTGATCGTCAACAATAAGAATTGTAGTGGGATTTTCCATCTGCTTCCATAAAATCTGCTATAAAGAAGCGCTACTTGACCAAGTAGCACTGTTGTTGGTTAGTTGAAATGTTGTTCCGGTATCTTGTTATTTTACCATGTCGATCCTGCGATTCCAATCCCCCTACTTTCCTCCCAGAACAAGCGGCAGGAAGACGGAAACGTTTTCTCCGGGCGCGGTAAGGGTGATCTCTTCGCTGGCGACATTGCTTTCTATATAGCCGGTGTGATCTGTGGCCCGGGCTTCAAGGTGGTAGGTTCCGGGTTCAAGCGACGGGTCGAGCGCGAGCGTAAAAACTTCGTAGTCGCTGTCAAAAGCGCCGTCGTCAGCGGCGGCGGGAATCCACGGGCCGGTGTCGTTCAACCGGTACTCCACATTGACCACTGTTCCCCCATCCATATGGTAGGCCAGCCCGGTGATGGTGGTTCCATTGCTGGCCGCGGAGAGGTTCTCCGGCAGCGGGTTGAATTCCGTGTTCAGGCCGCCGTCAACGGGATCAAAAACGGCCAGCGTGTCGGCGGCAAAGGTTTCGGAAATGTTGCCGGCAGAGTCATGGGCCGTAACTTCCAGCAAGTGTAGGCCGGGCGTAATCGACGCTGGCAGGGAGAAGTGGTAACTTTCGGTAGTTTGGTCAAAAGCGCCGTCTCCGGCAGTGGCCGGCTGCCACTCGCCGTCATCAAGCCGGTACTGCACCTGGGTCAAGGTGTTGATGGTTGCGCTGGGGCGGCTGGGGGAGGGATAGGGCGTGATTTCGGCGTGGCCGGTTACGGTTGTCTGCCCGTCGTCGGTGGCAATGGCGCTGATGGTGATGGGCAGGGCGGTGTCCAGCGGATCAAAAATGTCATCGCCGTCGCTGTCTCGCCAGCCGATTTGGCCGGCAGCGTAGGGGTCGATAGCCTGCGCCCGGAAGGGATAAATTTGCCCGCGCATAATACTGGTCACATTAGAGCTGCAACTGCCGTACTGGCTGTTTTGATTTTCCACTTCCAGGTAGCCGGAACTGTAGGTGCAGGGCTGGTAGGCGCTGTAATATTGATCCAGGGCGTGGAAGATGTGGCCCATTTCGTGGGTCAGAACGGCATCCATATTGCCGAGGCCGTAGCCGTTGTTGCCCGATGTCATCACCGTAAACGGCCCGCCCAGGTAGGCGTAGGCAAAATAACCGTCGCTGAAGCGGTTGTCGCTATCGGCGGAACTATCCACCACAAAAATGGTGAAGGCCCAATCGGTATCGTAGACGGTGCGAATAGCGTTGTTATAATCGCGGGCGCGGGTGAAGTAAGAGCTGGCGTTGTAGCCCAGGCTGCCCAGGGCGTCGGCGATCCAATATTTTTGGTCGTAATAGGGGCGGGTGATCGGTTCTACGCCGGTGGGCAGTGGTTCGGAAAAATGGTCATCGTAAACAAAACTGAGGTTGGCGCGGGGGTCCAGTTCGGCCCACCAGTTCAGGCCGGCCACAATCTCGTTGAAAACTTGCTGCCGTTCATCCGCCGTCCAATTTTCTGTCGAGGGGTCGGTGCTGCCGTTGCTTTCTACCAGGATAATGCCCACGGCCACGGAGCCGGCCATAAATTCGCTGGTTTGGTAGTAGCCGGGGGTGATAGCGCCGGCGGCGGCCAGCCGGTTGCTGTCAAAATCCGGCACATCCGGCGCGATGAAGGCATCGTGATGATCTTCCGGGTATTCCGCCAGGGTGTTCATTGTCTCGGCGGCAGGTTGGGGCGCGATCAGGCTGTTCCACACACCGGCCAGCCGGCGGATGTGAGGACCGTAAATGTCGGTGGTGGAAAGTTCAACCGGGCCGGTAAATACGGCTGCTACCGGAGACAGCGCCGAAATTTCCGCCGACAGGCCGGCGGGAACTGTGGCGATGAGGGCCTGGTAGGGAAAGGTATGGGTGATGCGCCCGTGGCGCGTTTCAATGAGGGTCCGGACATCGGCCAGCCCGGTTTTGTGCTGGTGTTCAGAAGCCAGAATGACAAAGATCGGGACATCGGAACTGGTTTGAGCATACGCCGGGATGGCCGGATTCAGACCGTTGAACAAGATAATGAGGCTCAGGGCCAGAATGATTTTGAAAATGGGATGACTGGAGAATCTCATGAAGGCGGACCTTGGTTAAGTTCTTGCCTCTATCTTAACCGGGTTCCGCGTTAGAATATATGGATGAAGTATAGGGATTGCGTTGAAATTGTGTTAGAAAAGCATATTGAAAAATCTGGTGGTTATTGCACTTGAAGCCGAGGGGACAGCTTGCTCAACACGGCCAGCAGCAACTGCTCCGAGCGGATGGGCTTGGTCAGATATTCGTCCACGCCTTTGTTTTTCCCGTAGCGAATTTCCTGATCTGATAAAAATCTGCAACCTGTCAAAAATAAGAAGGGGATGTTCTCCCAATCCGGGTTTTTGCGGATTTGGTCGTAAAGTTGGTACCCGTCCATGGCCGGCATGCTAATATCGGAGAGGATGAGGCCAATGGGTTGGTTTTCCAGCACGGCCAGGGCTTTGTCCCCATCGGTAACCGCAACCGTCTGGTAGCCGGCCATTTCCAGGGTCAAACTCAAATTGTCGAGCAAATCGGGTTCGTCATCGATCAACAAAATAGAGGGTTGGACATCCATAACATACTCCTTGTCAAGGAACGGGAATTTAATAAGTTGTGCAGCCATGTCATCCGAGGAGCGTAGCGACGAGGAATCTCCGGGCTGTGAGCCTTGCACCAGCATAGAAACTGGAGATTCTTCGCTTTCGCTCAGAATGACATGCCCAAGTTAATTAATTCTCATTCCCAAGTTATTATTGCTGCTTTTTATTTTAATCAATCTTAACGTTGGAGTATATAGCTGTTGTATTCAGATTGTGTTGGAGTTGTGTAAAAAGGGGAAGTTACGATGGATCCGGCACAACCAGCCGGTAGCCAACGCCGCGCACGTTTTCAATGGACCCAACCTCGCCTTCAGCCAGCCCCAATTTTCGGCGCAGCGACAGGATGAGCGGGCGCAGCAGTTGGCCGGCTTCTACCGGGTCGGCGTCAAATTCGTGCGTGGTTTGAATTAATTCCTGCGGCGAGGCCACCCGCCCGCCCTGGCGGGCCAGGTGTTCCAGCAGCGCAAACTCTTTGGCCGACAGGCTGATTTCCTCCCCCTCAACCTGAATCCGGTGCTGGAGGGGGTCTATTTGCAATCGGCCAAAGGTGAACGGGCGGGACTGTTCTGGGGGTCCGGCGTTGAACTGCTCCAGCGACTCTTTGAGTTGTTGGCTCCGGCGTAATTTACCGCGCACGACGGCCAGCAGATCGCCGGCGCGGATGGGTTTGGTCAGGTAATCGTCCACGCCCAATTCTTTGCCGTAGCGGATATCGCTGTCCATGGTGCGCGCCGTCAAAAAGATAAAGGGGATGGCGGCCCAGGCGGACCGCTCGCGCACGCGCTCGTAGAGTTGGTAGCCGTTCATCTCCGGCATAGCAATATCGGCCAGGATCAGATCAACGGGATGGTCTTCTAAAAGAGCTAACGCTGCGCGGCCATCGGTGGCGGAAAAAACTTGATAATCTTCGGCTTCCAGGGTCAGGCTGATGTTGTCCAGCAGGTCGGGTTCGTCGTCAACAATCAAAATGGAAGGGGTTGGGTTCATGAGACGCTCACTCTTTGTCTAAATATTCTTCTGCCAGCAAAGGAAGGAAAAAGGCAAACACGCTTCCCTGCTCCGGCGTTGAGGTAACCGCAATGTGCCCGGAATGTAATTCGATCAACTGGCGGGCAATCGCCAGCCCCAATCCGGTGCCGCGAATATTTCGCTGGGCCTTGACGCGGTAGAAACGGTCGAACAGGTTGGGTAGATTTTCCTGGCTGATGCCGATGCCGGTATCACTCACCCGCAGGGCGGCCCAATCGCCATCGGTTAACGTTGAACAGCCCGGCCAGTTGGTTTCATTTTTCTGATCCCCACAGCCGGGTTGAAGGATGGCGCACTCGCAGCGAATGCGCCCCTGATCCGGGGTATATTTGATGGCGTTGGTGAGCAGATTGCGGATGACCTGCCGCAGTTGGGCGGGGTGGGCCAAGACGGAGAGCGTTTCCGCCCCGCTGAATTGCAGCGCTTGGGATTTTTCCTGGGCCAGCGGCAGCAGTTCTTCCACTTCCGCCTGGGCCAGTTGGGTCAGATCGATCAATTCCCGTTCCATCGATACCCGCCCGCTGTCGATCCGGGAAATTTCCAGAACATCGCCAATGAGATCGTTGAGGGTGTGGGTGTGTTTCTGAATATCGCGGATCATTTTTCGCCGCCGCGTATCGTCCAGCCGCTCGTACAGCGTGTCCAGGTTGTCGCCCAGCAGGGTGAGCACGGAGAGCGGGGTGCGCAGTTCGTGCGAGACATTGGAGACAAATTCGTTTTTGGCCCGCTCCGCTTTTTTGAGGGGGGTGATGTTGCTGAGCACGCTGACAAAGCCGTCGAGCTGCTGTTGGCTGCCGGCTGAAAACAAGGGGGCCGCGGTCAGGGCTACATCGTAAAGATCGCCGTTTTTATGCGCGACTACCATTTCGCTGCGCCAGGTATGGCCCTGGTGAACCAGGTTGATGATGTTCTCATACACGTCAGCCGGGTTATCGTCCGTATTTTTGTTCAGCCATTCTCGCCAATCTTGGCCCACCATCTCATCATCGGTGTAGCCGGTCAAGGTTTCGGCAGCCGGATTGAAGTATTGAATTTTTCCGGCGGTATCGGTCACGATCACGGCTTCGCCCAGCGCTTCCAGAATGGCCCGGGTGTGGTCCCGTTCGGCTTGCAGGTGGAGCATATGCTGGCGGCGCTGGCGGTTCAGGCGGGTAATGGTGCGCACGCGAACCTGTAATTCGGGGCGGGAAAAGGGTTTGGTAACAAAATCGTCCACGCCCAGTTCAAGCCCTTTCAACCGGGAATCACGATCATCTAACGCCGTGACAATGATGACGGGGATGTCGGCCAGGGCCGGGTCGGCCCGCAGGTGCCGGCACACTTCAAAGCCGTCCATGCCCGGCATCATCACATCGAGCAGGATCAAGTCGGGCACCAGTTTGGCGGCTTTGGCTAACGCTTCTTCGCCGTTGGCGGCGTAGGCCAGGTGGTAGCCCTGGCCTGTCAGCAGCCCGCGCAGCACGTCGCGGGCGCTGGGTTGGTCGTCAACAATTAAGACCGTACTTTCTGAAGTTATCACTGGGGTTGCTCTCCGGCTTCCCGGTTTTGCGGCGGCTGGAAAAGTTCTACGCTGAAAACAGCGCCTTGCGGGGCATTTTCTTCTACATAAATCTTACCCCCGTGGGCCTCAACGATCATTTTGGCAAAGCTCAGGCCCAGGCCCACCTGAGATACCCCTTTTTGTTTTAACTCAATAATGCTGAATTTATCAAAGATTCGGTCGCGGTGTTCCGCCGGAACGCCGGAACCCTCGTCCAAGACTTGAAGGAGAAGGCTGGATTGAGAATCCGTAGCGCCTGTTTCCAGATGTTCGAGGCGCAAGGTCACGGTGCTTTCGTTGGGCGAGAATTTAAGGGCGTTGGAAAGTAAATTATCGAGCACGCGCCGAAAAAGATTGGCATCGAGAGGAAATGTGCCGGGGTCCGCCGGTTGTTCAATAACCAGCTCAACTTTTCGGGAGCGGGCCATAATGGCGTGATCTTGCCTGACGTCTTCTACCAATTGGCCCAGATCAACGGCTGTTCGGTTGAGGATCAGGTGGCCTTGCTCTATTTTGGTGAGCATAAGCATATCGTTAAGAAAATCATTTAATCGTTGGGCCTGGGTGTGAATCTGCTGCAAATTTCTTGTTACGCCGGGCGGGACCTCTTCTTCACTCAAAAAGAGCGACAACTCGCAAAAGCCCAGAACCGAAGAGAGCGGGGTGCGCATATCGTGGACGATCATGCCGGCCATTTCTTCACGGAGTTGAAGCGTGGCTTGTAATTTGTCAAACTGTTGTTTGATCCGCACCATCGAGCGCACGCGGGCGCGCAGCTCGTGCCCATTGACCGGTTTAGACAAAAAATCGTCCGCGCCGGCATCCAGGCCCTCAACCAGCTCTTCTTTGCTGTCGAGCGCCGTAACCAGCAGGATGGGGATGTGCTGCCCCTGCTCATCGGCTTTGATGCGGCGGCAGACTTCAAAGCCGTCCATTTCCGGCATCATCACATCCAGCAGGATGGTATCGGGCCGGACGTCGGCCAGCATCGCCAGCGCTTCCGCGCCGCCGGCGGCGCAGGCGACGGTGTAGCCTTCGGGAAACAGCAGGCCCTTTAAGGTTTCGCGCGCGCTGGCATTATCATCAACAATTAAAACTTGGGTTTTATGATTTTTCATTTTTTACCGGTAAGGCAAGCTGGACAACCACGCCCGGCCCATCGGGGCGGTTGTTCAGCCGGCATGTTCCTCCCACACTCCAAACCAGCGAGGCCACTTTAGGCAGGCCCAGGCCCATCCCGGCCATTTCGCCGGTAAAATGTTTGTCGCCCTGGTAATAAGGCGTCCACACGTGCTGCAACTGGGCCGGCGAAAGCGAGACGCCGTTATCGCCAATTTCCAGATTGATGCTTTCCCGATCTGCTGAAGATACCAGAATTTCGATGGCGGGATCGTGTTGGGGATGGAATTTTTTTGAGTTATTCAGAATTTCCTGCAAAATGAGTTCAATCGCTTGTTCAGGCAGTAAAATTTTCTGTCCCCGCCCTTCCTCGGTTTCTGTTACGGTAACGGTGGTTAAATCCAGGGCCAGGCAGATCTTTCGGATCAACGGAAGCAGTTCGGCGCAGTTAAATCCATCGCCGGGCCGGTACAGGCGGGACGTGGAAACATAGTTGAGAATATCTAAAACATCTTTTTTGAGACGCTGGGCGCTTTCAAAGACCATTTGAAACAGGCTCAACGTATCGGCGTCTAATAGTTGGGTGATCTGATAATCGTCTTGCAAAAGCTCCAGCCCCGTGGTTACGCCGCCCAGCGGGGTGCGCAGTTTATGGGAAACCAGATTTTCAAATTCCCACATTTCCCGCCAAACCGCCATTTGTTCGGTAACGTCTCGCAAGCTGACCATCCAGTTTTCTTTAGCGCCGGCGGGTAAGGCCAGGGTTTCGATTTGCAGCCAAAAGGTATCGGCGGTGGCCGATTCGGGGCGCACCAAATAACGGGGACTCTGGTCGGGGGACGGGGCCGGCCAATTTTCCCAGGCGTTTTCCGGGTTGAAGCGGTATTGTTGGCCGGCGATGTCTAAAAATGAGATCGACGGCGGTTCATCCGTATCCGCCGGCAGGCCCAGATACAGCCGGGCTTGCGAATTGGCGTATTGGATGATCCCTTCCTCATCCAGCAACGCGTGCCCGTCGTTGGCGTTTTTGACTACCCAGTCAAATTTGTTTCGTTCGGCCACAAGGCGGCGGTAACGATTCAGCCGGGTGATGGTGCGCACCCTGGCTTTTAATTCGGCATGGTTGACCGGTTTGGTGATAAAATCATCGGCGCCGGCTTCAATGCCTTGCAGAATCGATTCTTGATCGTCCAGCGCCGTAACCATGATCACCGGCACCTGATCCAGCACCGGGTCGGCGCGCAGTTGCCGGCACACTTCAAAGCCATCCATGCCCGGCATCATTACATCCAGCAGGATCAGATCGGGCGTAAGCTCCGAGGCTTTGACCAGGGCTTCCTCGCCGCCGACGGCAAAGAACAAATTGTAATCCTGCCCCAGCAGCAGGCCCTTTAAAACTTCACGCGCGCTGGCATTATCATCAACAATAAGAATAGTGCTTTGGTTCATCCTTGGTGATTCCTGAGTTATGTTCCCTGATTCTACCTGTTTTTACAGCCAACTTCAAGCTAGTTGGGTTTTTATTTTTTTGGCCAGCATCTTGAGGCCCACCGGCTTGCTCATATATTCATTAGCGCCGGCCTCGAGGCAGCGTTCCCGGTCGCCGGGCATGGCCAGCGCGGTGAGGGCGATGATGGGAATATGGGCCAGATTGGGATCGGCCCGGATATGGCGGATGGCTTCCAGGCCGTCCATGCCCGGCATCTGGATGTCCATTAAGATCAGGTCCGGCGCTTCTTCTCTGGCGCGTTCCAGCGCCTCGGCGCCGTTGCGGGCCAGTATAAGGCGATACTGTTGGGTCTCTAAAAAGGTTTGCAGCGTGGCAATGTTGGCTTCATTGTCTTCGGCCAGCAGGATAACGGTTGCTGCCGGGTTGATGGGAGACGCAGCTTTGTCAAGCCGGTGAGACGACTCGGCGGTTTCTTCCCCGGCATCAAGCAGTTTCGAGGGCAGCGATACGGTAAAGCGGCTGCCATGGCCGGGTTCGCTCTCCACAGTAACGCTGCCGCCGTGCATTTCGGTGAGCCGGTACACCAGCGATAAGCCCAGGCCGGTGCCTTCGTGCTGCCGGGCCAGGCTGCTGTCTATCTGAACAAACGGCTCAAATAATTTTTCCATATGTTCCTGATCAATGCCGATGCCGGTATCCCAGATGGTAAAATTAACCATCCGATGATCGGGATAGGCCGCCACCTCCAGCCCCACCCGCCCCCCTTCCGGCGTGAATTTGGCCGCGTTGCTCAGCAAATTGACCAGTATTTGTTTGAGCCGCCGCTCGTCAACATGGATAATTTCGGCCCGAGGATCCAGTTCATAAGAAACATTGATCTGTTTTTTCTGCGCGGTTCGTTTCACAAAGAGCAGGCTGGCCTGGCAAACATCATCAAGCACCACCGGCGCGATCAGCAATTCTGTTTTACCGGCTTCTATTTTGGCCAGGTCCAGAATGTCGGTGATCAGATCCAGCAGGTGGCGGCCGCTTTCCTCGATGTATTGGACGGATTGTTGTTGTTCCGCGTTGAGGTCGCCATACACCTTTTCTTTGAGAATTTCCGCCATGCCCAAAATGGCATTGAGCGGGGTCCGCAGTTCGTGGCTCATATTGGCCAGAAACTCATCTTTAAGGCGGGCGGCGCGTTCCAGTTCGGCCACGGCCTGGGATAATTCTGCGGTGCGTTCATCAACGCGTTCGGCCAGTAGGGCTTTTTCCTGCTCCAAGGCTTCATGGGCGTGCTGCCGTTCCAGGGTTTGGGCAATAATGTTGGCGACGGCTTGTAGAAAATGGACATCGTCTTCGGTAAAAGTACGGTGGTTTTTGGCGTGAACAGCCAGCGCGCCAAAGGGCTGCCCGTGAGCGCTGCTTTGGATAATGATGCTCATGCCGCTGGTCACGCCATGGTCTACCAACGGCTGCGGTTTGCTAAAACGGGTTTCTGCGGCCATATTCTCAACAATAACCGGTTTGTTGGTGAGCAGGGTGTAGCCGGCCTGTGATCTTGGCCCGGCATCAATGGTAGTGCCGATCACGCCGTCGGACCAGCCCGCGCCTGTTTGCAGCAGCAAGACGTTTTCTGCCGGCAGGAGCTTCAGGATCGTGCAAAAGTCTACGGCCAGCGTTTGGACCACCACATTGACCGCCTGCTCGAAGAATTCTGAGATATTTTGACCGGCCAGCGCATCCTGGCCCAGTTGGGCAATAACGGTTTGCTGGTGAGTTCGGATTTTAAGCGCTTTCTGCGCCCGCTCCCGTTCGCGTAATTCGGCCTGCGCCGCTTCATACAGGCGCGCATTTTCTATAGCCGCCGCAATCTGGTTGGCAAACGCTTCCATGGCCACAATGTCGTTTTCGGAAAATGTGTTGAGATGCGGGCTTTGAATATCGAGCACGCCCACGGTTGTTTGCGCCACCTTTATGGGCAGGCACAATTCAGATTGGGTGATGGTGTGGTCGGCAATCAGGGAAATGTAACGGGATTCGGCGGTTACATCATTGGCTACCAGTTTGGCGCCGTTTGTGGCTACCCAGCCGTTGATGCCTTCATTTTTTTGCTGGGTATGGCCCGCCGGAAAATGGGGTTCGTACGAGCCGGCTACGCCTTTCAGCCGGAGCAAGTCGCCGTCAACCAGAAAAAGCGCCACGTGATGATAATCAAACATTTCTTGAACCAGTCGGGCGGCTCTCTTCAGCAGCGAGTCTAACTCCATGACCACCGGGATTTGCCGGCCAATGTTGTTAATGAGGGCCAATTGGGCCGCGCGTTGTTTTAATGTCGCTTCTGCCTGCTTGCGTACCGCAATTTGTTGTTTGAGGGCAGCGTTAGCCGTGGAAAGTTCGGTGGTGCGTTCCTCTACCCGCTGTTCCAACTCTTCGTGCGCCTTTTTTAGGGCCAACTCGGTTTGTTTGCGGGCCGTAATGTCCCGGATAATAACCACAGCAAAGCTGTCGGCGGCTTTTTCGTGGCTGCCTGTTTCAGCGGCAATCGGCTGGATCTGTAATTGAAGGTAACGGTTCAGAATGGTATCTTCCGTTTCTCCTTCCACAGCTTTCTCGGCCAGTAATTGTGATTTTGAGGCCGGCCAGAGATCTTTCAGGTAACACGCGGCATCAGCGCAGCCGGGGTGCAGCAGATCATGCAAACCTTGCCCCCTGACAGTCTCCACCCGCCCCAGGCCCCAACGTTCTACGGCGCGGTTGGCCCGCAGAATCACTCCGCCCCGGTTCACCAAACAGACCAATTGCGAGAGAGCATCAACCGTGGCCTCCCATTCTTGTTTGGCGCGTTCTATCTGCGCCAGGGTTTCTTGCCAGGAATTTTCTATAGAATTGTTTTGATCCATATTGTCACATCGCCTGGTAAAAAAGTAAATCTACTCCAACCGCCAGTGCTGCTCTAATAACGCGGTAAATTCGCCGGCGGGCATGGGCTGGCTGAAGATATAGCCCTGGATTTGGTCGCACTGATGCTCTTTTAAAAAGGCAAGCTGGGCTTCGGTTTCTACGCCTTCGGCAATTACCAGTAAATTGAGGCTGTGGGCCAGGTCGATAATAGCGCGGGTGATGGCCGCATTATCCGCATCGCTGATAATGTCTCGCACAAACGATTGGTCGATTTTGAGATGATCCAGAGGCAGTTTTTTCAGGCAATCCAACGCAGAGCCGATACCGAAGTCGTCGATGGAGATTTTGATGCCAAAGTCTCTCAATGCTTTCAGAGTTTGTTCGCTGCTGTTCAGATTTTTGGTGGCGATGCTTTCTGTAATTTCAATCACCAGGGCATCGGCGCTCAGGCCGGTTTGGGTCAGGGCATCTTTGATCAAAACCGGCAGATTCTGGTGCTGAAACTGGCGCGCCGAGATATTGACCGCCATCGAAAGGGAGGCGTATCCTGCCTCACGCCAGCGTTTGTTGTTGCGGCAAACCTGGCGCAGCGCCCATTCCCCCATCGGCACAATCAGGCCGGTCTCCTCGGCCAGCGGGATAAAATCGACCGGTTCCAGCAAGCCGCGCCGGGGGTGCTGCCAGCGCAACAGCGCTTCCGCGCCGGCAATTTTGCCGCTGCGCAGGGAGACAATCGGTTGGTAATAAACTTCAAACTCCCGGCCTTCCACCGCCCGGCGCAGGTCGCCGTCTAATTTCCAGAGCGACATCGCATTGTTGTGCATATCCGGGCGAAACAGCTCGTATCGGTCCCGCCCGTTGGCTTTGGCTTGATACATGGCGGTGTCAGCGTCGCGCAAACATTCTTCCGGATGATCGTAACCGATGGCGCTGTGGGTAATGCCAATGCTCACGGTAGAACATATGGATTGATCCGCCACGTCCAGCGGCAGCGCGATTTGTTTTTGAAGCCGGTCGGCGGTTTCAACCGCCTGGTCAATAGTTTTAATGTTTTCCAGCAGCACGGCAAATTCATCGCCGCCCAGACGGGCCACCACATCTGAAAAACTCAGGTTCATCAGTAAGCGCGCGGCTACGGCCATCAACAATTCATCGCCAATCATGTGCCCCAGGCTGTCGTTAACAATTTTAAAACGATCCAGATCCAAAAAAAGTACGGCGAATTGATAATTTTTGTTCTCTTTGTTTTTTTCAATGGCCTCTCGCACTTTGTTCACAAAAAAAATGCGGTTGGGTAGTTCGGTCAGAGAGTCGTGCAGGGCATCGTGCAGCAACTTGGCCTCTACTTGCTTGCGGTTGGTGATGTCTGTTTGCGATCCGCTCATCCGGTAGGCGACGTCCGCTGTATCTCGCACGGCTAACCCCCGGTTGAGCATCCAGCGATAACCGCCGTTTTTGTGCAGCATGCGGTGTTCGTGTTCAAAATGCGCGCTTGCGCCTTTGAGATGGGCATTGAGGGCTGTCTGGAGCGCGGCCAGATCATCGGGATGCACCCGGTTGAACCATTCGTCCGGGCTGTCGCCGATGTCGTATTCCTGGTATCCCAACATGAGTTTCCAACGGGGGGAGAAATATATTTTATCGGTGGCTAGATTCCAATCCCAGAGGCCATCGTTAGCGCCTCGCGCGGCCAGGGCGTAGCGTTCTTCGCTTTTGCGCAGGGCTTCTTCCATGCGTTGGCGTTCTTTGATTTCGGCTTGCAAATTTTCATTGGCTTTGGACAAATCCATTGTCCGTTCCAGCACGCGGATTTCCAACTCGTCGTGGGCGTCTCGCAGTAATTTTTCCACCCGTTTGCGGACTCTGATTTCTTTGGCCAGGTCCTGAGCGTAGATGGTGGCCTGCTCATAAGCGATCCGGGCCTGTTCCAAATTCTTTTTTAAGGCGGCTTCGGCCTGCTTTTGTTCGGTGATGTCGGTGATAAAGCCTTCCAGAGCCAGCACTTCACCTTGCTCTGAAAAAACGCCCTCGCCTTGTTCCAGCACCCATTTTTCCTCCCGGTCAGCCGCGCGTATCCGGTATTCGTAGGTGAAAGGCCGGTGCTGGCGCAGGGCTTCTTGGGCGTGGTTCCAAATATCCTCCCGATCATCAGGATGGATCAGTTGGCCGTAAGAAATTTTCTGGTTGTCAATCAGATCAGATGCCCGGTAACCGGTCAGGCTGCAACAACCTTGAGAAATGAATTTCATGGTCCACTCCCGGTCGTTGAGGCAGCGATAGGCCATGCCCGGTAAATTGGCCATCAAGGTTGATAACTGGCGTTCGCTTTCAGCAAGGGCGCGGTCCGCGGTTTGTTTTTCTATAATCCTGCGGACGGTCAGGAGAAGGTGCTCAATATCGTAAGGCTTTTGCAGATAGTTGTAGGCCCCCAGGTTAATGGCTTCAATGGCCGTTTTCTCCGAAGCGTAACCGGTCAGCACAATGCACTCGGTTTGGGGGGAACGGGCTTTGATCTCTTTCAGCACCCTCAAGCCCGGCATATCTTCCAGTTTAAGATCAATAAGCGCCACAGACGGCGCCGCCGTTTTTACTTCTTCCAGCGCCGTTGTTCCGGTAGCGGCAGCGACCGGCGTATACCCTTTGAGCGTTAGAATATTTGAGAGCGTTTTTCTGAGATTGTCGTCGTCATCAACAATCAGTATTAGCTTCGAATTCACGCGCAAACAAACCTTTCGTTCGGAAAGTATAGCATAACTCCATACGGGCAACAATAGAGCCAAATAACCATTCGCAATATCAATCCAAACTCAGTAGATCCAATTTTCAGACCTGACAGGTTTCAGAAATTGTTTTAATTGCCAAATTATCGAATCTTCTCAATAATCTGGGGTGGAGTTGGTTGAGCGTGTCGAAACCAACGGTCTTCGACACGCTCAGACCTCGTTCCCTCGAAATATTGAGAAGGTACAAATTATCTTGATTATCAGCTTTCTGAACGCCAAATAGTGACCTTGAAAACCTGTCAGGTCTTGTATTCTTGAAAAATTTGGATCCACTGAAACTATTTTTTGACAGGAAAGTTGTGTTTGCATTAAAATCTTTTTGACATTAATTCAAGTGCCGCATTTTAACGGAGTATTTTATGAGCCTGAAAATTATTCGCTTACAGTATGATTACAACGCCTGGGCCAATCAACGGGTGCTGGATACCGCCGCCCAACTTGCCCCGACCCAGCTTCGCGCGCCCGGCAGCGCCAGTTTTGCCTCGATTTTTGATACGCTGGTGCATACGATGAGCGCCCAGTGGATCTGGTTGTCCCGCTGGCAGGGTGTTTCACCCACTACCATGCTCGATTCGGCGGATTACGCCGATCTAACCGCCGTCTGCACCCGCTGGGCCAAAATTGAGCAGGATACTCACGCCTTTGTGGCTCAACTGGATGAAACCCAATTGAACCGGGACGCGGTTTACACCAACACCAAAGGCCGGCAATTCTCCTACCCACTGTGGCAGCTTATGCTGCACCAGGTGAACCACGCCACCCAACATCGCAGCGAAGTGGCCGCCATGATGACCGAACTCGGCCACTCGCCCGGCTGGCTGGATTTGATCAAATATTTGGATGTGTTGCGGGAGTGAGAAATGATAAGTGACGAGTGATAAGTGATACTCCTCACTCATCACTCACTCCTTCCCCATCTTTTTCATTCTGTGCTAAAATACCGGGTATGGATCTATTCGACTATTCCCGCGAAAAACAATTGGAAAAAGAATCACCACTGGCGGCCCGCATGCGGCCCCGCACCATGGACGAATTTATCGGCCAGGAACATATTGTGGGGCCGGGCCGCCTGCTGCGCCGCGCCATCCAGGCCGACCAACTTTCCTCGGTGATTTTTTACGGCCCGCCCGGCACCGGCAAAACCACGCTGGCCCGCATCATTGCCAACACCACCCATGCCCATTTCATCGCCCTCAACGCTGTGCTGAGCGGCGTCAAAGATATCCGCGAAGCCATCAACACCGCCCAAGACCGGCGCGGCATGCTTCAACAAAAAACCATCCTTTTTATTGATGAAGTCCACCGCTTCAATAAGGCCCAGCAAGACGCGCTGCTGCCCCACGTGGAAAACGGCACCGTGATCCTGGTGGGGGCCACCACCGAGAACCCCTACTTTGAAGTCAACAAAGCGCTGGTTTCCCGCTCTCGCATCTTCCAACTGCGCAGCCTGGATGAAGACGACCTGCGGGCGGTGGCCTGGCAGGCCCTGGCCGATGAAGAGCGCGGCTACGGCCGGCTCAAAGTCAATCTCACCGACGACGCGCTCGATCACCTGGTCAATGTAGCCAACGGCGATGCCCGCGGCGTGCTCAACGCGCTGGAACTGGCCGTGGAAACCACCCCGCCCGACGAATACGGCGTCATCAACATCACCGTGGATGTGGCCGAAGAATCGATCCAGCGCCGGGCGGTGCTGTACGACAAAGACGGCGATGTTCATTTTGACACCATTTCCGCTTTCATCAAATCCCTACGCGGTTCCGATCCCGACGCCGCCCTCTACTGGATGGCGAAGATGGTGTACGCCGGCGAAGACCCTCGCTTTATTTTCCGGCGCATGATCATTTTTGCCGGCGAAGATATTGGCCTGGCCGACCCCAACGCCCTTCGCGTAGTGGTTTCGGCGGCCCAGGCGTTTGATTACGTGGGCATGCCGGAGGGCCGCTTTCACCTGGCCGAAGCGTGCCTCTACCTGGCCACCGCGCCTAAAAGCAATTCCACTTTTGCCTTTTTTGACGCGCTGTCGGCGGTGCGGGATGAGCGCAAATCCGAAGTGCCCAACCACCTGCGCGACGCCAGCCGCGACGCCGAAGATTTTGGTCACGGCGCGGGCTATCTTTATCCCCACGCCTACCGCGATCATTGGGTGGCCCAGCAATATTTGCCCGATACGCTGCAAGGGCGCGTATTCTTTCAGCCCGGCGATCAGGGTTACGAGGCATCCATCCGAGCCACGGTTTTCCGCCGAAGAGAAGAACAACTGGCCGCTATGCTGGAAGCGGAGATGTCGCCCACCCTGGAAATGGGACGCGCGGGTAAAGGCCCGGCCACCCAAAACCGATGGTTGCAGCGCACCTTGAGCAACGCCGGCCAAAATTTAGGCGAAATCCGCGATAAGGTCTTTGCCCTGGCCAAAGTGGAACGGCACGACCTGGTACTCGATCTGAACGCCGGCACCGGCCTGCTGATGTGGGAAGCGATTCGCCGCGCCGCCGCCGGGGGCGTGTGGGCGTTGGCGAGCGATGAACCCACCGCCCAGGCGCTCAAGCAGCAGCTCAACAATCTGGATGTGTTGGAGCAGCCGGTAATTTTGACCGGCGCGGTGGCCGATTTGCCGCAGCGCATCGCCGCACAGTTGGCCGTTATGGAGAGTAACGCTGATGAATTGGTGTTTGACGCGCTGCTGGGCCGCAATGTATTGACCCGATTGGTGGACAAAGCAGAAGCCGCCCGCGTTCTCAAACGGCTGCTCAAAACGGATGGCCGGCTGGTGCTGGCCGAAATCGTACCGCGCCACACCCAACGATTGCACAAACTGGTTGATTTGTCTGCCTTACCGTCAGAGCTGGTGGAACGGATTGTGGCTGCCGAAGAGACCATTTATACTAATCCCGCCGACCCGATGGTCAATTGGCAGGCCGTCGATTTGGAAACATTGCTGGTAGAGGCCGGGTTGGCCGGGGTGGAGCAGATAGAGGAAACCCTCACCGCGCAACTGCGGATCGGGTCCGGCCAGATCGAGCGCTGGTTTGCCCCGGCGACAGAATCCGGGCGGCCCACCTTTGCCCAACACCTGCTCCAGCCGGTCCAGGGTGATGGTCTTACGCCCGCTGTGTTGGATCAACTGAAAGATATTTTTACCACCCAATTACAAAACAGAGTGGTGGCGTGGCAATCGACCCTGGTCTATGTGGTAGCGCAGGGCGGTTAATACCCGCTTTATTTTTCCCGGTTCTACGAATATTCTCGGGGTACTTGAAAACAAAGGTGCGACATGACCTTCGAAATAGTGGCGGTTTTTTCCATACTCTTGTTGGCCATGATATTGTTTGTGACCGAATGGCTGCGTATGGACGTGGTCGCGCTGCTGGTGCTGGGCGTGCTGGCGCTCACCGGCCTGGTTTCGCCCGCCGAGGCTCTATCGGGTTTCAGCAATCCGGCCGTTGTCACTGTCTGGGCGGTTTTTATTCTCAGCGCCGGGTTATCGCAAACGGGTGTGGCAAAATTCATCGGGCATCAGGTGTTACGTCTGGCGGGCCGGCGCGAGGCGCAGTTACTGGTGGTTATTATGCTGACCGCCGGGGTGATGTCGGCCTTTATGAACAATGTGGGTGTGGCCGCGCTCTTGCTGCCGGTGGTAATGGATATTGCCCGCCGGACCGGCCATGCGCCGTCGCGGTTGTTGATGCCGCTGGCTATTGGTTCGCTGCTGGGCGGATTAACTACCCTGATCGGTACCCCGCCCAACATCCTGGCGGCCAGCGCCTTGCGCGATTATGGGTTTGAACCATTTCAAATTTTTGATTACACCCCCGTGGGTCTGTCGGTGATGCTGGGCGGGATCGGTTTTATGCTGGTGGTGGGGCGTTATCTCTTGCCCGTGCGGAATATTGCCAAAGAAGTGTCACCTTTGGATGAGACCGACCTGGGCAAGGTTTATAACCTGCACGAGCGTCTATTCGTGATCCGGCTGCCCGCCGGTTCGGTGTTGGCCGGTAAAACGCTGGCCGAAAGCCGGTTGGGATCGGCTCTGGGCCTCAATGTTATCGGCATCATCCAGAACAGCCATACCCAACTCTCGCCGGCCCCCGCTACCGTGCTTCAAGTCGGCGACCGCTTACTGGTTGAAGGCGCAGTTGATCAGGTAGCGCAAATTTCCGGGGGCCGGGGGTTGGTGCCGGAAGATAGCTTGCCCCGGATTGACCGGCTGACATCGAGTGAAATTGAGATTGCCGAAGTGGCCGTTTCTCCCCGATCACGTTTTCTGGGGCAAACGCTCCAACAAATCAATTTTCGCCGCCGCTTTGGGTTAAATGTACTGACCATCTGGCGCGATGGCCAGCCCCGTCGAACCCATTTTCAACATCTCCCGCTGCGGCAGGGTGATATTCTGCTGGTTCAGGGGGCGCGCATTCAGTTTGATAAATTGCGCGATGCCACCGATTTTTTGATCTCCAAAACCGAAATGGCCGGCGTGTACCAACTGCACGAAAGTCTTATTGCGGTTCAGGTTTCGCCCGGCTCCAGCCTGGTAGGCCGCACCCTGGCCGAAAGTCGTTTGGGTAATGTTTTTAGCCTGAATGTCCTGGGCATTATTCGCGACGGAACTATGCGCCTGGTTCCCCGGCCCTCCGATCCATTGAAGGCGGAAGACACCCTGCTGATCGAGGGGAACAAAGAAGATCTGTTGATGCTCAACGGCCTGCTCAATCTGGAAGTAGAGCCGGAAGCTGCGCCGCCACCGGGTGATTTGGAGTCGGAAAAGATTGGCCTGGTTGAGGTTATTCTTTCGCCGCACACCACACTGGCCGGACAAACGTTGCGCCGGCTTCATTTTCGAGAAAAATATGGGTTGAATGTGCTGGCCATCTGGCGTGGCGGGTGGCCCTGCCGCGATAATTTGCGCGATATGCCCCTTCAGTTTGGCGACACCTTATTGTTGTATGGCCCACGGGAGAAACTGTTAGTTCTGGGCAGCGAGTCGGATTTTATAGTCCTGACCGAATCGGCCCAGAAGATAGTGCGAACCAACAAGGCGTGGCTGGCGGCATTGATCATGGTCGGTGTTTTGTTATCGGTGGTGGGGGGGTGGCTGCCCATTGCTATAGCCGCCGTATTGGGCGGCACGATCATGGTGTTGACCCGCTGCTTGACCATGGAAGAAGCCTACCGTTTTATTGAATGGAAAGCGATCTTTTTGATTGCCGGGATGCTGCCGTTAGGCATTGCCATGGAAAAAAGTGGCGCCGCCCAATTTTTAGCCGAAAACATGGTCAACATCGCCGGGGAGTGGGGAATATGGGCAATTATGACCGGCCTGTTTATTTTGACCTCACTGTCGGCCCAGGTGATGCCCAATTCCGCGGTGGCCGTACTTATGGCGCCCGTGGCTATAAGTATCGCCGGCGGCCTGGGCGCTTCGCCGTACGCCTTTGTGATGCTGGTGGCCATTGCCGCTTCCGCCAGTTTTCACAGCCCGGTGGCGCATCCGGCCAATGTGCTGATTATGGGGCCGGGCGGGTATCGTTTTGCCGATTATCTGAAAGTGGGTATTCCGCTGACGTTGGTTACGCTTCTCATAACCCTGCTGGTTCTACCTGTTTTCTGGCCGTTATTCAATTGAGGTAGACTTGCGGGGCGTTTGAACGGCAATTAAACTTCGTAAGGACCGGTTATGGCTCAAAACACTTCTTTTCTGAAACGAGTTTTTCATAAACCTTCCCCCACCACCGATGTTCCCAAATTTGGTACCCTCAACGGTGTATTCCTGCCCACCTTGCTGACCATTTTGGGCGCGGTGATGTATTTGCGCACCGGCTGGGTGGTGGGCAATGCCGGCCTGCTGGGCGGATTACTCATTATTTTGCTGGCTAATTTTATTACCATCAGCACCGGTTTGTCTGTGTCTACCATTGCTACCAACATCCGGGTGCGGGCCGGGGGCGCTTTTTCTATTATCTCCCAATCGTTAGGGCTGGAGGTTGGCGGCAGCGTGACCGTGCCTTTTTATCTGGCCCAGGCCATTTCAGTTACGTTTTACGTGTTTGCCTTCAGCGAGGGCTGGGCGCTCATTTTCCCCACCCATCCCGCATGGCTGGTGGTCAGCGTTGGGTTTCTGGTTTGTTTCACTATTGCCTGGGTAAGCGTGAGCCTGGCTGTTCGGGTGCGCTACTTTATCCTGACCATCGTTGCGCTCTCATTGATCTCGGTTGCTTTGGGGCTGCTGCCCCAGTTTGGCGGTATTACCCAACCGCCCACCTATTGGGGCAATTTTCCCGGCGGCAATTTTTGGGCCGTTTTTGCCGTCTTCTTCCCGGCCGTCACCGGTTTGCTGACCGGGGTAAATATGTCGGGCACGCTCAAAGACCCCCGCCGGAGTATTCCCCTGGGGATGTTGTCGGCCATGGTGCTGACCATGTTCATTTATCTGGGGCTGGCCTATTGGGCCTCGCTGGTGGCAACGCCGGAAGAATTGGTCAATAACCTGACCATTATGGTAGATCGGGCCGCGTTTGGCCCCATTGTTTTGGCCGGGATTCTGGCGGCTACGTTTTCAGCGGCGCTCAATTCTTTGGTGGGCGCGCCCCGGATTTTGCAGGCCATTGCCGAACACCGGGTCTTGCCCGGCAGCGCCATTTTTGCCCAAGAAACCGCCTCGGGCGAGCCGCGCCCGGCGATGTATCTGACCGGCCTCATCGGAATTGTCACTATTGTTTTTGGCGTCATTGGTGGCGGCCTGAACGCCATTGCACCGCTGATGACCATGTTTTTCTTGATTACGTATACGGTACTCAACGGTGTGGTGGCGCTGGAACAACTGTTGGGGCTGGTCAGTTTTCGCCCGTTGCTGCAAGTGCCGCGTTGGGTTCCGGTGGCCGGGGTGGTAGGCTGTGTGGTGGTGATGTTCCTCATTGCCCCCATTTTTAGCCTGGTAGCCATTGTGGTGACGATTTTGTTGTACGCCTATCTCTCGCGGCGCCAGCTTCATGCCCCCTGGAGCGATGTACGCAGCGGCCTGTTTGTAACGCTGGCCGAATGGGCCGCCAAACGGGTCATTTTGATGCCGTCGTCTCAAGAACGGGCCTGGAAACCCAGCCTCCTGGTCCCCACCCAATCGTACGATGCGGTGCTGGGCAGTTATCGTTTTTTGCGGGCCATCACCTATCCCCGGGGGTCGGTGCATATTTTGGGCCTCTACCCGCGCCGCAGGAAAGAGCAATTGAAAAGGCTCATGTTGTTTGCGCAAGATTTTGCCAATGATGGGGTTTTTGCCAGAGTGGCCCTGGTGGAAAGCGCCAATTTTACGCAAAATGTGCAAACGGGGCTGGAAGTTTTGCACGGGGTGTTTTTTAGGCCCAACATCCTCTTTATGCCGGTTCGTCCCGATACCAAACAGGCCATGCTGCAAACGCTGCTGGATCGAGGCAAAGAGAATAACATCGGCACCATTTTATACGCCAAACACCCGGAAACATCGCTGGGACGGGAGCAAACTATCAATGTCTGGATTCGAGACCAAAGCCCGGATTGGGAAGTGGGGCTTCGCCTGAGCAATCTTGATTTGTCGTTGCTGCTGGCTTACCAACTGGCCCGCAACTGGCAGGGCTGCATCACCTTGATCATGATTATTTCTGACCCCGCCGAACAGTCCAATGCTCAGGCGTTTCTGACCAATCTGATCACCCTGGGGCGCATGCCGCGCCATACCCAGGCGATTGTTAAGGTGGGAACCTTCAATAATTACGTGCCCCACGCGCCCCAGGCCGACCTGCAAATATTTGGCCTGCAAGAGCAGGTTGAACTGGATTTTGTGCATCGGATGGTGTTGGAAACAAGATCATCTTGCATTTTTGTGCATGACTCCGGCAACGAGAGCGCGTTGGCCTGAAGCCGGTATTCCATCACTGATAAAATCGAGATGCTATTCTTGGATGGTCGCTAAACTTCAAGCATAACGAAGCGTGTTGTCATTCTTCTTCAAGCAGCAGGTTCCACTGGTTATCCAGCCGCTGATAAATCCAATCCAGTTCCGGGGGATTCAGGTTGATGATCTCCAGTTCCACGTGACAGTGAGCGCATCTAACGCGCTGGCCTATCTGCGCGGTCGAATTTAGTTCGATAGACCGTTCACAATCCAAACAAAATGCACGCATCAACATCCGGCCTCCTTTTAGGGCCTACCCCGTGAGATTCTTGTTTTTTGTGCAAGAATTTCTGGGCTACAAACCTTTTTGGTTCCGGCTCATCCGGGTTAGGGACGTAAGGGCGCAAATCCGGCGCCCAGTGCCTGGTGAGCCACGCCAATGGTGATAAAGGCATGAGGATCGGTGGCAGCGATCACCCGTTTTAAATCGTTTACCTGGGGCCGGTAAATGGTACAGGTGAGCATGGCGTAGGTGTTGCCGGAGTAGCCGCCGGTAATATTCCATTGACTCACTCCGCGTCCCACCTCGTTGATGATGGCTTGCGATAATTCTTTGGGGTTGTGGGTGATAATCGTGGCCGTGCGAACACTGCTGGGGCCTTCGAGCGTATAATCCGAGGCGATTCCGCCCAGAAACAGGGTGAGCAGGGCATAGAGCGCCAATTCCCAGCCAAACACCAGGCCGGCAATCATCACAATGATGCCATCCGTGTATAGATACACCTGGCTCAAGGGAAACCCGGTTTTCTTTTGAATGATACGGCCCACAATGGCTGTGCCGCCCATGGTGGCGCCGGCCCGGTACACCAAACCGTTGCCCACGCCGCCTATCAGCCCGCCAAAGATGGCGCTCAGCAAAACATCGTTGGTGATGGGGTAGGTTCTGAGCATGCCGGGTAGAAACAGGGTTAATCCATCAATAGCCATAGAGAAAACAGCCACGGCAATCACAGTGCGGATCACAAATGGCCATCGTCCCAGGTAGAAAAACCCCAAGATCAACATAGGGATGTTCATCACCAGGTACATAGTTCCCACCGGCCAGCCGGTAAAATAGTTAATAATGATGCTCACGCCGCCCAGCCCGCCGGCAGCAATATTGTAAGGGATTTGAAACAGCACGTACCCCAGAGCTACAATGATAATTCCGGTCATCAATAAGAACGAACCTTGCACTTCTTGTTTGATGTCCAGGGCCGGCGGCTTGATCTTTACCGGCGTTTTTAACAGTCGTTGTTTTTTCAGCCGGGGGATGTTACTGGTTCCATTTCCATTTTTTATATATTTGGTTGGAGAAGGTATTGCTTTAGGCATTTTTAGAGGTTGCATAAGTTTCTCCGTCTGATATTTTTGCGGTCAGTGTCCGGTTACCAAAGTACAAATCGAGCCGGTAAATCGCTTTTGAATTGAACAATTTCCACTCAAGATGCGACGGTTCCGTTGCTGGGTGATCGGTCAGCGCGAGCGTCTATTATTGACCAGCGCAGCTAACTCTAACTCTAAAGGAGAGACATTGACCACCGTCAGCCGGGCCTGGCAGGCATTACAAACCACCCGTTCTCCTTTTCTGGCGCGCGAACTGAGTTTGACCGGTTGGTCGCATTCCGGGCAAATCGCCATGTTTGCTTTCTTTTTTGAGCGGACGGCATCTTTCAGGTCCATGAATTCAACCTGCAAAGGGTCTACACCGGTAACAACTAATTTGGCTTTACAACGCGAACAAACAGTTCGTTGTCCTTCATGAAGACGCCCCTTGATTTTTAGGATTAAATCACATTCCGGGCAAAATGTTTCTTTCATCAGAGTCAAACCTCTTAGAAAAATCTTTGCTATGTCGCAATCCACAGGTTCTTATTATATCGCAGTTTTGTATAAAATTTGTGGCATAAAACTGTGAAAAAAGTTGTAAATAGAGAAAAACTGTATGATTTTTTGTACACTCCTTAAAAAATAGAAAATGAGAGCTAAAAAAGCCCTCATTTTCGTAAATTGGGTGCCTCGAAATCTGTGCGCCTGATGTTAAAGCATCGCCATCTCAATATTATCAAAATTGCGGTCGTAGAAACTCATGTATTGAACTTTACGCTCTAACGCCTGCACCACAGCCACTGAAAAATTGGCCCCTTCAAATTTCTGCGCGCTGCCCAATCCGCCGGGGCTAAACACGTTGATTTCCATCAACTTATCGCCCACAATATCCAGTCCCACTAAAAACATTCCATCCAAGGCAAGTTTGGGCCGGACAATTTCGGCCACTTTGAGCATTTCATCGGTGATAATGGCGGGCGCAATGGAGCCGCCGGCATGCACATTGCTGCGAATATCGTCGCCGCTGCGAATACGGCGAAAAGCGGCGTATTTGTTTTTGTAGCGCAAGGGTTGCCCGTTCATTAAAAAGAGCCGGGTATCCCCCTCGGCGGCTTCCGGCAGATACTCTTGAGCGATTACATATCCATCTCGACTGACAGCCTCAACCATCTGGTTCAGGTTCGACATATCATCGGGGCGCACCAAAAATACACTCTGGCCGCCGGAACCCTGCAATGGTTTGAGCACAATGCTGCCGCCCTGCTGCCGGGCAAAGCGCCGGATTTCCGTGCGGTCGCGCGTGATCAGGGTGCGGGGGCGCACTACTTCGGGGAAGTGCTGGAAATACATTTTGTTCAGGGCTTTGGCCAGGCTGTCGGGATCGTTCAGCACGATCACGCCGTGTTCCCGCGCCAGGCGGCCAAACACAATGCCGGCGGTTGGCGCCCAGGGACGGTTCATGGCATCTTCGGCGGGGTCGTTGCGCAGCATCAAAATATCCAGTTCATCTACAGCAATCCGTTCGTTTTTGGCCTTGTCGCTCTGGATGGCGCGCAAGTATGTAGCCGGAGATTTATATTTTCTACCCGGCGCCGAGCGCGCCCGCGCCCGAATCAATCCGTTGGGGTCGTAAGCCAGATCGCCCACGCCCATGATCCATACTTCGTGCCCCCGGTTCACGGCAGCCATTCCCAACCGGGTGGTGGTATACCCTTGTTTCTCGGTCATAATATCGTTGACGACGAGTCCGAGCCTCATTTTTTGCTCCTTTTGATGAGTTCAAGCACGGTTAGCCCGTTGCGTAGTTTGGCCAGTTTGGCGGCGGTTTGCGGATTGTCCAGGTAACGCGGCTTGAGCGGGGCCGGGTGTAACACCTGCCGCCATTGCAATTCTCTGATGAGCGGAATATCATCCGCCGTAATTTTTCCCACATACAAGGGATCCAGCGCGCCGCCTCGTTTTAGATACTCTAAAAGCGTAACCAGTCCTTTTAGATAGACCGCGTCTTTGGTCAGCCCGCCGCCCCGGTAGATGCGCATGGTAATAATAAACGCGGTCCGTTGGGCAAAACCGTAGGTGTGGTAAAGTTCTCTAAAGGTGTCGATGAAGGAGGCGCCTTCGGTTAAATATCGCACGGCTGCCACGCGAGCAGCCAATAATCGCAGCCGGGGGCGGCTTAACCCATCGACCATGTATTCCGATAAGACAGCCAATCCTTCCTGCAAGGCTTCGTAGCCGGCCAGGCCGGTATAGAGTTGTTGAAAAGGTTGGGCGCGCCCGTTGAAATACGTGAGAATATGTGTGCCTACTTCGTGCTGAAGCAGGGCGTTTATTCGAGACGTGGGAATTTTGCTGCGGCTGCTGATCAACAGGTTGCCCTGCGATACCATCAGCCCGGTGATGTCGTCTCGTACCTGTACGGTGGCAGATAGTTCGGGATGTAAATTCTGGTAGTATTTTACCTCAGAACGGGCTTTATTGGCAAACGTTTTAGCGTCGATAGTCCCGCCGCGGCCATCCCGGCTGCGGGGCGGGATGGTTTCCAGCAAAGAGATAGCCAGTTGGTACAGCTCATCATCCACATCACCATAAACCTGCAAACTGCCGTAAATAAATTTTGCTGTGTCCCGATCCAGCAGCATGGTTAATTGCCGGTCTAACTCGCCCCGTTTTTGCCGAAATAGATAGGCCAGCGTGGGGTCTTCTACCCGCTCCAGTGGAATGGCGTACAAATCCCGTTTTTGCAGGGCCGGGTCTATGGGCAAGGGGCGGTAGTGGAAGGTGGGCACGCGCTGAAAGCGGCTGCGTTTAAACGCGCTCCAGGCCGGTTGGGTGTTGATGGGCGTTACCTGAAGCAAAAAATCGAACGAATTGCTGATATGCGCCAACTGCCGGTCCACCTCCCACACGGCTTTGACCACGGCCCGCCGCCCCAACACCTGGTAATTGCGGGGGCGGTGGGTGGTTTGGGTGCGGGTAAATTCAAAAAAAGCCCGTTTCAGGGCGTGGGAAACACCCCGATGGAGCGTTTGCAGCATCACCGGGAAAAGCTCGCCGGTTTCCGGATGATGGTACACCGGCTGCACTTCGATGCCGATGATAAAGCAGTTGAGCGGCCTGGCTTTGGCGGCCAGCAGTAGCGGCGACATTCCCGGCGGCGATTGTTTGCGAGAATAGACCACCTCTACTTGCGCGCCACGCCGCTGGAGTTTGATTTTTTTGAGGTGTTTGGTCAAAAGATCGACGGATTTGACCGGCGTGTGGTTTTTCGAGACGAAAATCTTAAAACCGGGCTGGGGCTGTGCGGCATTGTTGGCGCCGGGCGCGTGGTTCGGCGCGGTCCAGATCTCTACCAGCAGAAAAGCGCCAAATTCCTCCGACTGCGTTTGGACGATATTTTCAATTAACTTTGACAGCCCTGATTTCAGAGATTTGTTACCCACGGCCCGCAGGTACGAGGCTTCGCCCAAAACTAACCGCTCTGTTCCTTCGTCGGGCCGGTTGGGCGGGCGGCGATAAACTACCAGAAAGGGCAATTGCCGGTCGATGTGCAGCCGCCCCCATGGGGGCAGGTTACGACGCACCCGTTTATTCAGCACCAGACGATCACAAATCGTTTTAATGAAACGATTTGTAATTGTACGTGAGGCTGTTTTTTTGGTTCGGGTGGTCATAACTTTGGCAAGCTTTCCAATACACCGGGAATGGTTGATTGCAAGGCCTGGCGGATCAATTTAAGTTGGAGAGGGTCCGGCTGGCCGGTCCACTCATCCATAAAGAATTTCTTGAATTCAATGGCCAGCGCGCAACCGGAATCGGGGAACGTTTGGTGAATCCAGCGTGAAAACTGGCCGCCCTTGAATTTGATATTTTCGCGCACATCCAGCCGGCGGCCCAAAAAATCAAAGGCGCGCAGATCGGCCATAAATCTGTTGATGAGCGGCGCCCAGCGATCGTGGTCTGCCATCGTGCCGGTGCCAATATTCACCTCCGGGTTCAGATCCGGGTTGGCCGGCGGGCCGTCAGGCCCTCCTCGACGATGATTATAGGTGTGCAGGTCAAATACTACAAACTGCCCAAAGCGCTGTGCCAAATCGGCAAGAATTTCTTTCATCTCGACATAAAAATCATCATATTGGGCCAGCGAGCGTTCAACCGTAGCGGCAGGGGGGGGAGCCTGCCAAACTTGCAGCCCCCAGGCATCCGCCGGGGTCAGGTACACGGCTTTGTCCCGGGGACGATTCAGGTCTACCTCAAAGCGGGAATGGTTAACCACAATCTGGGTTTCGGCGATGGTGGTCCATGGGCCGGTAAAGGGGTCTTCTTCGCGGAGCCGGGTCTGGTCGTCCAGGGCCAGAAGGGGGGCAACATCTGCCCGTACCTGATGGCCATGATGAATGGCCGCAGCCACCAGCGGGCTGCTGCCGCGCCGGATACGCCAAACCGGGTGTGAAACGTCAGTGGTTTTCATAGGGTTTTGTTATTTCGTGCAGTTTTTCAATGAGGGCAATGGGGCTAAAAGGTTTGGGAAAATAATCATCGGCGCCCATAGCAAAAGCGTTTTCTTTATCATAGTCCTGACCTTTAGCCGAGATAACAATAATCTTGATGTCGGCTGTAGCGGGATCCGATTTCAAACGTTGGCAAACATCCAGCCCGTTCATCGTACTATCGGGCATCATAATATCCAAAAAAATCAGATCAGGATGCTCAGCTTGTGCTATTTTTAAGGCTTCATCACCGCTTTTGGCGGTAAAAATTTGATGACTGTTGAAATCAAAGGTGATTTGCAGAAGTTCTCTCACTTCCGGCTGGTCATCTACAATTAGGATTTTTGTCACTTCTGGGGTCCTCTTCGAGAAAACAGATCGTTGGTCAGGTCGATTTCCAGGTTAAAAAATAATCGAAAGGCACAAGGAACCCTTGTGCCTGCGATCATGGAGGAAGAAAGCACTAATTCAAACAGTTCTGACGATTAATTTAACAGCACCTTAACGCTTTTTACTGTATATTTTGTTAGAAAAATCTATGAAATTGGTTAGAAAACTTCTTTAATGGGTATCAAAACATTGCCGGCACGGCGGTGCTCTGTTTTTCTTGTAATTGGCGTCGCTCTATGGCTTCTTCTAAAATTTCGTTGATTAATTTTGTATAGCTCCAGCCGTCGGCGGCGGCTTCAATGCACAGGTCTGAATATTCAGGATTGAGGCCCGGCAGGGGGTTGATTTCCAGAATGTAGGGTTTGTTCCCATTATTGGCGTCCAGCCGAAAATCAACGCGGGCCACATCCACACAGCCCATCACCCGAAAGGTGGCGGCGGCCAGCCAGTTGAGGTCTTCAACCTGCGTTTCGCTGAGATGAGCCGGGCAGGTGTAGTGAAAATCGTGAACCAGTTCTACCTTGATGCGGTTGGTGTAGAGGCCCGCTTCTTCCTGCGGGTAGGCGTCTACATCAATTTCCAGGGGCGGGAAAAAATGCAGGCCGCGGGTAACGCGGGGCGCATCTTCATCTTCCGGCACGCGGCGGGCGATGGGTTTGGTCAGGTTGCCCACAATACCAATGGTGATCTCGCGGCCTGCAATGTACTGCTCTACCAGGGCCGGCTGGTTGTAGCGGTCAAAAATGCGCCGCAGTTGGGCGCGGAGTTCGGCCTCGTTGCGAACAATCGATTCGGCGCTAACGCCCATCCCGGTCCCTTCCCGGCTGGGTTTGGCAAATAGTGGAAATGGTAAATTGGGGTCCAGCGGCTCATCATCGCGCTCAAATACCTGAAACGCCGGCGTGGGCAGGCCGTGGTAAGCCAGTACCCGCTTGGTCATCGGTTTGTCCAGGGCCAGGGCCAGCGTAGTCACGCGGGACCCGGTGTAAGGAATACGCAGCATCTCTAAAATGGCTGGAATCTGGGCTTCGCGGGCATCGCCAAAGTGGCCTTCGCAAATATTAAAGCAGATATCGGGTTTGACGGCGTAGAGATTATTATACAAACTTTGATCGCCTTCCAGGAATGTTACCTGATGCCCGTGGTCTTCCAGCGCGGCTGTTACAGCATGGAGTGTCTCCCAGGAGTCAAGATCGTCCCACTGGTCGGGCGACATGCCGGGCCAGGTGGGAGCGTTTTCTTTCAGATTGGCTAAAAGCGCAATTTTCATAGTTGATTCCCCGCTTTCTTGAATAAAGAATGAAAAAAAGAGGGCCATTAGTCTCAATTAATGGCCACAAGTTTTAGTGTAGCCGGTTTTTGTACAAAACGTGTTGAATGTGGCTATCAAACGTGTACTAAACCGGAACCGCCTGTGGAAATTTTGCGACACCCCATGATTGATTCCATACATTTGATACACATTCTCCCTATTTTTTACACAATTGATAGCCGAATTCCATACAAATTATATGCCTTTGCGGTATGATTATAGTGGGTATGAATGCGTATGAAACAGTTGGCCCTTTACCGGGGCCGGAAAGGAGCTGTAATTATGAGTTTGACACCACAATCAGCCCAAGAATTTTCTGATGCTCGACGGCGCGCGTTCATTGAAAAATGGTTCGGTTTTTTCCAGAGCCGACCAAAAGACTTGTTATCTTTTGAGGAGGTGCGGCGGAGTTTACGCCTGTTCGATTCCAGTTACAAAGGATTGCAAGAAATTGAATTAGATAAAATCGTAGGCAGCGTGGGCCGCTATCGTGATTTTACCCGTACATTCTTACCAAAAGAAAGTGTCGAAGAAGACCGCTGGCGACGGGTGGACGCGGTGGCGCACAACCTTGGATTTCCGCCCATTGAAGTTTATAAAGTGGGCGACGCCTATTTTGTGCGGGATGGCAATCACCGGGTGTCGGTGGCCCGCACGCACGGGGCCAAAACCATCGAGGCCTATGTGATTGAATATAAAACGGCAGTGCCGCTGGAAAATTCGGATGAATTGGATGATATTTTGCTCAAAATGGGGCGCACCGAATTTTTAGAACAGACCCGGCTGGATCGCATTCGGCTCGGGCATACGGTCGAATTTACCGAACCGGGCCGCTACCGGCTGCTGTTAGATTACATTGCGGTGCATAAATATCTCAAAGAAACAGAGTGCGGCTGTGAAATAACTTATGAAGAGGCCGTAGCGAGTTGGTATGATACGGAATATCTGCCGATGTTCCGGTTGATCCGCGAGTGTGGCATTCTGACCCATTTTCCGGGGCGCACCGAAGCCGATCTCTATATGTGGCTGGTGGCCTGGCGGGCTGAGTTGGAAAACAGGTTTCGTGAGCTGGGGCGCGTTTCAAACGAAGCGCTGCTCGATGAATTTGCCCGCGAAAATCGAACCCCCCTGTTGATGCGCTGGCTGCGAGGTATTGCAGGAAAGAGAAAAAATGAACCTAAAAGAAAACTGCCTTCGCCCATCTGATGCCTGATCTGGATGCGAGGCTCAACCGGCTGCGCCTTTTTTAAGGCCAGCCGGTTTTTTTATGAAGGAATATCGGAAACAATAGTGACCGGAAACGGCTCGGCCACGCTGCCGGGGTAGAGCGTGCGGTGCGGGAAGGGGATTTCGATGCCTTCCCGGTCAAAGGCGGTTTTGATGTCCATCTGAACTTGATTTTTCAGCGTTAAATACTCCTCTTTGCGCCCCCACACGGAGAATTGCATCGTCAGGGCGGAGTCGCCAAAGCCTTGAAAAATAAACAGGGGCGGCGGCTCTTCCAGGCAAAGCGGATTTTTCTCGGCGATCTCAAAAAGAAGCTCCTGCACACGAGCCATATCTTCTTTATACGCTACCCCCACTTGCAAGTCAACCCGCCGGATAGGGAATTTGGTCAGCGTGCTGACCTGGGTTTTGATAATAGTTTCGTTAGGGATGCGGACGTAGGTGTTGTCAAATTTACGTAATTTGACGGACAACAGATCAATCGAGAGCACTTCGCCCAGTGTTTGATCAACAACAATGAGATCGCCAATTTGAAACGGTTTCTCGCCGATCAAAAACAGGCCGCTGATCAGATTTGAGGTGGAGGTTTGGGCGGCAAACCCCAGCGCCACGGTCAAAATTCCGGCGGCCCCCAGCAGAACGCCCAAATTAAATCCCAGTTCATACAAAGCCCACAGCAGAAAAATAGAAAGCATCAGATAATTTGTGCCGCGCTGAACCAGCATGGCCATATGCGGGCTGGCCGTGTCTTTGAAGAGACGGGTGGCTGCCCGGCTTGCCAACCGGGCCAGGATAATCCCGGCAATGATGATGACCAGGGCGCGCAGAAACCCCGTAAAAAACTGGGTGCCGGTCATTTGGGTAAAAAGTTGGGGTATTTCTTCCGGTATGTTCATTTTGTCTCCTTTTTTTAACGAAACAAGGCGCCAAAGGCGCGAACAATCATATTTTGGCCCGATTGCCTGCGGGGTTCGCCAATGAGTTTGGCTGCCCCAACCTGCTTTGCCGGGCCTGGAGCAATATCCAGGGCCGCCATCCCCAGATCGCGGGTACTGGTCATGGTTACGGTTTGGGTCCAGAGCAAGCCGTTGTCTGATTCAAAAAGGGATAGGTAGGGCACGGGTAAACTCAAGCGCTCAATCAGCAGCGGCGCGCCGGAGCGGTTGCGGATAATCAGTTGGGTCACGGCTCGATAGGCGTGATGGGAGATATTTTCGATGTATAGGTGTCCGTGGGTGCGGCTGGCGTAACATAACTCTCCCTCCATGGTAGAAGGGCCAAACCAGGTATCTGAAGGGCGATGAATGGGAATTTCTTGCAGCAAAACGAGCGGATCGTTCGTATTCAGACGCGCCCATAAAGGTGAGCTGACAAATATTGATGTTTCTTCGCCGGCGGCCACGTAAAACGGGTTCAGCGGGCGCGTAACTATCGAGCGATCGGCCAGAGCGGGGAGTATTTCCAGGGTGTCGGCGGTTTGTTTGAATGTATGGCGTTCAAAATTGGCATAATCGAGCGTGTTGAGGGCAGCGGCTGTTTTTTCGTGATGCCACACGTCGTTTTCTTCGGCCCAGGCGTCGTCGGTTTCATAGGCAATTTGCCACTCGCCGGCAAAACGCTCGACGGCCAGTTTTAAGGGGCCAAGCTGCCATTGCAGGGTTTGCTGCAATTCCACGTTAAATTGTCCCCACCAGACATTTTGATTTTTAGAAGCGTGTTCCATAGTTTTAATCTCGTTTTTGGTTAGCGGTTGTTTTACACAAGTGTTTGCCATCGCGTATCGGGCGCCAGGTTGAGATATTCCAGGATGCGCCGGCGGATTTGAGATGCCAGTTGTACAGCGTTTTTCTGCTGGAGTGGAATCTGTCCCCCGGCCATTGCCCCATGCCCGCCGGCCTTGCCTTGGGCGCCGGTTACGGTTCGGGCCAATATGCCGGCACCGCCTTGGCGGCTGCGGGTTCGCACCGACATAATGAGTTCCCGCTCATAAACACCCATGCATACCACCCATTGGCTGCCTTCCAGGCGGAGCAAAACATCGGCAATTTCAGCAGTCAGGTCTGGATAGGCCATGTTCCCGATATAAGAAATAACCACGCTATTTTCATAAATTCGGGTGGTGTGCAGGGCGGTATCAAAACTTTTGAAATAATCAGCCGGAACCTGGGCGCGTTCAATAGCGATCAAGGCATCGGCATCGATTTTGGGTTGAAGATAAAAATAGGCCGCTGCATCGGCGGAACCGGCCCCGCGACTCAGTCCCATGGTGTCGGTTTTGATGCCGTAGAAGAGGGCGGTTGCCAGTTGCGGCTCCGGTTCCAACTGAGCAGCCTGCAAATATTCCGTTAAAATGGTTGAGGTAGACCCCACCTCCAACCGAACGTCGGCAAAGGGGACCGAGCCTGTCTCCTCCCGGTACGGGTGGTGGTCGATCACAATCGTGGCCGGGGTGTCGGAGGGTAAAGCGTTGTTGCCCACGCCGGGTTGGGTATCAACCAGGGCAAAATGGACCGGCGGAGAAGTGTTGACCGTAGAGATCAACTGAAGGGGTGAACCAAGATAGCTGACCATTGCTTTATTTTCAGCTCGCCCGATGATGCCCTGATAGACAATGTGAACGTTGATATCGGTCTTTTGGGTTAACAGGTATTTCAGCGCTACAGCACCGGCAACGGCATCGGGGTCGGGATCGTTATGGGGTAAAATAAGCAGGGTATCAACATCGGTTAAGGTGGTGAATAAGGCTTCGATACGATCTTTTGACATTTCTTGCAAAATACTATCCTGTTTTCTTATTTTTCCTCATCTCTAAACGAATAGCCAATACCCGGTGCAGTTAAGATGTAATGGGGGGTACGGGGATCGGCTTCGATTTTACTCCGCAGCCGGCTGACCAGGCCCCGCACCAAATCCCGGTCGCCCTGGCCGGTGTAACCCCAAACTCGTTCTACCACTGTTTCCGTAGGGATGATCTGGCCGCGATTGATCATCAGCGCGTACAAGAGTCGGAATTCCAGGTGGGTCAGGTGTTGGGTAGGATTGCCGTCAACTTCAACGGTACGGGTGGCGGGGTCCAGGGTCAACCCGGCAATCTCCAGGGTGGGCAGGCTGAAAGAGGGGACGGCCCCGGACCGTCGCATTAGCGCCGTAACCTGGGCAATGAGTAATTTGGCGTTCATCAACGGTGTAACAATCAGATCGGCGCCCATTTTTAGCAGGCTGCATTGCAGATTTTCATCAATCGCGTTCACTGCCAGAATCAGCGGCACCTGGGTTTCGGCCCGCACCCGCTGTAACTGTTCCTGCGGCGAGGGGGCAGGCAGGGAGATAAATACAAGATCAGCCGGTCGTTCCGGCCAGTTTTTCATAGCGCGTTCCAGGTCTTTGGCTGTGGTAACAGCCAGGCCGGCCCGTTGAAAGATCAATGAGTAAAGGGCGGTTTCATCCGCATCTTCTACAACCAGAAGGGCGTACATATGAATTATCCTGTATGGCAAGTTTGAAAAGATGATGTCTTTCGTTTCATTGTACCCGAACCGGAGCGGGAATGCCAGCCTGAAAAGGGGCTTCACGGCCAAATAAAAATTCCACCCGGCCCATATTTTGACAATCTGTCCGGTATCAATTATTCTTTTGAAACAAACAGAACCCATCGTTTTCTTTCCCACCCCTATGTGTTAAGACTACGGTTGTTGGCGGGGCATCGCTGTTGATTCTCCCAGCCGGCTGGCTCCTTGATGGAGGAGATTGTGACACCTGAAATTGTCCTGGCGTTTGCCATTTTAATTGGGGCATTGGTGGTTTTTGCGCTCGATCTTTTTCCTATAGATTTTGTCGCCTTTGCCATTATGGCCCTTATTTTACTGCTGGGGCCAATTTTGGGGGTGGCTCCCGAAGAGGCGATTTCCGGCTTCAGCAACCCGGCCACCATTACGGTGCTGGCCATGTTTATCCTCAGCGGCGGCGTTTACCGCACCGGGATGGTCAACCTGCTCTCGCGGCGGTTAGTGCGGCTGGCCGGCACTAACGAACCCCGGCAATTGCTGACAATTATGTTGACGGTTGGCCCCATTTCGGCGCTCATCAATAATACGGTGGCGGTGGCTATCCTCATTCCGTCGGTATTGACCCTGGCTCGAGAGCACAAGCGCGCTCCGTCCAAGTTGTTGATCCCGCTTTCCTATTTTTCCCAATTGGCCGGTGTGGTCACGCTGATCGGCACGTCAACCAATATTTTGGCCAGTTCACTTTCGGCCCAATTGGGATATAGTGCCTTTGGCATGTTTGAATTCAGTTCTGTAGGACTGCTGATTTTTGCTACCGGTGCTGTTTATATTTTGTTGATTGGCCGAAAATTGCTGCCGGAACGACGCGCTACGGAAGAAATAGAAGAAACCTACCAGGTTAAAGATTATTTGTCGGAAGTGGTTGTGCTGGAAAATTCGCCTCTGGTGGGTAAAACCGTGCGGGAAAGCCGGCTCCGCGAAGAATTTGATATTCATATCTACGAAGTGCTTCGAGAGGGACAAAAATTGTCCCACCCGTTGGGCGAAAAAGAGTTAAAAAGCGGCGATGTGTTATTTATCAAAACCAATACCGACCGCCTGCTCAAAATTATGGAGATGGAGGGCCTGGCCCCTGAATCTGAGGCGCGGTTGGACGATTCCCACATGCAAAGTGACAAACGGAGATTGTTAGAAGTGGTCATCGGCCCCAATTCCGATCTGATTGGCGGCACGTTGAGCACCACCAACTTTCGCCATCACTACAACTCTACAGTGGTTGCAATTCGGCACCAGGGCCAGCTCATCCGAGACCGGTTAAGCGATGTAACCCTGGATTTTGGCGATACCTTGCTGTTGCGCGGAACAACCACCGCTTTGCAGCAGATCAAACGAGAGCCGGGCTTTATCGCCACCGAAGAGATTGAATTCAAAGAATACCGCACCTCGAAAATACCGATAGCCCTGGCTATCGTTTTAGGCGTGGTGTTTATTGCGGCGCTGGGGATTCCTATTTTGATTACTTCCATCACCGGCTGTGTCTTGATGGTTCTGACCGGCTGCATGAAAGTAAACGAACTGCACGAGTCGATCCGGTGGGACGTGATCTTTTTGTTGGCCGGTGTCATCCCCCTCGGCCTGGCGTTAGAGCGTTCCGGCGGCGCTCAGTTGCTGGCCAACATGGCCGCCGAATCCGCCAAATATCTTTCACCGCTGCTGGTTCTGATGATTTTTTATGTGATTGCGATGATTTTGACGGAACTGATCTCCAACAATGCCACCATCGTGGTGATGGTCCCGGTAGGAGCAGCCACCGCCGCCGCCCTGGGCCTGGACGCCAGAGCCTTTATTCTGGCCATTATGTTTGCCGCCTCCACCAGTTTTTCCACGCCGGTGGGGTATCAAACCAATACCATGATCTACGGTCCGGGCGGCTACAAATTTTTGGATTTTACCAGAGCCGGCGGGCCGCTTAACCTGCTCCTGGCCATCTTAACGCCAATCTTTATCTACCTTGTCTGGGGACTCTAATCACCTTGTTGAGGAAATTGTGACTTTTGAAATCGGCCTGGTTTTATCAATTCTAGTTGTAGCCATCATCCTGTTTGCCAGCGAGAAACTCCGCCCCGAAATGGTGTCGATACTGGTGCTGATCACCCTGGCCCTCACCGGGTTGGTCTCGCCCGAGGACGCCTTTTCCGGCTTTGCCAATCCGGCGGTGATTACAGTCGGCGCTATTTTTATCATCAGCGATGGCCTGCTGCGAACAGGGGTGGCGGATTATTTGGGCAACCAGATTCTGAAGGTAGGTAAAAATAGCCAGAGCCGCTTAACCGGGGTTATTATGCTGACCTCCGGGGGGATGTCGGCCTTTATGAACAACATTGGCGCTACCGCCGTGTTGATGCCGGCCATCATCGGCATTGCCCGGCAGGTGAAAATATCTCCTTCCAAATTTCTCATTCCCCTGGCTTTTGCCGCGTTAATGGGTGGAAATCTCACGCTGATTGGAACGCCCCCCAATATCCTGGCCTCAGCCGCGCTGAACCAATATACCGGCCAGGGATTCAACTTTTTTGATTTTGCGCCGATGGGCATTCTGATCCTGGCCCTCGGCATTATTTATATGGTTTTGATTGGCCGCCACCTGCTGCCCAGCCGCGCCCAGGCCGACTTGAGCGAGAGCTACCACGTGCGCGAATACCTCAGCGAGATCCGCGTGCTGCCCGACTCGCCGTTGGTTGGAAAAATGATCAAACAATCCCGGTTTGGCGAAGATTACGATCTGATGATTGCGGGCCTTATCCGCGATGGCGTCACCCGCACTCCGGTGGCCCGAGGCGATTATATTTGCGCCAATGATATTCTTCTGGTTGAAGGCAGCCTGGAAAAAATTGTCAATGCCCGCACCACGCGGGGGCTGGAAATTGAGGCCGAATACGATCAGGAAGACATCGATCTAAAGGAAGACGAAATCCTGGCCGAAGCGATGGTCACGATGCGCTCCACGCTGCACGGCTACAGCCTGAAAGATATAGAATTCAGGCAGCGGTATCGCTTGAACGTGCTGGCCCTTTCACGTGGCGGGCAGATCATCCGCAACCGGCTGGCCGATGAGCCGCTTCACCGGGGCGACGTGTTGTTGGTTTTGGGGCGTCCCGAACACATTGATTTACTCCGCACCGGGTATCAATTTGTGCTCCTGGATTTATTGCCCGTAGAGCTGCGGCGCTTAAGCAAAGCCCCCATTGCGCTGGGAATTATGGTCTTGATGTTGACGTTAGTCACTATAGGCTGGCTCCATATTTCGGTGGCGGCCACCATTGCCGCTATCCTGATGGTATTGCTGCGGGTGTTGAGCATCGACGAGGCTTACCGGGCCATTGAGTGGCGCTCCATCTTTTTGATTGCCGGCATGCTGCCGCTGGGCGTGGCCATGGAAACAACCGAAGCCGCCCGTTTTCTGGCCGATGGAATTGTAAACGCCTTACTGCCTATCGGCCCCATGGCAATTTTGGCCGGCATCTATATCTTGACGGCCCTGCTCACCCAGCCCATGTCAAACGCAGCCACCACCGTGCTGTTATCGCCCATTGCCATCAATATTGCCGTTGATCTGGGGGCCAACCCGCATCCATTTCTGATGACGGTGGTCATTGCCGCCAGTACCAGCTTTTTAACGCCCGTGGGCCATCAGAACAATGTGCTGGTATTTGGGCCGGGCGCCTATAAATTTACCGACTACACCAGAGTTGGTGTCGGTTTGTTTATCCTCTATTTGCTTTTAGTGCTAATTGCGCTACCATTCTTCTGGCCTTTATATTCATAAACCACACAGGACAATCTATGGCAACACCAATTATCCAGGTTGAAAACGTTCATAAAAGTTATCTGATGGGCAAAGAAGCCGTGCCGGCCCTGCGCGGAGTCAGCATCAACGTGGCGCAGGGCGAAATGTTGTGTTTGATGGGGCCAAGCGGCTCCGGTAAAACCACCCTGCTTAACTTGCTGGGCGGACTGGATGAACCGGGCCGGGGCCATATTCTCATCGACGGCCAGAATGTGGTATCGATGAAAGAAGAGCAGATTGCCCGCATGCGGCTCGACAAGCTGGGGTTCATTTTCCAGACCTTTAACCTGCTCAACAACTTTACCGCGTTTGAAAATGTAGAAGCGCCGATGGTGCTGGCTGGCCAATACCGCCGCCGGGACCGCAAAGCGCGGACAACCTCGTTGCTGGAGCAGGTGGGCCTGGCGGACCGGATGGACCATTATCCCAGCGAGTTATCCGGCGGCCAGCAGCAGCGGGTGGCCGTGGCCCGCGCGCTGGCCAATGATCCCCCCATCATCATTGGCGACGAAATTACAGGCGATCTGGATTCGGCCACCGGTTTTGAGGTGATGCGTTTGATCCGGCGATTGAACCAGGACCATAACAAGACCGTGATCTTTGTCACCCACGATCCCCGTATGGCCGAATTTGCCGACCGGACGGTTCACCTGTTAGACGGCATTATTCACCGGGAAGAGTTCAACCCGGTAGACCCCCTTTTGCAACCTGAAGCTTCATCCCCTGAACCGCATCCCTGAGTCTGTGCAGTAACTCAACGCCCCTTCGTATCTGGGGTGTATTTCACTTGTGAGCGGATTTGGAATATTACCGCAGAGAGCGCGGAAAACTCGGAGTTTTTGTGTGTTGTCGGACAACACCTGTTTTTCTCTGTGATCTTGGCGTGCTCAACGGTAAATTTTGGCCGGGTGAAGAATTTCTGCCCTCAAACTGAAATGCTCTCTTGGGTCTGAGCATAATTGAATAAACTGCTTAACCATGTTATAGTATAGACGTTCTTTCAGAACTGGGCGATCAATTAAAAAAGAGGAGGTTGAATCATGGCCAACGCTCCGACAATAAAACTACGCGGCGTGGAAATGCCAAAACGTCAGGTGCGAATGGCGCCGGAGCGGGAGCCGCTTTTTGAGCCCCTGGATGATAACTCGCAGCAAATGTTGCAAGAGCCGCGCAGTATTGAAGCCACTCTGATCCCACCGGAGTTTATCAGTAACCTGGCCTTGAAAATACTTTATTTTGCCGGCACCATGAAAGGCTGGCAACTGGCTCAGGCTATGCGTCTCCATTTTAGCGCCGTCACCGAACCCATTCTCTTTGATCTCAAACAACATCATCTTATTCAAGTGACCGGCGGTAACAATCTCAACCGGGCATCTTACCGGTATGTTATTACCGACAAAGGCGGCGTTCGGGCCAGAGAACTGCTGGATCGTAATCGTTACGTGGGTCCTTGCCCGGTCAATATGAAACATTATGTTTCGATTGTTAAACTTCAATCGCAGCAGCGGCAGCTTGTTAACGAAGAAACGGTTCAAAAGGCCATGCGCGGGCTGGTGCTGTCACCGGATGTGCTCGACCGGATTGGGCCGGCGGTCAACTCTTTTAAATCCATCTTTATTTACGGCCCGCCGGGCAATGGAAAAACTAGCATTGCCAAAGCAATAGCCAGCGGGCTGCTGCCCAATAACATTATGGTTCCGCACGCCATTTATGAAGATGGGCAGGTCATCAAATTGTTTGATCCCGAAACCCACCAGGTGATGGGCAGCGAAGAAGCCCAGCTGGCCGAAGCGGACGGCCTCGATAAACGGTGGGTCCGCTGCAAATCACCGGTGGTGATTACCGGCGGCGAATTAACGCTGCAAGACCTGGACCTGGCCTGGAGCGACACCAATCGCTACTATGAGGCCCCCTTGCAGTTAAAAGCCAACGGCGGGATGCTTTTGATTGACGATTTTGGCCGCCAGCAAATGGAGCCGAAAGACCTGCTCAACCGCTGGATTGTGCCGCTGGAAGAACGGCTGGATTTTCTAACCTTCCACACCGGCAAAAAATTTGCCATCCCCTTTGAAACCCTGATCATCTTCTCCACCAACCTGGACCCGGAATCCCTGGTGGACGAAGCCTTTTTGCGGCGAATCCGGCACAAGATGGGCATCGATAACCCCACCGAAGAGCAGTTCTACCGTATTTTTGCCGCTGAATGCCGGCTTCACGGGATCAAGTTTGATAAAGATGCGTTTGTGCACCTGCTGCGGGAATATTATTATAATGCCGGCCGGCAATTAAAAGCGTGCCATCCCCGCGATTTGTTAGATCAATTGGCCGATTTTGCCACCTATCGCGGCGAACCGCAGGCCATGACCATTGATCTGGTAGACCGGGCCGCGCGCTCCTACTTTGCCGAACTTTTTTGATATAATCGTTGTTTGATTTTTTAGAGTCCGCGAAGAACACGAAGAAACGCCAAGAAGAAATTTTAGCGTGACTTCGCGGACTCCATTCTCTCCGATTGCAAAAGTCTAAAATTGAAACGTTTCGAGTTGTCCCGATGATGGGGCCATAGGCCCCATCATCTTTTTTTGTCCAAAGATCAGCAGCAACCAATTGGCCGGTTACGGGTTAATTACCAGGATGATCAAATTTTCAAAACACAGAGGAGACATTCATGAGAACAAACACGCTGACAGCTTATCTAAACCAAACGATGGGGAGAAAGGTGGCCGCGATCATAACCTTTGCGGCGCTTACGGCGCTCACGGCGCGGATCACCCTTGAACTGCCCTTTTCCCCGGTTCCCGTCACTTTGCAAACCCTGGCGGTGGTTTTATCGGGGTTGGTATTGGGCGCGCGCGGCGGGGCGCTGGCGCAGTTAGGCTATCTGGGTTTATTGCTTACCGGCCTGCCGGTTGATGCACGAGGTTTGGGGCCGGCGGCCTTCTTAGGCCCCACCGCCGGTTATTTGATCGGCTTTGTGCCGGCGGCTTATGCCACCGGTCAGTTGGCCGAACGGCTGGCCGGACGCCGCTGGTGGGGCAATTTTGTGGCCGCGCTGGCCGGCGCATTGGCCATTTATCTGGCCGGCGCAAGCTGGCTGGCGGTGATGCTGGGAAGCTGGCAAAAAGCGTGGCTCGGCGGGGTGGCCCCGTTCATTGTGCTTGATCTGGGCAAAGCGGCGGTAGCCGCCGCCGCTGCGGAGAGCGGTAAACTGCTGTTTGGCCCGCGAGAGTAATCAAGTAAATAATTAAAAAAGAGGGCCAGATTGAGTTCTGGCCCTCTTTTTTAATCTTTGACGCGATACCAGTAGGTATAAATTTCCTCGAAGCCCAATTTCTCATAAAGCCTCAACGCCGGAGCGTTCTCTTTTTCCACGCTTAAATGCGATTGCGTGGCGCCGTTCTTTTTTGCCCAGTGCAAAATATTGAGGATCAGTTTATAGCCAAATCCCTGCCGCCGGTGTTGGGGATGGGTCAGAATATCAAACAACCCCACAGTGTCACCTTCCAAAACGCCCAGCCCGCAAGCCACAACCTGATGATGATGAACCAGGCTGGCAAAACAGGTTTGCGGCACAATGTTTTGTAATATTCGCTGGTGAATATCACGCTGAATGGCCGAATTTTTCATGCGCTGAAAGCATGCCAGCCATGCGGTTGAAAACGCCGGCTCAAATTCAAAACCGTCTGTTTCCGGCGGGGGAATTATATCGAGGTTGAGAACCTGCACGCTGGTGGGAGCCTGAACCACAAAATCACGTTGGGCCAGCCGTTCATCCAGATTTACGGCCTGGCTGAGCGGCGTAAGCTTAAAGACCGGCGGCAGCTTTTTTTGACGGTAGAGATGAATACATCTCTCAATTTTGGGTTCGATGTCTTGCGTGCCATGATAAAGAATGTTGGCGGAATTGGCTCGCCGGGTGTAGCCGCGCGAAAATCGCAAAAGCCAGCCATCGTATAAAATTTGCTGCAACGAAGGCCATGCATTGAGGGTGCGTTCTTCTATGGTTTGGATCATGCCCTAAACCGTCACCAGCGCGGCAATACGCGGCAGAACCTCGGCAATGTCGGCCTGGATCACCACCTCGGCCTGCGAGTCGAGGTTGGTGGGCTGGTTGTTGATGATGGCCAATTTGGCGCCATTCTCCAGGGCCAAATCCGGCAGATCAGACGCCGGGGCAACCTCCAGCGAAGACCCCACCACCAGCATCAAATCGACCTCGCGGAGCGCCATCTGGGCGGCCACAAACTCTTTCATCGGGAGTTGTTCGCCAAAAAGGATCACGTTGGGTTTGAACACCCCGCCGCACTCGTGTTTGGGAATCTTGCCGTCGGCCAGGAACTGTTCAAAAAGAGGGTGAGCATCTTCCACGTGATAGCAGCGGATACAGGTGGCTTCGCGCAGATGGCCGTGCAGTTCGATTACATTTTGGGAGCCGGCTCTGGCGTGCAGGTCGTCGATATTTTGGGTGATGACCCTGCTGATTTTTCCACTGCTTTGCAGCTCGGCCAGCGCCACATGGGCCGGGTTGGGTTCGGCTTCCATAAACAAAGGGGCCAAAGGACGGATCCAATTGAAGAATTGCTGCGGATTTTGCCGGAAGGCAAAGATCGAGGCCACGCTCAACGGATCAACATCATCCCATAGGCCGGAGTTGGGGCTTCTGAAATCGGGAATGCCGGAAGGCGTGCTGATGCCCGCGCCGGTCATGACCACAACATTATGGGCCTCTTCAATGAGTTTTGCCACGCGGGCAATTTGTTGGTCTAGGTTATCCATAATTTCCTCTCAAAAAACGTTTGTTATAATTCTACGGGAGAATCGGGTACGGGCAAGTTGAATCGGAAAATACTGCCTTGGCCGGCAATGCCTTCGCTTTCCACCCAGATGTGGCCCTGGTGGCCTTTGATGATCTCCTTGGCAATGTACAATCCCAGGCCGCTGCCTTTTTTGGTTTCTTCATCCTGGTTGTCGGCCTGGTAGTAACGTTTGAAGATATTTTTTTGAATTTCGGGCGCAATTCCCAACCCGGTGTCTTTGACTTCAACCAATAATTTATCATCAGGATTGGAGGCCGCGACTGTCACCTGGCCCCCTTCCGGCGTAAATTTAATGGCATTGCCGATCAAATTGGTCAATACCTGCCCCAATCGTTCCTTATCGCCCATGATGGCCGGCAGCGAACCGGGCAGGTCGGGCGTTAACTCAACTTTTTGTTGATGAGCAAAGCCGCGCAGCCGGAGCAGCGTTTGCTGGATCAGGTCCAGCATGGCCACCGGTTTTTTGTCCAGCTTCATTTTGCCTTCGTCAAATTTAGAGGCATCCAGCAGGTTGTTGACCATTTCGCTGAGCTGCACCGCCTGGGTCTGGATAATGCTCAGAAATTCTCCCCGGGTTGAGTCTTCCAACTCCTCTTCTTCCATCAAGATTTGCACAAAACCCTGGATCGAGAAGAGGGGCGTGCGTAACTCGTGAGAAACGGTCGACATAAAATCTTCTTTAAGCTGTTCCAGCTCTCGTTCCCGCGTAACATCATGCACCACGCGCACCTGGCCGATGGGTTTGCCGTCGTCATTGATTATCAAGGTAGAGAAAATTCGCAGCGTGCGGCGGCGTGGTGTCTCAATGGTCACTTCTCGGGCCAGCACGCCGGTGCGAGCGTATTCGGTGGTCACGCCGGTAATGCTGGCCAGATTGGGATGCAGGTTGGGAGAATTGACTTTTTGGCCTACAATTTCGCCGGAGTGCATGCCCAGCATCGTGGCCAGCGCCGGATTGCTGGTGACAATCACGCCCTGGTCGTTGATCAGCAGCAGGCCGTCGGCCATGTGCTGGATGATGGCCTGGGTTTGTTGCTGTTCGGCGGCCACGCGGGCAAAGAGGCGGGCATTTTCGATGGCGATGCCGGCCTGGGCAGCGGCAATGGTGAGCAGTTGCTCCTGCGCCGGGCCAAAAGCGTGGGGTTTGCTGTCGTCTAAATTGATCGCGCCGATAATCTCGCCCTGCGCCATCAGGGGAATAACCATTAAAGAGCGCACATCTTCATCAAAAAAGATAAAATTCGGGTCTTTTGTGGTATCGGGGATATAGACGGTTTGCTTTTTAGCCACGGCCTGGCCGGCAGCGCCTTCGCCCACTTCCAACTTGGCCATTTCTTTCCATTGGGGTTTCAAACCGTCGGCGGCGCGGATTTGCAGTTTTTGATCGGCGGGGTCCAGCAAAAAAATACAACAGCCCCGGCAGGCAACCACGTGGCGCAGCGAAACCACAATGGAATCTAAAATACCTTGCAGATCGAGCGTGCTGGTAATATCCTGCGCCATGGTGTAGAGCGTGGACACCTCGTTGAGCCGCTGGCGGGTTTCTTCAAAAAGCTGGGCACGTTCCATGGCCAGGGTGGTTTGGGTGGCCAGAAACTGGCCCAATTGGATGTCGTCGTTAGAAAAGCTGCGGTTGGGGTTTTTATCATAAATTTCCATCACCCCGGTGATGGCCTGTTTATCTTTGAGCGGCAGTGAGAGTACCGTGCCCCACCTGTCTTTTGTTTCAATATTTTTGGCCGGATGCTGCCAGATGGCCTTATCTTTATCATCGCGCCATTCGATGACGGCCCGGCCTGTTTTTAATACGCGCTGCGCCAGGGGGTCTTTAGAGAGATGGTAAGGCTGGTGCAAATCTCGCCAGGTGCGGGGCGGGTTGCCGGGATAGCGCAAAACGTATTCGGCCAGGTTGGTAATGGTTGATGCTTTTTCATCGATTTTGCAAATGGTGCAGGCGCCCACGTTCAAAACCTCGGCGGTTTTACGGGTCATCAATTTTAGCACTTTGTCGGTGTCCAGGCTGGTACCCAGGGCCAGATTGCTCTCGTAGAGCAATTTTTGTTCTCTAACATATCGCTCCAACGATTTTTGCAGCCGCACATTCTCAATGGCTACCGCCACATGGCCTATAAACGCCTGGAGAAGCTGGCGGTCATCCTGGGTAAAAATGTTGGCCTGCTCGCCGGCAATATCCAGTACGCCCCATAGCTCGTTATCTATCAGCACGGGAATGGAGAGTTGCGCTTTGGCGTTGGGTAAAAATTTAGGGGGTGAAAAATTGGAATTTTTGGAAATATTATTCACCAGGATTGGCTGGCCGGTGCCGGCGGCGCGAGCCGTCGCGCCCTGACCGTCAATCGGAATACGGATTTTCTCTTCGAAATCAGGCTGGCCCTCTCCCCAGGCGGCGGATTGCAGATCGAGGTTTTGCTGCGCCTGGTTGAGGGCAAAAAAGGTGACGTAATCGTACCCGAAGTTTTTTTGGATCAACGCGGTGACTTCTTCCAACAGTTCATTCGCATCGTGAACAACCGCTATCTTTTTGTCCAGATCGGTGATGGTTTTTAAGTAGAGCGCCTGCCGCGTCAGGCTGTCATCGCCGGCATCGCCGTTATTTTTGGCCAGTGATCCGGCCGTTTGCAAAATTCGGTTTTGGATCTGTAACAAGTCGTGCCAGGCGGTAGAGACCGCGCCGTTGTTTGCCGCCTGCATCGCTTCAAAGGTCAGCGTGAAGAGGGTGGGCAGCGTTTGCCAGGTTTTCTGCGGGTCAATGGGCTGTTGCGGCGTATTAAAAAGCTGCGCCAGAGCGCGGGGTATTCTGGCGGGCGCCACGGCGGCGGTGTGGAGCAAGGCCAGCCAATCGCTCATTTTGGGGAGATCTGTCCCGGTATCGGCCCATTTAGTTCTCAAGGCCGGGATAACGGACGGCATCCACGTTTCAATGGCAATTTTTTGACCAGCAGATTGGCCGGCATTGTTCTGGGTTGGCATCAATCACAATTCCTCAACAAACCGAAACATACCTCCGGTGTGTGCAACATCAAAATTGTACCATAGAGCCATTGATTCGACAATGAAGATTGAGTCCTGATGATTTGTCATATGGCGGCGCTTTGGACGAACTTGCCCCATCTATGTTATAATGTCGGTCGATTCGTACCTTCTCAATAATCTGGGGCAGAGTTGGTTGAGCTTGTCGAAACCAACGG
>CAZTFF010000008.1:0-73136 GCA_964612485.1 uncultured Caldilineaceae bacterium
CTTCAGGGTGACAGTTTCCCCTACCAGATCAACAATACTTATGCGGCGTTTGATTGCTTCTTTATCGTGTGTGTACTGTGGAAGTACTGATTTAGTATTCATTTTGTGCCCCTTGCCTGGTGGTGTTACAATGACTTTGCCGGGCGGCTTCTGGCTGTTCGGTTGGGGCCGTCGCGCTGTGGGCCTCGGAATCCATTAGCGCGGCGGTCTTTTCTTTAGCTTCAGATTGGTTGGTGGTGGTTATAAAACATTGGGTCAAACGCTCAAGCCGCTGCTGCCTGGCGTGGGCGTCATTGATGGTATTACGCATTACGATTCTGATTGCGCGGTTTCCAGGCGTGGTACAATCAGTTTGCCGGGCGGCTTCTGGCTGTTCGGTTGGGGCCGTCGCGCTGTGGGCCTCGGAATCCATTGGCGCGGCGGTCTTTTCTTTAGCTTCAGATTGGTTGGTTAGATCAGCACTACTTTGAGTGTTGGTTAAGTTACGGGTTGTCATGTAATTTCTCCTAGATTTATAGTAAATGTTTTGTCTATATTCTAAGGTTGAGTGACACGCGGACCGGACCCGCTCGGCGCTGGCCGCATACCAAAAAGTTAGACAAAACTCAGACGTGGGGCCTCGAATTTGGGGGAAATTTGGAGAAAAGTATTGACCAAAATTAATGGGGTGTGGTATACTATCTACGAAACGCGGCGGTAGCCACGACCCGTTTTCAAAGCTATTCATCACTATCTGAGACCCTCTCCCCAAAAGAGGGTTTTTTCTTTTACCTACCATTTTCCTTTCCTCCCTGAGAATTTGAGGAATGATAATTTCCTTTTGCGTTTCTTTAGTGTGATGTTGGGCCATCTAATTCTTTTCTTTTTTGCCATTGAGCAAATCTCCTTTGTCGAATGTAAAAAAAAAGCGGCCCAAATCGCAAATAAACGCGCTAGGCGCTCATTTGTTGATTTGGGCCGCTTTCCTGATCTAAAGGGCGCGTTCACACCCCAGAAAAGAAGCCGTATTCAGTTGATAAATATATTCTACTCGAAATCCCTATGGTTTGTAAATTATTTTATGAAAAATCAATTAAATGATTTGTCGTAAGAAACTTAATCCTAATTGCAGCAATTCTCTTTAGTCTAAGCCTATCAACTTTGAAGATAATGAGGGGTTATTCATTCTATTTTCTGGCCTTTATCGCCAAAAACGGCGGTGTCAGATCACAATATCAGTTATACCGGTACTGAATCTAAGGGCATACCGTTATCGGGCTTTTTTTGAAACACGAGTAATAAGTAATAAATCAGGGATACCACCTATCCGGGTCTGCGTTGAATTGCTCAATCCCTTTTTCGGTTAATCTTAATCCGTAACGCTTGCTTTTTACCTCTGCAAACTTCGCTTCCCTCAGGATACGTGATAAACCTTCAAAAAATTTGAGTGATCTCCAATACTGGGGGATATGGTCATATTCACTACTTCTGAATAGCGGATAGAGTTTTATTTTTGGCGATAAACGGCCCTCAAATTGCACGTAAGCGGTTTGTATGACTTCATAGACCCATTCATCAAGTTCGTCAGCTTCTGGACTCAGAGGGTCAACGCAGCCCAATTCAGCCAATTTTAACCACCATTCAGGATGCCAGTCTGGTATATATGGCTCTGGTTGTAGCTGCCCTATCGGCGGCTCGTTAATATCCGGGGGTATCCAATCTGGCGGCGGCTCTGGCTCCCGGTATTGTGCCTGTCTTGTGTCATCCGGCCATAGCCAATGAAGAACACAAAACGCGAAAATTGAAAAGACAATAATAATGGTTATTTGCAGCATGATGACTTCCCTTGCGGTCCAACATCGCCATTTTTGGTGGTATCGTCGTAACTGATCGAGTAGTCACACATGGGGCGCGGCTATCGCCAAAGGTGGCGGTAACGCCGGCGGCAGTATCGCCAAAAACGGTGGTAGGGTCCCGGGTACCATCGCTAAAAATGACGATATGACCAGGTATAGAACGTGTTGGCCACTACCGTTGTTTTTAGCGGTGTTCGCGGTTATTCTTCAGCTTTGGCATCTCCTGGCTGTGTCCCAGCTGTGTCCATTTTTCACGTTTCCATTTTCTGGTATAATTCGTCAAGATTAAATGAGAATTGGTATTGCAGTTTGAAATAGTCGTTCCCGAGATCGCTTTGAAGGCCAAACCGGCCCCCTGCCGCCCCGATTGGTAGCGAAGGCAGAAGGATTATTTGCTGATCTACAACAAGATGACCGGCCAAAAAAGCTGCTGCACGGCGATTTGCATCATGAGAATATCTTGGCCGATCAGGAAACGGCTGGCGGGTGATCGATCCCAAAGGCGTGGTGGGCGATCCCGCTTACGAGGCGGCTCGATTCCAGCATAATCCTATTCCCGGTTTTTTGTCGATGCCGAATCCCCGGCAGGCGGCGCGGCGGCGCGTGGAGATCATAGCCGAAACGCTGCAAGAAGATCGCTTCCGGTTGCTGGCCTGGGCTTTTTTTGATACGATGTTAAGCGCGTGCTGGTGCGTTGAAGACAACAGCGACGATTGGCAGTTTCCTGTTTCCTGCGCCGAAATATTTGATACGTTGATGGCAGGGTAACAGAGTAGCAGGGTAACAATTTTGCTACATGCTACCTTGCTACATGCTACCTTGCTACATGCTACATGCTACCCTGCTACTTTTCAATGGACGTAATCGTGACGAACAGTGATCTATCCGGCCAACACCTTGGCCCCTACCACATTGAATCTATGTTAGGCAGCGGCGGGATCGCCGCCATTTACCGGGCTGCTGATGCGCAGGGCAACACGGTCGCGCTCAAAGTGATCTTGCCGCCGCCCGGCGCGGGCAGCGAAATTCTGGCCCGCTTTGAACGCGAAGCGCGGACCGCCGCCCGCCTGAACCACCCGGCGATTGTGCCGGTGCTGGACGTGGGCCGGGCAGAGGCGTACGCGTTTATGGCCATGCCGCTGGTGGAGGGCCAAAATCTGGCCGATTATCTGGAACAGATCTCCCGGTTGGATGAGACCGCCGCCGCCGATCTTGCCTGGCAAGTAGCCGATGCCCTGCACTATGCCCACGAACAGGGTATCATTCACCGGGATGTCAAACCCTCGAACATTCTGCTCACCGGCGAAAACCGGGCGGCCGGCGAAAACCGGGCCATGCTCACCGATTTTGGCGTCGCCCTGGCGCTCGATGATCCGGCTTTAACCCAATCCGGTCACACCGTGGGCACGCCGTTGTACATGTCGCCGGAGCAGGCCGCCGGGGAAGCGCTGGATGGCCGGACAGATATATACAGCCTGGGGATCGTTTTGTATCAGATGGTCACCGGCCAGGTGCCGTTTGCCGGCAATACGCCCCGCTTGCTTCACGCCCACGTGTACGATCCGCCGCCGGAACCTTCAACAATTGTGAACGTATCGCCGGCGATGCAGGCCCTCATCCTGCAAGCGCTGGCTAAAGACCCCGCCGACCGCTTCCAGACCGGCGCGGAAATGGCCGAGGCGCTGGCTCGATTGAGCAGCCAGCCCGGCACCCGAACCCAGATTGCCGCGATTGCGGCCTCTAAGCTGAAAACGCCGCAATTTGCCAAAGCGGTTCCGGCCAAAGTTGTGGGGTCAGTCTCCGGCCAACAAAATCCCTTTTTCTATGGCGGAGCCGTCTCGCCGGAACTTTTTTACGGGCGAAAAGATACGCTGGCTGCCGTGGTCAACCGGGTAGGCGGGCGGACGGCCCAATCCGTCTCACTTGTGGGCGAGCGTCGGATGGGCAAATCTTCCCTGTTGAATTACCTCAAGGCTAACGCCGAGCAACTGCTTCCGCGCGGCATCCATTTCATCATCATCTACCTTGATCTGATGAAAGCCTACTGCCATACCTGGGCCGGCTTGATGCACGCCCTCCGGCGGGAACTGACCCTGGTCTGGCGCGAACCGTGGCCGGCGGCTGAAGATGGCGATCTGGTGGCCTTTGATTTTGCTTTGGAAGAAGTTCAGGCCGACGGGATTCGCCTGCTGCTCTGCCTGGATGAAATAGAAAATCTGATCCAACGGGCCGGCGAGTTTGACGAAGTGTTGGAAGATTGGCGGGCCTGCGGCTCGATGGGGCAGATGGCCATGGTCACGGCCTCGGCTCAACCGTTAGGCGAGCTGTGCCGTTCCGGCGGGTTGACCTCGCCCTTTTACAATATTTTTTCCCAACAAGGCTTGGGATTGTTGTCTGCGGGCGAATGGCAGGCGCTGGTCACAGAAAATATGGCCGTGTCAGACGCCGAGTTAGACTTCATCGGTCAGATGGCCGGCGGGCATCCGTTTTTTACCCAGATGGCCGCTGCGCATCTTTGGGAAGCCAAAACCAAAGGCAGTGTTGATTTGGCCCAACTCCGCCAAAACCTCTGGTTTGAAATTCAACCCCATTTTGACTATTTGTGGCGTAAACTCACCCCCGCCGAACAAACCGCGCTGCGCCACCTGGCAGCCTCGGACGAACCTCAGCTTGACCCCATACGCCTTGCTGCCTTAGAGCGTCGGGGCATTGTTCGCCAAAAACGACCCTTCAGCCAATTATTGACCGATATGATTACAGGCGGGCATCTGGAATGATGGGTTCTTCGGCGGTAAAATTCTTTTGGCAGGATTTACTCAATCTTCTGCGTTGGAGCCTCTTTCAGCCGGCCCAACTGGCGGCCACGCTGGAAACGGTGCATCCTCATCTGGCGCATCACGCCGGATTAACGCGCCAACTTTGGCTGGCCCTGCGACACGCCGGGGTGCGGCGATTGTTGGCGCTGCAAATCACGCTGTGGCTTTCGGCGGGGCTGTTGGGTGGGGCAGCGTATCTGGTGATCCGCGCTTTTAGCCCCTCGTTTTCCGGCGGGCCCGATATTTTGTTGGGGCTGGCTATCAGTTTGAGCGGCAGTTTTACTCTGGGCCTGGCCGGCACTTTGAGTGGCGATGTGGCCCTGGGGGTCACGTTGAGCGCGTTGGGCGGCATATTGGTGGGCCTCACCCTGGCCCTGGCTTTTTTGATCGGCCTGGGTGGGCTGGTGTTCAGCCTGGCCTTTGGCCTGACCGCGGCCATTTCCCTGGGCACGTTCAGCGCCTCCTACGATCACCTGCGCCAGCATACGGCCAATTTGTGGACCATCAATTATTGGGGGCGCGCGGTGGTGGGTGTTGCCTTTGCCGGGGTGATGGTGGTGGCCCTGGCTTTGCTGCTCACCTTGGTTGTGGAACTGGCGGGTGATCGCGCCGAACCGCTGCTCAACCAACTGGCTATTGGCCTGGCCATTGGCCTGCTGGGCGGCCTGGTGTTGAGCGTGGCGGTGGGAATAGAAATGTTGATCGAAGAGCGGCGTTTCAGGCCCGGTATGTTCAAATGGGTCTTGTTTGATGGCGTGCTGCTGGGCCTCATTGGCGGCGCTGCCGGCGCGTTGACCATTGGTTTGCCGAGCATTCTTAACACCATCACCCTGGTTGTTTTTTGGGCGGTGCTGGTGGCCGCCGGCGGGTCAATGTCGATGCGGGTGGGCAACGGCATGTCGGCCATTTTGGCCGTAGCCGGGTTATCGTGGCTCTTTTCGGCCTCGCCCAGCGATCCACTGGCCTTCAACTCCCTCCTGATTGTGGCTGTTACTTTTTTGGTGGGATTTTACGGCTATATCCGCCTCACCAGCTATCTGATCGAAGCGGCGCTTTCCTGGTGGCACTATCGCCGGGCGCGGCAAACACCGGCCCAGTCACCAGCCCGATTACGCCGCACGCCGGTCTATTGGGATGACCTCATCTTCTATCCCCTGCCCATGTTAGACCAACTGCTCTTGCTGGCCCTGCGGGCCGATCAGGCCGAGGGGCTAAAGGCGGCTGAATTTATCGCCCGTTCTTTCCGGCAGGATTGGGCCGCCAACCAGGCCCGGCTGACGTATGCTGTGGAAACCCTGACCAACTGCGCCATCCCCGCCATGATTGCCGCCGCGCCCGACGAGCTGGATTGGCTGGCCGATGAGGTGATGGTGACGATAGGACAGGGAACCAGCGAAATTGTGCCGCGCCTCAGCGCCATTGCCGGCGGCGTGCGGGCCGCGCTTAACGCCGATAATCCCTACAGCCGCCGCCTGGGCTACCGGGAAGCGCTGGATGGATTGGATATTTTACAGCGCCGGCTGCCGTCGATGGGCGGGCAGGTGAGCCGCCGCTGGCAGCCGGTGGTGGATCGCTGGCAAAATGTATTGTTGAATGAGTTGGAAACGGTTTCCACCATCCCCGGCGCATCAACCGTGGAAAATCCTTACCAGCCGGGCACGCCCTTGCAGCTTTCGCGCCAGGAACTTTTTAAAGGACGCCGGGAACTGCGGGACGCCGTGGTCACGGCCCTGTTAGAACGCCACCGCCCCACGTTGGTGCTGCACGGGCCCCGGCGGATGGGCAAAACATCGTTTTTGTTACAGCTTCCCGCCCTGCTGCCCGGCAATACGGTGCCGGTGTTTCTGGATTTGCAGCGCCCCACGGCCACGCAAAGCATCGCCGCCTTTTTCTACAGCATTGCCCGCGCCCTCAGCCGCGATGCCCGCCCCTATCGCCTGATGGTCCATTTGCCGCCTCGCGCCGCGTTCGACGAGTCGCCGTTTGAGGCTTTTGCCGAGTGGCTGGAAGATACGGCCCTGCCGGCGCTGCAAGATTTCAACCTGCTGCTCACTTTTGATGAGTTTGAGAAATTGGGCGAGGCGGTGAATGCCGGTCGATTATCGGAGCAGGTGTTTGATGAACTGCGCTATCTCATCCAGCACCAAACCCGGCTGGCGCTGCTCTTTGCCGGGGTGCAAACCCTGGATGAACTTGGCCCGGCCTGGTCATCCTACTTTATCAACGTCAAACCGTTGACCATTGGCTACCTGCATCCCAGCGAGGCCGAAGAACTCATCCGCCGCCCGGATGCCGGGGTAGATTTCAGGCTTACTTACGCGGACGGCCTTGTTGACGAAATGATGGCGCAAACACGCGGCCATCCTTACCTGCTGCAACTGGTCTGCTCGGCGGTGGTGGAAGAAAGCAATGCCCGGCAGAGTTTGCAGGTTGATGCGGCGGTGTTGGCAGCCGCCCTGACCCGCGCCCTGGACCAGGGCGAACCCTATTTCCATAACATCTGGCACGAGATGGCCGGGCCTGGAGGCCAGCCTTTTTTGCAGCAGTTGGCCCGCTCTGCCGCGCCCCTGGCTTTTGAGCCGCATCCCGCCCTGGAACGCCTCCTCCGGCGGCGGATCATCCGGCAGGCCAACAACTGCTACACCATCGAAGTTCCGCTGGTGCAGCGCTGGCTGATCGAGCGGGCCGCATGAAAGTACTGCTCGATTTGGCCCTGGCCTGGCGGCTGCTGACCATCCTCCCCCTGCCCTTTGTGCCCGATGATCCGCATTCCGCGCCGGGACGCGCCGCCGGGTATTACCCGCTGGTCGGCCTGATTTTGGGCGCGGGGTTGGCGGCTGCGGCCTGGGGATTGTACTTGTTTCTGCCCTCTAACGTGGCGGCGGGATTGGTGCTGGCCGTGTGGGTGGGCCTGACCGGTATGCTTCACCTAGACGGCTTTATGGACTCCTGCGATGGACTGCTGCCGCCCCGCGAGCGCGCCCGCCGATTGGAGATCATGAAAGACAGCCGCGTGGGGGCGTTTGGCGTGGTCGGCGTGATCCTGCTGCTGCTGGTTAAATTTAACGCGCTGGCGGCACTCTCGGCCGATAGCCTTTTCCCGGTGCTGGTGCTTGCGCCGGTACTGGGGCGCTGGGCGATGGCCTGGGCGGTGGGGCGGTATCCCTCGGCCCGGCAAGAAGGATTGAGCGTGTTGTTTCGGACGGAGTTGGGCTGGCCGCAGCTTTTGCTGGCTTCGATAATAACGGTTGTTGTCGCCGCATTGTTATTGGGTTGGAGCGGCTTGGCGTTGATCGGCGTGGCCTGGGTAGCTACGGTTCTACCGGCCCGGCTGGCAATGCGCCGGATCGGCGGCCTCACCGGTGATGTGTACGGCGCGATTGGCGAGGTGGTTGAAGCGGCGGTGTTGGTTGCGGTGGCTGCCGCGCAAACAGCCGGATGAAAACTTAGAGGTTGTTAAAATACAAATCTCTGTATTCTTGTCATGTCATTCTCTGAGCAAAGCGAAGAATCCCTCGAATCATGGCCGGAAAACAAGGATCGTTGGCAAAAAAGCAGAACCGATCTTGTTTTTGAGCCAAAGAACCAACTTTTTGTCGAACTGCTATAGGGATTCTTCGACCTTCGGTCTCAGAATGACATGCCGGATATTCTTATTTGAACGGTATTGCCCTTAGCACATCATTGCCCCGCCGGGAGCTCTCTGATACTGTATCCCGGCTGAATATACGGATGCGTTCGGTAGGTCATTCGGGCCGGTCGGGGCAAGGTTTCGTTCTCAATATCCTGCTCAAGCAGCGGCACCAGCGTTTCGAATATGAGCCAGGCCCTGATGCGGGTTCCCAAATAGGTATTGTGGATGGCGTCACTATACAAATCCGGCTGCCTCGGCATTTGCCCGGCCACATCGATCAACGGGACGCGATTATCGGCGGCCCAGCGTTTGAAAACTCGATTTTGAAAATCGGCGGCGCGGCGCATGTTGGCGTAACTAATGGGCCAATAGAGCCGGTTGATGTAGCTGTACAGGCTGCGATGGCGGCTGGGGTCCAGCTCCATGTTAGGATAAACAAACCAGTTAAAGGTGGTCATCACCATTTTTGCGTTGTGGCCGTCTAAATCTCGCTTGATGTTGTCCAGATCGTCCAGGATGCGTTTCAGGGCCAGGGCGTTGTCCAGGTAGCGCCGGTCGGGGTTGAATTCATCGAGACGGTCGGGCAGGTGGAAGGTCTGTTCCGGTTTGGGCGGTTCTTTGCCGGTCACCTGAAACTGCTCCACAATATTGCGAGCGCGAGAAGCCAGCGCCGAATGTTCGGCCAGGTAATCCAGCACCGTCTTGTCGTCGGAATCAACTTCATCGAGATTGGGCACCACCCCGGCAGGGGGACGGCCCAAGGTATATTCCGGCGGAAAATGAACCACGGTTTCGGGATGGAACTGGTTGGAGCCTTCGTAATAGATCACGTAATCCACATCCAGAGGCAGCACCTCGGTGCGGATCACCGTGGCAATGTCGGGCGAGTTGAGTCCCTCCCGCCCGGCGTTGATAACCTCAAAGTCTACGTTATAGTGATTGGCCCGGCTCCACACATTCAGCCAATGTTCCAGGAGTTCAGGATAAGAAAAGGGATGATTGTGCGTGCCCACGGTGGTCGACGCGCCCACGGCGGCAATCCGAATGGTTTGCGGCGGTTTACGCAGCGTGATATACGGCCCGCGCCAGCCAAAGTTGTTGGTGGTCAAGCCGCCGGGTAACGTAACGTTGGGCGGGTAACGGTAGCGGGGCAGCACGTTGTTCCAGGGGGCGCGGAAGACTTTTAGCGTCGGCGGTAGTTTATCAAATAGCGGGGCATTGCTGAAATAGTCGTCGGGCAGGTGTTCGTTCCACAGGTAATTGGCCCGGTAGCCGTACGTATCGGCCATCGTTTGCATGGCGGATGAGGTTTCGTATTTTTGGCGCGGCTCCGGCGAGGTGTAGAGCCATTTGGCCTGCGCGCCGGGGGCAAAGCGGTGCGCGATCACAAAATCATCCAGGGTGTACGGTTCCGTGCCGGGGGTCGGGGGTGGGCCGGTCGGCTCCCCTGACAATTGTGGCGCATTCGCCGCCAGCAGCGCTTCGGCCTCGTCGGTAACCGGAACGCAGAGTTTCCAGCCTACTTCTATAGAATCGGGGTTGACGATGCGTGGAAAAGAGGGGTCTTGTTGGTGCTGCCGGTTGGTGGCGGCCATAATGGCGGTGTAAGCTTCGATGTTGCCCAGAAACTTATCGGCAATGATGCTGAGCCAATCGTTGGCTTGCACCACGTAAATTTCGGCGCAGCCGCCGTCCGGTTGAGGTTCATCAGCCATAGCGGGGGTGGTGGCGGTGATGATGACCATCAAAATGGCGATAAATCGGATAGCCTTAGGCAAGATAATCTCCTCAAATTGACGGCGTTATTCACCGGTGTTTTGTTCCAGTTCGACACTGTTTAAGCGATAGCCGTCGATGATGCGCATTCCGGCTTCGGCAATGGCCAGCATCAGCACCACGGCCAGGATCAGGATCAAAATGTTGGCCAGCCATTTTTTGTAGTTTGGTTGTGACATGCCGTTCCCCAAAACTCTGTATTTCCGCCATGATACCTTGCCGGAGCAAGAGACGCAACTGCAACCGTTTTTTTAGAAGCTCAGTAGAACCAATTTCAGAAATTAGTGACCTTGAAAACCTGTCAGGTCTTGCATGCTTGAAGAGTTTGGCCCCACTGAGGCTGTCAGTCCTTCATGCCAATTATTTTTCAGTGACATCCGTGTTCTAACCGGCCTTCAATTTCCTACCGGTAGCATTTCGATTTGCTGCCGTAGCATTTTATTTTGCTATTGGTTGGATTTCATCTTGCAACCGGTGGGATTCCGTTTTGAAATACGCAGCGTTCTTTTCGCTCTCAGCGGTAAAAATGAGGCATTCAATGCGTTTTTTGGAAGATCACTTCCCACGAGTAGTGCCCGCCGCAATAATACGAATCGTTGGCCCGTTTCCAATCGCACTCCAGATCGTTGGCGCAGTAACCGGCGGCGATCATTTGCTCGTTGGGAATGGTAGTCATAAACGAGCTAAAGGGAAAACTGACCTCGCTGGTGTAGGTGTCGCCCTGGATGTTGCCTCTGACGACCATTTCCATGGTGTTGCTCCATAAATCAATCTCCGCTTTGCCAGGCCCTTTAGTGCCGGTGACGCTTTGCACGTTGCCCCAGCTATCGCCCACAATGATGTCGTTGAGCGGGGTTCCGTCCACGTCGAGCACGGTGATAAAGATGGTGTGCATGCCTTTGGCGCAGCCGCTGTTGAGCGCCAGCGGCCACAATCGCCATGAGGCAATGCGGAAATCGACATCTGCCGCAGGCGGATCAGTGGGAATGGGTTCGGTGGTGGGTGGGGGCGGCGCGGCTGTTTGCGTGGGCGTGTGGGTTGGAAGCGGTGGGGCGGTGGATGTTGGCGTGCGAGTTGGGGGCGTGGTTTTGGTAGGGGTTGAGGTCAACGTAGGCGTGCGGGTTGGCGCTGTTGTGGCGGTAGCTGTGGCCGTGGGGATAAGGATGGGCGTATCGGTGGCTACGGGGGAAGGGGTTTTGGTGGGGGTAGGCGTGTAGGCGGGCGTGGGCGTGGTCAGCAGGTGGGAGATCGATTGGCAGCCGGTTAAAAGACCGGTTGATAAAAAAAGAATGAAGATAATTGATTTGAGTTGGAAGTTTCGCAGGTTGTACATCATAGGCTGCTCCAAGAAAATGATCGTCCCAATGAATGGCAAGTGATGAGTAAAAGCAGTTTTATCGCAGTGTCGCAAAAGTTACCTGGATGGCCCCCCTCTAACTCCCCCCAAAGGGGGGAGAACTTAATCATCTCCCCCCCTTTGGGGGGGATTAAGGGGGGGGCTGTGTGCGACTTTTGCGGTATTGCGTTTTATCACTCGTCACTGTGTTCCTGCTTGGTTTTGGCTATGCCGGATTGGGGAGTCAGGCCGGCGCTTTTTCGGGTGGGGATGTTTTTGCTGTTTTCCGGGCGATATTCCGCTGCAAGAGAGCGTAGATCAAAATACAGCCCACCCCTACCAGCGGGGCCAGCGCTAATGATTGCAGCCCCGTGGTCAGCGAGAAGCGGTCGGCCAGGTAGCCGGTGACTGACGCGCCGATTCCGCCCGTGGTCCAGCCCAGGCCAATCACCAGCGAGGTGGCCAGCCCGACGCGGTGGGGCCAGGCGTCCTGGGCCATCACCAGGGCCACCGGGAAACTGGCCCCGATCAGGATGCCCATCACACCGATCATGGCCAGTTGCAGCCAGCCGGCGGTCATCAGAAAAAGCCAGTGGATGGGCGCGATCAGAATCAGGCTGATGAGGATCACTTGCCAGCGGCCTATGTAATCGGAGAGCGTGCCGCCGGTTAGGCTGCCCACGCCCACCGACACCAGCATGACGGCCAGTAATTGGCTGCCGTAGGCCAGGCTGTTGCCCTGGCTTTGGATCCATTCCGGTAAATACGTGACCAGCGTCATCTGGAACCAGGTGCGGGCCATCACCGCCATCACAATCAGCATCAGGCCGATCATCAGGCCCATTTTCATATGCCGGGGAGGCGCGGGCTGCTTTTGGGGTGTTTTGTTGGCCGCGTTTTCAATTTTTTCGGCTGATCTGAGTTGGATGTACACGATGGCGCTGATGAGCAGGGTCAACGGAATCAATGAAACGGTTCCCGACAGCCCCAGCCAGGCAATGGCCGTAGCCATCCAGAGCGGGCCAAGGGCCGCGCCAATATTGCCGCTGACCGAAAACACCGAGGCAGCCTGCCCGCGCCGGTTGCTCTTGCTGCGGGTTAAAACTACGCTGGCCCCGGCGGGATGAAAAGCGGCGGTTCCCAGCCCGCCCAATCCGGCCAAAATTACCAGGGTGGGAAAATCCCGGGCAAAGCCGATCAGCCCCATCACCAGGCCGATCCAGGTGACGCTCAACACCGACAGCCGGCGCGCGCCCCAGCGGTCGCTGAGATAGCCGAACACGGGTTGGGTCAGGGTGCCGGAGACACCGGCCACGAGCGCCACGATGCCCACCTGGGTATAGGTTAACCCCAGTTGGCTGATGAATACGGGGTACACCACCGGCAGAAAGTTGTTGCAGATTTCCAGAACCAGATGCGATACGGCCACCAGCCAGGCCGCGCGGGGAATTTGACTGAACATATTAATTCTCAATTTTATAGACATCGCCCTGATGGTCGATCAGGTAGAGTTCTCCGGCCTGATCCCGGCCAAAGGAACTGATGGTGGTGTTGGTGTCTAACAATTGCGCTTGCGACCAGCTTCCATCAGCCTCGCGGCGCAGGCCCCACACCAGCCCGGAACAGTAATCGCCGTAAAGGTAGGTGCCGGTCAGGTTGGGAAAGCGGTCGCCGCGATAGACATAGCCGCCGGTGATGGAGCAGCCCTGGCTGTGATCGTATTCGGCCACTGGCAGTATCACATCCAGGCTGTCGGGATCGCACTCGGCCGGGTCAAAACAGTGGAAGCCTTCCATCAAGCGCCAACCGTAGTTTCGCCCGCCGGGCGCGCCTGCCAGCTCAAAGTGGACTTCTTCATACTGGTTCTGGCCCACATCGGCAATATACATATCGCCGGTGGCCGGATCAAACGAGAAGCGCCAGGGATTGCGCCAGCCGTAAGACCAGATTTCGGGCCGGGCGCCGGCCTGGTTCACAAAAGGATTGCTGTCGGGCGCGCCGTAGGGATCGCCGTTATCCACATCCAGCCGGAGAATTTTGCCCAGCAGGGTATCGAGACTCTGCCCGTTGTTGTGCGGGTCGCCGCCGGCGCCGCCATCGCCCATACCCACGTACAGGTAGCCGTCGGGACCAAACAATATCAGTCCACCGTTATGATTGGCGTAGGGCTGGCTGATGGTCAACAAAATTTGGCCGCTATTGGGGTCGGTCAGGTCGGGATCATCCGATACCCGGTAGCGGGCGATGACCGTATCGCCGTCTTTATTGGTATAGTTGACGAAGAAATAGCCGTTATTCGCATAGTCAGGATGAAAAGCGACGCTCAATAATCCTCGTTCATTGGCGTCGGAACCGACCAGCGAGACAATATCTAAAAATGCGGTTGGCAGCGTTTGGCCCTCTTTGATGATGCGGATCCGTCCCCGCTGTTCCACCAGAAACAGCCGGTTGCTACCGTCACCGGCGTGGGTCAGGTAATCGGGTCTTTCAAAGCCGCCGGCCACGGGCACCAGGTTGAGGCTCAAGGAATCGAGCGGCGGCAGGGAGGCGGGTTCAGGCGTGGGAGAAGGTTGGGGCCGGGGGGTATTGGTGGGCTGCGGTTCGGGCGCGGCGGTGTTGGTGGGCGAGGCTTCCACCGTATCGCCGGTTGTGGCCTGGGCCGGTGTGGAAGACGGCGTGTCGGGCGGCGAGGTTTCGGTGGGAGGCAGGGGAGATGGCGTTGGCGTTGTTTTATTTGTACTGGTTGTTGACACAATGGTGGGCAGGGGCGGGTTATCGGACCCCAGGCCGGGTATCTGGCAGGTGGTCAATAAGAATATTATCATCAAAATGGGTAAAAGTCGCTTGTGCATCTGAATCCTCTTTCAATCCTGGTAAAATCTCAAATTGAATATCGGCAGTTCTTGAGCCGTTACGCGGCAATAGGGGGTATTGTAGCACGGTTAACCCGTTGTGCCAATGCATTGGCACAACGGGCTTGTCAATTTTTGATTTTTGATTACTATTCATTGATACTCAATAAACGTATCCACGATGGAGAAAAAAGGAGTCGAATCATGACCACGACCGACGAAAACAGTACCGCTGCCCCTTCTAATTTTATTTGGGATATTATCGAAGAACACAACCAGTCCGGCAGATTTGACGGGCGCGTGCAAACCCGCTTTCCGCCCGAACCCAACGGCTACCTGCATATTGGCCACGCCAAGGCCTTTAGCATTAATTTTGAATCCGCCGCGGAATTTGGCGGCTTTTGCAGTTTGCGCTTTGATGATACCAACCCGATCAAAGAAGAACAGGAATACGTCGACTCCATGATCGAAGATATTCACTGGGTGGGCTACGATTGGGGCGATCATCTCCACTACGCTTCCGATTATTTCGACCAGTTGTACGCGTATGCGCTTCAGTTGATAAAAGACGGCAAGGCGTACGTGGATGATCTGAGCGCCGGCGAAATCCGCGATTATCGCGGCACCCTCACCGAGCCGGGCAAAAACAGCCCCTACCGCGACCGCTCGGTGGAGGAAAATCTGGATTTGTTTGAACGGATGCGGGCCGGCGAATTCCCCGACGGTTCCCGCGTGCTGCGGGCCAAAATTGATATGGCCTCGCCTAACCTCAATATGCGCGATCCGGTGATGTACCGTATTTTGCACGCCAGCCACCACCGCACCGGCGATAAATGGTGCATTTACCCCATGTACGATTGGGCGCACGGCCAGTCCGACTCCATCGAAGGCGTGACGCACTCGCTCTGTTCGCTGGAATTTGAAGATCACCGCCCACTGTACGACTGGTTTCTGGACCAACTGGGCGTTCACCATCCCCAACAGATCGAATTTGCCCGGCTGAACATTAACTACACCGTGTTGAGCAAACGCAAACTCATTAAACTGGTTACAGAAGGATACGTGCAGGGCTGGGATGACCCGCGCATGCCCACCCTCTCCGGGCTGCGGCGGCGCGGCTATACGCCGGAGTCGATCCGTAACTTCATCAACCGCATCGGCGTGGCTAAAAGCGACAGCGTGGTTGACATCGCCCTGCTGGAACACTGCCTGCGCGAAGACCTCAACCAACGCGCCCAACGGGTCATGGCCGTGCTGAACCCGCTGCGGGTGGTCATCGACAATTACCCCGATGACCAGGTGGAAGAGATGGACGCGGTCAATAATCAGGAAGACCCGGCGGCGGGGACCCGTAAAGTGCCGTTCTCCAAAGTGCTTTACATCGAGCGGGAAGATTTTCAGGAAAATCCACACAAAAAGTTTTTCCGCCTTTCGCCGGGCAGGGAAGTGCGTTTGATGCACGCCTACTACGTTACCTGCACCGAGATGGTAAAAGATGAGCAGGGCGAGGTGGTGGAAGTTCATTGCACGTATGATCCCGAAACGCGGGGCGGCGGTTCGCCCGATGGCCGCCGGGTGAAAGGTACGCTGCATTGGCTTTCGGCGGCGCACGCGCTGGAGGCCGAAGTTCGGCTGTACGATCATCTTTTCACCGAAGAAGACCCCAACGAGGTCAAGGAAGCGGGTCAGGATTTTACGGCCAACCTCAATCCCGATTCGTTGCAAGTGTTGAGCGGTTGTAAAGTGGAACCGTTTTTGCAAGATGCCGGCCCCGGTAGTCGCTACCAGTTTTTGCGTAACGGTTATTTTGCCGTTGACCCTGATTCAACCGGCGGTCAATTGGTTTTCAACCGGGCCGTTTCGTTGCGGGATACCTGGGCCAAGATTGCCAGGAAGAAGTAAGATTTGAAGGACATTTTGTGACTCAACAACAAAAACTCATCTTGCTGGGATTGGCCGCGCTGACGGTGCTGATTCTCTCTTCGGCCACCTGTTTAACGATACTCTATTTGCGTAACGCCCACGCGACGGCCAGGCAGCCGGCGGCTGTCGAGTCGCCTGTGGCTGTGGCGCCAACCGTAACCAAAACTGTGGCCCCCACGCCGACTTCCACCCCGGAGGCCACGCTGGAACCGGTCGAGGCGCTAACGCCGACCCCCACTAACACCCGCGTCATTCGAGAAACGGCTACGCCCACCGTCACCCCCACGATGGTCAATTGCATTCACGATATTGCCGATTTTGAAGTGAGCGGGGTGGTAACGGATGCGCAGGTGGAAGCTTTTTTACGAGACACCCTTCCGCTGAGCCATTTGGATCACTGCCTTAAGATCAGGTACATCAACCGCGCTACGCAGCTTCACGATCAAACCGCAGCGGGCCGGTTCATGCCCGTCATCCGGTTTATTTCGGTGTATCCGGTGGAGGGGGTGGTGTTAACGCCGGATGATATTTTTGACACGCTCACGCACGAGGTGGGGCACAACGTGCATTACAACATGCGGGTTGAAAACCTGGCGTTGGCCGACCGTTGGGAGGATCTATACCATCAGAACGCCGGTTTTGTGAGTGATTACGCCCGCACCAACGAGTTTGAAGATTTTGCCGAGTCTTATCGGGCCTACGTGCGCGAACCCCAAACGATGCAACTACTCAGTCCCGTCAAATATGAATTCATGCGGATCGAGGTGTTTGAGACGTATGAATATCCTCGTTGATGAATACTACTGTGTCTCAGGCTCTACCACCAGTTCTTCCGGGGAAAGCGTGGTAAAACTCTTGTACATCGGGTTGAACCACTCCAGCGCCGCCTGATAATATTTTGCCGGGGCCGTAAAAACGATGCGGTACATTTGCCCCTTGCTGCCGGCGGTAATGATCGAGCCGGCCATCTCCTCATCGGATGGCGTGGTATACAGAAAGTCTATGGTCGCGCCGGTCATGGTGTGGAGCGGAAATTCCGTGGCAGGCAGCGTTTCCACGTTATCATATTTTTTTTCAAGATTGGTGATAAAGGCTTCGGCGGCTTCGGCGGCTTTGGCGGCGGCATCCGGGCGGCTGCCGGCGCCGGGCCAGGCAAAGGTGTTGGCTTCAAAGATGATCTCTGTTTCCGGCATTTTTACGGTGATACTGTTTTCCTCTTGGGCCGCAATTTCCCAATCGCTGGGGTAGAAAAAGGCAAATTGGTTGCTGAGGGGGCCAATGATCAACCAGACCGGCGGTTCGTCGGTAAGCTCTACCTCGGCAGCCGGTGAGGTGTCTAGCACGGTCAAGGTATCGGCCAGATTTTGTAACCTGTCTTGCGAAATCTCCCACTGTTCTTCGGTGCTGCTGATGAGCAGGATGAAGACCAGGGTTTCTACCTGCAATACCCGGATTTCGTTGAACGTTTGCCCCAGCCGGGGGTCCATTGTTTTGAATTGGGCCTCAATCGAGCCATCGGGCCGGGTTTTCTGGCCCACAGCTTCAAATTCTGAGCCTTCCTGGGCAAAATTCTGGGCCACAAACGTAACCAGAAACTGGTTCAATTGCTCGGCTGAGTAAGGTTCCCCCACATCGGAAAAGAAAACACTGTAGCCGGCTTGATCGCCCGGCTCAATAAAGATCACCCCATCAGCCTGTTCCGCGGTGTGCCAGTTGGCCGGGTATTCTATGCGGAATCGTTGGGTGGTGTGGGTGTAGGGTTGGGTGCTTACCAACTCTGATACAACCGAGGTCGGCGTGGGCGGATCGGGCAATTTGAGGCGGGTCGGGGTTGCGGTAGGATCGGGTTGGGGTATTTGCGCTGCCGGCGCGCGCGCTGTTTCAATGCCTCTACAGGCAGCCATTACCAGGGTGAGGGCCATCACTATGATGAGCAAAAGCAGCAGGCTGTATGTATACTTTCTCACAGCGAAAACCTCCAAATTACAACTTTCATCCAAAAAAAAAGCACCGTGGACGGCGCTTTTTTAGCAAACAATAGCCATACACTCATTCAGGTTGGGTGATAAACCGGTATCCTACGCCTCGAATTGTGATTAAACGCCGGGGACGATTGGGATTATCTTCAATTTTTTCCCGCAGCCAGCGAATATGTACATCGAGCGTGCGCGTATCGCCCATATAATCGGTGTCCCACACATCTTTCATAATGGCCCGACGACTTAAATCTTTATCTTTGTGGTTAACCAGTAAATGCAATAATTTATAGGTTTTGGGCGTAAGATGAAAAATTTTATCCTTGCGCCGCACCTGGCGCTGCTGGCAGTCGATGATTAATTCCGGCAGCCGGATAAAACGGTCTTTTTGTGAGGCAGTTGCTTTGGCAATGGTTTTGTGGAGCTGTTCAGAGTCGCCGGGTTCAATAAAAAACGTATTGAGGGTTGTTGATCCGTCCTGTTCTTCTCCAACAACGACATAGGGAATATTCAATTCGTTTTGATTAATGGCTTGCTGCAATTTTGACAGCTGGAATCCACAGTTGTTTGTATTGAATACAACAACATTAGGCCATAGGGTCTCTGTTTTTTGAGCAGCCGTTTGCGCGGTATGAGCTACCGTCACCTGGTGGTCTTTTAAACTGGATACCAGGGAGTCGGGCTGGCTCAATTTATTATTTTCTACCAGCAAGATATGCATTGTCATTATAAAAAGCGTTCCCTCGGCACGTCCCCAACCTCAAGTTTTTCATTATACTAGAACTGGTCAGTCTTGCCAATTCCGCCCCCGTTTTTGAAATTGCAGGTGCAAAATCTGTCTGGTTTGATCTTGCAGCCGGGCGCGTTCATCGGGGCGATAGCCGCACACCCAGAGAATTTGATCACCGCTAACCAACAGGGGGATATGATCTCGCTGGTCGGCGGGGATTTTTTGGTCGATCATAAACTCGTTGATTTTTTTATGACGCCCCTCCAACCCCAACGGGCAAAAAACATCGCCGGGCCGTCGAGTCCGAAGGATGGGATGGGTTCCCACCACGCCGGCATCCAGATAGGCTTCCCAGGGGCCGGCCTGCTGCGCTTGTTTCGGCGTTATTGCAGCGTTTGTTGGAAGCTGTTCTATTATAAGCTGCCATGGGCTGTCGGGCAGGGGCGTGATCCCCGGCAGGTTGATGGCGAGAGGATCGGCGGACAGCAGGCGGGGCGCATCTTTGCCAACGGTGCCGGTGTGAGCGTCTGTCAAAATGAGCCGATCATAACTGACGGTCAGCAGCAAATCTTGCGGCAGCGTGGCCCGCGCGCCGGTTTGGCCGCTGTGGGCAATGTCTACGGCGGTATCAATATGCTCAAAAGAGATGTTGCGCAAATTGCGGCGCAATGTTTCTACGGCTCGGCGCAGGGTGGCCCGTTTGAGCGCCAGCGGCAGGGCGCGCCAGGCAGTCAAATCAAGCTCAATGCGGGTGATAGGGCCGGTTCCCGGTTGGATCTGTTTTACAATCTCGGCCCATGTCTGGTCGACCTGTTGCTGCAAAAACGCTACATCGGCGGTAACTACCTTGGCGGTTCGTTGCAGCACCTGGCGGACGTTGGGATTGAAGGTTTCCAGCATGGGGATGAGTTCGTGCCGCAGCCGGTTGCGGAAAAAGGTAGTATCTTTGTTGGTGTGGTCAAAGCGGGGCGAAAGGTGGTGACGCTGGCAGTAGCCCTCAATCTCGGAGCGAGATGTTTCCAGCAGCGGGCGGATGAGAAAAGGCGCGGCGTCTGTTGGCTCTGGAACGTCGTCCGAGTGCAAGCGCAGCCCGGCAATAGACGTAACCGGCCGCATACCGCGCAGCCCCAAAAGGCCGCTGCCGCGCAAAAAGTGCATCAGAATTGTTTCCACCTGATCGCCGGCGTTGTGGCCCACGGCAATTTTGTTGGCTCGTACGGCCTGGGCCGCGCGCCACAGAAAGGCATACCGCACCTGCCGGGCCGCCTCTTCGATGGATTGTTTGCGTTGGGCCGCTACCTGGGCAACGTCCTGGCTTTCGGCGACAAACGGCAAGTCCCATTCGGTAGTAATCTCTTTAACAAATTTCGCATCGCCCGCGGCCTCGGCGCGGAGTTGGTGGTTGAGATGGGCCACGGTGAGTGTCAGATCAAATTGAGCTGCCAGACGGGTGAGCAGGTGCAATAAACAAAACGAATCCGGCCCGCCGGAAACGCCCACAACGATATGGTCGTTGGGTTCTAAAATCTGCTGTTGTTGGCAAAATGTGGCTACGGCATCAATGAGCGGGAGAGTCACCCGGTTTTGTCCCCTGTCAGGCGGTTTGTTTGGCCCGGCTGCTGGCGTAGGCTTGATCGGTTTCTTCCAGATGGCGCGCGTGGTAGTTTTGCAAGAACGTTTCGCGCAGTTTTTCGTCTTCTAAGCTGTCGGCCAGCCGTTTTTGCAGTTTCTGAGCGTAAACAATGGCGTCTCTGGAAGCGGGGTTGTTTCCGGTGACTCGATAGATGTAAGATTTTTGGATCTGGATCAGGTATTGGCTTAACCGGCTGTCCAATCGTTCGGCGGTTTCCGAGGCCTGGAGCAAAATTTCCAGCGCTTCGTTGTATCGCTCGTGGCGAATATCGATGATGGATTGCAGCCACTGGCCGCGCACGGTAAATTCTGGCATATCGCAGGCGGGCGCTAACAATAGCAACTGTTGGGTGGTTTCGCCGGCCTGTTCCCATTGGTTGGCGTCAATATAGGCGCGGGCCAGTTGATACATGATCATAACCTTGTCGAGCGCCAGCCCCATCTGGTGAGCGGTTTGGCCGGTGTTTTCAAGTTCTTGAATGGCCAGATCAAGCTGCTGAACGTGCCGGTGGGCCGCGCCCAACATCGATTGGGCGCGCATCAAATAAAAGGGCGACCCCAGTTCCTGGGCAATTCTAACGCTTTTTTCAGCCTGCTGCAAGCCTTCATTGTACAGGCCCAGGTTCAGATAATAGTAGCTTTGCCACGTCATGCCCAATATCTGAGCGGTTTTTTGACGCTGCTGGTGGGCCAGTTCCAGCCCCTCTTTAAGATTACGGGCCGCCTCGCCTAATTCGCCCTGGTGAATCTGGCCAAAAGCCAGGTAATATTTGGTAAACGGAAGCTGGTAAAGATCGCCGGAACGCTGGTTGAGTTCCAACGCTTCTTCGGCGGTGTCTCTTACCGCCTGGTAATCGGCCATAAATGTTTGGGCCATCAGCAGCGAGGTCAGCGAGGTAACAACCCCGCTGCGGTAGCCCAAGCGCCGCCGGATATTGAGAATTTCGGTTTCGTATCGTTCTCGGCTGGCGGCAATTTCGCCCTCTTCCAGCATGATGCGGGCCAGGCCATCTTCCGCTTCGATGCGGCGGGCTTCATCTTGCAACTCGGCGGCGATTTCGCTGGCTTCGTGGTAACTTTGGATGGCATCTTCCATCTGGCCCATGTGGTAATAAAATTCGCCCAACTCGTTCAGGGAATCGGCAATACCCTCTTTGGCGTTAATTCGCCGCGCCACCGTCAGCGCATCCTGCAAAAAGTTGAGCGCCTGTGAGGCTTCGTAGTGGCTGGCGTGCAGCGCGCCCAGGCCGTTCAGGGCGCGCATTTCGGCGGCATCATCGCCCAAATCTTTGGCTTTGCTTAACATCGCCTTGTAATCGGCAATGGCTTTTTGCGGTTCGCCCAGCCGGGTGAGCAGGTTGGCCCGGCCTTCGTAAATGGCCAGCAGCGCGGCCCGGTCCAACTCTTCGGGATCAATCAATTCTGAAACTTCCAGGGCCTGGTTGTAAAATTCAACCGCCTCCTGGTTGGCAAAAGATTGGACGGCGGCTTCGGCGGCTCGTTGCAGGTAGCGCATGGCGCGCGGCCAGGTTTCGCTTTTGTAATAATGTTCGGCCACAATCGGCGCGTACTCTTCGCCCAGCATCCAGAACAGGTTAAAGGCCATATAATCGGCAATTTGTTTGTGGATGATTTTGCGCTGCTGGTGCAGCAGGCTGTTGTAGGCGGTTTCGTAGGTGAGCACGTGCTTGAACATATATTCCGGTTCCGGGTCGCGGGTGCGGACCTCAATCAGATCGGCCGCTTCCAGTTGGTCCAGCGCATTTTCCAGAATATCGGGCTGGTTGACAATGGGGGCCAGCACCGACCGGGAGAAGTAGCGGCCAATCACCGCCGCCACCTGCAACACCCGCTTAACTTCTTCTTCCAGCCGGTCGATACGGGCGGTCAGCACGCCTTGCAGGGTGTGGGGAATATCAATTTCCGCCACCGAGCGAATGATCTCCCAGCGCCCGTCGGCGTGCTCAATTGCGCCCAGTTCGATCAAACTGCGCAGCACCTCTTCCAGAAACAGGGGGTTGCCTTCGGCCCGGCGCAGCAGCAGGTCTTCCAGCGCCTCCGGCATGTGGTCGATTTTCAGCAGGTATTTGATGACCTGCCGGCTTTCGGCATCGGTGAGCGGCCACAGGGTCAGTTCGGTCAGGCGGCTGCCCAAATCCTGGGCAATTTGGCTTTTGCTGTTCCAGAAGGTTGACTCGCGTTCAGGTCGGGTCACACAAACCATCAAAATGGGATTATAGACCGTAAGCGTGGACAAAAATTGAATAATATCAACCGAACTGGGGTCCGCCCAGTGCAAATCCTCAAAAATCATGACCACCGGCTGCTCGGCCACCAGGGCTTCCAGCCACTGGCCCACGGCCAGAAAGGTGCGCTGTTGCAGCACCTGCGGGTCTTTCAGGGGCAAATTGGCGGCCACTTCTTCATCCAGGCTTACACCCAGCAGGGTGGCCAGGTAAGGCACAATATCGTTCTTGCGGTCGCCAAACAATTTATCGCCCATATCTTCGATACGCATTTTGACCAGCGTATCGTCGGGATTTTCGGGCAGTTCCAGGTAACTGTGAAGAATATCAACAAAGAGACGATTTTTGAAAGATTGGCGATAGGAAAGCCCGCGGCCAAATAACCACAACGGTGATTTGGGCTGATCCTGACCATCCGCTGCGTGTTTCCTGAATTCAGAGATCAGGCGCGATTTGCCCAAACCGGTATCGCCGGTAACAACCACCAGGCTGCCTTCCTGGTTGGTGGTGAGTACTTTTTGGTATTGTTTGATCAGAATTTCCAGCTCGTATTCCCGGCCAATGATGGGCGCTTCGGGCGGTTTGGGGCGTCCGCCGCCCACATCTTTTAATTCAAAAATATTGAGCGGCTGTCGTTTTCCCTTGACGTTCACCGGCTCCCGCTCTTCAAACTTAAACAGGTGGCGGGTCAGGTGGTGGGTGGTTTCGCTGACCAGAAATTCGCCCCGTTCCGAAACGCTTTCCAGGCGGGAGGCCACGTTCACCGCATCGCCCATCACCGTGTAGGAGCGTTTGCGGTCGGTGCCCACCATGCCGGCAATCACGGTGCCGGTGTTGATGCCCATATGGATGCCCAGCGGTTCGGGTAGGGGCATCGGCGGCGACTCATTGAAAGCCTCCAGCCGTTCTCGCATGCTCAAGGCGGCGCGGAGCGCGCGTTCCGGGTCGTCTTCGTGCGCTCTGGGCGCGCCAAAGACGGCCATAATCGCATCACCGATATATTTGTCGATGTACCCGTCAAACTCGTAAATAGCTTTGCTGAGTTCCTGCAAACAGAGGTTGATCAGCCGGACCACCTGTTCAACCTCAGCCGGGCTTTGGGCCGCATCATTCAGGGCGGTAAAACCGGAGATGTCGGCGAAAAGGATGGTGACTTGCTTGCGTTCCCCTTCGATGGGAGCGTTGATAATGGATGACTCCTGGGTATGATTTTCGGGCGTCAAGCCATTGCCGCAGCGGCCGCAATAAAAATGGGTGCCAGGATTCTCAAATCCGCAAATTTCACATTTCAACGTTTGATTCATATTTTTGACATTTCGTAAGGCGCTGGTGGTGTAAGGCGGTTTTATACGTCATGATGGGCCGCGCGCGATTCCTCTGAACGCGGCGTTTTTTAACATCGGGTACGCCCTGATAATATTACATTCACGGCAATCTGTCAACGACCCTTTTTTACTAATGGCGGTATAAAGCTACCTGTAAACCCACAGCTTGTTTGTGCAACGCAGTGATTGTGGTATAATTCAGTTCTGTTTACTAGGCAGGTGATTCGGATTGTGAGCCTGTCTATTATTATGTTGAGTTGGAAGGAGAACCTTTTTCGTGGCAGGCCCTTTAGATGCATTGTTTGGGCTTTTTTCAGTTGACGTTGGCATCGACCTGGGAACAGCCAATACGCTGGTTTATGTTCGAGGTAAAGGCATTGTCATCAACGAGCCATCGGTGGTGGCCATTGACAAGCGAACTAAAAAACCCCTGGCGATTGGTGTGGATGCCAAAGAAATGGTGGGGCGAACGCCCGCCAATATCGTTGCTGTACGGCCCTTGCGTGATGGCGTTATCTCGGAGTTTGAAATTACCGAGGCAATGCTGAGTTATTTTATCAAAAAAGTACACGAGCAAACCCTTATCCCCACGCCTTTTTACGCCCCCCGCGTGGTGGTGGGTATTCCCAGCGGCGTAACAGAAGTTGAAAAAAGAGCGGTCTACGACGCGGCCCGGAACGCGCGCGCCCGCGAGGCGATGATCATCGAAGAGCCGGTGGCGGCGGCCATCGGCGTTGGCTTACCCATTACCGAGCCGTTAGGCAGCATGGTGATCGACATTGGCGGCGGCACCACCGAGGTGGCCGTTTTTTCGCTGGGCGGCATTGTGGTCAGCCGCTCGATCCGCGTGGCGGGCGATGAGATGGATGAATCGATCATGAATTACGCCCGCCAGAAATATAATTTGTTGGTGGGCCAGCGCATGGCGGAGCGGGCTAAAATCACCATTGGTTCCGCCTACCCGCTTCCCGAAGAGCAAACCATTACCCTGCGCGGGCGGAATCTGATCACCGGGCTGCCGGAATCGATTGAGGTATCCAGTGTGGAAATCCGAGAAGCGCTCAATGACTCCATTTCGGTAATTGTTGACGCGGTTCGGGATACGCTGGACGAAACGCCGCCCGAATTGATCGCCGACTTGATGGAAGGCGGCATTGCGCTGGCCGGCGGCGGCGGCCTGTTGCAGGGGCTGGCCGAGCGATTGTCTGAAGAAACCCGGATGCGGGTTTACATTGCTGATGATCCGCTTACCTGTGTGGCGCGCGGCGCGGGCCAGGTATTGGAAAGTTACGATAAATTTGCCAAGGTGTTAACATCGCTCCAGCGAGGCAGTACCAACCATCGTGTTTAAATAAAAAAGGCAACCCAGAATGAACAATGAACAAATATTAATTTGTTGTTTATTGTTCATTTTTTTATTTTTGATGGCTTATGCCTGACGGATTTTTGTTATGATCGCTTCCCGAAACCGGCAGCTTTACATTGGCATTGTTGTTGCCCTTATTTTATTGGGCTTTGTGTTAGATCGATTGGGTTACATGGAGCCGGTACGCGCCTACCTGCAAACGGTACTGGCTCCCCTGGAGCGATCGGTAACTTTGGCGGGAGAAGAAGTCAGTCAATCTTTGGCTCGAACCGAAAGTCTTCAGGCTTTGCAATCCAGAAACGCCGAGTTGGAAGCCCGCAATAACGAGTTGATGGTTGAAAATGTCCGGCTGCGGGAAGTTGAACGGGAAAACGAACTTCTCCGCCAGCTCCTCAATTACAGCCGCAGCAATCCTCAATTTATCTACCAACCCACTACCGTCAAAGGGCGCAGTGTGGGGCGCGATCCATCCAACCTGCTTCACTACGTTTATACCGATGTGGGCATCCGCGACGGCGTCGCCAGAAATATGCCGGTGGTGACGGAACGGGGGCTGGTAGGCCGGGTTACTGCCGTGGGGCCAAACTCGGCGCAGGTGTTGATGCTGATCGACCCCGCCAGCGCGGTGAACGCGATTGTGCAAAACAGCCGGGCCACCGGCATTGTCCGGGGCAATATCGACGGAACCTTATTGATGGAACGGATCTCGCAAAATGCAACGGTCAATCCCGGCGATATTGTGCTGACTTCCGGCCTGGGCGGCAACTTCCCCGATAAATTGGTCATCGGCCAGGTGACGGAGATGACTCAGCGGGATCAGGATATGTTCCAAACGGCGCGCATCCGGCCTACGGTTGATTTTGGGAAATTGGAAACCATGCTGGTGATTATCTCGTTTGAGCCGGTTGATTTTGAAGCCGAGATTTTAGAAACGCAAGAGGACGACGAATAATGTCAACCCTGATTCCTCTGCTCGTTCTGTTTGGGGCTGTTTTTTTGCAGGTCACGTTATCGCCCTTTGTAAAGATCAGCGGGGTTCATCCTGATCTGGTTCTGGTCCTGGTCATAGGCTGGGTTACGCTGCGCGGACTCGATGAGGGGCTTTTTTGGGCCATCGCCGGCGGGCTGAGTTTGGATTTTTTCTCCGGCGCGCCGTTTGGTGTCTTTACGCTGGCAATGGTGATAGTGGCGCTGATTACCGGCCTGTTTCACGGCCGTATTTTTGGCAGCAGCATCATTTTGCCGGTGAGCCTGACGGTTCCTTTGAGCTTCTTGTTCAACGGCCTGGTGCTATTACTGTTGATGGTGCTGGGTCGTCCGATGGATTGGGGCGTGGCGTTTTTCGATATTCTTGTGCCGGTGGCCATTTTTAACACCATGGTGATGATGTTACTTTTCCCCCTGTTGTATCTCCTCAACCGGGTATTGACCCCCCAACAACTTTCATTCTGATATCTTCGACGGGTTGAATTTCAAATCATTCGCTGCCGTATCAAATTGAAAGCCGTCTACCGGTCCAATCGGTGTACCGGTTATTTGCCGTTGATCGACTTCAAGAGACCTGCCGGCGACAGGTTCAGTTCGGCGGCCAGTTGTTGTTGGAAGGCTTCATCTTCAAAATCAAAACACTGGCCGTTTTTTTCGGCTCCAAAATGGCTGGACAGCCATAAAATGGCCCGCGCCGGTTCGCCGGGGGTGCGAAGCTGTCCCTCATCGTAAAACGATTGGAACAGGTTGGTTTTGGGAAAGAGGTCGGTGGGAGTTTCCCGGATGTCGGCTTGCATTTGGGTGTCAACCGTGCCGGGCCGAAAGGTTGTTACCTGGATGCCGGTTCCGGCCACTTCAGCCGCCAGCGTGCCGCTAAAGCGTTCCAGCGCGGCTTTGCTGGCATTGTAGGCGCTGGTTCCTTCCAAATTTGTGTCGGCCACGCCGGATGAAACGTTGATGATGCGCCCGCTGCCCCGGTCGAGCATATGCGGCAGCACCGCGCGCGCGCAAAAGTAAGGGCCTAACACGTTGGTGGCAATCAATTTTTGCCAAGCCAGCGGAGAGGTTTCCCATACTTTGCCGATGGGGTGAATAAGCGCCGCATTGTTGACCAAGATGTCAATTTTGCCAAAGGCGCGCATGGTCAACACCAGCAAATGGTCTACTTCGGCGGGATCGCTCACATCGGTGGGAATGGCTAAAGCCTGGCCGCTGCTTTGCTGATATTTGATTTCATCAACAACACTGTTCACCTGATCAGCTGAGCGCGCCGCCAGAACAACGGACGCGCCTGCCTGGGCCAGGGCCAGGGCGGTGGCGCGCCCAATCCCCCGACCCGCGCCGGTAACAATGGCGACCCGGTCTTCGAGTAAGTTGGCGTAATTCATTCTCTTCTTTTCTCCTCACACTTTGGCACGATTGGCCCAATAACGGCACCAATCCGGGTGGTACGAATAAAGTAAAAAGCGAAAGCCGTCAGGGCGTTCGCTTAAGCAATTCCAACAGTGGCATCACTTGTTTGGGTATCAATTATTCAGTTATTATTATACTTGAAGGCGGTATTGATACAAATTGGAAGTTGTTCACTATCATTTCTGCCGCATCATAACAACGCCGATCACAATGAGCAGGAACAACAGCCCCGCCAGGCAGGTCATGCACAGGCCCAGGATGACCAACACGCGGATCATATCACCGCCATCCTGGCTGTCGCCGGGCGCGGTCTGGCCGCCGGTTTCGCCGCCCAGATCAGGTTGGCCGGGAAGACCGGCCGCTGCTTCGGGCGGACGGGGGGTGGAGGTGGGTTTGATGTCAACTTCCGGGGCCGGGGTGGGCGGCTCTTCCGGTTGAACGACGGTTTCGGGCACTTCACCGAGTGTAAGGCGGCCCACGCCAAAGGCGTTGTCTGGGCCGGAAGTGCCCAGGTCTATGGCCCGCTGTTCCAAAAAATCGGCCAATTCTGTGGGAGAAAGTTCGGGCATCGCCTCCAGTAAAAGCGCGGCAGCGCCGGCCACGTGGGGCGTTGCCGCCGAGGTTCCGTCAAATGCTTCTGGGGCGTAAGAGCGGCTGTCAACCACCGACGGGGCGGAAAGATCGGGTTTGATACGGCCATCGGTGGTGGGGCCTTGTGAGCTGTAGGCCTCGAGTACATCATCGGCCCAATTGACCGCGCCCACCGCAAAAGCGCCTTGCGCGTCGGCGGGGCTGCTGAGGCTGTGTTCGGCTACCACGTAATCGGGGTGCATCAATCCGCCGTGGACAAAGAGGTCAAAAGTGGCATTGCCCCGGGCCAGGCCATCGTAATTTTCTATGGCCAGCAGGTAAATTTCATTATCTTCAAAATTGTAGAAAAAGCCTTCTACCGGCAGGTTGCCCGCTTCACCCGCTTGCGGTTCTTCAGATTTGCCCAGCACATTGCCGTTCTGGTCCATCAAAATCAGTTCGTAATCTTGATCCACGGCCTGCCAGTTATCCCAACTGAGGATAATTTGAGTTTCCACTTCCGGGCCAAAAGGGATAAAGGGCAGCACCTCCGTATCCGGGAAAAACTCGTGGATGTTGTTGCCGTCGCTGTCGGAAAATTGGCCGCGCCAGTGGACATCGGCCTCGTTGCCGGCGGCGTTGACCCAGAAAATGCCTTCGCTCGCAGCCCAATCGACCAGCTCGGCGGCAAAGCCGGTGCCGTCTAGGGGCGACAACCCATTGCTGCCGGTGGAGTTGGAAATAATGTCCACTTCTTGCCCAATCAGCCATTCCACGGCCTGCCCCAGGGCCACATCGGTGCCGTCGTAGTAGGCCAGGTAGAGGTCCGCGCCGGGCGCCATTTCATGCACAATTTCGGCGCAGGCGGTGCCGTGAACTTCCCGGTCGAACATAAATTCATCGCCAAAAGCGGCCACGGTGACATTCTCCGGCAGTTCGGTGCCAAGCAGGGCTTCGTAGCCGCCAAAGCCCAGATCCAGCACGCCCACTTTGACGCCCTGGCCGGTTAGCCCCTGCGCCTGCCACTCGTCCGCTTCGGTGACGTCAACGCCCTGGCCCAGAATGCGGTCGTCCTGCTTGGGCGTGGCTTTTTGCGGCACTTCCAGCCGGATGACGTGTTCCAGGTTCGACAGGCGCTGCACGATCAACTCCGGTTCTTCGACCTGGATTTGCTCTTCGATGAGCGATACAGGAATGGCAATATTGATCTTGTTGGCAAAACTGCCTTTGATGAGGACGCCTTCGGCTTCCAGTTCGGCTTCCAGGGGCGCGGTCTCTTCGGTATCCAGCACCAGGGTCATTTCGATCTCGTCATTTTGATTCAAAATGCCGCGCTGCCGGGCCAGAGCCACGGCGGCTTCCGGGCCGCCCCGGGTGTAGGCCAGGTAAAAATCTTTGTAAGTGGTGCCCAGTTTTGGGTCTCGCAGAATATCGGCCAGTTCCGGGTAATCGGCCTCGATCTCGGCGGCAATTTCTTCCAGCGAGGCGGGCGCTTCCACCTCAACCTCAGGAATTGTGAAAGCCACTTCCGGTGTGGGAGAGGGGGCGGACAAACCGGGAATGCTCCCGCCTTGCGAGAGGGCGTAACTCAGCACGCCGATACCGAGTAGCAATACGATTCCGGCAACCACAGCAATGATGATCAAATGTTGTTTTTTCATTTGCAGCATCTCCTTGTATTTTTCGTCATAATGTAATTTTGTTTCTCCCAGTTTCAGAGTGTACCCCGTCAGGGAATTTACCACAGAGGACGCTGTTCGCAGAGATTTGGCGTGATGAGTTTTTTCGCTGCGAACTCAGCGGTTTCAGCGGTAAATTTGTCGCAATAGGTTGAGTTATATCTCATCCTTTCGCCGGATGAGCCAGAGGGTCAGGCTGCTCCACACCAGCAGGTGAACCCACAGAAAGATCCAGCGCGAGAGCAGGCCCAGGGCGTTGTGGCTGTAATTCAGATATAGATTGGCTGTGGTAGGCGCTTCTTCCACTACCTTTTGCACGCCCCGGCCCAGGTCAACCTCCCGCTCAACCCGCACCCGGCCCAGGTTGTTGAGATCCTCCATCCCGGTGCTGGACCCCAACGCCTCCAGCGACCAGCGGGTGATGGTCAGGTACGACAGCGGGCGGGTCAGCGGTGAGAGTTCAAAAATAGCGCCGGAAAAGACAATTTGGATAAACAGGGTGATCAACACCAGGTAAACCACCATATTCCGCGAGGTCGCCAACGCCGAAATGAACAGCCCCAGGGCCACGCTGGCCAGCGCGGTAAAGACCAGGGTAAAATAATATTCCAGCGGCGCCCAGATAACGGCTCCGCCGCCGGGAAAATCAACGCCCAGGGCCAAAATGATCAACAGCAGCAAACATTGCAGCAGCGTGAAAACGGCCAGCACCGCAAATTTGGAAGCAAAATAGGGAAAGATACGCAGGTTGATCATTCGCTCCCGGCGGTAGATGGCTTCTTCTTTGATGATCTCGTAGGCAGCGGCGAAGATACCCAAGAGATTGGCCGAGAGGGCCAGCATAAAGAGCAGTGTTTGGGCTTTGTCCACGATGGTGTAAATGCCTTCGGTGTCCAGGATGGCCGCAATGTCAGCGGTGCTGTGGCCCACCAGCGCGGCGCTGTTGCTGATGAGCAGCAGGAACAGCGCGATCACGGGCATCACCGCCAGCAGCACCCCCAGGCTCAATGTATCGTGCCGGATGAGGGCCATATAGCGCCGGGCCAGCACGCCAAATTGTTTGATCTGCTGGCCCAGGCTGACGTCTGCCGCGCCGGCCGTTTCAGTGATGGGGCGGGCCACCTCGCCGGTTTGGCGGTTGGCTACGTAGCTCTGGTAGGTGTCGGATTTGCGATAGCGGGCGGCCCACAGCGGCCCGGCCAGCACCGGCCCGGTCAATTCCGGCGAGGTCTGCCCGTTCACTGTTTCCTCATACTCCGCTTTGATGGTGGTGGGCACGGCGGGATCGTTGTTGGCGGTAAAGGTTTGGGACAGGCGGGTGTAAATATCGGAAAAGTCATTGACGTTAAAAAAGCCGGTGGCTTTTTCGGGCGGGCCAAAGTAGGCCAGTTCGCCGCCCCGGGCCATAAAGGCTACTTGATCGCAGTTGTTGGTAATATTGATGGTGGCGTGGGTCACTAAAACGATGGTACGGCCCTCGTCGGCCAGTTGGCGCAGGGTGTCCATCATCAACTTTTCCAGGCCGGGGTCCAGGCCGGAGGTCGGTTCGTCTAAAAAGAAGATCCACGGCTCGGCCAGCAATTCGGCGGCAATGCTCACCCGCTTGCGCTGCCCGCCGCTGAGATTGCGGATCAACGTATCGGCCTGCCCGGTCAGCCCTACCTTGGCCAGCACCTCCTGGATGTGTTCCTCAATTTCCGGGGCCGTGGCATCGGGCAGCCGAATTTGGGCGGCGTAGGTGAGGGCCTGTTTCACTTCAAGCCCCTGGTGAATGATGTCGTCCTGGGGCACGTAGCCCATCATATTGCGGTAAAGATTAAAATTTTGGTACAGGTTATCGCCGTTGACCAGCACGGTGCCGGCAGTGGCCGGGCTGAGGCCGTTGAGCGCTTTCAGCAGCGTACTTTTGCCGGTGCCGCTGCCGCCCACCAGGGCCACAAACTCGCGGGGGTTGATGACCAAATCCAGATTGTGCAATACCTTGATGGAGTTTTGGGAGTCTCGGCGGCCAAAAAGATGGGTGGCATAGAATGTCTTTTCCAGGCCCACCGCCTCCAGCCGAAAATTTCGTTCGGCGGAAAAGGGGGCAAAGGTGCCGCTGCCCCGGTAAACCAGGTTGAAAGGACCAATCTGGATCACATCGCCCCGTTCCAGGGGGCGTCCTTCTCGCAGCGGGCGGCCGTTGAGAAAAGTGCCGTTGTTGCTGCTCAAATCCTGAATGGTGTAGCGATACGAGACACTGTCCGCCCCGCCAGATGGCGCGCCTTCTTCATCTCGTTTAAACACGCGGGCGTGATTCCAGCTTACCGCCGGGTGGTCCAGGGTGATGGCGGCATCGGGGTTGCGGCCAATGTAAGAAACAGGGTCGGTCAGCTCAAACAGGCCGGAAATATCAACGGTTTCCACTTCGGTAAAGAGAGAAGGGGCCACGTAGGTTAACCGGGCCGAATTGCCCAGGCCATCGCTAAAGCGGATGATGTCGTTATTGGCCAGTAGATAGGGTTTGCCCGGTTCCAGCCGCTGTCCCTTTACGTAGGTTCCGTTGGTGCTGTTGAGGTCGGTGATGGTGTGGCCGTTGCGGGTCAGCTCAATTTTGGCGTGCTCCCCGGAAACAATGGGCGATAGCACCTGGATCATATTGCTGCTGCGCCGCCCCAAGGTGGTAACGGCCTTGGATAGAAATTCTTCGCGGGTTTCCTGGCCGGAAAGTTGGATCACAAACTTGGCCAGCGAACCCCCGTGAACGGTTGAAATGGCTTCGCCCAGCGGCGCGCCGCAGTTGGTGCAAAAAGCCGCATCGGGCCGGGAAAGTTGTTTGCCGCAGTGCGGGCAATTCTTGGTCGCATCGGTCATATTTTACCTGCCGGATTTTGTGAAATTGAGAGAGGTCTGTATTATTCTATCATCAAGTAGAGAAATCCGTCAATAGAAACTGAAAATTTGTTTTGAATTAGGACAAATACTCTATTGAGATAATTGACCGATTCCGGTAATCTTAATATAGTTAAACGACGCCAACATTAACAATCTTGACTGCACAGCAGGGGCGGCTATTAGGTCCCATACCCCCTAATTGTTCTGTATCTTGATTTTATCGCAGATATGGATGTGCAGGGGGTTTTTATTTTTGGAGCGCCATGCAAACTCAAAATCCCTCCGCTTCACCGGCGGCTGATGAAAACAGCTCGCTGCGAGAGCAGATTTCGCAGTTGGAAGCTCGATTAACCGAAGAACGCGAGCGCCGGCGGCTGGTGGAGACGTTTAATCAAATAAATACGGCCATCAACAGCTCGCTTAATACCGAAGAAGTGCTGGACAGTATTCTGGACCATATGAGCCGGTTGGTGCCGCACGATGCAGCCTGCCTGATGATGGTTGAAGGCACGGTAGCGCGCGTTTACCGCTGGCAGGGATACGCCGATTTTGACGTTGAAAGTACCTTCTCTCCCCATCTTTTTCACATTCACACCAATCCTGTTTTGCACGAAATTCAGGAAAACGGCGCCTCGGTGCTGCTGGCCAACGTGGAAGATGGCGCTACGTCGCTGTATACCGTGGAGCGAAGCTGGATAAAATCTCACATCAGCGCGCCCATTTTTGTGCTGGATCAAATGATGGGTGTTTTGAATGTTGACAGCGCCACGGCCAACTTTTTTGATCAGGAAGATGTTGACCTGCTGGAATCGTTTACCAATCTGGTCTCAACAGCCTTAAAAAACGCGCAATTGTACGATCAGGCGCGGCAGGCCATTGTTGATCGAGTCAAAACCCTGCGTAAAGAGCGCAACTTTGCCGATGCGGTGCTGGATACCGCCGGGGCGTTGGTCATGGTCTTGAGTCCCGAAGGCAGAATTCTCAAGTTCAACCGGGCTTGCGTGCAGACCACGGGTTATACCTTTGAAGAAGTAAAGGGCCAGCGATTCTGGGATTTGTTTGTCAGCACCGACCAGTTGGCGGCGGTCAAATCTATTTTTGCTGAACTGCAAAGCGGCCAGTTGCGCAACGAATATGAAAGTTTTTTGTATACTAAAGACCGGCGCAAGCGGTTGATTGCCTGGGCCAATACTGTGCTGCTGGACCAGCACGAGGTGGTTGAATACATCATCAGCAGCGGCGTGGATGTTACCGAACGCCGCCAGTTGCGGGACCGGCTGCTGGCCATTCATCATATGGGGCGCGAACTCAATTTATTGCAGGATGAGGCCGAAATTCTGCAAATGACGCTGGAAACCGCCACCTTTCTACTGGAGTTCAAAAGCGCGGGGTATGGTCTGCTGAATGATGCCGGTGATGAATTGGACTATTACTACCAGCCGGTTCGAGGCGTTTCCAAAAATATCGAATTGACGGCCCCCATGGAACTGGACGCCCGAATCACCATGCTGCTCTCCCACAGCCACGAGGCTCTAGAGTCGTTTGATGGCGCGCAAACCCTGCCGGTCTTTGAATCGATTGATCAGGTGCGGCGGTCCTGGTTGAGCGTGCCCATGCGGGTGGGCGAGCGCGTCGTCGGCGTAGTTGATGTGCAAGGGCACGAACCGGATCATTTTTCTGATAACGAGCAGCAACTTCTGCAAACCCTGGCCGACCAGACCGCGGTCGCGCTGGAAAATGCCCAGCTTCACCAGGAGTCTCGCCAGCGGGTTGATGAGCTGTCAACCATGAATATGATCAGCCAGGCGGTGACGGCCACGCTCGACCTGGAAGAGACGCTCACCCTGGTTACGCGCCACGCCATCCGCTTGCTGGATGCCAGCGATGCATCGGTGGCCTTGTACGATGAGGCCAGGGGCGATTTGTGGTTTCACGCCGCTTCGGGCCGGGGCGCCGACTATGTGCGCGGCAAACGCATGCCCGAAGGAAAAGGCATTATCGGCTGGGTCATCCAACACGGTGAGCCGCTGGTGGTTCCCAACGTGGCCGAAGATGATCGCTTTTTTAGCGATTTTGATGAAGAATCAGGCTTCGAAACCCAATGCGTCATCTGCGTGCCCATGCAAAACAAAGAAGAAACCATTGGCGCTATAGAGGTCATCAATAAACAGACCGGCGTTTTCACGGCCAAAGATTTGCGCCTGTTAACCTGGCTGGCCACGCCGGCCACCATTGCTATTCAAAATGCGCGGTTGTTTGAACAAATCCATATGGGCCACAAACGGTTAAAATCGCTCTCCCGCCGGCTGGTTGAAGCCCAGGAAATCGAACGCCGCAATATCGCTCTGGAATTGCACGATGAAGCCGGCCAGTCGCTCACCTCGTTGATGGTGGGGCTGGGCCTGTTGGAGCGGCAGGCCAGTTCGCCCGAAGCGGTGGTGCAGGCCGTGCTCGAACTCAAACAGCAAACCAACGATATTTTAGAGAACCTGCACCGGCTGGCCATCAATCTCCGGCCCGCCAGCCTGGATCACGTGGGGTTGGTTCCGGCGCTGAAGCAGTATACCAAAAATTTCAGCCAGCAGCACGATCTGGAGATACAATTTGAGGTGGTGGGCCTGGATGACCGGCGCTTGCCGGCCACGGTTGAAACCAATTTATATCGCATTGTGCAGGAAGTTTTAACCAATGTGGTCCGGCACGCCCGGGCCGGACGGGTGGATGTGCTGCTGGAGCGGCGAAATGATCGCTTGGTTACCATTATTGAAGATGACGGGGTAGGTTTTGATCCTCAAACAACCGGAAGCGGGCGTTTGGGATTATTAGGCATGCGCGAGCGCGCCGAGATGTTGGATGGTACCGTGGTGGTGGAAAGCACCCCCGGTACCGGCACAACCGTATATGTGGAGGTTCCCTATGACTATTCAAATACTCATCGCGGATGATCACGGTGTTTTACGCGCCGGATTGCGCGCCCTGTTAAGTTCTGAAAAAGACCTGGAAATTGTGGGCGAGGCCAGCAGCGGCGAGCAGGCCCTGGCCATGGCCCAGGAACTAAAACCTGATCTCATTTTGCTCGATATTAGCCTGCCCGATCTGAGCGGTATCGAAGTAACCCGCCAGCTCAAAGAGGACCGGCCCGGCATCCGGGTGTTGATCCTGACCGTGCATGAAGATGAGGGGCTGCTGCAAGAGGCCATCCGGGCCGGCGCGGCCGGTTATATTATCAAGCGGGCGGTTGAATCAGAGTTAATTGATGCCATTCGCGCGGTCTCGCGGGGTGATCTTTACGTGCATCCGGCGATGACCCGCGTTTTGCTCAGAGATATGGCTCCCACGCCATCCCCCAAACAACCAACGGTAGAAATGCCAACCCCCCGCGAGATCGACGTGCTGCGCTATATTGCCCAGGGATACACCAACCGCCAAACCGCCGAAGCTCTGAGCATCAGCGTGCGCACCGTCGAGAGTCACCGGGCTAATTTGATGAGCAAACTGGGCCTAAACAGTCGGGTTGAATTGGTGCGTTACGCCAAGGAAAACGGATTTATTGAATGATTTTTCTAACCCTATCGTCCTCTTGTTGAACTTTCCATCCTGCGTTATAATTTTAGAGGAGCGATGGAGCGGAATAAAAAATCAACTTATCTTGGAGGGGCAGGTGTTAAACCTGCCCCGTTTTGTATAAAGTAGTTGGGGCAGCTTGGACAGGGTGTTAATGAAAAGAAAATCTTTTATTCCCATCGCAATTGTTGCGGTTGTTCTCACTTTTTTGATCTTGCCGGCGGCCTCGCTCCGGGCGCAGGAGCCGGATATTCGCTTCAGCCGTATTTCTCTGGAGCAGGGGTTATCGCACGGCACGGCCTTTTCCATTGTGCAGGATCAAACCGGCTTTATGTGGTTTGGCACGCCCAGCGGGTTGAACAAATATGACGGCTACAATATCACCGTTTACCGGCACAACCCCGACGATCCCAACTCTCTCTCCAACGATAACGCGGGCAATCTGTTTATCGATTCCGCCGGAATCATCTGGATCGGCACCTGGGGCGGCGGACTGAGCCGGCTCGATCCCCGCACCGATACCTTCACCCGCTACCTGCCCGATCCCGCCGATCCCCACAGTCTCAGCAGCGACCGGGTGCAGACCATTTTTGAAGATTCCGGCGGCGCGATCTGGGTGGGAACCTCCGGCGGCGGGCTGAACAAACTCGATCAAACTACCGGCCAGTTTACCCACTATCTTCCCGACCCATCCCAGCCCAACAGCCTCAGCCACGATAGAATCTGGCGAATGGCCGAAGACGAGGCCGGCTTCATCTGGATCGCCACCTCCGACGGCCTCAATAAATTTGATCCCCGCACCGAAACCTTTACCGTCTACAAACACACCCCGGACGATCCAACAAGTCTCAGCCACAGCCTGATACGAACGCTTTTTATCGACAGCGCGGATACGTTGTGGGTGGGCACCGAAAGCGGGTTGAACAAATTTAACCCGCAAACCGAAACCTTCACCCGCTACCTGCCCGACCTGCTGGATCGCCGCAGTATCAGTGATGACATCATTAACGCCATTTTTGAAGACAGCCAGGGCAATTTATGGGTGGGCACCAGCCGGGGTGGACTGAACAAAATGGACCGTCAAACTGAAACCTTCACCCGTTACCTGAACAACCCGCGCATCGCCACCAGCCTGAGTTACAACGATGTCCGCTGGATCACCGAAGACCGCTCCGGCGTGATTTGGATTGCCACGCGGGGCGGCGGCGTGAACAAATTTGCCCCGGCCTCGGGTAAGTTTGGCTATATCGCCAGCGATCCTAACGACCCCAACAGCCTGAGTAACAACGATGTGCGGGCCATTTTGAAGGATAACCAGGGCAATCTCTGGATTGGGACCAAAGGCGGCGGCCTGAACCGGCTTGATGCCGAAACCGGCGTCTTTACCAATTTTCAACACGATCCCGAAGAACTGGGCACGCTAAGCCATAACGATGTGTACGCGCTCTATCTTGATTCCTCCAGCATTCTCTGGGTGGGAACCTCCGGCGGCGGCCTCAATAAATTTGATCCACAAACCGGCCGGGTGTTGGAACGGTATCAACATAAACCCAACAATGCGGATAGCTTGAGCAGCAACGACGTCAATTCCATTCTCGAAACGCCGTCGGGCGTGTTGTGGATTGGCACCAAAGGCGGCGGGCTGAACAAGTTTGATCCCGAAACCGGCCGCGTCACCCGCTTCAAACACGATCCGCTCGATCCTTCCAGCCTGGGCAATAATGATGTGTACGGTTTACATCTTGATTCAGAGGGCGCGCTCTGGGCCGCAACCTATGGCGGCGGGTTGAATAAATTGCTTGATGAAGACTCCGGGGAATTTGTCCGCTATCAAAATAATCCTGATAATCCCGCCACCTTGAGCAATGATGATGTTTATACCATTTACGAAGATGGGGATGGTAATTTTTGGGTGGGCACGGCCAATGGCGGCCTCAACAAATTTGATCCCGAAACCGGCGATTCAATCTATTTTTTGCAGGCCGATGGCCTTTACAGCGAGGTGGTCTACGGTGTGCTGGGGGACGATCAAGGGCAATTGTGGCTCAGTACCAGCAAAGGGCTGTCTAAATACGATCCCCGCGCCCACACTTTTATCAACTACGATGCCACCGACGGGTTGGAAAGCGTGGTTTACAACGAGGGCGCGTATCATCAAGCTCCCGATGGCGAAATGTTCTTTGGCGGCATCAACGGCCTGCTCCGCTTTTACCCGGACCAGATCAAAGACAACCCCCACCCCCCCGAAGTGGTGCTGACCGGCTTCAATCGGCCCGAAGAAGAGACAGACTTATCGCCCGCCCTTAAGCAACAATCTGAAATTCCCCTGTCTTACCGGGACGATACCTTTACCTTTGAATTCTCTGCGTTGGATTACACCAACCCTGCCAAAAACCAATATGCCTACATGCTGGCAGGTTTTGACGAAGATTGGATCGAAGCCGGCACCCGCCGCTTTGCCACCTATACCAACCTGGACCCCGGCACGTATACTTTCCGGGTAAAAGCGGCCAACAACGCCGGCGTATGGAACGATGAAGGAGCCGCCATCACCGTGACTATTGCCCCGCCCTTTTGGGAAACCTGGTGGTTCAGATTCCTGGCCGTGCTGGCGGCAGCGGCGCTGGCCTTAACCGTCTACAAACTGAGAGTGAGAAATATCAAAGCCCAAAGCCGCCGGCTGAAAAAATTGGTTGATGAGCGCACCGTCGAACTGTCGCAGGCCAATCAAAATCTACGCACCTTGAATGACCGTTTGCAGCACGAGTTGAACATGGCGCGCGAAATCCAGTTGAACCTGCTGCCGCCCTCTCGCCCCGATTGCTGTGGGCTGGATGTGGTCTGTTACAGCGAGCCGGCCCGGGTGGTGGGCGGTGATTTTTACGCCTATCACGCCTTTGCCAACCCCACGCAGAATCATTTTGCCGTAGCCGTAGGCGATGTTTCCGGCAAAGGCATGCCGGCGGCCTTGTTGATGGCCGTGGGCATTGCCTCGTTTCAATCCAATGTAGGGCAGGGGCTGTCGCCATCTAAGTTGTTGGTTCAACTTGATGATGCACTGGTTCCCTACACCCGCACGGGGCTGGAAAATTGCGCCTTGTGTTACATTGATATTCAGGATGGGGTGTTATCCGCGGCCAATGCCGGCTGCGTGACTCCGCTCATCCGCCGGGGCAATGGCGCTACCGAATGGCTGGATATTGGCGGCACCCCGTTGGGCGTAGGGTTGGGCGCGCAGGATGGCTACGCCGAGGTCAGCATCCCTATTGCTGCGGGAGATTTAATCATCCTCACCAGCGACGGCGTGCTGGAAGCTATGACGCCCGCCCGCGAGATATTTGGCTTTGAACGGCTGGAACAGGCCGCGGCCGCCGGCCCTCAAACCAGCGCCGAGGCGATGCTATCCCACCTGCGGGAATCCGTGTTAAATTTTGTGGCCGGCGAAGAACCGCAAGACGACCTCACCATTGTGGTGGTGCAGGTGTAGCGTCTATAATTGTGATAAAATCTGCGGGCCGTTTGGGGCTATGGCGATGGTGTGTTCAAATTGGGCCGAGAGCGCGCCATCGCGGGTAATCACGGTCCAACCGTCGTCTAACATATCCCACGCATGCGTACCCCAATTGATCATCGGCTCGATGGTAAACACCATCCCCGGACGCAATTTTAAACCCCGCTCCGGTTCCGCCACGTGAGACACCGACGGCGGTTCGTGCAATTTTTTGCCCACGCCGTGCCCGCCCCACTCCCGTACCACCGCCGCGCCCTGGCTTTGAGCGTATTTTTCAATGGCGCGGCCAATATCGTTTAAATAGTGATCCGGCTGGGCAGCCTCAATGCCCAGGCGCAGGCATTCTTGGGTGATGTCCAGCAGGCGCTGGGCCTCGGCTGAGATTGTGCCCACCCCAAAGGTAACGCAGGCATCGCCGCAATACCCCTTGTATCGCAGGCCAATATCAATGCCCACAATATCGCCCTCCTCTAACACCCGGCCATCGGGCAGGCCGTGGCAAATCTCGTGGTTCATCGAAGCGCAGATAACGCCGGGAAAGGGCGGATGTTCCGGCGGATTGCCCCGGTATCCTTTGTAGAGTGGAGCCGCGCCCTGTTGGCGCAAATATTTTTCCGATAGCGCATCCAGCTCGTGTAGGCTGATGCCGGGTTTGATATGCTCGCCGATCACCTCAAAGGTTTCGGCCACAATGCGCCCGGCATCGCGCATCCGTTTGAGCGCTTTTTTGTTTTTCAGGGGGATTCCCATCCAGTACAAAATTATCCTCCAAGCAGTGTGATGTGCAGGCATTTTACCCCGTTGCGGTTCGATGAACAAGCCTGCCCGCAACAAAAAGAGCTTTCCCAAGATCAGGGAAGCTCTTTTTTGCGGATGGTGGGAGTCGAACCCACACGGGCCAATGCCCACTAGCTCCTAAGGCTAGCGTGTCTGCCATTCCACCACATCCGCCGGGCCAAGTTTGGCGAAGAAAATTCTAGCATTATTCGGGTTGCATGTCAATTTTATTTCAGTTCAAAACTGGCCGACACCTGGGCGCGGACCGTGATCTGGCCGGGGGCGATGGTCTCTTCGCTAAAAGTGACGCCGTTCACCTCCTGGATAACGTTCTGGGTCATCATCCCGCCGCGATGTCCCCACCAACTGTTGTACCCGGACCACCAGCCCACCTGATTTTCATGAAGGCTGCGCGGCTGGCCGATGGTTTGGTGCAATTCACCGGCCATGGCCATTGCCTTTTCTTTGGCGGCCTGAACGGCCAGGCTGCGGGCTTTGTCTCGATGCTGGCGCAGTTCGGTGGTGCGGAATTGGATGCCGTGAACGTGATTGGCCCCGGCCTCAATCTCGGCAGCCAACAAATCCTCAAATTTGGACAGGTCTTTCAGGGTGATCACAATGGTCTTCCGCACATAATAGCCCTCCAGGTCCAGTTGATTGTAATCCTCATACACGGGCTGAATGCTGATGTGATCGGTTTGTATATGGCGCGACTCAACGCCAAACCGTTGGGCCGTAGCCAAAACCTGCCGGGTGCGGCTGTCGTTTTGCTGTTTGGCCCGGCCCAAATCCGAGTTCCAGGTTTCAATCCCCAGGGTCAGCAAGACTTCGTCCGGGATCACCCGCACTTCGGCATCGCCGGTTACGGTGATAAGGCCGGGATCTTCATTTGATTCTGCGGTTTGATTTCCCTGCCAGGCCACCAGGCCAAAAATAATTACCAGGGACAAGCTCAAGAAACTGATCAATTTTGTATTCATAGTAAATGCCTCCAAATAAATATAGGTTGCTTCCTATTGTAAAAATAGTGTGTGACAGCTTTGTGACATCCCGGCGATGTTTTGACGACAAATGACGCCGGATTGACGGTTTGCGTCGATGGGGTTAAGATGGGGCCGGATCGACAAAAATCAAAAAGAAGGAGAATTTATCCACTTTCAAACGTATGCGGTCATTGGAACCGGCGCGGTGGGGGGGATTGTACGGCGCGCGATTACAGCAGGCCGGGGCCGAGGTGCCTCGATTGGAGATGTTGTACCGGCAGCTTATGTTTTTAAATACCAAAAGTTGACCCGCTGTTTCTCTCGACTATAATGTAACTGATGATAATGATGGGCAGAGGGGAATAAATAATGAAAACTATTAATATTCGGGATGATGTGGCGCGGAAGGTGGCCCTGTTGGCCGCCAGATATCAGAAAAGCCCGGAGGCGCTGGTGAACGAGATTTTGGAGCAATATGCGGTCAGGCACGCCATGGCGCAAGAAGAAAGCGGCACCGCGTTTTTGCTATCCATTGCCGGTATCTTTGACTCAGGCCCAAATGATACTTCTGAGCGCGTTCACACGCTGGTAGCCGACGCCATCACCCAAAAACATCAAGGAACATTGCATGAAGGCACTCGTCGACGGTAGCCTGTTATACGCTACGGTAGATCGGGGAGACAAAAATCATTTGCAAGTTGTGGGGCTGCTGGCCAATCTATCGGACGACCTTTACTTAACGACCACCGTTTTGGAAGAGGTTACGTATCTGATCCAGATCAGGTTAGGGCATGTTCAGGTCCGTTATTTTGTCGACCAGTTGCAGCGCAGCCCCATTCAGATTGAGATCATCCGCAAAAGTGATCTGACGCGAATTTATGAATTGTTGGATCAGTACGCCGACATCAAACTGGATTTTGTTGATGCCTCGCTGATTGCCGTGGCGGAACGGCTCAAGATCGAGCGCCTGTTAACCATCAACCGCCGCGAATTCCATATGATCGAACCAAACCATTGCGATGCCTTTGAGATTTTGCCCTAACAGGGCAGGATAAATCTCACCACCGTTCCCCGGCCCTCCTCGCTGTCCAGCCACAACGTTCCCCCGTGCGCTTCCACCAGCGAGCGGGCAATGGCCAAGCCCAGGCCGCTGCCTCCCTCGGCCCGCGAGCGGGCTTTATCGGCCCGGTAAAAACGTTCGCCAATGCGCTGCAACTCATCGCTTGGAATACCGATTCCCTCATCTTTTATTTCAATTAAAACGTGTTCAGTTTCATCGCGCGCGGTGATAAAAATACCGCCGCCGGGTGTGGAATATTTGATGGCATTGTCCAGCAGATTCAGCAGCACCTGTTCGATGCGATCCGGGTCGATATTGATGGTGTCGCAGCGCGTGTTCAAGGTTATGTCCACGTGGAGGTCTTTGCCTTCGGCCTGAAAAGAGAGATAATCCACCGTATCCTGCACCAGCCGGGGCAGGGAGGTGGGCGTTTTTTGCAGCCGGAGCGTTTCAGTGTCAACCCGCGATAACAACAGCAAATCTTTCACCATGCGGATCAGGCGATTGGCCTGATCTTCCGCCATCTCCAGAAACGAATCTCGCACCTCCGGATCGTCAACCGCGCCGCCGCGCAGCGTTTCCAGCAATCCTTTGATCGACGTGAGCGGCGTGCGCAGTTCGTGTGAAACATTCGATACCATATCAAGCTGCATTTGCCGGGCGGCCTGCAAGCGGGTGGTCATCTGGTTAAAGCTCCGGCTCAAGCGGCCCAATTCATCGTTGGATTTGACCGGCACTTGCTGGTCGAGCCGGCCGGCGGCCACCGCGTTGGCGGCTGCCGTAAGCCGGCGCACCGGGTTGGCAATGGCGCGAGACAACAACAGCCCCACCAGCGCCGACAAACCCAGGGCAATAAGCGTGGCCGTTACCCAGAGCCGGCGAACATCATTCAGCACAGCAATGACATCGCGCAGCGGCTGGCTTAAATACACCACCCCAACTATGCTATCCTCAACCATCACCGGCAGCGCCAGGTGCATAGCGGGTTCTTGCTCCAAATTTCCCGCCCCGGCGCTGCGGTTGGCGATCCCCCAGATATCAAAAATAGAATCATCCGTGCGGCGGGCATAGCGGCCCGTTAAAGCCTGCGCTACCAGCGGATCGTGAGCCAGGGTTTGTCCTTGCGTGAGATGCCGCGAATCGATGATAACCACGCCTTCCGCATCCAGCAAGCGGATGTGGGTATCGAGCAGCGCGCTCAGTTCAACCGTGGCGTTGTTGAGGTTGTTCAAATCGGGCGGCAAATCGGTAGTAGGAGGGCTGATGTTTTGAGTTTGCAGGGCCAAATTTCCTTGACGCTGCTGCTGTACCGTGTTGTAAGCGGGGGATTGATCCTGAACGGGCGGCCCTTGGGCGGCGGCTTCAGGAATCAACGTTTGCGCCGTGATCCGGGCCTGGGCCACGAGACTGTCTTCCAGGGCCTGCAAAAAGTATTGTTCCAAAAAGGAAAGCAGCAGAAAGCCCGACAGGCCCATCGCCAAAATAATAACGATGAGGTGGCTGAAGGTCAGGCGAAGGCGAATACTGGCGAACATCCTGTTTCCTCTACACCAAATCCAACTTGTAACCCATCCCGCGCGCGGTTGTGATAAAGTCTGTGGCGTCGTTCACTTCGCGTAGTCGAGCGCGGAGGCGTTTGATGGCGGCGTCAACCACTCGCAGGTCGCCGTAATAATCGTAGCCCCATACCTGTTCCAGCAGTTGTTCCCGGCTGAGTATCTGGCCGGCGTGTTGGGCCAGAGCGTGCAAAAGCCGCAATTCCAGGCTGGTGAGGGGCAGGCGGCTGTTTTGCCAGGTTGCTTCACCGCGAGTCAGGTCTATGCTGAGGGCATCAAGATGGATAACGTTGGCGGGTGGTGATGAAGTTTGCGGTTGGCTGCGGCGTAAAACGTTTTTCACCCGCGCCATCAACTCGCGCACGCTGAAGGGTTTGACCACGTAATCATCGGCTCCCAATTCCAACCCCACCACCCGATCAATTTCATCTTCCCGCGCGGTGAGCATAATAATGGGGACATCGTTTTCGCGGCGGAGGGCGCGGCACACGTCGAAGCCATCCAATTTGGGCAGCATCACGTCGAGAATGATGAGGTCGGGCTGTTCGCGGCGAGCTTGCCGCACGGCCTCCTCGCCATCGCGGGCCACAAAAACCTCGTAATGGGCCTGTTTTAGATTGTAAGCCAGCAGATTGACGATGGGCGGTTCGTCGTCAACAATTAATATTCGGGCGGTCATGGCGCTTTCTCATCAAGATTTTTTACAGCTTAACAGAAACAAGAGCCGGCGTCAAGCAGCTGTGCGGCAGAAATGTGACCATAGATGGGCAAATCCAGCACAATTTCTTCACAATAGGTGAAAGCTTGACAAACTGGCTTTGTATTGACATAATAAGGTAGCGAGATTGGAAGATAGCTTACTGATACCCGCACTGTGTTCTGTTAATATGGTCTTAAACCAATTACCATAAAATGTTACGGAGTAACTGTAAAACAGCTACGATCAAGGGGAAAAACAATGAACGCAGACGTAACTAATGAAACGCGCAGTGATCCAAAGATCTTAAAATCTCGCGGTTTCTGGGGGCTGGTCATTCTTCTGGCCCTGGTGCTGGGCGGCGCGTGGATTTTTTACTCGCAGGCTGTTACCAGTGGTGGTGTGACCGGCGGGGATGCAGCAGCTTTGGCGCCGGCCCCGGTTGCCGGGCATCCGGCCCCCAATTTTGAGTTAAAAACGCTGAAGGGTGAAACCCTTAAACTGAGCGATTTTCAAGGCAAACCGGTGGTAGTGAATTTCTGGGCCACCTGGTGCGGCCCGTGCCGCGCCGAGTTTCCCGATTTTCAGGAAGCGTCGGTTGAAAATGCCGATGATCTGGTTATTATCGGCGTCAACAGCACCGCCTCAGACCAGGTTGAGTGGGTGGAGGATTTTGTAGCCGAGATGGGCGCTACCTTCCCCATCGTTCTGGACGAAGAAGGCCAGGTGTCGGAAACCTATCAAATCCGGGGATTGCCCACCACCATTTTTGTTGACCGGGACGGGATTGTCAATGAGGTGTTTACCGGCCCCGTCAACAAAGCCTATATTGAATCCAAATTGCCTGAACTGTAGCAAGTTAGAGCTAAAACCTATGGCTCCAATTATCTTGATCGGTCCTGTTGCCTTGCCCAGCTATCCGCTGCTCTTGCTGGTGGCGCTGTGGGCCGGGATGTGGCTGGCGGCGCGGCGCGCCCAACAATTAGGCGTGGATGGCGACCATGTTTACAATGCCGGCCTATATGGTTTTTTAGCCGGCCTTGTTGGCGCGCGCCTCTACTATGTTTTGTCTCATTGGGACAGCTACGCCGCCGACCTGACTCAAATTTTCTCTCTCTCCCGCAGCGCGCTGTCGGTAGGGGAGGGGTTTTTGCTGGCGGGTGTGGTGGTGTTAATTTACCTGCTGCGCCGGCAGGTCCCCCTGGGAACGTTTTTTGACGCCGCCGCCCCCGGCCTGGCGCTGGCGGTGGTGATTGCCAACATCGGCGCGTTTCTGGGCGGTGTCGCTTTGGGCGCGGTAGCCGACCTGCCCTGGGCGGTGGAAATTGCCGGCGTGGCCCGCCATCCGGTGCAACTGTATCACACGATTTCAGGATTAATTATTTTGGCGATTCTCTTTTTCACCAGGGCGTATCGCCCCTGGCCCGGATTTCAATTTTGGCTATTCGTGATATTGTATGGCGTGGTCAGCCTGATCTTTGAAATTTTCCGGGCGCGCCCTTATCTGATCGGTGATAATTTTCTGGGTGTTCAGGTGATGTCGCTGGCGGCCATAGTTGTCGCTCTGGCGGTTATGGCCTATAATTTCACTCGAAATTCTGATAAAACAGTGGTAGAAGGTGTATGAAAGACCCAAACATACAGACCATCATCGAGCAAATTGCTCTACTGTTTGCCAGTTTTGTCTGGACCGTGGTCATCCTGGCCGTAATCAGTATCTTCTGGGTGTATCAGGATGTGCAGGCCCGGTGGGATTTTATTGCCGCTGCCCCGCCGGAGGTGCTGGCCGCTGCCCAGCCCCCGGAAGCGGTAGCCCAACAAGCTGCCACGCCCACGCCTTCGCCCACTATGACCCCGTGGTCGGGGCCGGGGGTAACGGCCACACCCACCGCCACCCAACCGCCCACCCCAACCGCAACTTGGGTGGTGCAGCCGCCCGGCATTTTACCCGAAACTCTCAATGTTGATGAACCAACGCCCATCCCCGTAGTGGTTCATACGGATGATGAAGCCCAGCAGCTTGGTCTGGAACAATCCCAGGATGAACCTGCCCCAGTGGTGGCCGACCCGCCCACCCCCGTGCCCACGCTCATTGCGCCTGACCCTGAGCAAAATCCGGAACCAACGCCCACCGCGTCGCCTGCAGAACCTGCCCCGCCGCCGGTTGATGACGGTATCCCCACCCGGCTGGTGGTTGAGTCGGTGGGCATCGACTCGAATATTATTCCGGTGGGATGGAGCGTGGTGGAAAAAGACAGCCGCCAGTACAGCATTTGGCAGGTGGCCGATTTTGCGGTCGGCTGGCACAAGACTACGGCCAAAATCGGCCAGCCCGGCAATACGGTGATGGCCGGGCATCATAATGTTAAAGGCGAAGTGTTTCGTAATCTGGTGAACGTGGAAGTAGGTGACAAAGTAATGATTTACACCGGCAACGCCGCTCACGAATATCAGGTGGAACTGAAAACCATTGTCAAGGAGAAAGGGGAACCTGTAGAAGTTCGCCAGAAAAACGCCCAATGGATTTCCGGCACCAATGATGAACGCGTAACGTTTGTTACCTGCTGGCCGTACACCAACAATACCCACCGCGTAATTGTGGTAGCTAAACCCTTGTAAGGAGGCCCACATATGGGGCTATTTGATCTAATCACCCGTATCCGGCGCAATCACGGCCTGGAACACGCCACCGTGCATGTGCTCAGTCGTCGCCGCAGCCATCTGGCCGTGGTAGGCCGCAGCGATTGGAATGGCTTCACCCTCTACGGCCCGCTGGATACCGCCGAAATTACCCGGGCCGCGCGTGAGGCCTTGCAACGGTTACAGCAGGGCGAGTCTCATTTGGCCGTTCATCCCCGGTGTGGTACAGTTCTGGCTACTACCGGGTTGTTAACCGGATTGGCCGCTTTTCTGGCCATCGGTGTGGACGGGAATTCTCGCAGCCGGTTCCGCTGGGCCGCTCTGCCGACCGCCGTTCTGGCAGCGACATTGACCGCTATCTTTGCCCAGCCACTGGGCCTGCTGCTACAAGAGCGCTACACCGTGACCGGCCAGCCCGGCAATCTGGCGATCAAAACAGTGACCACCAGCCAGATAGGCAAATTGACCGTCCATCGCATTGAAACTACGCAGTAACTATCATAAATCTGCTGAACCGATATGCTATACGTGCTCCACGGCCCCGATGATTTTATGCGGGCTGAAAAAATAGTCAGCCTCAAAACCGCCATGGATGATACTGCCTCGGCGGGATTAAATGTCACCCAATTGGATGGGCAGACGCTGATCCTTAATGAGCTGCGCCACCATACGGATACGCTGCCTTTTTTTGTGACCCGCCGGTTGGTGATTGTGACCAACTACCTGCGATACCTCACCCCTCAGCCTGATGATTTGCAGGCGCTGGTGGATTATTTACCCCATCTGCCCGGCAGTACAGATCTGGTTTTGGATGAGAAAGAAACGCTCGACCGGCGTCATCCGGTGTTAAAAATTGCCCAAGAAAGCGGCCAGGTTCATTTTGCCGGGCTTGATCCCAACAATCTCCAGCCCTGGATCATCAAACGGGCCAAAACATTGGGCGCAACCATCGAGCCTCGAGCCGCTGCCGTGCTGGGCCGCCTGGTGGGAGTGCGTTTGCGGATTCTCAATAATGAACTGGAAAAGTTGGCCCTCTATGTGAACAACGAACGGCCCATCACCTCGGCTGATGTGGAGTTGCTGGTTCCCTACACCGAAGAAGCCGAACGATTTGGGATGTCTAACGCTATCGGCCAGCGCAATGCCCGCCGGGCCTACGACCAACTTCACAAAGAGCTGGACCAGGGGCGCAATCCGATGGCCATCATGGGCGGCATCGCGGCCCAGATTCGGGCGCTGATCGAGGTTAAAGATATGGCCGATCGGGGTATGTCGCCAGGGGAGATTGCCAAAACCAAGGGCTGGCGCAGCGATTACGCGGCCAAAGCGCGCCTGAAAGAAGCGACCAATTTTTCCATGGCCCGGCTGGAAGAAATTTTAGAAATGCTGCTGGACTTTGATCTGGCCATCAAAACGGGCAAAATTGACAGCATGCTGGCCCTGGATTTATTGATTGCCCGGCTGTGCGCGGGAATGCATCATCCCAATAAATATCAAAATCAATGAAGTAAAGGGTTATGCTAAAATAACCGGCATAATTGAGAAGCAAACCAAACAAGAACTTGTTTGTGTTGTTTATTCCGGCGATGTAGCCAGGTGGTAACTATTCAGGTTATGTTGCTCAGAGCGAGGAACGAGCGAAGAATCTCCATCCCCAAAAGCCACGATGAAGGCGCGGCTTTTTCCTTTAGTTTCTGCCTGGTTCATTTGCTGTTGAATTGACTCCTTTGGCAATTAACCATACCGCGAACGCTCATGTCTAGCACGATGTAACGGTGAAAACTCAGAACTGTCTTGACGGGCAAAATATCTATTCGAATGCGCTCCAAAGGCGCGGAAAATCTGGTTTCGCGACAAGCGAAACCGAATTAGATGGCAAAATGACCGGAAACAGTCCCCGCTTAACCCGCCACAGGACAAACCTCCGCGAACTCAGCGGTCGTGATCTGGCTTACCAACTCCGCTGCTCTGTCGGCATCCACCTGGAGGAACACGTGCAGCACATCCAGGGTGCGGCTCCAATGGTTGTCGCGGTGTCGGTTGTGCAAGGATTCGAACTGGGCGACGTAGAGCGGCAGGTAGACCTTTGATACGCCGCGAAAGGTACGCACCATCTGGCGCAGCCAGGACCAGGTACACTCGACGGTGTTGCAGTGGTCCTCGCACCTGCCATCACCAACATGCCCCCTTCGCCGGGATCGCCGGCTTCGGCGCACACCCGGCATTGCCAGCGCCCCAACCCGTGGCGGTAGTCAGGGTCGATCTCTGTGAGCTAGCGCTGCTCTCTCTCCGGACATACGGCACCGTCCGGCCAGAAAATTCGGATCAGGATCGCCCACAATGTCCGCTCGTCGGTAAAGTCGATCATGTCACGCTTCTCCCGCAGTTGACCAAAAACACATCCCGGCCCGGCAAATCTTACATCAGAGAAGTTTTTTGCCCTGGTGGATGAGCGAAGTAGCCAGCTACAGGATTTTTTATTTGGCTGGCTTACAGACCCGCAGCTACAGTGGAATTGCTGGTTGGAAATGATTTCGGTGCAGTCAATTTAAATCGTTAGGGTGAAAGGTGGGGAATAATAAAACAGAAGGGACTGACCAGAGCCAGCAAAGCCAGTAAACCGTAGCAGCCGGCTGCCAGCCATGTGGCGGGAATCCGTTGGATGGGACCCAACAGCGCCCGGCTGGCCGCGCTGCCCCAGGCCAGGCCGATAATGAGCAGGCCCCACTTATTCAAATCGCCCGCTATCAAAGACTCGGCCACGATCCACCCTACAGCCAGGGCTAGGCCGGAAACCAGCCACCATCGCCACCGGAGATCGAACGCCTCGCGTAGTCCCAAAGTGAAAAATATCCCCACTGGGATCAAGGCCGGGAACAAATACCGGCCCTGGAATTGCCTGAAATCCACGTTGTACCAGAGATAGCCCAGCACCATCAAAAAAATTGTCAGACCCATCAATGCCAGCGCGCGACGTTGATTTGTTGACAGGGCATAGTCTGCCGCGTGGTTTGCCATGCGGCGGCTTTGCCACCAAAAGCCTATCAGACCACCCAACACCATTAAACTGAGCAGGGTCAAGATCAGGTAAACGCGCCCGTCCATAGGCACGGCCATCCAGCCAAACTGCCCCCAAAAGCTGTGGAAGGTGGTGGTGCTGAAATTAATCACGTAGTTCCATATCCCCACATCAGCAATGTAATCGACGGCGCGGAGTTGGCCGGTAACAATTTGATCGTGGCGGATCAATCCCAAAATATCAAAATTGCCGTACACGCCGGCATTGCGCGCGTACCAGGGCAGCACAATAAGCAAAGCCAGCCCGTAGATCACCAGGGCCGGCCGGGCCAGTTTTTGCCATTTTTCTTGTGGCGTGGGCGCGGTGATCGTCCACCATAGAACCACAGCGATGAGGGGAACCGCAAGATAGACGGTCAGCTTCGTGCCCAATCCCAACCCCAACAGCGCCCCCAACAGCCAATCATTTTCAAAATATCGTTGGGCTTTGTCCGGCGCTGCCGGGGCCATTATTCGCTGAACCAGGATAAAAAGAATAGCGGCTAATATGAGTTCGGCCAGGGCATCGTTGTTGATCGCGCTGAGCATGCTCAGGTGCATGGGGTTAAAGGCCACAAACGCCATTGTGCCGTAAGCAATCAGCGGCCGGCGAGGGAAGATCGCGCGTCCAATCAAAAAGGCCAGCGTCACCACCCCGCCGCCCAGAAGCGCCATAGACAAAAATCGTAAAAGTTGGAGCCGGCCCCCGGTTAGCACAAACACCGGCATGCCCAACAAATAGTAAAAGGGCGGCTGGTGGAACTCGTAACACAGGCCGGTTACCGGCAGGTCGGGGGGAAAGCGTTGGGAGGTTAGCTCGTTTAGATAATTTTGATTGTAACAATTGGCCGTGAGTTTGGGAAATCCCGGCTGGCGAACCAGTTGCCGCACATAATTATAGTGAGCGGGTTCATCGGGCGCTTGCCAGGCGGGGGTTAAAAAAGCGTAGAGTCCTCCTATAAAGAAGTAAGTTATCAACATCGTGATAAATAGGGGAGAACGGACGCTCATCATAGTGCGCCGATTATAGCGCGGTCGGCGTCAAGAGAAAAATCTTTGCCGAAAGAATTGTTTTTTAATGTCAGTTGACATGCCTCCCATGATTTCGTATAATCGACATCATTTTTAGACGGGAATATTGATGATGAAATACATTGCCGATGTCCACATTCACTCCCACTATTCTCGCGCGACCAGTAAAAATCTGGATTTTGAACATTTGGCCCAATGGGCGCAGCGCAAGGGTATCCACCTGGTTGGCACGGGCGATATTTCCCATCCCGGCTGGCTGCAAGAGATGAAGGAAAAGTTGGAACCCGCCGAGGAAGGATTATTCCGACTTAAGCATGAGATCGCCAAAACTATTCAGGATGGGATTCCCCCGGCCTGCCGCGATACCGTGCGTTTTATGTCGGCAGGCGAGATCAGCAGCATCTACAAAAAAAATGAGAAAGTTCGTAAAATCCACAACGTTATTTTTGCGCCCACGCTGGAAACGGTGGAGAAAATTCAGGCGGCTCTGGAAAAGATCGGCAATATTCGCTCCGATGGCCGTCCGATTTTGGGGCTGGATTCCCGCGATCTGCTGGAGATCATTTTAGGCATCGATGAGCAAAACTACCTTATCCCGGCCCACATCTGGACGCCCTGGTTCTCGCTGCTGGGGTCCAAATCCGGCTTTGATTCGGTGGAGGAATGTTTTGAAGACCTCACGCCCCACATCTTTGCCCTGGAAACCGGCCTTTCTTCCGACCCGCCGATGAACTGGCGCGTCTCGGCCCTGGATGGTTACACCCTGGTTTCTAATTCCGACGCCCACTCGCCGCAAAAACTGGCCCGCGAGGCCAACATTTTCAACACCGAGTTATCCTACCCGGCCTTTTTTGACGCGCTCAAAACCGGCGATCCTGAGAAGTTCTTAGGGACGTTGGAATTTTTCCCTCAAGAGGGCAAATATCACCACGACGGCCACCGCAAATGCGGCATCAACTGGACGCCCAAAACCACCCTGCAACACAACGGCCTCTGCCCCGTTTGCGGCAAACCCGTTACCGTGGGCGTTTCTCATCGTGTGGAAACGCTGGCCGACCGGGCGGAAGGCGAAAAACCGTCTCATCACCATCCGTTCCAGAGTTTGATCCCCCTGCCGGAATTGCTGGGTGAGATTCACGGCGTTGGCCCCAACGCCAAGCGGGTCAAACAGGCTTACGATTCGTTGTTGGCCTCGTTGGGGTCAGAACTCTCCATTCTGCTCGATATGCCGCTGGAGGATATTAGCCAGGCCGGCGGGCCGTTGCTGGCCGAAGGCGTTCGCCGGATGCGAAAAGGACAAGTCGTAACCACAGCGGGGTTCGACGGCGAATATGGCATCATCAAGGTGTTTGATGAAGGAGAAAAGGACTTATTCTCAAATCAGTTAAGTTTCTTCCCGGCCCCGGCCCGGAAAAAGCCGCGAAATCCAAAAACTGCCGTGCCACAATCAAAAACTGATCCACCGTTGCCCGAAGTATCACAACCCCCGCTTGTTGAGGAGTTTCGGGATCAGGCTGAAAAATCACCGGAAGTTGTGGAATCTGCCGATCTTCTCTCTGCTCTCAACCCGCAGCAGCAGGAAGCCGTTCGCTGCACCGATGCGCCGCTCATCATTGTGGCCGGGCCGGGCACGGGCAAAACCCGCACCCTCACCTATCGCATCGCCTATCTCATCACCGAGAAAAATGTTGCGCCGGAACATATTCTGGCGATCACCTTCACCAACAAAGCGGCGGAAGAGATGGCCCACCGCTTGCGCGGCTTGCTCGATCACTCCATTGTGGAGCAAATTACCATCAAAACTTTCCACGCCTTTGGAGCGATGATTTTGCGCGAAGCAGGGCACCATCTGGGGTTGCATCCTCAATTTTCAATTTGCGGGAAGGATGAGCAACAGGCGCTGCTCAAAGAGCGCTATCCCGATCTAAAAATCAAAGAAATCAACCAAATTCTGGAACAGATTTCAATTGTTAAGAACCAACTGCTGCCCCCTTCCTCCCCGCAGGTCAAAACGGAATACGATTCGCAATTTGTGGAGGTTTACCGCACTTACGAGGCCGCCTTGCAGAAAAATCAGATGCTGGATTTTGATGATTTGATCACCCAGGCCGTCTGTTTGCTGGAAACGCATCCAGAAACGTGGGCCAGATACCGACAGCGTTTTGGCTGGATTTCGGTGGACGAGTACCAGGACATTAATTTTGCCCAGTACCAACTGCTCCAGTTGTTGACCTCGCCGGACACCAATATCTGCGCTATCGGCGACCCCGATCAGGCGATCTATGGTTTTCGCGGCGCTGATCGCGCCTACTTTTTGAAGTTTGAGGAAGATTTTCCGGAGGCCAACGTTCTGTCCTTGAACCGGAATTATCGCTCCACCCAACTTATTCTGGATGCCTCAGAACAGGTCATCGAAAAAGGCGCAGCCGGCGCGCGAAACAAAATCTGGTCGGATTTTCTGGACAAAACCCGGATTGAGGTGTATGAGGCCCCCACCGATCGAGCGGAAGCCGAGTACGTGGTGCATGAAATCGAAAAAATGGTGGGTGGAACCAGTTATTTCTCTCTCGATTCTGAGCGCGTAACCGATGAGGATGCGCTGTTGGGCCACACGTTTGCCGATTTTGCCGTGTTGTACCGGCTCAACGCGCAAAGCCAGCCGTTAATCGAGGCCCTGCAACGGTCGGGCATTCCCTACCAGACCATTGGCCAAACGCCCCTGGTGGCGTACAAAGAGATCAGAGCCATTCTGGCCTGTTTATGGTTTTTCTACAATCCCGATAACCTTTTTCATTTGGAGCAGGTCGCCTCGCAAAAACAGACCCAGGCGATCATATCTTTTCTCTCATCCCTTGAAGATAGGGCTGCAACGCCGGTCTCTGTTTTGATTGACTCCATCCAGCGGTTCCTGGCCGAACAATCCCCCCTCTCTATTGACCAAAAAGGGTACGAACGGATGCAGCAATTGCAGCGCAGGGCCGTTCCCTTTGAAGATCGATTGGGTGATTTTCTGGAGTCGATGGCTTTGCAAAAGGAGACAGACCTCTACGATCCTCGCGCCGACCGGGTGACGTTGATGACGCTCCACGCGGCCAAGGGATTAGAATTTCCGGTGGTGTTCATAGGGGGCTGTGAGGAGAATTTGCTGCCCTACCGGCGCGAAGACGAGGACGCCGATACGGAAGAAGAACGCCGCCTGTTCTATGTGGGGATGACGCGCGCGCAGAAGCGGCTGCTCTTGACCTGCGCCAAATCTCGTTTTTTGTTTGGCCAGCGATGGGAGAATCCCTCCTCGCGGTTTGTAGATGATATTGAACAAACGCTCAAAGAGATCAGGGAATCATCTTACCGCAAGCCGACCGAAGACTCTTCCGATCATATTCAACTGAAATTGTTTTAGGCAGCTTTTTACAGGGTCGTGTCCTAATTGAGTGCAGGTAATTCAAACCAGCCTTCAGTCGCAGAAATCAGCCAAAAAAGTCTCCTCAAAAGCCATATTTGGCTGACCAGACCGGAAAATGGCCTGTTTTTTGCCGGATGAGGCTCCTTGTGTCCGCCTTAGCCCCACACTTCTGCCTTGGGGCAGGCGAAAAGAGACGCAAGCAATAACTTGCGCCGCCAACGCTGCCCTGGGTTGGGGCCAGGGTGGCACCCGAAAAGCCAACATCGTGAGTTGCTTCGGGCCGCTATGCCCTTGCCGCAACTTTCGCCGGTTGAGGCCGCCTTATTGGTTATTGAACATCTCGACAATCGTATCCGATCCCGTAAATCCAGATTACGTAATGGCCCCAGTCCCTAACATGACATTGTCGAACTATTCACCTTCTTGGCATGTCATTGCGAGGGCAAAGCCCGAAGCAATCCCCAACTTTGGGATCGAGGATTGCTTCGCCGCTCAGACGGCTCGCAATGACATGCCTGTCGTTTCACCTTTGCGCCCATATACGCCAAGACTTTACTTACCTAAGACGGCCACAGCTTTATCGCTGTCTTCTTGCTTTAGGTAAAGAACAACCCCATACCCTCCATTTATATGAGCAATGCCGCTTGATTCTTCAACCTGGATACCGGCTTGAAATAGATTCCGGTAGATTTCAGCTAAAGCGCCCGGTTTTTCATCACCGGTGATAATGACCGCGGCGTAAGGGCCATCCAATTGCAAGCCCGCCTTTTTCACCCCAGCCGTCATCCTGGAGCCATCGACAGGAAAGAGCGTAAACTGCGCGCGATTTTGTTCAAGAGGAATTGCTTTGTAGGCCAGAAAGTCAACACCAGCACCGGCAATGGTCGTAAGTAATTCTGAGCCTTCGGCAATATGACCTTGAACGGTTATGTTGTAGTATTCAACTTTTCTGTATTTCAGTGACATAAGTTCTCCTTTTTTACGGTTGGACTGTTACCTCTTCCGGCCGGCGCCGGGGAACCCATTTGATAATGCCGTTGACGACCATCACCCCGATCAAGATCAGAGCGCAGCCCGCATACGTAGTCCAGTGGAGCTGCTCGTGCAAGATAAATACACCCAGCGCCACGCCGATGACGGGAACCAGATACGTCACCAGCGAAACATAGGTGGCGCTGGTTCTTTCTATCACAAAATAGTAAACAACAAACGCCAGCGCCGTGCCCAGCACCGCCAGCCCCAGCAGCGATCCCAGCGCGGGCCACGAGGGCAGCGCTCGTTGAAACGGCTGCTCCAGCAGTAGCGAGAGGGGCAGAATGTAGAGCGTGGCCATGGTCAATTGAGCCGTTGGCCCCACCAGGCGGGGCAGCCCCCGCAGGTGATTGCGAGTATAAACAATGGCAATGCCATAGCAGAAGGCGGCTGTGGCCGCGGCCAACAGGCCCCAGGTGCTCACCTGAAATCCATCAATCAGGGACGGTGAGATCAGTAAGACCAGACCGCCAAATCCCAACAGGGTGCCCATCAGCTTGACCGGCGTCAGGCGGTCATCGGCAATGAACATGTGGGCCAGCACAATGGTAAACAGCGGGGTGGTGCCGTTCAGGATGGCGGCCGGCGCGCTGTCGATGTATTGCTCGGCCCAGCTAAAGAGCACAAAGGGCAGGGCGTTATGAAAAAGGCCCACCACAGCAAAATGTTTCCACTGGCGGCCAAATTTGGGCAGCCGCCCCCCTTGCAAGCGCAGGAATAGATACAGCAAAAGCGCGGCAATCCCCACCCGGCCCGCGACCAGCGTCAGCGGTGGAATTTCCTGCACGGCAACTTTGATGAATAGAAACGATGGCCCCCACAAAGATGCCAGAAATATGAGCCAGAAAAAGTTTTTTAACCCCATAATCTTTTCCTCATTTGATACCCCCAACCGTCTATTGTTCCGGCGTGGCTAATGGTTTTGCTTGATCCGGCACAACCTTTGTTGTGTCTTTGAGCGTAGAAAGCACAATGCTGGTGGTGGTACGGGCCACCGGTACGCTGCAACGAATACGTTCAATTAGCTTTTCCAGGTCTTGCGGGCTGCCGGCACGCACTTTTAAGATATAACAATCTTCGCCGGCGGTACCGTGGCATTCCAGAATATCCGGGTGCGTGGCGCAAATGTGGCTGATCTGCTTTTTTGATTCCAGGTAGTCCAGGCTGCCGCCGCCCAGCGTCAGCCGCATAAAAGCCATAATCGATTTGCCCAGCGCTTCCGGGTTTACGGTGGCCACATAACCGGTCAGAATGCCCTTTTTTTCCAGCTTTTTGACCCGCTCGTGGACGGTGGACGCCGTCAGCCCCACTTTCTCTGCGATGGCGGCGTTTGATAAACGGGCGTCATCTTGCAGTAGCAGCAGTATTTGGCGATCAATTTTGTCAATCATATGGTAAAACCGTCTTTTGTTCGTAAAAATTAAGGTTATTATTTGATTACGCCGAACATTATACGGCAATTTTGATCAACTGTCAACAGGCCAATTTGTTGCATTTTATGGGGCCAATTTGCGGGGTGGGTTTGGTTCAAGAGAAAAGCAACATTTTAGGGGCACGCCACCGGCTTAAAACTTTCAGCCAGAGTGAGAGGGGTGGTTTGTTGGGGAGTATCCGGCCGCCAGCGCCGGAGTTCAAACCTTCCATTTTCTTCAATTTGATAGAGCAGGGATCCGTTGCGGCAAAAAACCGGCGCGGCCAACTGTTGGCCGGCAGCAGCCTCAACAATAGTTGTCAGCGTTTCCGGCTGGCCGGGGGTGGCAATAGCTAGCCGGTTAAGCCGCATCGCGTCATCGCCGTAGAGGGGGCCAAAGAGAATAGCGATTTGTGGATTTTCTAAATAAAGCGACCACGCCGTTGGTCCAATGCCTTCATCGGCCATAATTTCCAGAAATTTGGTTGATGTGAGCCGGTTGACATCAAACAGGTTCAGCCGGCGGGGCCGTTCAAACAGGTTGTCCGGTTCCGGCAGCACTACCAGCCAGCGCCCGTCGGGGCTGAGATCCCGCATTTGGATGGGTTTGATGTACATTTGCAAATCGCTAATGGCGCCGGTGTTCGGTTCGAGCAACCCCAAATTGGTAAAGTCCATCCACGGCGAGTGAAAAACCAACTGCTTCGCCGATTCGTTCCAGCCCAAAAATGTTACCGGAATCTCAGATTGGCCGATCATTTGGGGTGAGGCGCTGTGATTGATCTGGTAAATGAATTGGCCGGATTCCTTTTCCAGCTTAAAGAAAAGCATATCTTGTCGATCAATCCGCCAGGCCCACTCAATTGGCTTAGGGGGCGACAGCCATTGATTGATAATTCCTTTGTCGGTTTGGTAATGGATAAACCAGACACGATCACAACCGGGCAGGGTACGTTGGAACAAAAAATGGGGCGCTTCGTTGCCTTTGATGGGTAGAGGAACAAATTGGATGGTGTCGGTAAGTGCGATCAGGGGGTGCAGCGTGCCATCTTGGCGCAGGCTTACCAGTTTCGAGTTTATGGTCAGATAAGCAATGCTATCGGAAGGAGCGGGCAGAATATTGAGGGGCAAAACATCGTCAGTCAGAGTGATCTCCTCGGCGGCAAAGCGGTGTTGTAGTTCCAGCCATTCTCCCGATAGCTCGATCTGGGTTCCGGGCGGCAGGCAGCGGGCCGGGAGCGATACGCCGTTGGCGGCGGGCACAACCATATCTGGTGGAAATTCGACCTGCACGGGATAGTTTTGGTCCGGGAGTGTTACATAGGTTTGTGGCCCCTGATCTTTGTAGGCCGTCACTGTAGCGGCCAGTGGCGGTGAGAAAGTTTCCGATGGGGGGGTGGGGGTATTGTCGATGATTTCTCCCCGGCTGAAAGCGGCGGCCTCATTTTCAAGTACAACGGTGGTGCGATTGAGGGTCGTTTTGAACAAAGCATCCCACGATTTTGAGGAAGGAGTTTGTTCAACCAGGGCCAGTAATCCGGCCAGCCCGCCGGTTTGATAGATGTATTCGGCCATCAAGTGGGCGGCTGTCAGCCGGTCGGCCGGATCGGCTGCGGGCCGGAGAGGGTATTCAAACAGGGGCGACACCCATCGGCCCTCCAGATGATTTCGCCAGGATTGAACCAATACCTCCCGCTCGGCGGGAGACAGAAACAGGTGGGCGGCGATGACGGCCTGGATGCCTTTTAAAAGGCGGCCGGCCCCCGGTAAAAAACTAGAGGCGTTATCGGCCATAGAACTGAACGTATCTTCCGCGGCTTCAGTGGGATAGATGCGGTCCAGCACGGCTTGAGCCAGATGCAGCCGGACGTCAGCTTCGCCCCCCAGCCGGCTGGAAGGTACCAGCAGCGGCGAGTTGAGCGTTATTTGCGCCTCATCCTGAGCGATGAGCGGGGGCGCAAGGTCAGCCGGTTTGATGATGATTTCTGTGGGCGGGATAGAAACATCGTGAGGGGTGGCCTGATTCAGCGTATCAAAAAATGCCGCTAAATCACGGGCCACTGTTTCGGCAAATTCCTGGTCTCGCGGCCAAAAAGTGAGGCGAATATTGGGAGCCGGCTCCATCGAGATAGAGTCCTGCCCCCAAACCGTGGCGGCAACCGGCGCGCGCCGCCATCTTTGTTCTTGTTGGCAGTAAGCGCGGGTTTGGGCAGCACTATCCAGCGTGAGATCGAGGATCACGCATTCGCCGTTGTAGACGATGTCGGTGATATTGATGTTGACCGGGGGCCACTGCGATCCAGTGTCGAAGGTGCGCTCGTAGGCTTTCTGCCAGCGCTCCGGCGCGTTGGCAATGGTCAGATCATCGGCCTGGGCCGGATCGCCAAAGAAACGGATCGTTTCTTCTTCAAAAATAGTGGCCGCCAGGTCTTCGCGGAGGGCCGTTCGCCGGTCCGAGCGCTGGCGGTAGAGGGTCAGCGCCGCCGCCAGAAGTAGGGCAATAATCACCCCGATGACGACCAGCCAACGAACGTGAAAGCGCGGTTGGCGCGGCGGCTCCTCGGCGTTTGGCGGGTCGGGGAAGTCGTCGCTGTCGATAATGATATTCCACTCGGCCATAACTATTGCCCCCTTTGCAAATGTTGGCGCCATAGATTATAGCCGGTGGAGTTTAAAGCATTGTTAATTGCGATTTTTACTGCCGGAGATACTCTGTTCCAGCGCAGCCAGCCCGGCTTTTTTGAAAAAACGGCGATAAGCCGCGGTTTCGGCCAGGACAGATTTGAGCGTACGCTCAATTTCAGCCGACTCGCCTTGTGGCGGGCGTTGGGCCGGTTGAACCACCAGCGCCTCTGGCTCATCAACCGTGATGTCCAATTTGCCTTGAATCTCTAACCATTCCAGCCCCAGCCGGGCGGTGCCAGCGCGCTGGCCCAGGGCAGCGGCCAGTTGCTCCAGATTGATCTCGCCCGTTTTGTGCGTGATCGCGTATTTCACCAGGCCCATCAATTGGGCCACGAAAGCCGGAAAATGATCAAGTGGGGACGGTTGGCCCACCAAATAAATTTGCCGGGCATTCACCCGGTTCAAAATCTGTTGAAAAACATCCTGGCCGGGCGGCGCGCTCCAGATCACCAGGGTTTCAGCCGGATGGAGTTGGCAGCGGTTTGTGGCAGAAAAATTGGCCGGGGTGGTTCCTTCGGCCCAAATCAACGGTTGGCTGAGTGACAAAATCGGTTTTTGAAGGTCGGATGCCTGACGCCAGTCGATAAATTGGGCGGGGGCGGCCACCGGTGCGGGGTTCCACTCGCGGGCATCCAGCCATTCAATTTGCACGGTGTTGCCGCCCCGGTAATCGTCGGGGCTGATTTTGCAGGCCAGATCAAAACGGCCCTGGGGAACGGAGCGGGTTGCGCCGCTCCACCAGATGACATCCTGATGAAATCCGGCTTCGTCGGCAATCACCAGCCGCCGATGGTCGCCGGTTTTGCCAAAAACAGAGTCCTCAACCACGCGTACGCCGGAACACCCCACCGTCACCGGCGGATTGCCCGCGCCAAAAGGAGCCAGGCGTTGGATGGTTTGCAGGAGTTCCGGCGTGATGTGGGAAAGTTCAACCATCGCATTGATGGTTAGGGTTTTTTCGGCCGTAATTTCACAATCGCTCAGAGCGGCGGACAACCCGCGCCGAAATTCGATGAGATGATCCGGCTGAATGGCCAGCCCGGCCGCCAGCGGGTGGCCGCCAAAACCGGCCAGCAGGTGGGCCTGGGTTTTCAGCGCCTGGTGAATATCGCAGCCGGGAATAGAGCGGGCCGAGCCGCGCCCCAGGCCATCCGGGCGCAGCGCAATGAGAATGGTGGGTTTGCCGGTTTGATCCATGATCCGGTTGGCGGCAATGCCCACCACGCCGGGATGCCAGTCGGCGGCGGCCAGCACAATGGCGTTGTAATCGGCCAGCGAGGGCGTGTCTTCCAGTTGGCTCAGCGCCTGGATAACCACCCGGTCAACCAGCATTTTTCGCCGGTCGTTCAGAGCTTCCAGCTGCAGGGCGATGATACGGGCGCGGCTGCGGTTGGTTGTAGTGAGCAGCTCCACGGCCAGGTTGGCATCGCCCAGCCGGCCCAGCGCGTTGAGGCGCGGCGCCAGCCAGAAACCAATGTGGTCTTCGGTCAGGCGGTTGGTTTTAAGCCGGCTGTTTTCCAGCAGCGCCTGCAAGCCGGGGCGAGGGGTATCTTGCAAAACGTCCAACCCTTTTTGCAGCAGGTAGCGGGTATCGCCCGTTTGCCGGGCCACATCGGCTACAATACCCAGCGCCACCAGGTCGAGCAGCGATTCGGCCTCATCGCGCCGTTTGTGAGATTTAAAGAGATTTTCGACCAATTTGTAGGCCACGCCCACGCCTGGAATTTCGCGTAGTGGGTGATTTATCTCTAACCGTTTGGGGTTGATAACTGCCAGGGCCGGCGGCAGGGTGTCGTCCAGATCGTGATGGTCGGTGATGATGACGTCTACGCCGACGGCCTGCGCGATTTTTACGGCCTCATGTTCGCCAATGCCGGTATCGCAGGTGAGCAGCAGGTTGATGCCTTGAGCCAATATTTTTTTCAATGTCGGTGGTTTGATGCCGTGCGATTCGGTAAGGCGGTTGGGGATGTAGGAAATTACGTTGCCGCCCAAACTTTGCAGCGCGGAAACCAGCAAAGCGGTAGACGTCTGCCCGTCCACATCAAAATCCCCCCAAACGCAAATGCGTTCTTGCTGTTTGATGGCCCGATTGAGCCGTTCTACCGCGATATTCATATCCGGCAGGTCGGTGGCGGGAGCGGGTTCGTAGGCATCCGGGTCAAGAAATGCGCGGGCGGTAGCGGTGGTGGTGATGCCGCGTTGGGCTAACAGTTGGGACAAAAAAGAATCGCCAACGGCGTCAAGCAAATCAGGGGGAATATCCGGTTTCGGCAGTATCTTCCAAGCGGTCATTAATCAATGTTATTCATGAATGGGAACAAGGCTTTCGTCGATGAGCCATTCGGCCACGGTTTCTGCGGCCAGGCGGTTGCCGGCTTTGTTCCAATGAATATCTCCCGGCCAGTGCAGGTCTTTGCCGGTTTCTTTTATATAATTTACAAAATGCGGCTGCATATCAAAAACCTTCAGCTTTTGGTTTTGCATCAACGTGGTGAAGGTTGTATTGGGCAGGTTGGGGTCGGCGTCATCAAAATTTGCAAAGTTTTGTTTTAATGATTCGGCTACTTCAGGATAAACCTGGCTGTAGACGGCTTGGTTAAAAGGCACAATGACAAAAGCTGTTGCTGCTCCATTTTGATTGGCTTCGGTAGCTAACTGTTGGTAAATATGGCCGGTTAATTGATAGGCATAGTTGAGCGTTTCATCTGAGGAGTCGGCGATGACCCAGGGCGCAAAACGACGTTGAAAGTCGAGATGGTTTTCTCTTTCGATCAGCAGATCACTCAAGCGTTGGTACAGGCGAGAATGATTATACAACCGGTTAAGCTGGGTGGTGAGGAATTTTGTGTTTGTTGAGCAAGTTTTCCAGGTCGGTTCGATACCCGGCACGGGAAAATAGGGGGCCGGATCAAATTGGCCGTTACAAACGGCAAAGTAGGGGCTGAAACAATGAGTGCCCTCGACGGTCAATATCTGATAAGGCAGCATATTGGTTAGATCATTGGCCGGAACCCAAAAGGCAAGCACCAAATCCGGTTCAAAAAACTGGCCTTCTGAGCGATAGTACATCAACTCCTGGTTGGGACTCCAGGCGTGAATTCCGGCACTGATCACTTCAAATTGGATGTCCGAGACGCGATCATTCAGGATTTTTTCCAAAATAGCCTGGCTGGTTTCATGTTCTTCTACGCCAATTGCCTCGATGTAAGAATCGCCAAGGATAAGAATTCTGAAAACATCAGGTTTTTTGTCCAGAGTGTATTCACGATCATGCATTCCCTGTGAATTACGGGCTACTTTGTGTCGATAGCCGTGCATATTAACGTTACGGGTTAAATTTGATTTTCCTCTCCAGCCGAGCAGCCGGTCACACTGTAACATAGTTTCCGCATATTTTAATTGTTCGGGAGCAGGAAGCAGCCTTGCCCCAATTTCGGCCAGAATCAAGGCAAAAAATATGCCTGCCAGAATCAAAATAGCAAGCCCAATGATTTCTCTTGCTTTTTTTGGCAACATGAACTCCTTGGTTGATGAGAGTTGTAATGTCGGTAAGAAGGAGGGATTATAGTGTCAAAACGCGATCTCCGCAATCTGATCCCAATCCAGAGCCGTTGGCTCCAGAGTTTCTGGCGCTGCGTCCTTTTCCGGGAAAGCGTCATCAACGTCTGCCAGGGGCGCGGCTCGATGGCCTCGCTCGCAAAAAGAGCGGTAGGTGCAGGAAAGGCAGGGTTTTGGGGCGTCAACCAGAGGAAAATGGTTGTTGTTTGCGGCGTTCTTGATTTGTTCAATTGTCTCGCTTAAAATTTGTTCATCACGCTGGTAGAGGGCGGAACTATACTCAAATAGTTCCGGCTTTTCCGGCAGGTGGGCATACCAGTACATCATCTGTACGGCTGCCGGGTCAATAGATTGACCCCCATTAAAAGCAGCGCCGGCGGCAGTTAAAACATACGGATAAACCCGGGTCTGCATCCGTGCTGCCAGCGAGTCGCGGGACGGCTTTTTACGAGACGTTTTCCAATCGATAATCAAAAATGTGCCGTCGGGTTGCTGGGCCAGCACGTCAAATCGGGCCAGCAGCCGGTAGCCGCGCAGCGGCGCTGAGAGGGTGAGTTCGGGATGAATCTGGGCCTCGTTGAGCGTAGCCGGACGATACGTTAGATAATTTTTCCACCAGCTCATCAGATCGGGGTCGGCACCGGCCAGCGTTTTGGTAAGGGTGGATTCATCAAGACCAATTAAATGCTGTTGCACCAGCCGGTGAAAATCGGCGCCCAATTGGGCCAGCCGTTCTGCTTCATGCACCGGCTCGGCTTCGATGGCGGGCCAGCGTAACTGCTGCAAATAGCGCAATTCAAATCGGCGGGCGCAAACGGTGAAATCCTCCAGGCTGGATTGGCTGAATTGAAAGGTTTCCGGTAAAGGCATTGCTGTCACTCTCATCCACTTTAAGGTCAATTTCTTTCCTCTTCCCACCACGTTTGCAGGGCCACAAATGGAATGGCCGGCTGGTTATCCGGTTTGTTTTGATACTGCTGGCCGCGATTCCAGGTGACGACCAGTTCTTGTTTGGCCCGGGTGATGCCTACAAACAGCAGCCGCAGTCGCTCCCGCACCAGTTCCAGCCGGGCCTGTCCGGTGGCGCTGCCTTCCACATAGCCGGTGTGATCGATCAGCGAGTCCAGTTGGGCCAGAATTTCGGCTTCCAGATTGAGCGAGTCGCGTACAAACCATTTTTCGGAAAAATAGCCGTCTTGCGGCTCGCCGGAGGGAAAACTGTAGTTGTTGACGCCCATCAGGTACACCCGATCCCATTCCAGCCCTTTGGCCCGGTGCATGGTGGAAACGGTGACTTTTCCGGCAGGCGGCTCGAAGCCCAGCGAATCCTCGTCAAATCCTAAAAAGCGGCGCTGGTTACGGGCAATTTCGGCCAGGGCTTCCACAAAATCAGGCAGGCGGTAGTCGGGATACTCGGTGGACATCCGGCGCAGTACCACAGCAAATTTATGAGCCAGCGCCAGGTCGGCCTGTTTATCAAACAGGTCCTGGGCCAGCAGCAGGATCAACTGGTCGATGGGCAGGATGGCGGCGGCCTGCCAGCGGCGAACCAGTTCTCGGAAGTGAGTGAGAAGCGTTAGGGGTGAGTAATTAATGGTGAATGGTGAATTGTCAATGGTTAATTGTGAATAATCGTCATCGGAATCGTTTTCTGCCGCCTCGTTGATTCGCTGATTCACTGCTTCGCTGATTGGCTCATTCGCTGACTCTCTCACTCGCTCACTCACTATCTCTTCTATCTGCCGGACAAATTCATCCTGGGCCAACTCATCCAGCCAATCCCGGCCCGGTTGGGGCCAGAGATAATCTTCGGGGTGGCGGCAATCGTGGATGGCTTTTTCAGTCCACTCAAAAATCGGCTGCAAATCTTCCAGGTCCCAATCGTGCCGTTTCCAAACGTGGAAAACGGTGGCCAACTGGCGGGAGTCGGTGGGGCGGGCCAGGTATTTGAGCGCGTTGCCCAGCACCCCGGCAGTGCTGCGGGTGGCGGCGGTGCTGTTGAGCAGTTCCACGTATGGCACGTTGGCGCGGCGCAGGGCGTTGGCCATATCTACGCCGCGTTTGTTGCGGGCATCCAGCACAGCTACGGTTTTGCCGAAATTTTGTTGCAGCCATTGTTTGGCCGATTTCACAATCGCCTGGATTTCCTGCGCCGGTTTGTATTTTTCGGGCCGAAAATGAATTTGATCAGGCCGGTCGGGGGGATTGGGTTGGGGATCGTGGGGCGGGGCGGGTTCGATGCGCGGCAGGCCCAGGGCGTTTTGAACCTCGGCGTGGGGATGTTGGGCCATCGTCCAATCGATCAAATAGTTGGCCAGGTTGATGATGCCGGCGGACGAGCGGCCCGATTCCGGCATCGGCAGGTTGACCACGCTGTCGCGGACCAGGAACCGGCGCAGGTGTTCCGGGTTGGCTGTGGTGAAGGTTTCGTAAATGGCCTGGTTGGGATCGCCCACGCGCACCCAGCTATTTTGGCCGCCGGCCAGGGTATCGAGGATTTGTTCCTGGAGCAGGCTGCTGTCTTGCGCTTCGTCTTCCAGAATATAGGGCCAGCGCTGCTGCAAGCGGGCCAGAAAATCGGGGTCCAGGTCGATGGCCTGGGCGGCCAGCCGGATCAGATCATCAAAATCCACGCCGGTGCGGGCCAGCCGGTTCTGGTATTCGCGGTAGATGTCCAGCCCCAGCCGGGCCAGGGGCAGCGATTCTGGATGACGTTGGTAAGCATCGGCAATTTGGTAGGGCGTCAGGCGGCGGTCTTTGGCCCGTTTGATAAAGGTTTGGGCGATGGAGAGCACCAGTTGAGGTATCTGCTGGCGCAGCAAGGGTTCCGGGTTGATGTCCGAGAGCAGGTAGTTGTAGATCAGGTCGGTGTTGGTAGAGAGCCAGCTATCAACCACCTCGCGCAGGATGCGCTGGGCAGTGTGATCGTCCACAATTTCAAAATCCTGGCTTAACCCCACTAGCGAGGGGCGCTGCTGCACAATCTCATGGGCCAGCGAGTGCAGGGTGCAGACGCGGTAATTGAAGCCGGGCAGCAGCCCTTTTTTGCGCACAAAACCGTCAACGCGGCGGCGGAAATTATCCACAGCGGCGTTGACCAGGGTGACAATCAGCACTTCCTGCTCGTCGCCCACCCGCTCGATCAATTCCGAGGCCAGGTAAGAGAGGATGTGGGTTTTTCCGCTCCCCGGCACCGCCGATACGCCCAGCCGCAGCGATCCCTCGGCGGTCAGCAGGGTGTCGATGATTTTTTGTTGGGAATGACGTGGACTAAATTTTGTTTGAACCATAGAATTTTTAATCGCGAATACCGTAAACAGGCGAACAACTATTTACTCCTCCCTCAATCGATCAAGACCAATACCAGATTAAGCTGTTTGGCAAATGGATGATTAGAGGTAGACGTTAGTCCGAACTTTACTACGTCAGAGGCTTGTATCATAAGCTTCAGCCTCAGTGGATCGAAATTCTCCAAAAAGACAAGACCTGACAGGTTTTCAAGACCACTTTTTCTGAGAACTTATCTGAAACCTGTCAGGTCTGAAAATTGGATCTATAGAGCCTCGTTATCATAGCCGCTCTTCCTCGCGTACCCTAATGGTATGGTTTTCGAACGAACGGGTCACACCGTTCCCGGTAACGCGATGGCCGGGGCTAGCAAGATACCTTAGATTATAAACCAACTCTACAGGCAGGACAACTTCAAAAGTCGGGTAGCAGGAGGCTGGTAACAGCCTCCCGTCCCCTAGAAATCGCCCATACGACTTTTACCGTAAGCGGCTTGAACTTTATTACAAGATAGCCTTCGTTTCCTCCGATATCCTCTATCCGCTGCTCTATCGGCTCACTTACGGCTCGCTTTCCCTAACCAGGGGGCAACATCGAGCTTACCCAGTTGATACTCAAGAAAATATGAAACAGGGGGTGTTATTATCCCAGAGGAGACTGCGGTGTCGTTGTTAGCCGCAGAGGGCGACTTCATTATAGTGCAACTTTTTAATACGTTTTGCCGTACAGTAATTTATCAATATCGTGCCAAGAGGATAAGATTTGAATTTGAAGATGTGTCTTTTATAATTAATCTATGTTTAAGCCAATTTTAGCCACCAAACTTTATATTCCTCCCCCTCGGCCTAATATTGTCACCCGTCCCCGGCTGATCGAACGGCTGAACGAAGGGCTGCGTCAAAACCAAGGTTTTGGGCGCAAACTGACCCTCATTTCTGCTCCCGCCGGTTTTGGTAAAACCACATTGGTTAGCGAATGGGTTGCCGACGGCATGCGACCGGTTGCCTGGCTGTCGCTGGACGAAGGCGATAATGTAGTTACCCGTTTTCTAATTTATCTTGTAGCTGCATTGCGGACGGTCGCGCCGCATCTTGGCGAAGGGGTGTTAGGGGCGCTCCAATCCTCTCAGCCACCGTCCCCCGAATCGGTTTTAACAACCCTGCTCAATGAAATTACCACCGGCCCAGACATTTCTGGGTCAGACTCAGAAAACTTCCCGGAACAGGGTTATATTCTGGTTTTGGACGACTACCACGTTATTGAAGCCGAACCGGTCGATTCGTCAACGGATGTTGACGCGTCAACATCCGTTGACGACGCCCTTACGTTTCTGCTTGAACATCTCCCACCCCAGATGCACCTGGTTATTGCCACGCGTGAGGACCCGCCGCTGCCGCTGGCCCGCTACCGCGTCCAGGGCCAATTGACAGAACTTCGGGCCAACGACTTGCGGTTTACCTTCTCTGAAGCCGCCGGTTTTTTCAACCGGGAGATGGGCCTGAACCTCTCGGCAGACGATATTGCCGCCCTGGAAACCCGCACCGAAGGTTGGATTGCCGGCCTTCAACTCGCCGCCCTGGCCTTGCAGGGCATGATGTCGATGCAGGAACATCAGGACACCACCGATTTCATCAAAACTTTTAGCGGCAGCCACCATTTTGTCCTGGACTACCTGGTTGAAGAAGTGCTGCAACAGCAGCCTGAAAGCGTCCAGGTTTTCTTGCTGAGCACCTCTATCCTCGACCGTTTGTGTGGCCCTCTTTGTGATGCCGTAGTAGGAAGATTAGAGAGTAGAGATTGGAGTTTGAAAGGTGATGACCGAGTAACTGAAAATCTCCAATTACCTATCTCCAATCTCCAGAGCCAAAAAATTCTGGAATATCTCGAACGCGCTAACCTGTTCATTGTTCCCCTGGATAACGAGCGGCATTGGTACCGCTATCATCATCTTTTTGCCGGTTTTTTGCGGCAGCGGCTGCTTCACAGCGCCGGGTCTGGGGAGGGGGGCGTTGTCGAATTGCACCGCCGGGCCAGCCGGTGGTATGAAGATAAGGGTCTGGAGATTGAAGCGTTTCACCATGCGGTTGCTGCCAATGATATTGAACGAGCCGCGCGTCTGGTGGAAGGCAAAGGTATCCCCTTGCATTTTCGCGGGGCTGTGATCCCTGTGTTGAACTGGCTGGAGTCGTTACCGGCCGCGGTGCTGGATGCCAGACCCGCCTTGTGGGTGATGTACGCCTCGGCCCTATCCATGGCCGGCCAATTGACCGCCGTTGAACCGAAACTACAGGCTGCCGAAGCAGCGCTGCACGACGCCGAGCCGAACGATAAAACTCGAAATCTCATCGGTCACATCGCCGCCATACGCGCCCTGTTGGCGGCCAATCAGTACCAGGCGGAAACCATCATTACCCAGTCGCGCCGCGCCCTGGAATATCTTCACCCCAACAACCTGGCGGTCCGAACGGCCACAACCTGGAAGATGGGGTGGGCCTACCAACTCCAGGGAGACCGCGCCGCGGCCAGCCGGGCCTATAGCGAGGCCATTTCTGCCGGCCAGAAGTCTGGAAACAACATCATCACGGTGTCCGCCACAACCGGCCTGGGCAACATACAGGAAGCAGATAACCAGCTCCCTTTAGCCGCCCAGACCTACCGGCATGTGTTACAACTGATCGGCGAGCCGCCACTGCCGGGCGCTTGCGAAGCGCATCTTGGCCTGGCTCGTATATCTTACCAATGGAACGACCTGGAGGCCGCCCAACAGCACGGGCAACAGAGCGTTGAACTGGCGCGGCAGATAGAAAACAACGACAGGTTCATTGCCTGCGAGGTGTTTCTCGCCCGCCTGAAATTGGCCCAGGGAGATGTGGCCGGCGCGGCGGCTATTTTGGATGGGGCCGATCAGTCTGTGCGGCAGCAAAACTTTGTCTATCAGATGCCGGAGCTTGCCGCCACCCAGGTGCTGGTCTTGCTTCGGCAGGATAATTTGGCGGCAGCCGCCGATCTGGCTGAGACGCACGAACTCACTCTTAGCCGGGCCAGAGTATATCTGGCTCAGGGCGATACGGCCCGCGCGCTGGCGCTGCTGGAGCCGTTGCGCCAACAGGTGGAGGCAAGGCGTTGGGCGGATGAACGGCTAAAAGTGATGGTTCTGCAAACAGTCGCGCTGCACGCGCATAGCGAAAATGACAAAGCTATGCAAGTTTTGGGTGATGTGTTGGCGCTGGCCGAGCCGGGCGGCTTTTTCCGCATTTTTATTGATGAAGGGGCGCCGATAGCGGAGCTATTAAGAAGGGTGAAGGATGAAGGCGGAAAGCTTTGCCCTGAGCTTGTCGAAGGGAGGAAAACGTATATTGACAAATTGCTGGCAGCTTTTGGAAACCAAAATGATGTTCATCCCTTCGGCTCCGCTCAGGACATGCCTTCATCTCTGGTGAAGCAAGACGCTGTCTCCCAGCCTTTGCCTGAGCCGTTGAGCCAACGCGAATTAGAAGTACTCCACCTCATTGTCAAGGGATTCTCGAATCGCGAGATTAGCGAACAACTCTTTCTCGCCTTGAGTACGGTGAAGGGGCACAATCGAAATATCTATGGCAAACTACAAGTCCAAAGACGCACCGAAGCTGTAGCGCGCGCGCGTCAGTTGGGGCTGATAGAGATTTAGGGCTTCCACACCTGTTTTTTTCAAATGAAAACAGACACCATCTGCTCGTTGTTGTAACCCAACCGTTTTTTCATAAAACGCCATTTCATTTTATCCCAAATCGCCGGATTGATTTTCATGTCAATGAACCCTCTCTTTCATTTTTAACTGCTGAAAAATAACCACACCGATGAGCAAATAGACGGTTGACAAAAGCAGCGTGGCAGCCAGCCGAAAACTGATCTGTTGAAACGTGGCCCCGTAACTCAACACCTGCTGCAATGCCAGAAAGCCGTGCGTAGCCGGGAAAACATCAAACAGGTCAATTTGATGCCCCAGTAGCATAAACAATGTAATGGGCGGCAACTGGTAAAACGATCCCGATAGAAAGACCTGAGTCATCGTCACCGCGCTGCCCACGTTGATGGCCTGGCCGTCGTTTTCAATAAAACAGGCCACCAGCAGTCCCAGCCCTATGGCCGAAAAACTGACCGCCAGCCCTACCACAATGGCCAGCCATAACTGGCCCTGGTTGTGGTAGCCCAGCAGAATAGCGGCTACAAAGATCAACACCACCATTACCACGGCTACCACCAGTTGGGCCAATCCGATGCCGCCCAGCAAATCCCAGGCGCGCATAGGCGTCAAGCGCAGGCGGCGCAACGTCTGCCAGCGGATTTCACGGGCCACCAGCATGGCGGTTTGGGGAATGATGAGCAGCAAGGCAAAAATAATCATGCCCGGCGCGTAGAGGTCAAATTCGGTTTGCGGTCCCTGGGCCGCAATCGGCTGCTCTACAAGGTTGACCTTCTTCGGCTGGCCCGACCAGGTTTCGGCGTAGCGATAGAGCAGACTGTCGAGCAGCACGCTGGCCCGGTAAAAGCGGGGCGAGAGCGGATCGCCGCGTACCGTGATTTCGGGGGGTAACTCCGGCGATTTGGCGGGCGAGATTGTCAGCAGCATGGTGGCCGTTCGATCTTTGAGGGCTGCTTCAGCCGCCATAGGATCGTTGGTGGGGATCACATCAAACACGGGGCGGCCATCGGCGTAACGTTGGGCGGCCAGTTCGGCCAGAAGCGCTTCACCTTGCGGGGCGGCGTTGATGACCCATACCGGATGCGTGACCAGCATCGGCGTACTGTAGCCCAGCGCCGTGATCACCAGAAATGCCAAAGGCAGCAGGAGCACCAGCGCCAGCAATTTGGGTTCGCGCCAGATTTCAACCAGATTTTTACGGGCTACCAGCCACAACTTCATTCGCGCAGCCTCCGGCCCGTGAGCTGGATAAAAACATCTTCCAGCGTATTTTCGCGCACGCGGACTTCACCTGCTTGTACGCCAATGTTTTCCAATTGGGTCAAAATGGCGGGCAGTGCGCCGACGGCATTGAGCGCCCGGATGGTGAGCAATTTCCGGCCCTCATCAACCATCACCTCAGCCGCCAGCGCCGGTAATGTCTGCTCAATTCGGATCGTGTCAATCTGCCCCTCGAGATGAATTTCCACCACATCGCCCTCGCCCACCTGCCGTTTGAGCGCTGCCGGGGTATCCAGTACCAGCAATTCGCCGTGGTCGATAATAGCGATGCGGTCGGCCACGCGGTCGGCCTCGTCCATGTTGTGGGTGGTGAGGATGACGGTTTTGCGGCGGGCCAGCGATTGGATGAACTCGCGCACCTTCACCCGGCTCTGCGGGTCCAGCCCGGCCTCCGGCTCGTCGAGCACCACAATTTCGGGGTCGTGAACCAGGGCCAGCGCCAGATTGAGGCGGCGCTGCATTCCGCCGGAAAGGGTGCGGGCCTGCTGGCGGCGTTTTTCGGTCAAATCCAGATCAGCCAGCAGTTGTTCCCCGCGTCGGCGAGCGTCGGAACCGGAAAGGCCGTACATCCGGCCGATGAACTGCAACTGTTCGAAGCACGTCAGCCGCTCCCACAGCACAATATCTTGCGGGCAAACGCCCACGCGGGCGCGAATGTCGTCGCTGCCGTTGGCAATTTGCTGCCCGCGAATGATGACCTGCCCGGCATCGGGCCGCAGCAGCCCCACCATCATATTGATGCTGGTGGTTTTGCCCGCGCCGTTGGGGCCGAGAAAACCAAAGACTTCGCCTTCGATCACATCCAGCGTTAAATCTCTGACGGCGGTGAGCGAGCCGTAGGTTTTGGTCAAGTTTTGGGTTTGTAAGACTATGTTGGGCATAAGGTTATTCCGTATTTTCTATTGCGTATCTCGTGTAGAGTCGCGTTTACGCAATACGCTATACG
>CAZTFF010000008.1:73236-125468 GCA_964612485.1 uncultured Caldilineaceae bacterium
CGTATTTTCTATTGCGTATCTCGTGTAGAGTCGCGTTTACGCAATACGCTATACGTTATACATTTTTCAACTGTAATCGCCGGTACAACACAATTCCCCCCATCAAAATCACCATCGATAGAACGGCCAACATCACCAGTTCATACCCAATCGTGGTGGGGCCGTCGCCAAAGATCATCACTTTGCGCAGGGCTTCGGTGGCGTGGGTGGCGGGCGAGAAATCGTAAGCCTGCACAGTGATAGGGCCAAGTGAAAATAGGGGAGCATTGGGCATGGGAAAGAGCGCGCCCGACAGGAAAATCAACGGCACCAGCAGGCCGGAGGCCAGGTTGGCGGCTTCGCCGTCGTTGCGGGCAAAACAGGCCACCACCAACCCCAGGCCAATCACCGAGAGGCTGAACAGCAGGCCAATGGCGATCACCAGCAGCAGCGAGCCGTTGTTTTCAAAACCCAACGCGGCTGCCGCGCCAAAGGTGATGAAAATCTGCGCCAAAATCACCACCATCTGAGCCAGAGCCACCCCCACCAGTAAATCGCGGGCCGAGGCGCGGGTCAGGCGCAGGCGGCGCAGCGTACCTTGCCCGTGTTCTCGCACCAGCACGGTGGCAGTGGTGATCATGGCAAAGCTGATGCCAAAAACAATGATGCCGGCCACCCCAAAATCAAAATCCGACATGGTGCCGGTACCGGGCAGAAATTCGTAGGTGGCGATTTCCGGGGGCGGTGCGCCGGGTTGCGTTTGCTGCACAAATCGGCGGATCACGCCTTCCAGCATGCTGCGGGCAAAAATGAAGCTGTCGGTATGCGGGTCGCCGGCCAGGGTGAGGGTGGCGGGGGCCGATGTTTCTCCGGACAGCGCCAGGCTGAAATCAGCGGGGATGGTCAGCATGAGCGAGAGTTTGCGTTCGCGCAGGGCAATTTTGGCGGCGCGCGGGTCGGTGGTTTCGGTGACGTTAAAGACGGGTTGGCCTTCAAATTGCTCGGCGTGGATGGCGTCGACCAGTTTCGCCCCGGCTTGAAGGTCCGATGCTCCTATGTCCTCATCGATCACTTGCACCCATAAATAGTTTGACAGGCCGCTGTCGGTGTGGCCAAAGGCGATGTAATAGAACCCCACCAGCACCACCGAAAAAAACAACATCAACCCCAGCAGCAGCGGCTCGCGCCACAGTTCCCGCAGCGATTTTTGGGCAATGCTCAACGCTTTCACGGGGCAACTCCGCGTAAAATAAAATCGATCAACGCCTCGAGCAAACGCTCCGGCGGCACGTCATCATCCGTGACCTGAAAATAGGTGTTGAGATAAGGCATGATCTGGCTATCGCCCACAGCGATCATCAGGGCGTTGACGACGCGGGTAACGGCCTCAAGATCAATGTCTGCCCGTATCTCCCCTCGCTCCACGGCGCGGGCCAAAATGCCGTGCATCATCTGCCGCATAGTGTTGGCGATGGGGCGCACCACGCGCTCGGACATTTGGGGGTCGCCGTGGTAGGCGGCGCGGACAAAAAAGTGTACCAGCCCCACCTGGCTTTGCGCCCATTCTACGCCGCCGGTGAGGTAGGCGGCCAGGGCTTCGCGCATGGGCAGCCGTTCCAAATAGTCGCCATAGTAGTTGAACATATCGGTCATATAGCGCACGCACAATTCTATGGCAAATTCGAGCAGCCCGTCTCGATTGCCGAAATAGGCATAGAGCGACCCCACCGCCACATCGGCCCGCGCCGCGACCTGTTTGATATTGAGGTCGGTGGGGCCTTTTTCCACAGCTTCTTCCAGAATGGCAGATAAAACAGCCTGCTGCCGGTCGGGATCAAGCCGGCGGAAGGTGCGGGTGACCAGCCCTTCCTGTTCGAATTGCAGAATATGGGTTTGGATTTGGGGCCATTCGGTAATGGTCATCAGAATAATCCTGTTGTGAACATTCAGTTCATATTATACGAACTTTTAGTTCATTTGTCAAGATAAAACAGGCTCAGTAGATCCAATTTTGCCGTAGAAAGGGCATCCCTATGCCCGTCCGCAGAGGCATGGGGATGCCTCTGCTACTTTTTTGGATATGGAATACGCAATATTTTATTTCACTACCCGACACTTTTTAACTTATCTCAATTCGTTGCTTTCCCCATTCGTTGTCGTGCTTCTCCCACAGATAACAATCTATTACACAGGTCGAATTTTTTTGTCATCATATGTAAAAAATACTTGATATTGTGTATAGTTTGTGATACTATATGTTCTGTATTTCTTACTAAAAGTAAATAAAATCAGACAAGGCGAAATAAATATGTCCTTTCAAGAAAAAAACATTACCGTATCTTTAGTCATTTTTACGATGATTTTGGGATTCTATCTGATCCGGGTGTTTCAAATGATCCAGGGTGATAGTTTCACGTCTACAAATGTATTTTGGCTGTGGGGCATCATCATCGTGCTGGCCATCGTAGCGACGATTGTCATCACAATCCTCACCCATATTGTGTCCGCTATCGTCCAGGTTATAAAAACCGGCGAAGAAGACCCAAAGATTGAAGACATTCAAGATGAGCGAGACAAGTTGATTGATTTGAGAGGCACGAAGGTTACTTATACGGTGTCCTCGATCGGGGTTTTTCTTTCAATGTTGACCTTTGTCCTGGGGCAGCCGCCGTTGGTGATGTTCACCCTGCTCATCTTTTTTGGCGTGGTGGCCCAGATCATGGGCGATATTTCACGGCTGTATCTTTATCGAAGGGGATTTTAAGATGAGCAAACGCCGGATCAACAATAATATTCGTACATTGCGTTTTTTCAATGATGAAATGACCCAGCAAGAATTAGCTGAAAAAGTGGGCGTAACCCGTCAAACCATTATTGCGATGGAAAAGGGAAAATATTCTCCCTCGCTGGAATTGGCGTTTCGCATTGCGTTGGCTTTTGATGTGCCACTGGAGGAGGTATTCTCTTACGATGTCGATGATGAAGCTCACTAAACAATATCTAAAAACAAACAATATCTAAAAACAACATGAAAAAGGATTAAATCAATGAAAGCTATGGTATGCACAAAGTACGGGCCACCGGAAGTGCTTCGGCTCCGCGAAGTTGCCAAACCGGTGCCCCAAGAGAACGAGGTTTTGATAAAAATAACTACTACCACCGTCACCGCCGGAGACACCAGAATGCGCGCCTTCCGGGTTCCCCCTTCCTTTTGGCTTCTGGGGAGACTGGCGCTTGGTCTTACCAAGCCAAAGAAAGACATTTTGGGGATGGAACTGGCCGGAGAAGTTGAGGTGGTAGGTAGAGCCGTAACAAAATTCAGGCCGGGTGACTCTGTTTTTGCCTCTATCACCGAATACGGGTTCGGCGGCTATACGGAGTACAAATGTTTGCCTCAAGACAGCTTGCTGGCGCTAAAATCGGACAATATTACTGATGAAGAAGCTGTTACTATCCCTGTGGGTGCACGTACCGCCTTGTATTTTTTAAGAGAGGCCAACATTCAAACCGGGCAAACGGTGCTTGTCTACGGCGCGTCCGGTAGTGTGGGCACGTTTGCAGTGCAACTTGCCAAATACTTTGGGGCGTACATTACCGGCGTGTGCAGTACCGCCAATTTGGAGTTGGTCAAATCGCTGGGCGCGGACAGGGTGATTGATTACACCAAAGAGAACTTTGCCCAAAACGGCCAAACCTACGATGTTATTTTTGATACCGTGGGCAAGGCTTCGTATTCAGCTTGCATCAATGCCTTGAACAAAAACGGCACGTATCTTCAGGCGGTTGCCGCGCCGGGTATGAGCCTGCGTATGCAATGGACAGCGCTGACCACCGGCAAAAAGATGGTCGGTGGCGGGCCGCCCCTTAAAACAGAAGATATGGTGTATCTGCAAGAGTTAATGGAAGCGAGCCACATCAAAGCGGTGATAGACCGGCGCTATCCGCTGGAGCAAATGGTTAAGGCGCACCGCTACGTGGATACGGGGCGCAAAAAAGGAAATGTGATTATCACCGTGGAACATAACAATACCCCAAACAATACTTTAGTATCTGTACATTAACACCAGGTTGTTGATACACTATTTGTACATTGGGCCGGCGATATAGATGTATATGGCCGGCCACCACAGGTACAAGTTATGTCAAACAAACTCGATCCAAAAATCGATCCGTGTGAGCCTATGGTTTATCAAATCAGGCTCCGGGGCCATCTGGGAAGTGAATGGGCCAAGTGGTTTGAAGGCCTGACCATCACGCGGGAAGACAACGGAGAGACGCTGTTAACCGGCCCGGTGGCCGATCAGGCCGCGTTGTACGGCTTGCTTAAAAAAGTGCGTAATCTCGGTATGCCCTTACTGTCGGTCAATTGCGTTGACCCTGACCAGGGAGATACGTGGGATGACACGCAATAAACAGTAAAGGAAGTGAAAAATGAATCCATACAGAAAACCTGCCATAATTATAGGCGTATTATACATAATGGGGACAATCTCAGGCATCCTCAGCCTTGTTTTTTCGGGCCCCATTCGAAGTGCTCAAGATTATCTTAGTAGCGTCCCTGCGAATGAAAACCAATTGGTGATAGCGGCGCTTTTTGTGTTGATTATGGGCCTGGCCCTGGCTATGGTTCCGGTGGTGGCCTTTCCCGTTTTGAGAAAGCACAATCAAGTTTTAGCGCTTGGCTATGTGGTGTTTCGGGGAACGCTTGAGACCCTTACTCATATGGCTATTGTAATCAGTTGGTTGGTACTATTGCCGTTAAGTAAAGTATATGTTCAAGCCGGCGTTCCGGGAGATCCCAATCTTCAAGCTATGGGCAATATATTATTTAATGCCGATGAGATTGGTTCTATAGGAACAATAGTTTTTAGCCTGGGCGCGTTGATGTTCTACTGGGTGTTGTATCAATCAAAACTTGTTCCCCGCTGGCTATCAGGCTGGGGCCTCATTGCGCTTATCTTGTATTTGGCAGCCGGGTTGTTAGTTATATTCGGCTTGATCGACTCGCTGTCAACAACGGTAGTTATTTTGGATATTCCTTTAGCCTTACAGGAAATGGTTCTGGCGATATGGCTGATCGTCAAAGGATTTAATCCATCGGCCATCGTTCCGGGCCGGCCAGAACAGATATAGACAATCAAGCCAACAAGGTTGTAGTCTAAAAATAGCCGAAGTAACCGAATATATCGTCAACAAAAATGTTTTCTATTTAAAACAACATGGGAGAATGCTGATGAAAGCAATTGTATACACAGAATACGGACCGCCGGAGGTTTTGCAGCTCAAAGAGCTGGAAAAACCGGCACCCAAGGATAATGAAGTTCTGATAAAAGTATCCGCGACCTCGGTTAATTACGGCGACCTGCTCGCTCGGAATTTCAAAAACGTTACGCCGCGCCAATTCAATATGCCTTTTATATTCTGGCTCCTCTCCCGCCTATTTTTTGGCCTCGATAAACCCAAGCTAAAGATACTGGGCAGCGAGTTTGCCGGGGAAATTGAATCTGTCGGCAAAGAGGTAACGTTATTCAAAGCGGGCGATCCGGTGTTTGGTTTTCCGGGTCAGAGTATGGGCGCGTATGCCGAGTATTTTTGTATGCCCGAAGACGGCGTACTGGCCCGAAAACCGGCCAATATTACCCACGAAGAAGCCGCTGTCCTTCTGATGGGGGCAATCATGGCCATTAATCTGCTGAGGAATAAAGGCAATATTCAGCCGGGGCAAAAGGTTTTGATCAATGGCGCCAGCGGCGGAATAGGTTCAGCGGCGGTTCAGATTGCCAAAGATGCCGGGGCGGAAGTGACCGGCGTCTGCGGCACTCCCAGATCGGAATTTGTGAAATCGCTGGGCGCGGATCATGTCATTGATTACACTCAGGAGGATTTTACCCAAAACGGCGAAACTTACGATCTTATTTTCGACATCTTAGGCAAGAGTTCCTTCTCCCGGTGCAAAAACTCGCTAACGTCCAACGGGCGCTATCTTTTGGCCAGTTTTAAGACGAAGCAGCTTTGGCAAATGCTCTGGACCTCCATAACAGGCAGCCGTAAGAAAGTGATCTGCGCGCTTGCACCGGGAAGTACGGAAGATTTGATTGCCGTCAAAAAGCTTATTGAAGCCGGAAAGCTAAAATCGGTCATCGATAGAAGTTTTCCGATGGAACAGGCTGCCGAGGCGCACCGGTATGTCGAAACAGGGCAGAAAAAGGGACACGTCGTCATCACGGTGGAACATAATTAGGCCCAATAGATCAGGGGAATTGAAACCAATGTTCGCAAAACGATTACTCAAAATTTTTTCGATCATTATCCTTGCGATACTCGCCATAGTTCTGGTTGCGGTGGCCGGGCTGTTTGTTTACGAACCTTCGCCGGCGGAGGGCTTTGCCTTCAGTTCGGCAGGGGAGACACTCCGGCTTTCAGATGGCCGCACCCTGGCTTACCTGGAAACCGGGGACCCCGCAGGCCGTCCGGTGTTTTACTTCCACGGCGGGCCGGGTTCGCGCCTGGAAGGGTTTATCTTTGACGACCTCAACCGGCAATTGGGCATCCGTATGATCGCCCTTGATCGCCCCGGCTACGGCTTGTCCGACTTCCAGCAGGATCGCACCTATCTCGACTGGCCGAACGATGTTGGCGAACTGGCCGACCACCTGGGCATCGAACGCTTTGCCGTGCTGGGCTGGAGTTCCGGCGGCCCATACGCAGCCGTGGTGGCCCACCAGCTCCCAGAGCGTGTTGCAGCAGCCCTCATCGTGGCCGGCGAGGGGCCTTATGCCAGCGATGATTATCCGCAAAGTGTGTTGCAGGATAGCACGACCTTTAACGGTTCCGGGGCCAATAAACTGTTCATCTGGAGCGCCAATAATGGCCCGTGGCTTATGCAAACACTTTTCAGAATGTCACGCATTATGATCTTTAATGACCCGCTTGGGGTTATGGAGAGTTCCGGCGGTTTTGAAATGCCGGCCAGGGATGAACAGTTTTTTACTCACGATTTCCGCCAAGAATTTACTACCGGAATGGTCGAGTCGTTTCGCCAGGGCGCCGAAGGGGTAACACGCGAGTACACGATTGAGCGCCTGGACTGGCCCTTCGCGCTTGAAGACATCCAATCCCCAACGGTGTTGGTATTCCATGGCGCGGAAGATACGGCGGTACACCCCAAAGTTAGTGAATATGTGTGCTCGCGTATCCCCTCTTGCGATGCGCCGACCATTTACCCCGGTGAGGGCCACTCGGTGGCGTATTATCGCTACAAAGAGATTGTTCAGGCTATGCTCGAGGCCTGGGAGTGATTCAGTAAAATGTATTAATTATTCTGTAATATGTTTATTTACTTGTCATCAGTTTTGAAATGTTCTTTGAACAATCTACAGAAGCAAGGCTGTTCAGTTCTTTACGCAGGGCAAGAAAAACAGACAGGATTTACAGGATGAACGAGATAAAAAGAAAAAGAAATCCTGAAAATTTTGTTAGTCCTGTCTAAAAATGAAGTGAAGGAGATTTTAATGAAAGCTGTTGTTTATGAACGACACGGGCCGCCGGAAGTACTGCGGCGCGAAGAAGTGGAAGAACCTGCGCCCAAGAATAATGAAACAACCGGCGCATGGGCCGAACTGGAACGCGGCGTGGTTGCGGCGCTGGAAACCTATTCCAATGTCCACCGGGGGAGCGGGCACAACTCAATGGTGTCTACCCATTTGTACGAAGAGGCCAGGGACACCGTGCTGGAATACCTGAACCTTGATAAAGGCCAATACATGGTCATTTTTTGCTCTCCCAGAAGGGCAGAAATTCTCAAGACGCAACTTAAACGCGGCAGTTACCACAGCTTGTCAAGCCAGGAGATCGGCCTGCCGCTAGGCGTCAGGGCTTTGGCGGTTAAACGTAAGGCATTGCCCAAAAGTATTCCTTTTGAGACCGGTGGCGGGACGGCCCGGCTGGTTTCTCCCGGTTGGGTCATCTGGGCCAAGCCACCGGACAAATTTGAAGCCGGCACGCCCGCCATTATCAACGTTATTGCCTTTGCCAGAGCACTGCGGCTGGTTCAGTCTTTCGGTAAAGACGTTTTCCAGAAGGTACCCACCGAAAAGCCGGTGGCTCATGAAATTCTATACCGCGACGAACTGGAACCATACGTCGGGCAAGCGTTGCTGGCTGAACTCCGGCAAACCCTGATCGGTCGTGGGGTTCGTGTCCCCACGGTGGACGGCGACCGGCCCTATACCAACCTGGACAATGCCGCCAGCACGCCCACTTTTATGCCAATTTGGGATGCTGTTCGCGTGGCATGGCGCCAGCCCAGGCAAATGCAGCAGGAGATTGTACGTGAAGTCAAGTCTATCTGCGCCGATGTCCTGGATGCGCCTTTAGCCGATTACGAGGTGATCTTTACCTCCAACACCACGGAAGCCATCAATCTGGTGGCGGAAAGTTTGCGTAATGAATCCGAGCCGGGTATCAAGCCGGTTGTGGTCAACACCCTGCTTGAGCACAACTCCAACGAACTGCCGTGGCGCACGCTGCCCGGTTTTTCGCTGATCCGGCTGCCGGTGGACGCTGACGGCTTTATGAATTTGAACGAACTGGAGACACTCTTGCGCGCTTACAATCAGGAAGGCCGGCACGGCAAGAAGCGGATCAAACTGGTGGCCATAAGCGGCGCTTCAAATGTCCTTGGCGTGTGCCATAATCTGGCGGAAATAAGTAAGATCGTTCACCATTATGGGGCGCGCCTGCTGGTGGATGCAGCCCAGTTGGTGGCGCATCGCCAGGTTGAGATGGAGAAATGGGGCATTGATTATCTTGCTTTCTCGGCCCACAAGGTATACGCGCCCTTTGGTAGTGGTGTATTGGCCGCCCGAAAGGGATTACTTAACTTTGATCCCACCGAACTGGCCCTGATCCAATCCTCCGGTGAAGAAAACGTAGGCGGTATTGCCGCGTTGGGCAAGGCGCTGGTACTGTTGCAGCGCATCGGTCTGGACGTGATCTGGCAGGAAGAACAGGCGCTGACCAAACGAGCGCTGCGCGGTTTGGCCCAAATCCCGGATCTGGAGATTTACGGCATCAAAGACCCCAACTCGTCCCAATTTACTCAAAAAGGCGGCGTCATTGTCTTTAGACTGAACAATATGATGGCCAACGGCGTAGCCAAAGAACTGGCCGAGCGGGGCGGAATTGGGGTGCGGTACGGCTGCCACTGCGCGCATATGTTGATCAAACATCTGCTCCATATTCATCCCCTGCTGGAGCGATTTCAAGGCGTGATTGTGACGCTGTTCCCTGGAGTTTCGCTGCCGGGTCTCACCCGCGCCAGCCTGGGAATTGAGAACACGGAAGAAGATATTGATACCTTGATTGACGTATTGGGCCACATCGCCCGGCAGCCCCGGGCCGGAGCGGACAATCCCTTTACTTCCACTAAAACCGATGTCCAAAAACAAATGGATGATTTCGCCGAGGCCGCGGCCCAGCGAGTCTATACATACCTCAAATAGGGAACCAAAAATGAATCCAAACAGAAAAACCGCAATCATTGCCGGGGTATTAATAATTCTGGGGATAGTTGCGGGCGTACTCAGCGTTGTTTATGTAATTGAGGAACCGAATTATCTGCTTCAAGTGGCGGCCAATGAAGGCCAGGTCTTAACGGGTGCGTTTTTTCAGTTTATGATGATCCCCGCCTCTGTTGGATTTGCCCTTTCACTTTACCCGATTTTAAAGAAATATCATGAAGAACACTATTTCATTGTAGCAAAGAAAATATAGATCATTGGATCAAAGTAAATTTGGAGGAATCTAGAATGACAAACCGTATTACCGATATATCACTACGCCAGGCGGCCATCGTTGCCGGAGTCGGGTTACTTCTGATGGCTATACTCGCGCCCTTTGCCGAATTCTCTGTTCGCCAGAGTTTGATTGTGCCGGGAGATGCCGCCACAACTGCCAATAATCTCATGGCAAATGAATTGCTTGTCCGCATCTCGATTGGTATCTATCTCCTCGTAGCTATTCTTGATGTAATAGTGGCATGGGGGCTTTATGTTTTTCTCAAGCCGGTGAACAAGGGCCTTTCGCTGCTGGCAGCGTGGTTTCGCGTGGTGTATGCCGCTGTTTTGGCTATCGTTCTGGTCAATTTTGTTATGGCGTTGCATCTTTTAAGTGGCGCTGATTACTTATCCGTATTTGAAAGTGAACAGTTGTATGCACAGGTGATGTTGTTTCTTAATGCGTTTGGTGAGGGGTGGAGTATGGGATTGGCGATTTTTGGCCTTCATTTACTTGCCTTGGGGTATTTAGTGCTCAAGTTGTCGGGCGTTATGCCTAAAATTCTGGGCGTTCTGGTGATGATTGCCGGGTTGGGCTATCTCATAGATAGTCTTAGCAAACTTCTCTTCCCCGCCTACGATACGAATATTGCCGTGTTTACATTTATTGGAGAAGTGTTACTTATTTTCTGGCTTTTCTTTAAAGGTGCCAGAATATCCGAAACGAAATTCTGAAATCTATTGCCAACTAAAAAGAAAGGATACAAACATGAAAGCAGCTGTATGTACGGCATTTGGGCCGCCGGAAGTTCTTCAGTTAGAAGAAGTAGAAAAACCTGCGCCCAAGGATAATGAAATTTTAATAAAAGTACACGCTACATCGGTATCCACCGGAGACTGCAACGCGCGAGGCTTTGTCTTTATCCCGCCCGGATTAGGCCTCATCGCCCGATTGATGCTTGGTTTTAACAAACCCAAAAACCCCATTTTAGGGGCCGATGTAGCCGGCGAAATTGAAGCCGTTGGCAAAGATGTCAAGTCATTCAAGCCGGGCGACCCCGTTTATGGCATTGACGGTGGCGGCGTTGGCGCTTATGCTGAGTACAAAGTTATGCCTGCTGAAAAGGCGCTGGCCCTAAAACCGGCCAATATGACCTTTGAGGAAGCCGTCTCTATTCCATTTGGCGGATTAACCGCATTTTATTTTCTTAAAGAAAAGGCAAATATTCAACCCGAACAAAAAGTGCTGGTCAATGGCGCCTCCGGCGCCGTCGGCACTGCCGCGGTACAGATTGCCAAAGCCTTTGGGGCCGAAGTGACCGGGGTGTGCAGTACCAAAAATTTGGAGTTGGTGAAATCGCTGGGCGCCGACCATGTAATTGATTACACCCAAGAAGATTTTACCCAAAACGGCCAAACCTATGATATTATTCTTGACCCCGTGGTCGGTAAAACCTCGTTCTCACGCTGTAAAAATTCGCTCAAGCCAAACGGTTTTTATCTTGCTGTTGCCGGCGGCCTGCCAGAGATGCTTCAAATGGTCTGGACCGGCCTGATGGGGAGCAAGAAGGTGATATTTGGCGGTGGGGAAGCGTGCGAGGAAAAAGAGCATTTGGCCTCCCTCAATGAGTTGATTGAAGCGGGTAAGTTAAAAGCGGTCATTGATCGGTGCTACCCCCTGGAGCAAATCGTTGAGGCTCACCGGTATGTTGACCAGGGTCATAAAAAAGGAAATGTCGTCATCACGGTGACATAACAAAAAATCATAAAAGGAGCACAGGATGAATCCCTCTTACCAGACAGAGAATGGTGGATACCCTTTGCCCACAAACCTTATTTGACCCCCAAATCCCACTCTATTCACTCCCAAAACCGTCCGTTGAGTGCATTTCATCCCTAAAAATCCCTACTATACTTCCCCCAGATATCTCTCAACACACCGAACCGAAGTATTGTTGCTTAGGGTGTCTCAGGTGATTGATGAATTCCGTCAGATGGCGCAAGAAAGCCAATATTCGACGATACAGCAGGCCCAGTTAAGCAAAACGGCCAACTATTTTGATCGCAATTTGCCCTATATGCACTACGACACTTACCTTAACAACGGGTGGCCCATTGCCTCCGGTGTCATTGAAGGCGATTGTCGCCATTTTGTTAAAGATCGCTGTGAATTGTCTGGAATACGGTGGGATCGCTCCGGTGTAGAAAACTTGCTGCGTTTACGCGCTGTGGCTGAAAATGATGATTGGGACGATTATCACCATTTCCGCCAACGTCAACGTCATCTACGCTTGTATCATTCGCCTTACCCGGAACATTCGCTCCCGGAATTTCAAGCTTTGGAAACCAACTCTGCTAGATCAACACGGCCTCCCACATCTGTCGATCACATTGAACCGACCGTATCGAGTAACAACAAAAACTCAAACCGTTACCATCACCTCCCGCTTGCTGTTTGAAGATACTCAACTGAAATGAAACACACCCATTTGATATCAGGGACGAAAGGTGGCCTGCCAGGTTTCGCGGCCTGGTAGGCCAATCACAAGGCTCTCAAACTCTCAAACAGAAATGCATCATCCCTATAAATATCAGAATTGACGTACCTTCTCAATAAACTGGGGTAGAGTTGGTTGAGCTTGTCGAAACCAACGGTCTTCAACAGGCTCAGACCTCGTTCCCCGAAATATTGAGAAGATACGAATTGACGAAGTAAAGGGGTGATGGTAAAATAACCGACACAATTGAGAAGCAAACCAAACATAAACTTGTTTGTAGTTGTTGTTTATTCTGGCGACGTAGCCAAGTGGTAAGGCAGAGGTCTGCAAAACCTTTATTCGCGGGTTCGAATCCCGCCGTCGCCTTTCAAAAAGCTGGCATCAGGCCGGCTTTTTTGTTTTTACTCCATTTCTTTGACCAGGGCTACGGCCTCACAGGTTAAGCGGGTAATTTCATCAAACTGGCCGGTAGAAATAAGCTGCTTACGATGATTTTTTGGGAACCGGCCCGGTCGATTCGCGGATAATGAGCGGGCTTTCCAAAATGGTCGGTTCGGTGCGACGCATATCCTCGCCGGATTGGATGCGGCGAATAAGGCGCATAGCCAATTGCCCCATCCGGTAGGTCGGCAGGGCTACCGTGGTCAGCGGGGGGGTAATGTAAGCGCTCGATGGAATATCATCAAACCCAATCACCGAAATATCATCGGGAACACGCCAGCCATGTTTGTGGATAACGTGCATCGCACCGTAGGCCATGGTATCGTTCAGGGCAATCACCGCGCTGGGCGGGCAATCGAGCGCCAGCAAATCTTTCATGGCCCGCACGCCCCGTTCCTCATCCCCCACATTGCGCCGGATGACCAGCGAAGGATCTATTTTGATACCGGCATCGTCCAGGGCCTCTTCCACCCCCTGCAACCGCCCCATGCTCACCCGGCTGTCCGTGCCTATATAGGCAATGCGCCGGTGCCCCAACGAGATCAAATAAGTGGCCGCCCGATAAGCGGCGGAGCGGGTATCAGGAATCACGCAGCCAATATGAGAATGCTCAATTGTGTAATTGAAAATTACGGTGGGCAGGTTGCGTTTGGCCTGAATATCAAAAATCGTTTCCTCGCTCAAGCAGGAATTGAGCATCACCATCCCTTCCAACGGCAGCGTTGTCAACCGTTTGAACACCTGCTGCTCCCGCAAGGGATCGTTGCGGGTGGTCATTAAGACCAGGTTGGCGTTATCGTACCCCGCCTCATCTTCAAGCCCCAAGACAATACTATTGTGGTAAGGATTGTGAATATCGGTTACAACCATCGCTACGGTTTTGGTGGTGGTATTGGCAGAGTCGGTTCGATCCGACATCTGGATATAATTGAGCATTTCGGCGGCAGCCGCCACCCGGTCGCGGGTGAGGGTGCTGATCGAGGTGTGCTGCTTGAGCGCGCGTGAGGCCGTAGAAACGGAGACCCCGGCTCGCTGAGCAACATCTTCCAGGGTAATTTTGCGTTTTTGATGCGTTGGCATGGTGTATTCTCCACTGTTTGGCCGCATTATAACATAATAAATCAATAATTACAAGAGTTTAATGCAAAATTTGCGTAAATTTTAAGCAAAATAATGCCAAAAGTATTGACAAATTTATGCAAAAATGCTAAGATAGGGCCTAACCAGTTAAAATCTTATTTTTTGTGCAGGAATTTCCAACCGTATTTAACTCATTGGTTCCGGCTTGGAAGCAACGCGACTTTGTCCGGGTTAGGGGCCAGATGAGCTTAAGTATCGTCAAGGGCGCTATGGCCAGGCTTTATCTTATGGATGAAAAGCAGACCATACAAACGGAAGAAAGGAGTTATAAATAAGGAGAACAAAGCCTCACGTGTAGTTGTTTGTGGTAGCGAGCTATAAGAGGAACGAGTGTGGAGAGTGAGTGGGTAAAGCAAGAATTTTGCAACTGTCCCGTGCGCCATCCCTGCTCTACACCACTCTATCCCCATTATAGCCAAGGTAGGTTAAAAATGAAATTTTTCAAAGCAGAAAACAATCCAAGTTTCAAAGGAGGAAACATGTTTTCCAAGTATTATCGCATTCTCAGCCTGTTGTTTGTTTTTGTGGTTATTTTAGGCTTGGCGGCCTGTGGTCAAGCCGCTCCGGAAACTGTGGTTGAAACCGTTGAAGTAGAAAAGGTTGTCACGGTTGAGGTTGAAAAAGAAGTTGAAGTAGAAAAAGTAGTCACTGTTGAAGTAGAAAAAGAAGTTGAGAAAGTTGTTGAAGTCGAAGTAGAAAAAGAACCCGACCCCGTCACCCTCAAAGTGATGAACTGGTCGCAGGAACAGGCCGATTTTTACGATGAAGTGGCCGCCGAATTCCAAAGTGAGTATCCCTGGATCACGTTGGAATGGGACACCCTGGCCCAGGATCAATATCGCGAAGCCTTGCCCCTGATGTTCCAGAGCGATGACGCCCCCGACGTCTTCTTCTGGATTTCCACCGCCAATCGCGTGCTCACTGCCGCCGAATTGTACGACCTGGGCTGGATCAAACCCCTGCATCCCAGCAACGATATTCCCGAAGAATTCCTCGCTCGCTGGCCCGACGGCGCTTTTCTGGAAGGCATTAACATGAAAAACGGCGTGGTTTATAGTTTCCCCTTTAACGATAACAAAATCTGGGGGCCGGGCTATATGTACATGAACCAGGACGTTTTTGAAGCCGCCGGCCTGGATGTGGAAAACCCGCCCGCCACCTGGAACGAACTGTACGAAGCCTGCCAGACCATTGTGGAAAACACCGACGCCTACTGCATGGCGGTTCCCCTCAAAGGTACCGATTTCCAACGCACCTGGTACCCCATTGCCGGTTCTATTATGAGCGACCAGTTTTTTGATTACAAAAATGGCCGCTACAGCATCGACGACCCCAAGATGCTGGAAGCCTTCAACTTCTTGCAAAAAATGTACAACGAAGATTTGTTTGTGCCCGGCGTGGAAGACAAGGGCTTCTCCCGGCAAGCGATGGCCAGCGGCCAGGCGGCCATTTACTTTGGCGGCACCTGGATGCCCAGCGTATTCCAGACAATGGGCTTTGAAGATTTGAAATTGGCCGTGGCCCCGCCGCCCGTACCCGATGACGGCCCGGTGGGCGCGCTGTCGCAATTGCCCAGCGAAAACAAATACTTTGTCAGCAGCCAGACCCAGCACCCCGAAGAAGCCTGGCTCTTCATCGAGTGGATGACGCGCCCCGACGGTTTCTTTGCTACCGAATACCTGGCCCGCGGCTTTGGCCCGCTGGCTTTCTCCGACAACGCCAAATACATCACCGATCCGCTGGTTGTCGAAATGGCCGCGGACATCGCTCCGAACCTGCGGGTGGCCTATCCCGTGCCGGTGGTTGCCTGCCCGGATGTAGCTTCATCGCAAGCGTTCCGCGCTGCCAACGATATTCGCAAAAATTGGGAATGGGAGGCGATGGTTGAAGCCCTAACCTCCGGCTCTGATTTTGCCCCGGTGGCACAAGAAATTGCTACGGAAAAGAACGATGTCTTCCAGGAAACGTTAGAAGCCGAAGCCGCTTCCGGCCTGAATGTGTCGCTGGATTGTTACACTTTCCCCGAGTGGGAATACAACGAAGATTTTGATCCGGCCAATTACACCACCCCGTAACTGAACGAATCTTAACCCTCGTTTACTGAAATAAATCGAGAGCAGGTCTGCCATCACAAATCTGCTGCAGCAGACCTGCTCTCCCCCAGGAGTTCTTATGAGCACGCGAATTGCATGGTTCAAGCGGAAAGCCATTCCCTATGCTTACCGCCCCGAAGGATTTGATTACGTTTGGATCGTTCTCTTTCTGTTCCCGTTCCTGATCCTCTATATCGGGTTTACCCTGTGGCCGCTGGCCGCCACGGCCTTCTATTCATTTTTTGATTGGAACGGCCTGACGCCCATTCTCGACGACAATTTTGTGGGGCTGGAAAATTACATCATCATCATAAACGACCCCATTTTTTGGCTCTCTTTCAGAAATACGCTCGTGTTTGCCCTTCTCAACACCATTATCAAATTGCCGCTCTCTCTGCTGGCCGCCATTGTGCTGACCCGCAAATGGTTATCTCTCAAACGGTTTTTCCGCACCGTATTTTTTACGCCGCTGATCATTCCGGTGGCGATGGCCGGCCTGATCTTTACGCTTCTGTTGAACCCGGCCAATGGCGCGGTGAACGAGTTCCTGAAAAATATCGGCCTCATCGAACGCTCCATCGACTTTTTGGGGAACAGCAAAACCGCCCTGCTCAGCGTGATCTTTGTCTCCATCTGGCAGATTTTTGGCCAATATATGATCTACTGGATGGCGGCCCTCCAAAACGTGCCCGAAGAGTTGTATGAAGCCGCCGAAATAGACGGGGCCAACGAATGGCACAAACTTTTCAGGATCACCTTACCCATTATTAGCCCGGTCGCCATCATCATTCTCTTCCTGGCCTTTGTGAACGCCCTGCGCGTCTTTGGCCTGATTGTGACCATGACGGGTGGGGGGCCGGGGGCCAAAACCTCGGTGGTTTCTTACTTTATTTACAAACAAGCCTTTAGCGATGTGCCGTACCGGTACGGCTACGCCTCATCGGCAGCCGTTTTCTTTGGCGTCACCATTTTGCTGGCCGTAATGCTCCAGGGCTACGTTGTCAGCCGGGCCAGACAGCGACAGCGCGAACATAATTTGTAGGAGGTCCAGATAGAGCATGAGTATTTTGAGTAGAAGTGCAGACATGAGCCAGCAAACCGGCGCTGCCGAGTTGAACAAACCAGGCAGCCGTTTTGCGCGGGCCAATATTATCGCCGTCATCATCATTGGCATTATTGGGTTTTTCTGGTTGTATCCATTTTTATGGGTTTTGGCCGCTTCATTAAAAACCCAACCGGATATGTTCACCGCCGGGGCCAGGCTGCTGCCCCAGGAATGGCGGCCCGAAAATTACTACCGGGCCTGGGTGCAGGCCAATTTCAGCACCTATTTTTTGAATACGGTGATATATGCCGTCACCGCCACCCTCATCGAATTGGTCAAATCGTCGATGTGCGGCTACGTGCTGGCCCGGTATCGCTTTCCCGGACGGAATTTGATCTACGGCCTCATCCTGGCCACGCTCTTTATTCCGATTGCGTCCATTATCATTCCCCAATTTGTGCTGATCAAGGGACTGGGGCTGCTCAATACCCGGGCCGGGGTTATTTTGGCCCTGTCCGGCGGGGCCGGGGCGCTGTACGTGCTGCTGTTCACCGGCTTTTTTGAAACCATCCCCGAAGATATTTTCGACTCGGCCAAGATTGATGGCGCTAACTTTGTGCAGCGATTTATGCTGGCCCTGCCCCTGGCCCGGCCCATTATCGGCACCGTGGTGATTTTCCAATTTATGCGCACCTGGAACGAGTTCAATATTCCCCTCATTTTTACGTTGAGCAAGCCGGAACTCCGCAATATGGCGGTGGGCATGTACGCCTTTCGCGGCGAGTTCTCCATTGATTGGACCGGCTTTGCCGCCGGAACCGTGATCTCCGTGATCCCCATTTTGATCGTATTCTTTGCCTTCCAGGGTTACTTTGTGCGCGGCATGGCCGGCGCGGTGAAGGGGTAAATCAAAAAGCGATTGACAATATAATTTGTACCTTATCAGGTGCCTGAACGGGCCGGTTTCAAACCCCGGCCCTTCCGAAAAATTGGCAGACCAGGCGCAGTGAGTTTGTATTGCGCCCGGCGGCCTCTGTATCGTCTTTAATCTCAACCGAAAAAGGAGTTGCAACGTGGATAAAAATCAACAGATCGATCAATTGATGAACAAAATGACGCTTGAGCAAAAGATCGGCCAGTGCGTGGTCATCGGCATGTCGGGCACTACCATCACCAACGATGTGCGCGAGGCGATTACCCGCTACCATTGCAGCGGCATCCGGCTGTCGTCCTTTGCCCGGATTTTTCGCTATTTCAGCGATGATCGAGCCAAAAAGCAGGAGATGGGGGCCGATTTTGTGCCGTCGATGATGAAAATTGCCAAGCAAGGCTTGCCTCCCTACGCCACCCCGGAGCAGTTTGCGGCCACGCTGAACGACCTGCGCGAGCTGGCCGCCCAACGCAGCCCGGCGATTCCCCTGCATATGATTATCGACCAGGAAGGGGATACCAGCAAAGATTTTTCGCGCGGGGGCGTGGTGCAGTTCCCTGCCAGTATGGGCCTGGTGGCCGGCGACAGCCCTGAATTGGCCTACGAGGTGGCCAAATGCGTGGCCCGGCAGATGAAAGCCTCGGGGCTGGATATGATCCACTCGCCCGTAGTGGATGTGAACATCAATCCCAACAACCCGGAAATTGGCCGCCGCGCCTTCAGCGATGATCCCCAAGTGGTGGCCGAGTACGCCGTGGCCATGCTCAAGGGATTTAAGGAAGAAGGCGTGATTGCCGCTGCCAAGCATTTCCCCGGTCGCGGCGATTCCGCGGTCGATGCCCACCACGCCTGCCCCATGCTGGAGGTTGACAATGAGCGCTTCCACGCCGTGGAACTGTATCCCTACAAAAAGCTGATCGAGGCCGGCATCGACTCCATTATGCTGGCCCACTGCCTCTATCCGCACCTTGATCCCGATCACATTTCCACGGTGTCCCGCACAGTTGTCCACAAACTCTTGCGGGAAGAACTGGGCTTTGAGGGCGTCATCACCACCGATAGCATGACCATGGGCGCGCTCATCGATAAATACGGCACCGGCGAAGCCTGCGCCCGCGCCCTGGCCGCCGGGGCCGACATCATTCTGATGAAGGCCGAAAACGAGTGGCGCGGCGAAATGTTCTACACTATCTGCAAATGGGTTGAATCAGGTCAAATTGATGAAGCGGGCCTGGACCAAAAGGTGAGGCGTATCCTGAAGTTGAAGTTTGATTACGGCCTGTTTGAAACTATGGGCTGGGTTGACGCTTCGCAGGCAGCCAAGCCCTTCAGCGATCCGGTCATCGTTGAAACCTCAAAACGGGCCGCCCGCAAGGCTATTTTGATCGCCAAAGACGAGCTGGGCGCGCTGCCGCTGGATAAAAGCAAAAAAGTGCTGCTGGTCAATCAACAAAATTCCATCAAAACGCCCAACGATGTGCACGATCATCCCGCCCTGTTTGCGGAATTGATGGAAGCCGAATGGCCAGCACTGCAAACCTATGAAACCGAGTTTGGCTACAACGAGGATGATGATACGAATGTGGTGGAATTTGTGGCTCGGCGCGATTACGATCTCATCATCTGCACCAATTTCTACGACCGGGCGCACAAACCTCACACTTATGTCAAAACGCTGATCGACCAGGGCTACCCGGTGCTGTTGATCACCAACACCCCCTACTGCATCAAAGGGTCGGGCGGCATGATCCCCGAAGCCCCAACCATCATCCTGAACATGAACCTGACGCCCGAAGGCTACCGCACCACGCGAGACGTGCTGTTTGCCCGGTTGGAGCCGGAAGGCGCGTGGCCGTTGTCCAATTACAACCCGCTCAATTTGTGAGATTTTGAAGTGTATTGAGTGGTTTTCTCTCGCCCCCAGGGTAAAATCCCCCTCCCTCTGGGAGGGGTTAGGGGAGGGGAGCACCCCTTAACTTCAAGTCTTCTGAAATCTATTTTTGGAGTGTGACGAATGAAAAAACTAAACCTCACCCAACCTTTGGACTACACCGCCTCCCCCATTTCCGGCTGGTCCCGCCGCCACTGGGAAGAGACGTTTTTTGTACTGATGAAGGCCATTGTTGATAGCGCCTCGCCCGGCGGCGCGCGGCAGGTCATTCCCGGCCAGCGCAGCCACCACGGCCGCCTGGCCGACGAACTGGAAGGCTTCACCCGCGCCAGCCTGATGGCCGGGCCGTGGCTGCACGGCAGTTCGGACGGCGTGTATACCTTGAATGATGAAACCATCGACGTGGCCGCGTTCTATCGCCGGGGCATTCTGGCCGGCACCGATCCCCGCCACCCCGAATATTGGGGCGATATTGTAGATTACGCCCAGCACCTGGTTGAATGCGCGGCGCTGTCCTGGTTTCTCTGGCTCTCCCGAAAGCATGTTTGGAACCGTTTCAGCCCGGCAGAGCAGCAGCAGGTGGCCGATTACCTGTTCCAATGCACCCAGGTGGCCTATCATCAAAATAACTGGCTGTTGTTCAACGTCATCACCAATGCCACGCTGAAACGGCTGGGCATGCCCTACTCGCAGGAACAGATCGATGCTAACATCCAGGCGTGCGACCATATGTATATTGGCGACGGCTGGTACCGCGATGGCGACGTCAACCGGATTGATTATTACAATGCCTGGGCCTTTCATTTTTATTACCTGCTGTGGGTTATCTTGGATGGCGATTCCAAGCCGGCGGTGGCCGAAACCCACCAGCAGCGCGTGCGCGAGCTGGCCCGCAACTTCCGCTACTTTTTCGCCGCCGACGGCAGCACACCCTGCTGGGGGCGTTCGATGATCTACCGGTTTGGCTACCTATCGCCCTTTGCCCTGGGACAATATTTGGGCTGTCTGGATATTGACCCCGGCGAAGTCAAAACCATGTGCAACACCGGCCTCAAATTTTTCTTTGAGCACGATATTCTGACCGATCTGGGCCATTTGAGCATGGGCTATCTTCAGCCGTGCGCCGAGATTCTGGAACATTACTCCTGCGGCGGGTCGCCCTACTGGGCCGCCAAAGCCTTCAATATTTTGCTGATCCCTGAAGACGATGCCTTCTGGCAGGCCGAAGAAAAACCGCTGCCCATCCATCGACAAACCTATTCTCAACCCATCAAAAGCACGGGCTTGCTGCTCCTGGGCGATCATAAAAGCGGGCACGTGCAGTTGGTCAACCAAAAATCGTACCACAACCAGCCGGAATACAACGCCAAATACACCAAGTTTGCCTACTCCTCGATTTTTAGTTACGAAGCCCGCTCCATTTACGATTCCTTCAATTGTGACAACGTCCTGCAATTTTCGGAAGACGGCATTCTCTATCACCAGCGCTGGTCGATGGAGAATTTGTACTGCGAGCGGGATTTTTCTGCCTCCCGCTATCCGCTCTACCAGGTGGATGAGGCGGGAAGCGCCATTACCTACACCCTGGTCAAAGATGATTTTATGATCAATTTCCACCAGGTGCAGACGAAAAAGTCGCTCACCTTTCGGGAGGGCGGCTATCCGCTGGGGTTTGACGAGGGTGAAGCCCAAACCGCGTCGCTGCCCCAGGCGGAAGTGGCCTACAAAGACAACAAACTTACCTTTTTGCGAGCGCTGCATGGCTATGATCGGCACTATCCGGCCACGCCATACGCGGACGACATCAACGGCTCCAATGTGCGTTACCGCCGGAGCGTGGTGCCCCGCCTGGAGTTTAACAATGGCGATCAACACCTGTTTTACCTGGCCTCGATGGTTTATGGTAAAATAGGGCGCGATTCGATGGATCAGTTGATGGCCCTGGTGACGGATTTTGCGGTCAAAGGCAACACCGCCGAAATCGGTTTCTACGATGGCGAACGGGCCTTTGTGCAGATCGGCCAGATCAAGCCGGTTGAGGTTTCGCTCAACGGCCAATCGTTTTCCGGGCCTCTGGTCTTGGTGCGGGTGAGCGGCGATGGTCAGAGCCACTTTGTACTGGATGAGGCCGGTCGTGTTGAAACAAATCAGGGGTAAAAAAGGGTGTCAACTTTAAAAGATACCGCGGCCTATGCGGTTGACCGGGTGCGGCAGAACTGCCACGCTTACGGCCTGGAATTTCCCACGCGGGGCTATCCGGCCTATCAAACTGCGCCTAACAATCATTGGGTGGCCGGGTTTTGGCCGGGGATGTTGTGGCTGGCCTACAGCGCTACCGGGGATGAGACGCTTCGCGCCCAGGCCGAAGCCTTGCTGCCCAGTTTTGCCGAACGGCTGGACCAACAGCGTCGCTTGGATCACGATCTTGGTTTTTTATACACCTTGAGCGCGCGGGCAGAATGGACGCTCACCGGCAGCCCGGACGCGCGGAAAATCGCTCTGCGCGCCGCCCGCGCGCTGGCCCAACGGTTCAATCAGCGGGGAGATTACATTCAGGCCTGGGGAGAAACCGGCCGGGGCAGCGAAGCGGGCCGCATGATTGTGGATTGCCTGATGAACCTGCCCCTGCTGTACTGGGCCGCCGCCCAAACTGGCGATAACGTATACCGCGAGATTGCGCGCCGCCACGCCGCCTCAACCCAAAAATTTATTGTGCGTGCTGACGGCAGCACCTATCATACCTTCTTTTTTGATCCTCGCACCGGCCAACCCCTGGGCGGCAGAACGCATCAAGGCTACGCCGATGAATCGTTGTGGGCGCGGGGCCAGGCCTGGGCTGTCTACGGTTTTGCGCTCACCGCGCAGTGGCTGGAGGATGATGATTTTATGGCCGCCGCCCGGCAGGTGGCCGACCGGTTTCTGGCCGATTCTCCCCCCGACCGGACGCCGTTGTGGGATTTTCGGCTGCCGCCGGACGCGCCGCGCTATCGGGATAGTTCCGCCGGGGCCATTGCCGCCTGCGGGCTGCTGCGGCTGGCGAAGTTAGCCGGATGCGATCATTATCATCAACAAGCAGAAATATTGGTGCAAATCCTGGTGGATGAATGCCTGGAATCCGCTGCCCACCGGCAAGGTTTGCTCAAGCACGGCGCGCAGAATGTTCCGGCCGGTCTGGCGGACAGTTATCTCATTTATGGCGATTACTTTTTTCTGGAAGCCCTGCTGGTTTTAACCGGCCAGCCGCCTGATTTTTGGGGGCCGTCTGGCCGGCGATAATCCGGTGCTTTTAGAGCAAAGATTGATATATTTTCACCAACGCCTCTACCGCTTTTTGCCACGAGAACCGCTGCACCTGTATCAAACCTTGTTCGGTCAGGTGAGCCTGTAAATCTCTATCTTCCAATACACGCCGCAGTGACCGGTGCAGGGCGGCGGTATCGGTAGGATCAACCAGTATTCCGGCGTCTCCCACCACTTCCGGCAAACTGGCGCAATTGCTGCTGACCACCGGCGTACCGCAAGCCATCGCCTCGATAGGCCCTAAGCCAAACCCTTCGTATAGTGATGGAAATGCAAAAATCTCGGCCAGTTGGTAGATGGCGGGCAAGTCCGCTTCTTCAACATAGCCGGGGAATATCACGCGTTCTTGCAATCCCAAGGCCGCCAGGCGTTCAAAAAACGATTCGTACAGCCAACCTTTTTTCCCCACCAGTACCAACTTTAAATCCGGCCAATCGGCCAAAAGCGGTTGATACGCTTCCAGCAGGCGGATCAAATTTTTGCGGGGTTCTATCGTGCCCACGTGTAAAATATATCGTTCCGGCAGGTTGTAGGTTTGGCGCGCGCGGGCTAACTCGGCGGTGTTGGTGAGGGGTTGGAAAATGGGCGCGGGGGCCTCGTAAATCACTTTGATCTTTTCTTCCGGCAGGTTGTAAAATTTTATCGCATCCTGTTTGGAGTGCTGCGAGGGCGTCACAATGACATCGGCTGTTTTCAGATATAGGGGCATGGTGAGGGTCAGATACCAGCGGTTGTAGGCTTTGTGGTATGCGGGGTATTGTAGAAAGATCAGGTCGTGCAGAGTGTAAACGGTGCGGGCCTGTTTGAAATGGGCCAGCAGGTGATTGGTGGCGTGAAAGATCTCGGTGGCGCCAAACGTTTTGTCCATGGGGCGGCGGGCTAATTGGGAAAACCACACGCCCATGCGCCACGGTTTGTTGCCGATGTTCACGCTTTTGTGAGGAATGTGGCTCAAATAATCGGGTAATTCAGCCTTGCCTTCCCGGTTGTAAAACAGCGACAGGTCAACGGTATTGGTTTGATCCAGAGCGCGGGCAATTTCGCCGGCGTACCGGCCCAGCCCGGCGTGTTTTTGCGCGGTGGGGGAGACATCGATTGTAACGTTCATGATCAGGGTAGCAGGGTAGCAGGGTAGCAAGGTAACAATGAACTTACTATCTGCTTTGACGGACTACTTATGCTTTGACAAGTTCTTCTACGCACGACCGCCGACGACTGACGACCGACCGCCCCATTGTTGTGGTGGCCTGCCGTCCGTGGTCGGTGGTCAAAAAGGGGTGTCCGTTAGTCAGACCTGCTGTTTCTCATTCCTCCAGTAAAGTTTGATACAACGCCAGCAATTTTGTCACCATTCCGTCCCAGGTAAATTTTTGGGCTTGTTCTATGCCGGCCTGGACATAGTGCTGGCGTAGATTTTCATCGTGCAATAGGGTGGACAGCCCGGCGGCGATGGCCTCGACATCATACGGATCAACCAATATTCCCGCCTCTTCCACCACTTCGGGCAGGGAGGAGAGGTTGGAGGTTAAAACCGGCGTGCCGCAGGCCATCGCTTCCAGCAGCGGCATGCCAAAGCCTTCGTATAGTGATGGATACGCAAACAGGCGGGCGGCGCTGTAGAGGGCGGGCAGGTCGGCGTCGGCGATGTAGCCGGGAAAATAGACGCGGTCTTGCAGGCCAAGGGCATCAATAGCGGCGAAGATTTCTTCATACCCCCATCCTCGACCGCCTCCAAGCACCAGGGTGTACGATGGGGCAACCTGGGCAAAAGCCTCAACCAGCCGCCGGTAATTTTTGCGTGGTTGAAGCGTGCTGATGCTCAAGATAAACGGACGTTCGTCCAGCCCATATTTTTTCTTGACGGCAGCCAGCGTCTCCGGGTTGGTTACCGGTTGAAAATTGGGAGTGACGCCGTGGTACAGGGTGGTGATTTTTTCCGGCGGCGTATGGTAGCGTTCTATCAAATCTTGCCGTGTGGCTTCCGACACGGCGATCACGTGGCTGGCCCGCCGCACCGAGGCCGGCACCCATTTTTTTAAATGCGTCTCCATGCCGGGCATGATCGAATCTGAAGGCTGGTTCTCAAACGATAGATCGTGAACGGTAAGCAGGGTGCGCGTGCCCGGCCAGACCGGCGGCAGCACAAAATCAGGTTGGTGAAACAAATCCACCGCCCCGGTCCAGGCCTGAATCCACAGCGGCAGGCGCAAGCGATACCAGAGCCGGGCCAGCCAGCGCTCGCTGAGAGACGTGCAATGCCGGGAAAAGTTAGGGCCGGGAAGCGGTATGGTTTCCTCTGTTTTTGTATCGGCCATAAACAAGCGATACGGCGTTTGGGTATCGAGCCGGCTCAATGTTTTGACCAGTTCGCGGGTGTAGCGCCCAATGCCCGCGTTCTGGTTGATGGCGGACGTATAGTTGATGCCGATGGTTTTCATAACCGGTCTATGCTATACCAATTTCCTATTGTTGCCAAATTTCGGCCCGAAAACCTTGTTTTGATACACCTGAATATGTTATAATCAAGATAACAGTATCAGACGGGCAGGAGTTGTCAGCATGACGACCAAGCTAAAAATTGATTTGACCCAGGGAATTTTGGAAATAGAGGGCAGCGAGAGTTTTGTTAAAATAATCTATAATGACTTCAAAACTCACTTTGCCGGCATAGAGGTGGTTGACGACCTCAAGCCGCCGCGCCGTACCCGAAAACGCAAAACAAAAACCGCGAAACCGGTTCCTCCAGCCGCGCCGGCCCCGGAACCGCAAGCGGAACCCTTGCCCGAACCGCCGGCCCCGGAAGCAGAAGAAAAAGCCCCGCCCACGCCGCCGCCCACGCCGGATTATACAATTGTTAAAAATCTTGATCTGGGCGCGGCGGATGACCGCCCGTCGTTGGTGGAGTTTATGGACGCCAAGTTTCCGCTCACCAACGAGGAGCGAAACATTGTCTTCTTGTATTATTTGCAGCACATGCTCAAATTAAAAGGCATCACCGCCGACCATATCTTTACCTGTTACCGGCATGCCAAGATTCGAGTGCCACTTAATTTGGAAAACAGCCTGCGCATCACCGCCGACCAGCATAATTGGATCAAAACAACCAAAGCGGGGAATATGACCCTGACGGCGGCGGGCAAGCAGTATGTTGAAAAACAACTGCCCAAAAAGGTGAAGCATTGATCGGCCAATGTATGAAGTCCAGTTGAGGTGTAAAAATTGGGTCACGTTAGGGGTGCATTGTTCACCCCTATTTTGTTTTTTTTACTTCCGTTCGTTTATGATCGAAGGTCGGCGTGCAGGCCAATCGTCAACAACACCACGCCCGCCATCTGCACCAGATGGTAAACGCTATTGTGATCGAAATTCCAGATCAATGTAAAAGAAACCCTTTGGGTAGCCTGAATTGCCCCGGCTATCAGCGTGACCAGCACGCCCAGGGCCATTAACCCTGCGCCGGCAAGCTGGCCGGTAATGGCCAGACCGCCGTAAATCAGCAGGGCCATCAGCATGGCTGCGGTTTGGTAGAGGGTGAAAATGATAAAGGAATCGGGCTTGATGAGGGTTGCGCCAAAAAAGAGCAGGCTGATGGTTATCATCAGGGGCAAGGCCCACCGGGCGATAACCAAACCGCCCAGATCGTAGAGAACACCCACCCCAAAAAGGCCCACCACCAGCCCCAGGATCAGATAGAGCAGGTGCCATAACCACCGGCTGGCGGCGGCAGGCAGTTTTATCCCGTGGGCCACGCCCCCCAGCAGCCCCGATACGGCCAGCAGCCCCAGTGTTACGGCCCAGAGATTGGCCTTCCACGGATCAGAGCGGCCCAGCCAAAACAGAAAGAGACTGCATCCCAGGGCCAAAAACGCCAGAAGCATATCGGTGACAGCGGTGGTTTGTTCGGTTGGGGAGTTGACAAACGCCGGTTTCATAGGTTAGTCGTCAAAGTACCGGAGGCCGGGCGGCAGGAACCATTGGCGTTGGGTGTAAATATCAAACCCCAGCTTGTTGAAAACGCGGTAGGCCTGGGGGGTAGAATATAGCATCGCCAGGCGGCAGTTGTTGTTGAGCGCATCGCGCAGCATTGTGTCTACCAGGGTTGTGGCCACGCCCTGACGACGATGGGCGTCGAGCGTGCAGACATTCCAGATGCTGACCATACCATCCACGCAAATGCTGGTGCCGGCGCCTACGGGGTCATCATCATTAAAGGCCAGATAATGGCGGATGGTCTGGCGCGCTTCTTTTTCCAGGTGGGCCACCGGGAAGAGTTTCACCAGGTTTTGCAGCGTGAAATCAAAAACCTGGTTCAACAGGGTGCAAAATGCGGTTAGTGAGGGAACGCTTTGGATTTGTTCGATGGCCAGGGCCGGGTTAATCCGGCGATCTTGAGAGGCTGCCGCGAGATCTTTTAGGACCATGGCCGGCTGGGGTGGCAGCGGCTGGTAGCGCCGCTGGTCAAGATAATCGGGGCCGTCGGAGAAACGGTCGTGAATCAGTTCTACGGCGTAGACCACATCTTTGGTGGAGAAGAACGCGGCTGTATCGGCCAGGATGTCATCATCCAGCCCTTTGTGGGTGAGGGGATGAAAAACATTGAACGTGGAAATGTCGAGGCCGCTGAAGCCTCGCAGCCAGTGCGGCGTTATTTCAAAGGTTCCGCCCAAAATAGTGCGATACCGAATAGCATAGGCAGCCCTGATGTGTTGATCCAGATATGCCCGCGTTTCTGGGTCGATCATTGATTTCCTCTGGTAGCCAGTATGGGGACGATACACGCTAAATATCTGGGCTTAATACTATTTGTTATTGTTTAACAGTCAAATTTTATGGGGCAAAATAAAAACGGAGCAGGCGTGTTTTAGAAAGAGATTTTGACCTCGGTGCCCTGGCCGCGGCTGTTGGGGCTGATTGAAACAACCCCGCCAATGATCTGGCCCCGTACCTGTAAATTGGCCAGCCCCGCGCCGCCTTTATCGCTGGGGCGGGACGATACTTCATCGATGTCAAATCCCATGCCATCGTCCGCAATAATCAGCGTGTTTTTATCATTGCTGTTGGAAAAACGGATCTGAACATTCTGGGCCTGGGCGTGTTTGCGAATGTTCAGCAGCGCTTCCTGCACAATCCGGTAGAGAGCCAGTTTTTGTTGAATGGAACAGGGTGGAAGATGAGACAGATCGCCCACGCATTCTACCGGCGGGCCGCCGCGTTCCAGATGGGACTCAATGGTTTGTTGAATGTATTCCCCCACGTGAGCCTCCGGCTCAATCTGGGGACGGCGCAAATCGGCGATCATTTCCCGGACCTGGCCGGATGCCAACCGGATCCGCGATTCAAGTTGGGCCAACTCGTCGGCCAGCATCTCCATTTTTCCTCGTTCTAACAACTTTATACAGATTCCGGCCTGTAAACCAAGCTGAAGCGTGGTTTGAGCCACGCCGTCGTGCAGTTCTCTGGCTACAAAACGGCGTTCATCTTCAAGGGTGTTCAATAGTATCTCGCTCATATCGGCAGTGACCTTGGGGCAGGGTTTTAAGTTTGTTTTGCTACTTTATATATTGCCCCGGAATGAAATAATTGTCTATAAGAGATTTATCCCAACCTGCCGCAAAAGCGTATCCAATTTGAAAGCCATCCGGTTAACGGGTAAAATGGTACAGCGCAGTTAAAACAAAGCCAACGCTGAGGTAATACTATGCAGCCGATGACGCCTGATGAAATCAAACAATTTTTAACAGCCGGTACCCGAACCGGCAAACTGGCGACGGTGCGCCAGGATGGCCGTCCCCACTTGGCTCCCATCTGGTTTGCGCTGGATGGAGAGATGCTGGTTTTTACCACCTGGCATGAGTCGGTGAAAGCGGCCAACATCCGGCGCGATCCCCGGGTGAGCCTTTGCGTGGATGAAGAGACGCCGCCTTTTGCTTTTGTGATCGTAGAGGGAACCGTCACCATCAGCGAAGCGCCGGACGACCGCGCTTATTGGGCCAAACACATTGCGGCGCGCTACATGGGGGCTGAACAGGCCGAAGCCTATGGCCAACGGAACAGCGTGGCCGGCGAGTGGGTGGTGCGCCTGCAGCCTGCCAAAATTATTGCCCGGAAAAACGTGTCCGATTAGGCTTCAAATATAATCTTACAAAACAACTCAAAGGGAGGAACTCGTTATGAGCAGTATTCCTGAAATTATTGCCGATCTGGAATATGGCCGGGAGCAACTTTTTCAAGCCATTCAGGGATTATCCCGGCGCGAAATGACTCAAATTCCTATTTATGATGATTGGACGGTGAAAGATGTGCTGGCTCACATTATTGGTTGGGATCAATGGACGTTGGAAATTTTGCCCCTGATTCTACAGGATCAGGCCGATCAGATAATGCCGGTTGACCCCGACAGCCTTAACGCGCAGACCCTGCGAACCTGGCGAAACAAATCGTTGGATGAGGTTCTAACCACTATCAAATCTACCCATCGCCAGATTTTAGAGGTGATCGCCGGCCTGGACCATAAAGAAATTGATATGCGCCACCGGCGGGGCGACCGGATCATCACTATCCGCAGCTACGTTATCAACATTATGATCGATCATGAGCGCCAGCACGCCGAAGAAATTGAGCTGTGGCGCGAGTCGTTGGACAGCACTATCAGCCCCACCCAGATCAAACAGGCGCTGGCCCAAAACCGCGCTCAACTTCTGGCTGCCGTGGACGGGCTGAACGAGGCTGATGTGGTTGATAAAAATGCTTCCGATGGCTGGTCCGTCAAAGATGTGCTGGCCCATATTACCGCCTGGGAAGTCCGACTCCTCAACGGCGCGCGCCACATTGTTGACCCCACACAGCCGCTGCCCCCGCCCATCAACGGGATTGATGCCTGGAACGATGCGATGGCGGCCCAAGACGCCGGACGCTCCTGGGCCGATGTTTACGCCGATTTCATAAAGACCCGCCAGGATGTGGGCGCTTTTCTCGACAGCCTGGCGCGGAGCGATTGGCAAAAACGCGGCCCCTATCCCTGGCCCAATAATCAGGGAACCGTGGCGGAGTTATTTATCACCATCGCCGAACACGACGCCGAACACTTGCCGGACCTGCTGCAATGGCGAAGCCAGAAAATCAAAGGGGGGTAACGGCGGAGATAATCACTTTAAAGTGGCTCTCACCTTTTGTTATAAATCTTCATGCTTAATTCTTAATTGATCAATTATTACGAGGAGGTGTAGTGTGTTCAAAATTGCTGTATTGACCCCCGCTTATCATCTGACCGGTGAAGTGGAAGAAAACTCGGCCTTTTTGGGCTGGCTCAACAACAAAGATAAAAATACTCTCGATCTCCACAATGTGCAGGGGCTGGTTTTAGACCCCAACGCCTCGCTGCCGGCCACCGCCGCCCAACAGGTGACACTGGAAAAAAGCCAGGTGGTGGCCATCGATATGATCAGCCCCGAAGGCCAGCGAACCCTGAAAGTTTCGGAGCGTAGGGTGCTGACGGTGCTTTACACCCAACGGTTCATCATCCGGGCCAACCTGCATCCCACCGGCGATATGCCCATCAACCGCATCCCCGATGTGGTCAAGAGCAATTTTGTGCCGGCCACCCAGGTGAACCTGCACCCCTTGTATCCCACCCGCAAGCTGCCCAGATTAGAATCACCGGTGATGATCCTGAATTGGCGGCACATTGATTTTTATCACGAGCATCTTTGAGGTACAGTTTCGCAGAACCTGCGTTTAAGATTGTTCCTCTCGAACTAGATTGATCAAGCTTCCGGCCAGCAGCATCTTAACCTGACGCGGGCTCAGGGAATGTTCAACCGGATAACCCTCATCCTGAGATTTATTGTAGATCTCCAGACGGCCGGCTTGTTGAATCTGTTCTCTGAGATTATCGAGCACCAGCACGTCATCCTGCTCAATTTGATCCCAATCATCAGGCCTGGCAAAGGTGAGCGGCAAAATGCCAAAATTCACCAGATTTTGCCAGTGAATGCGGGCGAAACTTTTAGCCAGCACGGCCCGCAGGCCCAGGTAACGAGGGGCCAGCGCCGCGTGTTCCCGGCTGGACCCCTGGCCGTAATTTTCGCCGCCCACCACCAATGAGCCCTGATTCTGATATTCCATCGCGCGGTCGTAGAAGGTATCGTCAACCTGGCTAAATGTGAACTTGCTGATCTCCGGGATGTTGCTGCGGAACGGCAATATTCTGGCTCCGGCGGGCATGATCTCATCGGTAGAAATGTCGTCTCCCACTTTTAAGAGCACCGGCCCTTCAATCGTGTCTGGCAGCGGATCGAACACCGGCAGGGGTTTGATGTTTGGCCCCTTTTGCAACTCGATGGCAGCGCCGTCCGGCGAGGGGGCCACCAGCATTTCCGTGTTGAGTTGAAGCGTATCCGGTTCGGGAAAATCGGGGCAAGCCATATCCAGGGTGCGGGGATCGGTGATAACGCCGGTCAGCGCCGAGGCGGTCGCGGTTTCCGGGCTGCACAGGTACACCTGGTCTTCTTTGGTGCCGGAGCGGCCCGGAAAATTACGGGGCACGGTGCGCAGGCTGATGCGCCCCGTGGCCGGGGCCTGCCCCATGCCAATGCAGCCGTTGCAGCCGGCCTGATGCAGGCGCGCGCCGGCGTGGATGAGCTTTTCCAGATAATCCAACTCGATCAGATTTTCCAAAATTTGGCGCGAGGTAGGGTTGATGTCGAACGAAATATGGCCCGGCGTTCTTTGGCCGCGGACCATCAGGGCGGGCACGGCAAAATCTCGCAGGCCGGGGTTGGCCGATGAGCCAATGTAAGCCTGGTAAATTTCTTTGCCGGCTACCTCCCGCGCCGGCACCACATTGCCGGGGCTGCTGGGGCAGGCGATCAACGGCTCCAACTCCGACAGGTTGATTTCTTCATCCTCATCGTAGGTAGCGCCCTCATCGGCCTGGAGTTCCTGCCAATCATGCTCCCGGTCCTGCGTTCGTAAAAAACGGCGCACCGCCTCATCGGCGGGGAAGACGGTGGTGGTGGCGCCCAATTCCGCGCCCATATTGGCAATCACGTGGCGATCCATGGCGCTGAGGCTTTGTAAACCCGGCCCGTAATACTCCACAATTTTCCCCACCCCGCCGTCAACATCGTGGCGGCGCAGCATTTCCAGAATTATGTCTTTGGCGCTAACCCAATCGGGCAGCGTGCCCGTCAGTTTGACGCCCCAAATTTGGGGTGTTTTGACGTAAAAGGGCCTTCCGGCCATGGCCATAGCCACTTCCAGCCCGCCCGCGCCGATGGCCAGCATGCCCAACGAGCCTGCCGCGCAGGTATGGCTGTCGGAGCCGAGCAGGGTTTGGCCGGGCACGCCAAAACGTTCCATATGCACCGGGTGGCTCACCCCGTTGCCCGGTTGGCTGTACCACACGCCAAATTTTTGGCAGGCGCTGCGCAAAAACAGGTGGTCATCGGGATTGCGATAATCCACCTGGAGTAGATTATGATCCACGTATTGGGCTGATACCTCGGTTTGTACGCGGGGAATTTCCATCGCTTCAAATTCCAGCATCACCATCGTGCCGGTGGCATCCTGGGTCAGGGTCTGATCGATTTTCAGCCCGATTTCCCGGCCCGGCTCCGGCGTGCCTTCCACCAAATGTGCTTCGATCAATTTTTGAGTTACGTTTTTGCTCATGATATTCGCTCGATTCAAAAGTAAAAAGTGACGAGTAATGAGTGATGAGTGAACTCATTTATTCCTCATTCAACCCTAATCCCCATTATAACTTTTCAATCGGCTGCTTCCTACACTAATCCGGGTGATTTAACCGGCAGAAATGGGTGAATTTTGATAGCTCTACCTCGCTCAAGTGGGTAATATTCTGTTGAGTATTTACCAACCACTGTTTTTGTCCGGTTGGGTTAGTAAAAATAGCTCTTTCGATGGTGTAAAAATAGCTCAAACAGGTGTAGTTTATTGATTTTTTACGGATTATGATAAGCATTGAGATGATCTCTCTTTTTCAAGAAAAATTCCCACCCCCTTGTCAGTTCTCTCAACCATCGTGTACAGGGAAAGGTTCACATGCAATTTCTCAATTATCAGATTCCATTTTTAGGTAACGGCATGACCATTGGTTTGGTGGCGGTTATTCACGTGCTGTTCAGCCATGGCGTGGCGATTGGCGCTTTTTCCATCATCGTCTGGAGCGAATACCGGGGTTGGAAAAACCGTTGGCCGGAATGGGATAATTTTGCCCGCGATCTGCTCAAAGTGGTGGTGTTTCTCATTACGGTGATCGGCGCAATTACCGGCGTGGGCATATGGTTCACTATCGGCACGTTGGAAGCGCGCGGCACCAGCAGCATGCTGCGCATTTTTTTCTGGCCGTGGTTTATAGAGTGGTTGGTCTTTGCCGCCGAAGTAATCATTTTGCTGGCGTATTATTTCACCTGGAATCGCTGGCAGGGGGTCAAAAAGAAACGCCATCTTTATCTGGGGATCGCCTATGTAGGGGCCGCCTTGCTATCGGCCTTTATCATCACCGGAATTTTGGGTTTTATGCTCACGCCGGATCAGTGGCCGTGGCAGCAAAATTTTTGGGCCGCCTTTTTCAATTCTTCATTTATTCCCCAATTGCTCCTGCGGTTGGGCGGGGCTTACATCCTGGGCGTGATTGTGGCTATGGTGTTTGTGGTGTTCAGCCGGCGCGATAAGCGATTCAAGCAGGCGGTACTCGCCCCCCTGGGATGGTTCATGCTGGCCATGATTGGCCTGAGCCTTATTTCCACCGGCTGGTATTTTGCCGTTGTGCCCACCACCTTTAAGGATTTTGCCCCCTTCGCCGTTCTGACGTCTAACTTTTCCCACGTTTCGATCTTGTTTTGGAGCATCAATATCCTGGGGCTGCTGGCGCTGGTAATTTTGGCGGTGGGGGCGGCCCGGCGACAGACGCGAGCGGCTCAACTTTTGGTCATCCCGGCCCTTATTTTGACCATCGGCTTCTTCACCGAATTCGAGCGCATCCGGGAATTTATCCGAGGCCCGTACGTGATCCCCGGCTATATGTACGCCAACGAAGTCTTGCTCAAGGAATCGCCCTATTTTACCCGGCACGGTTTGTTGCCCAACAGTTACTGGTTCAATGCTACCGCCTCCCACCCCACCGATATTCAACGCGGCGCGTATCTGTTTGGGCAAAATTGTTCGGTTTGCCACACCATCGGCGGCATCAATGATATTGCCCAACGGGTGGAGGATAGAACCGAGCCGGGCATTTTAGTCATCATTCAACACAGTTACCAAATGGTGCCTTTTATGCCCCAATTTTCGGGTACGCCCGAAGAGCAGCGAATTTTGGCCCATTATTTGTATCAATTGGGGCAGGGGCAACTGCCCGGCCAGGCGTTTCGAAGCCGCTTTATCCCTGTTTCGGAGACACCCGGCGAAACTACGGATGGCGTGGTGAGCCAGGAGGATGATACCGCCACGCCCTATCCAGTGGATGAAAGCAAAATGTTTCGCGGAGGGGAAAAATGAATAGTCTATTCGACGTTATGTTAGATCAGCCCTTTTCTGATCCGATTATTCACAGTTTGTTGTTTTTTCTATTCAGCCTGCATATGTTGTTTGTTTTATTTGCCGTGGGCACGGCCATTTTGGCCGTTATCAATTTTATCCAAACCCGGCGGCACAAAGACCCCGTCCGATTTGAATGGGGCCACGAAATCTTAAAAACATTTTTGGCCCATAAAAGCCTGGCCGTGGTATTGGGCGTAGGCCCTTTGCTGCTCATTCAGGTTGGCCTTAGCGTTCCCTTTTTTACCGCCACCAATCTGATGGCGCCTTTTTGGCTGTCCATCATCATTTTGTTGATCGCCGCTTTCTTTCTGCTTGATTTTCCCGCCCATTTTCTCTCAAAAGATCGACCGGCGCTTTATTTGATATTGAGTGCAGCCGGCTTGATGCTATTGTTGGTCGTGCCGGCAATATTTGTAGCGGTCCTCATCCTCACCGAACACCCGGCCCAATGGATCCCGATGATGCAAAATAATTTCCGTTTTCCCAACTCCTTGGCCTGGCACTGGGTGTTCCGCTATTTGCACGTGCTGGGCGCGGCGGTGGTATTTGCCGGCGTGTTCCACTATCTGATCTCCAAACAGGATCAGGCCCACAAAAAGGCTGTTCTGCTCAAATGGGTGGTGGGTGGATTGCTGTACCAGGTGGTACTGGGGATGCTGCTCTACTTTTCGCTGCCGGAAAATTTCGATGAATTGACCAACATCAGTTTGGTGGTGGGCATTGCCGGCGCTATGCTTTTGTTGTGGATCGTATTTCGTCAACAATCGCTAAAATTGCCCGCTGCCGTATTTCTGTTAGGCCTGATCTTGATATCGATGCTGCTGGTTCGCCAGTTGATACAAACAAACCATTTGGCTCCCCTGCAAGCCGAATTACAACAACAAAGCTACGCTTACGAGCAAATTCTCCAACCCTACGAGGCCATGGGCCTGGACAACTACGAAGCCGACTTATATGCGCGCGTTGATTCCGGCCAACCGCTGTATGATCGGAGCTGCGCTTTTTGTCACGGCGGCGCGCCAGAAGCAAAGCCGCCTTCAGCAGCGGAGCAGTTGGAGATTCCTCCCGAAATACTGGTTGCCGTCCGTTCCAACCCCCTGTATTTACAACAACGTCTAAGAGAAGGCGTACCCGGCAGCGGGATGCCTTACTTTACCTTTTACACCGATGAAAAACTTGAGGAATTGATCCGGCATCTTGACAGCGCTTACGGCGTTTTATCATCGCCGGAGCCGCTGACCATGACCATCGTGGCTGCGGAACGCCAGGCAGCAAAGCAAGTTTTTGCCCAAACGTGCGTCCCGTGTCATGGTGAAAACGGCACGGCGCGCACCCTCGCTGCCCAGGCGCTGCAACCGCCCCCGCCCAATTTTCAACAATTTACCATCACCCCCCAGCGCCGCTTCGATGTAATCAGCAACGGATATCCCGGCACTGCCATGGTTGCTTACGACCACGTGTCGGAGGATGTTCGCTGGGGATTGGTTGAGATCGTGGGCAATTTCTATCTTCCTAAATGACTCTCAATGTCATTACAGGTACTGTACAAGTTTCCTTTATGCCTCGTACCCATTGGGGTGGGCCTGATGCCATTTCCAGGCGCTCTCGATAATGTCGCGCAGGTTGGGATATTTTGGTTCCCAGCCCAACTCGCGGCGGATTTTCTCGCTGCCGGCGATAAGGATGGCCGGATCGCCGGGGCGGCGGGCGCCAACTTCGGCGGGGATGGGGTGGCCGGTCACTTCACGCGCGGTTTCGATGACTTCTTTGATGGAAAAGCCCTGGCCGTTGCCCAGATTGTAAGTGCGGCTGCCTTTGTCCAGCGCTCGCAGCGCCAAAATATGGGCCTGCGCCAGGTCGATGATGTGGATGTAATCGCGCACGCAGGTGCCGTCGGGCGTGGGGTAGTCGTCGCCAAAAATAATCACCTTGTCCCGTTTGCCCAACGCCACTTCCAGCACGATGGGAATGAGATGGTATTCCGGCGAGTGATCCTCGCCCCGTTCCGGCGACGCGCCGCAGGCGTTGAAGTAGCGCAGGGCAGCGTAGCGGAAACCCTTGGTGCGGTCCAGCCAGTAGAGGAATCGTTCCAAAATATATTTCGACTCCCCATAAGGACTGCCGGGCACAATGCGCTCGTCTTCGGTGATGGGCATCTTTTCCGGGTCGTCGAATAGGTTGGCCGTGGAAGAAAGAATGAACTTTTTGACATCGTATGCCACCGCGCTTTGCAGCAGGTTCAGGCCGTTGGTCACGTTCTCGGTCAGGTAGAGGAAGGGCTTTTCCATCGACTCGCCCACCAGGGTGTGGGAGGCAAAGTGCATAATGGCCTCGGGCCGGTGTTCGTCAAACAGGGCGTCTACCGCGGTGCGGTCGGCCAGATCGCCTTCCACAAAAGCTGCCTCGGGATGCACGGCGGCCCGGTGGCCCTGGTACAGATTATCGAACACGACGACCTCTTCGCCCTGCTTCACCAGCTCTTCCACCACCACGCTGCCGATGTAGCCCGCGCCGCCGGTCACTAAAATTTTCATAAATGGATCCTTTCGTATTGTTGGTGTACGATCAATTTTATTGTCAATCCCCAAAACTCGTGCCGAGTTCGCGGGCGGTCTGGATGATGTCACTGTCCAGGGGAACGGTCTTTATCTCGCGAGTGGCCTCGGCCAGCGACACGTAGCGCACCTCCGGCGGGTCCAGCGCCACCATTACGTTGCGTTTTGCCTCGGCCAGCCCGCGGACTGCCGCCGCGCCAAAACGCAGCGAGATCAGCCGGTCAAAAGCGGTCGGCGTGCCGCCGCGCAGTAAATGGCCCAGCGTGACCGAGCGTACGGCTTTGCCGGTCAAATCCTGTAATTCTTCGGCCACTTTCTGGCCGATGCCGCCCAATCGCTGCACCCCGCCGGGCCGTTCTACCGTTGATACGGTGCCGTGTTTGGGGCTGGCACCTTCGGCCACCACTACAATGGCAAAATGATGCCCGTGGGACTCGCGGGCTTTGATCCTTGCGGCAATTTTATCGATATCGTACGGAATTTCAGGGATGAGAATCACATCGGCAGTGCCGGCCACGCCCGCGTTCAGGGCGATCCAGCCGGCATTGCGGCCCATCACTTCCACCACCATCACCCGGCTGTGGGCGTGGCCCGTGGCGTGCAGCCGGTCGATGCACTCGGTGGCAAAATGCACGGCGGTATCGAAGCCAAAGGTCTCGGTGGTCCGGGCCAGGTCGTTGTCGATGGTTTTGGGCACGCCCATCACCGGCGGGCCGCCGCGCTGGGCCAGGCCGTAGGCAATGGAGAGCGCGCCGTCGCCGCCAACGGCAACCAGGGCGTCAACCTGATGTTGGCGGAAGGCGTCAATCAGTTCATCCACCCGATCTTTGAAAACAGGCTGGCCGTCATCGTTAGTGAGGGGATATTCAAAGGGATTGCCCCGGTTGGTGGTGCCCAAAATGGTGCCGCCCAGATGGGTGATGCCCCGCACTGTTTCCCGCCGCATGGTGATGATGCCGCCCTCTGGATAGCGGTCCGGCTCCAGCAAACCGTCGTAACTATCGCGGATGCCGATGCATTCCCACCCTTTTTCCAGCGCCGAAATAACCACCGCGCGGATCACGGCGTTGAGTCCCGGTGCATCACCGCCGCCGGTCATAATGGCAATTTTTTTGATGGCTTGAGTCACAGTTTGCCCCTCCAGATGAAGTGTACCGCGGGCAATTTTAGCATAGTTGCGGGAATCATCAAAGCTAACGGGCCTCACTTGGGGTTCAACGAAAGCGTGGTCAATTGAATCGCATTGTTGGGCTGCGGCTGGCCGTCGATGGTGGCCGGCAGGCGTTCCCCGATGGTGGAATCATACATGCCCACCAGCAGCCGGTACTCGCCGGGAGGCGCGCCGCTGCGCAGGACGAGGGTGTAGCGATCCACTACGCTGTCGTTTTGCTGCCAGGCGGTAGTGGGGTATCGCCCGGCCTGGGGCGGATTATCCCACTGCGCCCACACCTGCCCGCCGGGGCCGAGCAGCTGGGTGAATACGGTGAAATCGGTGCCAACAGAGGCCGTGTTTTGCCAATAGAGGGCCAGGTTGACGGTGCGCGGCTCCGGCCTGGTGATCTCATAGCCGGTGAGCTGGATCGAATCGCCCAATTGCGCCGAAAAAGACTGGGCCGGTGGCGTGCCGTGCGCCGGATCGAGCCGGCGTACCGTAGCCGGGTAAAGATTGGGTTCCAGTTGGGTGTCGCCGTCAAGCAGCGGCAGGTATTCAAAACCGTCGGGCAGAGATTGATCTTGATGGATCAGGCTCAGTTCGAGCCGGTACAGGCCGGGCGGTGCGTTTGATTTGATGGGGAGGGGATAGGTTTCCGGCACAATTTCGGTAGGCGTCCATAACACATTGGGATACCGGTCGCCCAAGGTAGCCGCGTATTCGCCGCCGATGTTGTAATCTTTATCCAGCAGCTTGAGCGAAATCACCAGCGGATCGCCCATCCAGCGGTGGGTTTGCCAGGTGAGCGTGATTGGCAGGACGGGGGATGAAGGATGAAGGATGAAGGTTTTTGAGACAGGCGGCTGATCGGAGGCGGTGAAATTGAGGGATGGTTGGGAGGGAAGTTGAAGCGAGAGCGGGGCCAGCGTGCGGCTGAAGGTGAGCGTGGTGGTGAGCGGAGCCAGCCGGCGCTGGCGCAGCGACAGCCTGACCGGGGGAACAGTAGCAGTCTTGGCGTGGTAAGTGCCGCTGTTGAGGGTTGGATCGACGATGAAGTGAGCGGCGCGGGCAAAGGGCGTGGGGCCGTCGTCGCAGGGCAGGTGGAGATCGGTGATCGAGGTGGGCGGCCATTGGCTTTGCTCGACGTGGGTGAAAACCGGGCTGGGATTTTCATCGAGGGCCGGGTAGGTGAGGTAGGTGAGGGCGCGATTGAGCTGCAGGTTGATGGGATCGGCCAAGCGTTGGTTTTCAAACCAGACTTGGCCGCTTTGAGGCCGGTTTTTGAGCGAATCGGTGGGGGTGATGGTGATGGGGACATCGAAAGTGTGCGAAAAGATGGGCCTGCCTTCCGGGATCGGAAAAGGCGTGTTGGGTTGCAGGAGATGCAGATCGAGATGGAGGCGGTAGTTTTGCTGATTGATCCGGTAGCAGGCGGGAATGGGAATGTAAATTGTATCCAACAGCACATCGCCCGCTTCCCAGGCGCGGGAAGGGTACTGCCCGTTGGCGAAATGGCCCTGATAGCAGGCGGCCGGTCGCTGCTGCTCATCCTGCAAGCAGAGTGAAACCAGAAAATCTTGGTTTACCTCACGTTCACTTTGCCAGGTTAACGTTACTGCCAGGGCATCCCCCGCGGCCACATTGCGTGAGGCAAGCCGAAGATCGACCAGCGCAACATCGTTGGTGACGGTGAGGGGGGCGATGGCGGGGGCTGTAGGGGCATGAACGGTGACAGGGATAGTGGTGTAGTGCGGCAGGATGAAGACGGTGGGGATCAAAGTCAGAATGGAAAGCAGGGCGTAGCCGCTTAGGATGGGAATGTAGGCTTTCATTCGCCGCAATGAGGGCAGCTTGATGAGGCCCAGCCCCACCAGCAGCGCCAGAACCGGCAGCGCGGGATACAGGTGGCGGCCCTGGCCGGTGTCGATGGTGGCGCTGAGAATGTAACGGGCCAGCACCACGACAACAAACAGCGCCAGATGTAGCGCCAGCAGAACGGCGATAGGGTTTGAGCGGAGGGCGTAAAGCGTATTTCGTAAAGTGTAAATCCTGATTTTTCGAGTTAACCCCCACAGCGCCAAAGCCGTGAAAAGCCCATAAAAACCGTACACCCAAGCGGGCGCGAAAATATTCATCCACCCGTATTCAAACCAGAACGAGCGGTAAAGTAGCCCGATCCATTCCCCAAACGTATAAGTGGCTGCCGGCGGTCGGACCGCTTGGCCGGAGAGCAGGCCCACCAGTCCTTCGGTGATTTGCGGCTCGCCCAGCGAGGCGGCCAGCCCGGGGATCAGCCCCAGCTCGGCCACCCGGTTGAAGCGGAGCAGGATAAAGCCAAGCCAGGGGCCGGCGGTCAGAAGTAAGGCCAGGGCAAAGGCCAGCAAAGCGGTCAGTCGCTGCTTTTGGCCGATTTTTCTGGCGGCGATCCCAAAAATCATCAGCGTGAAAAGAATTTCCGGCAGCAAAATCAGTGATAAATATTTGGTTACCAAAGCCAGGCCCAAGAGCGCGCCCAACGCGGCCAGCAGCCGGGGCCGGTGATCGCCCTGCAAGATCATCACCTGAACAAGCAGCAGAAGCGCGATCAGGGCAAAGACCAGGTTGTCATCGTTGATGACGGCGCTGCTGATGACAAAACGAGGCAGCAGGGCCACAAATGCCACGGCCAGCAGCGCGATCATTGTTTGCTGTGGGAACAGGCATCGGGCCAGGGCGTAAATGGCGATCAGCGTGAGCCAGGCCATGGGCAGTGAGAGTAAGCGGACCAGGTGCCAGGCCAAAATCTGGCCCTGCCAGGGCCACGACTCATCCAGCGTGTGCAGCACGTGGTTGAAGCCCAACCCGTCGGTGGGGATGTGGCGTTCCGGGCGGGCGTCAACCCGGCGAACATCGGGCGCGGCGTTTTCGCCCACCAGGGCCACGGGCCAGGCGGTGAGCCAGTAGTAGAGAGGGGCCAATCCCCCTTTGAAGCCGGCGTCTTCCCGTTCCGCCGGGGTCAACGGCGGGTGGCCGCTGCGGGCTACAAAACGATGGTACTGGTAGTGGTCGGTTTCGTCCGGGGCTTCACCCAAGGGCAGGGTGACAGAATTGTAGAGCGTCAACAGGGTAAAAAGAAACAGGATGAGGCCCAGGAGCCAGGGACGTTTGGAGCGAACGACAGGTGGTGTTTTTGAAGAGACGTTCATTAGTCAACCTGTAGCTTTCCGGCGTTCACGGCGTAATCCGGCAGGGGGCCGTCGGGGCCAAGGGCCGGGAGCCGTTCCCCGGTCACGGGATCGTAGAAGCCGATGAGCAGGTCATACTCGCCGGGCGGCAGGGTCGAAAGATCGAGCGGGTGAACGTCAACAATCACCTCACCCGGTTCCCACAGCGAGGTGGGGTAGTAGCCCTGCACCGGCGGCCCGTCAAACCCCATCACCTGGTCATTGTCCTGCCAGGCCTGGATGAAGACGGTGTAGTCGGTTTCAAACGGCTGGTTGGCCTGCCAGGTGAGGGTGAGGGCGGGCGGCTCGGTGGTGAGGGTGTGGTTGAGCAAAATGGCTTTATCGAAAAAGCTGATGAGCGTGTCAGACTCGTTGGGCGCGGGCCACTGCCAGGGCACCAGTTTGGCGCTGCCGATGATCGGCTCGACCGGCTGGCCGTTGGCGTTGAGGGCGGGCTTGCCGGGCAGGCCGGGTTCGTTGAGATCATAAATGCCCACGGCGATCAAAATCCGGGCCGGGGCGTGGTCCAATTCAGCCACAGGTTTGATGGGGACCCGGTAATGGCCGGCCAGCACATCGCCGGGCGAGAGCAGGGTGGTGGGCCAGGTTCCGCCGCCGGGATAGGAGTCGATCTGGCCGATCACCTGCCGCTGCCGCCCCAGGAGATGGATGAAAATGCTGTAATCCAGATCGGTGGGTTGTAAAACTTCCCAATAGAGCGTGAGGCCGAGTGTTTGGGCCGGGCGCACGGTGGGCGTGTGAAGTTTGTAGCCGATCAGCCGCAGTTTGGCGTCGTAGGTGAAGTCAACGGGGGTTACGCCGGCGGGAATATCGGCGGTGGTGATGAGGGGCGGGCGGGCATAGGCCGGGATGATGTATAGAAACGGCGACAGCGCGGCAAAGAGAAACAACGCCGCCCCAACGCCGAGAGCCACCACCGGCTGCGCCCGGCGCGGCAGCCACCAGCTAAGGCCCAGCATACCCAACGCGGAAATGGCGGCGATGGCCGGGTAAAATAGCCGCCCCTGCCCGGCGGGTTGGGTGAGGTTCCACACAATGAAGCCGGCTACCATGATCAAATACCAGGCCAGGAGAATCAAAAAGGTGGGCATTGAAATGGCGTACGTATGGCTTATGGCGTATCTCAAAATTGCTGGCTGGCGATGAAGCACGTCGGACACAAGGCGCACGATGATAAAAATAATCACGCCAACTGCGGCAATTAAGGAAGCCCAGTCGAGAACCCGGTAAATCCAATTATCGGCCAAAATATTAACGCCGCCAAAAAGCGCCCAGTAGGCAATGCGAAAGCCCTCAAACTCGGCGCGCAGCGTGGCCAGGGTGGGCGCCGACTCGCGCTGCCCGGCGGTGTGGCGCATCACGTCCAGGGCCAGCGCGTCGCCCTCATAAATAATGGCATTGCGGAGATAAAACCAGCCGGCTATCAGAATGACCACGCCCAGCGTGACGGCGAACCAGGTCAGGGGTTGGAGGATGGGGGTTGGGTGGTCGGTGGTCGGTGGTCGGTCGCCGGTGGTCGCTCGTTGATGCCGGTACGCCAGCCACAAAAATACGCCGCCGGCCAGCGGGAGCAGCCCCAGAGCGTAAAGTTTGCTCAACGCGCCCAGGCCGATGAGCAGCCCCAGCGCAGCCGTAAATACATAGGGCGATGATCTCTTGGCTTTCAACCCCGGCCCCCCAACTGCTCTCACCATTATCCACAGCGCCAGCGTGACGAACATAATGACGGCGTTGTCGTTGTTTGCGGCGGCGGAAATAAAAATGAACATCGGGTTGAAGGCGGTGAGGGCCATCGCCCCGGCAGCCGGCCAGCGATTGCCCTTGAAAAGAATGAGGGCAATGGCGTAGCAGGTTATCACCGTGATTGCGGCCATTGTTATCGACAAAAAGCGGATGAGCTGCAACGCCAGTACATCGCCGCGCCAGGGCCAGGTTTGGCCGGGGGGGTGAATGGTGATGTTTTTGTTGTCGGGGCGCAGCGGGTTGCCGATGGTGGTGTGGGGGTTGTACCAGAAAGTGTCGTTCCACTCCGGCGTGTCAATCCAAAAGGTGAGGCCCGCGCCCAGGGCGTAATAGAGTGGGGGCTGGCTGCCTTCGTGGCTCCAATGATGTTGCAGATCGGCGGTGTCGGGGTGGTTCTGGGTGATGAGCCGCCCGGTTTCGGCCATGTATTTGATTACCGCGTAATGGCGCGATTCATCGCCGGCTTCAAAGGGTGGGGTGGCTACGCTGTAGATGAGGGCCAGAATAATAAAAACGGCCAGAATGACGGCGGCCTGCGGGTGGCGTTTGAAGCGGTTCACCATCAGCGTACCTCCTCAAACGGCCCCAGGTTGATGCCGGGCGATTCGTTCCCCGGCAGCGACAGGTTGTGCCACTGCCCCGGCCCTTGGGTGCGGTAGGGCAAAATCCGCAGGGTCAACGGGCCGGTGCCGGGCGAGAAGGGCAGCTCGTAAAAATCGCCCACCACCTCGCCGGGAGTCCATAACGTGGTGGGGTAGCTGCTGAGCACAGGGTGAGCGGCGTCCCGTTGGTAGATTTCCTGCCCGGCGGGGTCGATCAATCGAAATGAGAGGGCGTAATCCCACTCGACCCAACGGGGAACGCGCCAGTAGAGCATCAGTTGGATAATGGGGCCGGCCTGCGCCCCGCCCGGTGTTTTTTGAGGGATGACGTTGGCCCGGTAGCCGATGAGCTCCAGCTCATCTTCAAAATTGGCGTAGGTGAGGGTAAGATCATCCGGGATTTCAAAATCCGGTTCCGCGCCCAGGCGGATCAACGGGCCGGCCATGCTCAGGTACGGCCTGCCGATAAGATCGTTGGTTTTGCGGGCAAAGTAAACGGCTCGGCCCTGGGCGTGGGCCTCGGCTACTTTTTCCGGCCAATTATCCAGGGGCAGGCGGGGTTCCACATCGGTCCGCTGGCCGTGGATGAGCTGGTAGTATTTGACCGGCGTGTACTGCTCCCAATCGCCCAAAATCAGGCTGTTGGGGGCCACGTAGGGCAGGCCGGCTTCCACATACCGCTGGGCCTGCGTGCCCCGGAGAAGCTGGCGCCACTCGTCCAGCGGGGTGGTGGCATTGTGATAGATTTTCTGCCAATTGGGCCGGCCAAGCGTGAAAATCAACAGGATGAGAGTGAAGAGGGTGAGCAGCGTTTGCAGGGTAGCCATTCCTGGTAGAGCTTGATAGTCCCTCTCTCCCTCCCCCCAATGGGGGAAGAACCGGCTAACTTCCCTCCCCTTGGGAGGGAGTGAGGGAGGGCTTTTTATCAAAATGTGTGTGAGGTAATATCCGGTGCAGGTAACGGTGTTCAGGCCGATGCCCAGCCAGACGGCAAAAATAAAGTAGGCCGGCATCAGATACCAGGTGGGAGCCTCGTTCAGGTTGACCACTTCAAAATCGAGCACAAAGAGCAGCAGCAGGAGTACCAGGCTGCCCATCAACAACAAATATTTGGGTTGTTTCCACAGCAGGGTAAGCGCGCCGATGAGGCTCAGCAAAACGCCGGGCCAGGCCAGTTGGGCCAGGATGTCGCGCCAGATAAAATTGAGCCGGGCCGGGAGAAAGGCCGGGTCGATGGATAAAAACAGCCCGGAGGAATCGCCGGCCCCGACCAGGAACCAGAAGCTCTGCCAATCGGTGATGCGTTCGTGGGTGTAGGGCGGGTTGTTGAGGCCCCGGAAATAGATAAAGGCATACAGCCCGATGGGAGCGGTAGCCAGCAGGATCAAAGGGAGCAGCCGTTTGGGCTGCGTAATCAGCCGCCGGTCGTGCCACGCGATCCAGCCGATGAGCGGCGGCAGGTAAAAAATAGTGGTGCGGTGATGGGCCAGGCTCAGCCCCACGGCCAGGGCCAGCCAGCGCAGGGTGCGCCTGGCGGCGTGGGAATCATTACGTTCAAGCTGCTGCTGCCAGACCACGGCCAGCAGGGTGATGAGCGCAAACAGGCACACGTTGAAGGAGCGCACCCCGGCAATGATGCTCCACTGCCACAGGGTCAGGCCCAGGGCCAGGGCGATGCCGGCCACCAGCGCGCCGGCCCAGAGAAGGGGCGTTTGTTTTTCTGTGGAAAGCTCACGCATAACCGAAATTGTCGTCCGGTAGACAACCAGGCTGGTCAGAGCCGCTGCCAGCGCCCCGCCCACGGCGGAAAACAGGTTGACCCGCCAGGCCATCGAGCCAAAGGGGATGAGCAGAGTCCAGACTTTGCCGGCCAGCACGTAAAGCGGGTAGCCCGTGGCGTGGGGTATGCCCAGCAGCGGTACCACAAATTGGTGTTCCCCTGCATCGCCGCCGACAACGCCGGGGGCTAGGGTAGCGGTGTAGAGGATCAGAACGATAAAAAAGACCGCTGCCGAAAGCAGGAAGGCGGGCGTTCGCAGCCGGCTCAGAATGGAACGTTTTGTTTGGTTTTCAGTGGTTGGCGGCAAATTATTTTGAGACATACGGCTTGGATTTTAGAGGAAAGCGGTAAAATTGGCGAATTTCCGGGCTTCACTTTTTGGGGGTGTTCTGGTAACATGTTTTGAGTGACAAGTGACGAGTGAGGAGTGAGATTGAATCACCTGTCACTCATCACTCATCACAAAGGGTAACTACTCAGCCTATGTCACTGCGAGGAGCGTTTTTTGCGACGAAGCAGTCCCCAATCTCACAGGAGATTGCTTCGTCACTCCACTACGCTCCGTTCCTCGCAATGACAAGAGGAGGCTGAGCAGTTACTACAAAGGAGAATCTTATGCCAACTTTAGAAGATGCCCTGGCGCTCGCAGTCAAAACGCACCGGGGGCAGGTGGATAAATACGGCCAGCCCTATATTTTTCATCCGCTGCGGGTGATGTTTCGGCTGGAGTCGGAGCTAGAGCAAACCGTGGGCATTTTGCACGATGTGGTGGAAGACAGCGACCTCACGTTGAATGATTTGCGCGGCCTGGGCTACAGCCCTGAGGTGGTGGAGGCGCTGGATGGCGTCACTCGCCGGGAGAACGAAACTTACGACGAATTTGTTGAGCGCAGCCTGGCCCATCCCGTTTCCCGGCGGGTGAAAGTGGCCGATCTGGAAGATAATATGGATTTACGCCGCGTTTCCGGCGAATTGAGTGAAAAAGACTGCGAGCGAATGAAACGATACCGCCGGGCCTGGGAACGGTTGAAATTTTGACCCGCTAAATTTTTTCCTCTTCTCGACGCCGGGATAGAAATAAGCTATACTGGGAAGGGACGAGGCTGTTGAATCGGGAGTTGGGCATGAAACTAAGTGAGGAGTTTATCGCTTTCCGCATTATTCTTTTGTATGTGCTTCTGGGGGGCATCTGGATTTGGTTGTCTGATCGTTTCCTGGAATTAATTATATCTGATCCGCGCCTGCTGAGTATCTGGCAGAATTCCGACTTCCTGGAATCAATCATCTCTGATCCACATACACTGACCACCTGGCAAAGTTACAAAGGATGGGCCTTTGTGCTGGTAACAGCGGGATTGCTGTACATTTTGCTGCGCCGCCAGTTCGGCCAATTGACTACGGAAATCGACGAGCGCAAACAGGCCGAAGAGACGGCCCGGCGCAATGAAGCCCGCTATGCCCTGGCCCAACAAATTGCCGGGGTTGGTACATGGGAATGGCGTGTGGAAACAGGCAGTGTTTACTGGTCGAACGAGATCAAAAAAATCTACGGCGTTGCCAATGGTGACTTTGCCGGAACGTATGAAGAAGTTACCGCCTTTGTTCATCCGAATGATGCAGCCCGTTGGCAGGAGTCGGTACGGGACTCTATTGAGAGCGGGCGGGAGCATAATATTGAATTTCGCATTGTCAGGCCGGATGGAATCGTCCGGTGGGTCAAAGCGTTAGGCAATGCCCGGTATGATGACAGCGGGAACGTAACCGGGATGCTGGGCGTAGTGCTGGATGTTACCGCAGAAAAACAAAACCGGATCGATCTGGAACACCGCAATCAATTCATCGAAACTGTTTTAGATAATTTGCCCATTGGCCTGGCCGTTAATTACGTGGACGAGGGCACGGCCTCCTATATGAACGCCGAATTTGAAAACATCTACGGCTGGCCGAGGGAATCGCTGACAGATATTGAGAATTTTTTTAGATGCGTCTATCCCGATCCCGAATATCGCCGGCAGCTTCAAGCGCAGGTTTTTGCCGATATCGAGTCGGGCGATCCGCAGCGAATGCGGTGGGAAGATATTGAAATTACTACCCAGGAGGGACAAAAGAAAATCGTCTCGGCTACAAATATTCCTTTACACGAACAAAACCTGATGATTTCCACGGTTCAGGATGTTACGGATCGCAAACAAGCCGAAGAATCGCTGCGAGCCTCGCTCCACGAGAAAGAATTACTTTTGCGAGAATTGTACCATCGCACTAAAAACAACATGCAGGTCATCAGCGCCATTTTGATGCTGCAAGTTGGCGAGACCGATGATGGCCGGGTGCAAGAGGTGTTCCAAAAAACAAGCAACCGCATCGACGTGATGGCAATGGTCCACGAAAAACTATACCAATCGCAAAATTTGTCCAACATCGATCTGGCCGAATATGTGGTTGATGTAGCGTACTTTTTGATGCAGCGGCATCGCATTTCAACCGAAAGAATTTCGCTGGTGTTTGATACCGAACCGGTGAAGGTTTTGATTGACATTGCCGTTCCCTGCGGCCTCATCCTCAACGAGTTGATTTCCAACGCCCTGCAGTACGCCTTCCCCGGCGGCCGAAGCGGCACGATCCGTATCCATTTGCGGCGGCTCCGGCCCGGCGAACTGCTGCTGGAAGTGGCCGATGACGGCGTGGGTGTGCCCCCGGATTTCGATTTCCGGCAGGCCGGTAACTTTGGCATGCACGCGCTGGCGGCCATTGTTGAAAGCCAATTGCACGGAATCCTGACTTTTGAAACCGAACACGGCGTTACCTGCCGGGTTCAAATTCGAGATGATCTTTATAAAGAAAGAGTGTGACGATGGGCAAAAAAATCAAAATCTTGATCGTGGAAGATGAGATTTTAACGGCGGTTTTGTTGAAGCGAAATCTCGAATTGGTGGGGTATGCGGTGTCCGATCCCGCTGCCACCGGGGAAGCGGCGCTGCGAACCATAGAAACGGAACAGCCGGATGTGGTTTTGCTGGACATCCGGCTGAAAGGGGAAATGGATGGACTTGAACTCGCGGAAAAGATCACCTTGAATTACCAACTCCCCCTTATTTTTATGTCCGGTTATTCCGATCAAAGTACGCTTAAAAAAGCGGAAGCGTTCAATCCGGCGGCTTATTTGATCAAACCCCTCACGCCGGATGATATTGTGCCCGTATTGAACCGTATTTTTGAGGAAGAGTTTTGAGAAAAACTTATGGAGGGCTGATTACGTTGAGAGGAATTTTGATCTTTACCATCGTGCCGGGCGGCGGGTCTGCGGGGCCAATGTAAAACTGGCCCTGCATATCTTCGGTGATGGTGGTACGGACAATATCCAGGCCCAGGTTGAGATCAAGGTCCGTGTCAAAACTATTCGCCAGGCCGCGGCCATCATCCCGCACGTTTAACTTGAGGTCTGTGCCGGTATTGGCCAGGGTAATGGTTATAGTGCCTTCTTTGCGGTTGGCCATGCCGTGTTCCAGCGCGTTTTGCAGCAGCTCGTTGGCTACCAGGGCCAGGCTGGTGGCGCGCTGGGAGGGGAGTTGGATATTGTCGCCGTCTACGGTAACGCGGATATTGGCCTCGGGGTTGACCATATTGTTGGAGATGGTCATTGAAACGCGCCGGATCAAATCCAGCGTGCCGACCCGATCAACGCCCGCTTCCGACAACATTTCGTGGACGGTGGCAATACTGAGCACCCGGTTGATGGTTTCGTTGAGGATATTAGTGGGGGAAACCTGTTTTTCCTGCTCCGCCTGGAGCCGCAGCAGCATGGCAATGGTTTGCAGGTTATTTTTGACCCGGTGGTGCATCTCCTGAATAATGGCGGTGTGAACCAACTGCGCTTTTTCCAGGGCCAGGGCGGCTAATTCGGTGATGATGCCAAAGAGTTCCCGCTCGTCGTCGTGAAATTCATAGGGCGTTTGGGTCTGAACGTTAATGGCCCCAATCACCTTGTTATGGCTCACCAGCGGGCTGGCCATTAGCGAAGAAAATTTGCTCTCGCCGGAACCGATCACCCGGTAAAAGCGGGGGTCGGTAATGGCGTTGTGAACCGCAATCGCTTCCCGGTGTTCGGCGGCCCAGCCGGTGAGTCCCTCGCCCTTGGGCAAAGACACTTTGCCAATGCCCTCTTTTTTCAGGCCGGTGGTGGCGGCCAGCACCAGCTTTTCGCCGGATTTGTTGTAGAGATAAATGGAGCAAGATTCCACCTGCATGATTTGCGTGGTGCGGCGGGTGATCAGATCGAGCGTTTCGTCCAGATCGCGGGCTTCGGCAATGGCGCGGCTAATATCGCGGACGGCGGCTAATTGGGCATTTTTTTGCTGCAATTGCTCGTTAAGCGTCATGCGGCATCTTTACGTTTCTGAGATAGTCGGCGCTTTCTTCGGGCGGCGCCGGGTTGATGAACATACCGCTGCCCAGTTCAAGCCCGGCAGCCCGGCTCACCCGCGGAATGATGCTGATGTACCAGTGCAGGTAGTTGTTACTGATTTCTTTGAGCGGGGCCGAATGAATAATGAGGTTAAAACTGGGGTCGATCAGGCCGTAGTATAGCCGGTTCAAAACACTGTGCAAAATCTCGGCCAGGGCCTGCATTTGGTCCGGCTGGGTGTACAAAAAACTGACGCTGTGCTCGCGGGGCAATATCCAAAGATGAAACGGGCTGAGCGCGGCATAGAGCACAAAGGCCACAAAGTGTTCGTTGGTGGTGATGATGCGCGCGCCCTGGTCGAGTTCGTCCCGCGTCATCGCGCAGTAAACGCACTCGCCGTTATCATCGCAGTAACGGCGGGCCTCCTCCATCCGGTGCCGGATATGGGAGGGCACCACCGGCAGGGCGATCAATTGGCTGACCGGATGTTTGAGCGACGCGCCGGAGCGCGGCCCGTGGTTTTTGAAATAGATGATCTGCTCCATCCGGAAGTCTTCGCGGATATACCAGCCGCGCTGGTGGTACGTCAACAAAATCTGTTTGATGTTTTTCGGTTTCATCAACGCCCAGGTGATATTGTGTTGGGGATGTTCCACCACAACTTCGTGGTGGCCCACGCCGGTGAGCCGCCGATGAACGCCTTCCAGGGTACGGACGATTTCGCCTTCTTGAGCCAGGGCCGGGTATTTGTTGCGCACAACTCTGATTTGCCAGGGGCCTTCCGGTGGCCAGCGGGTGATCTCTCGTTTGGCGTCTTCATTGCCGGGGCAAAAGGGGCAATCCCCATCAAGTTCAGGTTCCGAGACGATCATGGGCAGGGAGTTGGTTTCCATAAAATTATCGGGGCGTTTGGCCCGGTCGGTGGAAATAATCACCAACTCTTTGGTGGCTAAATTTTGGCGTAATTCGGGCATAAGTTATCACTTATCTGCTCATTTGATATTCACCGGACTGTTTTTGGGGCGTCGTTTGAGAAGGCCCTGGCGCGGTGAAAAAACAAAAGCCAGCAAGAAAAAAACCGTACTGATTAATACAATAGCCGGCCCCGATGCAATGTCAACATAGAATGATAAATATAGCCCCATTACGGCGCTAAACGCGCCAATGCCGGCGGCCATCATCATCAGCAGCGGCAGGCGGCGGGTTAGAAGATAAGCTGTCGCTGCCGGTGTTACTAACATAGCCGACATCAGGGCAATTCCCACCGTTTGCAGCGACAAAACAATAGTAACAGCAATCAACAAAAGCAGCAAGTAATTGAGAAATGTAGCCGGCAGCCGGAGCGTGCGGGCCAAAATCGGGTCAAACGACAGCACCAGGAACTCTTTGTAAAAGGCAAAAATTGTTAGCAGCACCAGAAAGCCAAAGATGGAAATGAGCCATAAATCGCCGGTTGCCACGCCCAACACATCGCCAAAAAGAAAGTGGGTGAGATCAACCGTATAGCTGCGAACGGTAGAGATCAGGGCAATCCCCAGGGCAAACATGCCGGTGAAAATCACGCCGACGGCGGTGTCTTCTTTGATGTCTCCCCGGCTGATAGCGCCGATCCCCAGCGCGGTGACTACGCCGGCGGTCAGGCCGCCTACAAACAAGCCGGATTGCCCGCTGCCGCCCAACAAATAGGCAATAGCCACGCCGGGCAAAACGGCGTGAGCCAGGGCGTTGCCAAACAGCGCCATTCCGCGCAAAACAATGTAGGCTCCCAGCACCGGGCTGACAATGCCCACCATCAGGGCGGCAATCAGGCCGCGCACCATAAAAGGATAGCGCAGCGGTTCAAAAATAAAATCAATCCATTCCATTATCAACTCACTTGTTTTCTGCTGCCGGGTGGGGATGATCGTGCGCTCCACCGCCGCAGCAGGTGTCGCTCAGAACCATAGTGCCGTTGGGCGTGTCGATCAGGCGCATGTGGCCGCTGTAGGCATCGCTCAACAATTCAGGCGTAAAAACATCGCCGGCCTGGCCAAACCCCACCATCCGCCCGTTGAGCAGCATCAGCCGGTCAAATCGTTCCGCCGCCAGGTTGAGATCGTGGGTGGCGACCATAATGGTTA
>CAZTFF010000009.1:0-11157 GCA_964612485.1 uncultured Caldilineaceae bacterium
CTTATTTGCACCCCACTTTCTTGATTTTTAACAATATTTTGTCACGGATTTAGGTCAAACACAATCGACTCTTCCCGATAATCAACCCGGATGGCGTTGCCTTCGGTGAATTTACCCTGGAGCAGGGCCAGCGCCAGCGGGTCCTGTAACTCGCGCTGAATAACGCGCTTGAGCGGGCGCGCGCCAAAGGTGGGATCGTATCCGGCCTCGGCCAGATGCTGCTTGGCCGCGCCGGTCAGGGCCAACGAAATCTTGCGGTCGGCCAGCAGCCGGCGCAGGTATTCCAGTTGAATATCCACAATCCGCACCAGGTCTTCCCGCGACAGGTTGTGGAAGGTAATGATCTCGTCCACCCGGTTCAAGAATTCGGGCCGGAAGTGGTGGCGTAGGGCCTCCATCACTTTGGCCTGCCCCGCTTCAGCGCCCAACTCCATAATGTGGTGGCTGCCGATGTTGCTGGTCATGATCACCACCGTATTTTTGAAGTTGACCGTGCGGCCATGGCCGTCGGTTAACCGCCCATCATCCAGCAGTTGCAGCAGCGCATTGAACACTTCCGGGTGCGCCTTTTCGATCTCATCAAACAATACCACGCTGTAAGGGTGGCGGCGCACGGCCTCGGTGAGCTGGCCGCCTTCGTCATAGCCCACGTAGCCCGGCGGCGCGCCCACCAGCCGGCTAACGGTGTGGCGCTCCTGGTACTCGCTCATGTCGATGCGCACCATATTTTGCTCATCGTCAAACAGAAACTCGGCCAGAGCGCGGGCCAGCTCGGTTTTACCGACGCCGGTCGGCCCCAGGAAGATGAAACTGCCAATCGGGCGGTTGGGGTCTTGCAGGCCCGCCCGGCTGCGGCGCACGGCGTTGGCCACGGCTTTAATGGCCTCATCCTGGCCCACCACCCGGCGGTGCAGCCGCTCTTCCATTTTGATCAATTTTTCAACTTCGCCTTCCAGCAATTTGCTGACCGGAATACCCGTCCAGCGAGAGACAATGCCGGCGATGTGCTCGGCGTCCACCTCTTCTTGCAGCAGCGAACCTTTGGCCTGTAACTCGGTCAGATTGGCCTCCTGTTCTTGCTGCTGCGCCTCCAGGGCGTGGAGCGTGCTGTACTTGAGGCGGGCCGCCGTTTCCAAATCGGCGTTGCGCTCGGCCTGTTCAATCTGGTGGCGCGTTTGCTCAATTTGCTCCTTGGTTTCCTGCAAACTGTGAATCAAACGCTTTTCATTTTCCCACTGGGCGCTCAGGGCGCGGCTCTGCTCCTGCAAATCGCTCAATTCGACGTCCAGTTTTTTCAGGCGCTCTTTGCTGGCTTTGTCTTTTTCCTTTTTCAATGCCTCGCGCTCAATTTCAAGCTGCATCACCTGCCGGTCCACCGCGTCCAGTTCGGTGGGCTTGCTGTCGATTTCGGTGCGCAGGCGGGCGGCGGCTTCATCGATCAGGTCGATGGCTTTGTCGGGCAAAAAACGGTCGGAAATGTAGCGATGGCTCAAGGTGGCGGCGGCAATCACCGCGCTGTCTTGAATACGGACGCCGTGATGCACCTCGTACCGTTCTTTCAGGCCGCGCAAAATGCTGATGGTGTCTTCCACCGACGGCTCATCGATCAGCACCGGCTGGAAGCGCCGTTCCAGGGCGGCGTCTTTTTCAATGTATTTGCGATATTCGTCCAGCGTGGTGGCGCCAATGGCGTGGAGTTCGCCCCGGGCCAGCATCGGCTTGAGCATGTTGCCCGCATCCATCGCGCCCTCGGCAGCGCCCGCGCCCACCACGGTGTGCAGTTCATCGATAAAGAGGATGATCTCGCCCTCGCTGCCGGTCACTTCTTGCAGCACGGCCTTGAGCCGTTCCTCGAACTCGCCGCGGAATTTGGCCCCCGCAATCAACGACCCCATATCCAGGGCCACCAGCCGTTTGTTTTTCAAACCTTCCGGCACGTCGCCGCGAATAATGCGCTGGGCCAGCCCTTCGGCGATGGCGGTTTTGCCCACGCCGGGGTCGCCAATGAGCACCGGGTTGTTTTTGGTGCGGCGGCTGAGTACCTGCACCACCCGCCGGATCTCATCGTCGCGGCCAATCACGGGGTCTACCTTGCCTTTGCGGGCCAGGTCGGTCAGATCGCGGCCATATTTTTGCAGGGCTTCGTAGGTGCTTTCCGGGTTCTGGCTGGTAACGCGCTGGCTGCCGCGAATGCGGCTGAGCGCTTGCAACACGGCATCGCGGGTGAGGCCGGCGTTGTTCAACAGTTTTTCGGCCTGCCCGCCCGACTCGGTCAGGGCCAGCAGCAGGTGCTCGGTAGAAACGTACTCGTCTTTCATTTTCTCGGCGGTTTTTTCGGCATCACGCAGGGCATTGTTCAGCGCCCGCGACAGGCCCGGCTGAGACCCGCCGTACACTTTGGCCGCGCTGTTGAGATCGGTTTCCAGGCTTTGGGCCAGCGAGTCGGGGTCCACCGAGAGATGGCGGGCAATTTGCGGCACCACGCCGCCTTCTTGCCGCAGCAGCGCCAGCAGCACGTGGCCGGGCATCATTTCGCTGTGGCTGTATTCTTCGGCCAGGCGCTGGGCCATCACAATCGCTTCTTGCGCCTTTTCGGTGAATTTATTTAGATTCATATTCAATTACCTCCCGTATGGTATCATACGATTGATTTACATTCGTCTTGCCAACGAACACTTTTTAATTCGACCTCGAATCAGTCATCGAACTTACTTCTCGACAACCAATCCATCGACCACCGTGGTAATTTAGTGGTCGGTCGTCAGTCGTCAGTCGTCGGCGGTCATTCATGAAAAATGTTCCGGCAAATGCGCCGGCGATAGTCATATTTTAGGGCGATAGTGTTAGAATCGTGCTAGATTTTTGTTAGAGGCGTGTTAGCAATTGCGCCTCTAAAAAACTTTGACTTTTACTCTCATTAGGGTTATGATTCAGCCTCATTTTACCCGGCAGGGAGACCCGGTCTCCCTTTTGAAGGCAGGAGCACCTTTGACCGAACAGACTTTTATTCCCGTGGCCGAACCCCTTTTTGGCGGCAATGAACTGAATTACGTGACCGATTGTATCCAAACCGGCTGGGTTTCCTCTAAAGGAAAATACGTGGCTCAATTTGAGCGCGCCTTTGCCCGCTATTGCGAATGCAGCCACGGCGTGGCTACGTTTAACGGCACTATCGCCCTGCACCTGCTGCTGGCGGCGCTCAACATCGGCCCCGGCGATGAGGTGATTGTGCCCTCCCTCACCTTTGTGTCCACGGCCAATGCGGTGGCCTATACCGGCGCAACGCCGGTGTTTGTAGACTCGGAATCCGAGACCTGGTGCATCGACCCGGAGGCGATTGCCCGGGCCATCACGCCGCGCACCAGAGCCGTAATTCCGGTCCATCTTTATGGCCATCCGGCCCATATGGGCCCTATTCTTGACCTGGCCCAAACGCACGATCTAATTGTGATTGAAGACGCCGCCGAGGCGCACGGAGCCGCTTACCAAGGTAAACCGGTTGGCTCGATGGGCCGGGCCGCGATGTTCAGCTTTATGGGCAACAAAATAATCACCACCGGCGAAGGCGGGATTGTCATCACCAACGATCAAGCCCTGGCGGAACGCTGCTTCTTTTTAGAAAACCATGCCCGCCAGCCCGAAAACCCCTACTGGCATCTGGAAGTTGGCTTCAATTACCGTATGACCAATCTCCAGGCCGCGCTGGGGCTGGCCCAACTGGAACAAATCGACCGGTTTGTGTCGGCCCGCCGTCGCGCCGCCCGGCACTATATGGAACGGCTTAACGGCATTCCCGGCCTGGTCATGCCCCCGGAGGCGGAATGGGCCAAAAACGTCTACTGGATGTTTGCGCCCTTGATCACGCCGGAGTTTGGCCCTGATCGAGATGAAGTGATGGCAAAATTACGAGAAAAGGGGATCGAAACCCGGCCCTTCTTCTCGCCCATCCACACCATGCCGATGTACAACACCGGCCAAAACCTGCCGGTGGCCCAAACCCTGAGCCGGCAAGGCATCAACCTGCCGTCCAGCGCCGCGCTCACGCCGGATCAGATTGATTATGTGTGCGAAGCATTGGTTGCCCTGGGCCAAACGTAACCGTAAAATTACAGAAACTAAATCACTATGCGAATTGCTATTCTGACCTACGAAAGCCTCTTTTCAAATATGATGACCGAACGGCTGCTCCGCGAGTTCCCGGAGCAGGTGGCCGGCATTGCGCGCTCCGACAGCCTGGTTTACGGCAAAAGCCTGCCCGCCGGGGTGTGGCACGTGCTCAAACGCACCGGCCCCCGCTTTGTGGGGCGCAAATTTTTGGAGTTGATGCAGAGCCGGGCCACCGTCATCGCTTTTAAATTGATGGGGCGCGAGGCCAAAACCCACTCGCTGCGAGAGATGCGTACCCTGTACAACGTGCCCGTGGTCGGCTCCACCGACGTTAACAGCCCCCAAACCCTGCAACAAATTGAAGCGTGGCAGCCCGATATAATTTTCTCCATTTACCTGAACCAGTTCATCAAACGGGATCTCATCAACCTGCCCACGCAGGGCACGCTCAATATCCACCCGGCGCTGCTGCCGCGCCACCGGGGATTGTGGCCCTATTTTTGGGTGCTGGCCGATGGGGAGCGGGAAACCGGCGTCACCATCCACTGGGTCGATGAAAAATTTGATACCGGCGACCTGCTGCTGCAAGAAAAAATCATTGTCGAGCCGGACGACACCGCCACCTCGCTGCAATACAAAAGCGCCCTGGTAGGGGCGGAAATGCTGGTGAAGGCCGTCAACCTGATTACCACCGGCAACCCGCCGCGCATTGCCCAGGATCACAGCCAGGCCTCCTACCACTCCTACCCCAAACCCGCCGACCAGCGCCGTTTCCGGCAGCAAGGCGGCCGGTACGGCACCATTTTTGAACTCTGGAAATATATGTAAGGGATTCAGCGATTCAGCGAATTAGCGAGGCTGCGAAATAACCACGGTCTCGCTGAATGACTCGCTGAATCGCCGAATCAAAAGACTCGCTAAATCCCATGAAAACATCCATCATTCTGCCCACCTACAATGAAAAAGATAACATCATCGAACTGATCCAGGCCATTTTTGCCACGATGGAACCACATTCAATAGAATTTGACATCGTGGTCGTCGATGACAACAGCCCCGACGGCACCGCCGACGCGGTTCACCATAATTTTGATGGCGACTCGCGGATCAAACTCTTTGTCCGCACTGAAGAACGCGGGCTGGCTACGGCCATTCTTTACGGCATCCGGCACTCCACCGGCGATATCCTGGTTTTTATGGACACCGACTTCAACCACGATCCGGCCATCATCCCGCAAATGATCAAATTTCTGGAATATTACGACCTCATCATCGGTTCCCGTTTTGTGATGGCCGGCGGCATGGAAGACCGTTTCCGCCAATTTTCCAGCAACATCTACAACTACGCCATCCGGCTGCTCTTCCGCACGCCGGTTCACGATAATTTGAGCGGTTTTTTCTCGATTTCCCGCGACAAACTGGAATCGATGGACCTGGAGCAAATCTATTACGGCTACGGCGATTATTTTATCCGCCTGCTGATGGTGGCCCATAACCGAGGCTACCGGATGCTGGAAATCCCGGTTTTTTACCGGCTGCGCATGCACGGACACAGCAAAACCCAATTCGTCTCCATTCTCACCCAATACACCCGCGCCCTCATTTCCCTGCGCATCAAACTATGGACAGGAAGAATGCGATGACCGAGGAACAAAAAAATTCCCAGGCCGAACAAAATTCTGATCAGCCCGACTCAAAACCCGCCGGCGATAAACGCCGTCAGGATAAAACCCGGCCCATGCAACCCTACGAAGCGCCGGAATCCGGCGGCCCCGCGCCCGACATTGACGAAGGCCCGCCCCCCGAACCGGTAGACGATATTCAAGAAGCGCTGGTAGAAGCGGCGGACCAGGGCGACCCCACCGAACTGAAATTTGACGAGCTGCCCGAACCCGTGCCGGACCTGGACGAAGGCCCCACCCCTCGCCCGGTGGACGACATTCAGGAAGCGATCTTTGCAGCCAGCGAACACGGCGCGCCCACCGAGGTTGAGTTTGACGCCCTGCCCGAACCGGGCGACTCCGGCCCCAAAAAAGTGATCCGTTTTGACCGCCCCAAACCCCCTGCCGCAGAACAGCCTGAAGCGCGCGAGTTTGACAAAGCCGAACCGAAACCCGAACCAACCGCCCCCACCCCGAAGCCGGAACCTGACCCGCCGCCCGCCGCCGCCCCGCCCCTGGCCGATTTCTGGCCGCTGCTGGCGCTGTTTCTGGTGTTCCGCTGGCTGACCCTGTTTTTGCTCAAACCCGGCGGCTTTATCCGCGATTGGTCGGATTTTGACACCTATTTGGGCATTGCCGGTTTGTCCGATTTTTCGCTCTACCCGTTTTTAGATTTCTGGCTGGAGTGGCCGCCGCTGGTACCCTGGCTGATGGTGGGCGCGTACAAACTGGCCTTGCTGCTGCCGCCCTGGCCCGATGATCCCCGGCTGTGGTTTGTACTCATTTTGGGCACGGTGTTTGTGCTGTTTGAAGTGGGCAATTTTGCCCTCATTTACCGCCTGGCCCGCCGCTTCATCCAGACCCCCGCCATTCTCACCCGGGTGATGTGGCTCTACGCCGGGTTGTTTCCGCCGGTCTACGCCATGCTCGGTTTTTTTGACGGCACGGCTTTGTTTTTCATTCTGCTCTCGCTGGAACTGCTGCTGGCCGACCGGCGGCTGTTGTCGGCGGCTTCCACCGGGGTGGGCTTTATGGTCAAAATTGTGCCGGCCTTGATGCTGCCGGTGGCGCTGCGCCGCCTGTGGTTCCAATACCGGCACAACCGGCAGGAGATGGGCATCGAAATAGGCTTGTACGCGGTGGTGTTCGGCCTGACCGTGGCCATTTTGCTCACGCCGTTCATTATTGTTCCGGCGCTCAACGGCGATCCGCAGTGGTGGATAACGTCCTTTCAATCCATCCTGGGCCGTTCCGGCTGGGAAACCGTGTGGGCCGTAGCCGACGGCTACTACGGCTTTGGCGCGGTCAACGGCAACCGCATGGACCCGGAGGCCGCAAATTTTGCGCTCGATTATACCCCCCGGATGGCCGGCTGGCTGTGGGGCGTCATCACCCTGGCTTTTGCCGCGCTCTACGCCTTCATTTTTACCCGCCCCGCCGATTACAACCGGTCCCGCAACGTGATGGCTTTTGGCGGGTTGACCATTGCCATTTTTATGCTGTGGTCCAAGGGGTACAGCCCGCAATTTCTGGTTTACCTGCTGCCGTTCATTATTTTGCTCTTTCCCAACGGGCGCGGGCTGACCTACGCGCTGGTTTTAACCGGCCTCAACGTGCTGGAACAGCCTGTTTATTTTGTACTGCTGCCCCAGGCCGCGTGGCTGCTTGTTTTGATCGTGCTGGCGCGGTTTTTGGTCATCACCATGCTGGCCGTTGAATTTGCCGTGGAGATTTGGGGCAGCACCCAGCCGCTGGCCTCGATGGGGCAGCTTCGCCCGTATGTGCCGCTGGCGTTGGGCGGCCTCTTTGCCGTTTTCCTGGTGATGCTGACGCCCGTGATGCTGCGCGCTTACAGCGATCACCGGCTGGATAACAGTCCCGCTCAAAACATGGTGGGGTTTATGCAAGCCCAGGCGCAAAATGGCCCTTCCGCCGAGACCTGCCCGCTGGGGCCGGAATCACAGCGATTGTACGTGAGCGATCAGGCCACCTACCGCCAACTCTATCCCCATCTGAACAACGCGTTTGACCTGCGCATTGCGGCCGACCTGGCCGAACTCACCAACGCGCCCGAAAATAATACGCTGCCCACGATGAGCGACCTGATGCCCAACTCCGGTTTGGCCTGGATTGTGCCCAATGGGCCGCAGGCCGGCAGGCTGCAAAACCTGGCCGCTCAGCAAGGCCGGGTGGTTGAAACCTTTGATTTTGAAAGCTTTGCCGCCGCCTCGCTCTACAACTTCTCCAGCACAACCGCCGTTTGCCATCCGATGGCCCGCTTCAGCAACGGCATCGACCTGCACACCTTCCATACCAAGGTAACTCCCGGCGAGGTTGTGGTGACGCTTTTCTGGGAGGCAACTACGTCTCAAAACCAGGACCTGACGGTATTTACCCATCTGCTGGACGCTAACGGCCAGTGGGTGGCCGGCCACGACAGTTTTCCACAAAACGGGGCCGCGCCCACCGGGGATTGGACTCCCGGCGTTATCCAGGCCGATACGCACCGCATCGCCGCCAATCTCCCCCCCGGCGAATATACGGTTGTTACCGGGCTTTACAACAATGCCAGGGTGAGATTATCGGCCTTTGGCATCAGCGGCATCGGTTTTGAAGACCGCAGCGTGCCGCTGACCACCCTCCAGATTCCGTAAACAACAAAAGAGCCAGCCGGAAGTTTCCGGCTGGCTCTTTTTAACTCCCTCCAAAAGGAGTTTTAGGCTTAACCCTGAACGAGTTTTTTCACTTCGTCCACAATTTCGGGGTTGGCCAGGGTGGTTACGTCGCCTACATCCGCTTTATTGGAAATAGCGGCCAGCACGCGGCGCATGATTTTGCCGGAGCGGGTTTTGGGCATATCGGGCACAATGTACACGGCCTTAGGCCGGGCAATCTTGCCGATAGTGTCGGAAACTTTTTCCGAAACCTTCCGGGCCAATTCTTCGCTGGCTTCATAGCCTGGCTTCAAGGAAACATAGATAATGGGCACTTTACCTTTCACTTCGTCAGCCATCGGCACTACTGAAGCTTCGGCCACTTCTTCCACCAGCAAGCAGGCTGACTCTAACTCTTTGGTACCCAGGCGGTGACCGGCCACGTTGATCACGTCGTCAATGCGGCCTAAAATGCGGTAGTAACCGTCGGGGGCTTGCATGGCCGCATCGCCCGCCAGGTAGGGCCAATCGCGCCAATCTTTGCTGTTGGGGTCTTTGCAGTAGCGCTCGTAGTAGGTGGATACATAACGGTCGCGGTCCCCCCAGATAGTTTGGAACGCGCCGGGCCAGGGGTTCTGAATACAGATGTTGCCTGCTTTGTTGGAACCGGGCGGCACTTCATTGCCGTCATCATCGTAAATAATGGGGTGAATACCGGGCATAGCCGGACCGGCGCTGCCGGGCTTCATGCCGTGCAAGGCGGGCATGGTGCTGCATAAAAAGCCGCCGGTTTCGGTTTGCCACCAGGTATCCACAATGGCGGCCTCGCCTTTACCCACAACCTCGTAATACCAGCGCCATACGGCCGGCTCAATGGGTTCGCCCACGGTGGTCATATGCTTAAAGTGGTAGTTGTATTTGGCCGGTTCATCGGGGCCGGCTTTGCGCAGCATGCGCACGGTGGTGGGGGCGGTGTGGAAAATGTTCACATCAAGTTGCTCGGCAATGCGCCAGGCGCGACCCGCGTCAGGGTAGGTGGGCACGCCTTCAAACAGAACGCTGGTCGCAGCCAGGGCCAGCGGGCCGTAAACAATGTAGGAGTGGCCGGTGATCCAGCCGATGTCGGCCATGCACCAGTACACATCATTGGGATGGATGTCTTGCACGTACTTGGAGGTTCCTGCCGCATAGGCCAGGTAACCGCCGCTGCTGTGCTGGCAGCCTTTGGGACGGCCGGTAGTGCCGCTGGTGTACATCAAAAAGAGCGGATCTTCGGCGTTCACTTGCACCGGCTCAACACGCTGGCCGCGATAATCGGACAGCAAATCGTTCACAAAAAAGTCGCGCCCGTCTTTCATCGGCGTTTGGGTGGAGCTTTTGCCGGGATAGCGTTGCCAGACCAATACTTTTTGCACTTCCACGCCATCTTCGGTGGCCACGTCGCAGGCAATATCGGCTTTATCTTTGTGTTCCAGCAATTTGCCGCCGCGATAGTAAGCGTCCATCGTCACCAGCACTTCGCTGCCGGAGTCGCCAATGCGCTCGCCGCAGGCTTTGCCGCTGAAACCGCCAAACACCACCGAGTGAATCGCGCCCAGGCGGGCGCATGCCAGCATGGTGATGGGCAGTTCCGGCACCATCGGCATATGGATGGTCACGCGGTCGCCTTGCTTGACGCCGGCAAAATCGCGCAGCAGGGCGGCCATTTCATTCACCCGCACGTACAACTCTTGATAGGTGATCGGCTGCTGGATTTCGTCTTCGGGTTCCGGCACGTAGATGAAGGCGGCTTTGTTTTTGTACTCATCCAGATGCCGGTCGATGCAGTTGTAAGAAACATTGAGTTTACCGCCGACAAACCATTTCCAGCAGGGGGCGTCGCTGGTATCGAGGGTGGTTTCCCAGTATTTGTACCAGGTTAAGAGGTCGGCATATTCTTTGAAACATTCGGGGACATTGTCCAGGCTAAAGCGATCAAAAATGCCTGTGTCGGTCATATTGGCCTGGGCAATAAATTCGGTGGAGGGGTGGAAATATTCCTCTTCCTGCCAGTGTACGGCAATTTGCGCTTCGCTGGTTTCTAGAACTTCTTTGTCACTCATAAGTTACACCTTTCTTTTGATGGATTCGGTTTATTAACATCCACCGGCTATTTTTGCGGTGGAATTTCTGCCAACATCATCCAACTTGCAGGTGCTTTAACTCACCATCCCCGGTGAGCGTTCAACCGGATATGACCGGTTGCGCCGGTTTTCTAATTGGAGGTCTCTTGCATTATGTAAGAAATTGTTTAAACTAAAAATAGAGGATGGTGGTTCACCCGCTACAGCCTAACGGATAATACCATAAATTTTTTCAGGCTACAACCACAGACATTGTAAAACGATTGTCGTTTCCCCGACAGTGACAAATGTCCTTGTTGCCTATGACAAATGTCACTTCCGCATCAAATAACACCTGCCGATACCCGATTTCTTTGAAGTATCGGGATAGCAAACTGATGGAGAAAATGGTAAAATAACGGAAGCAGCAGGGAATTATAGCTTGGTAAAATGTATAACGTCCTCGGATATCAGGAAAGATGCCGGGGGGCGGAGGAGATCCGGTCAATGCTGGTAACAACGAAGTTATGGCTGCGGCGTTTATCTCTAGCATGGAAAAAACTCTTTTTTTTGATCTGGCTGTTAATACTCCTGAGCGGGATGTCCGGCCCTGCCGCCGCGCAGGATGATGCT
>CAZTFF010000009.1:11257-28498 GCA_964612485.1 uncultured Caldilineaceae bacterium
GCAGGATGATGCTTCTGAAATATTGATCCTTAACTCCTACCATCATGGCTTCGATTGGTCGGATAATGAGATACAAGGCATCCTGGCTGCATTGCCTGCCGATACAACTGCGGCGATTGAATATATGGACACCAAACGGCTGGCCAGCGAGGAATATTTTGATCTATTGTATGAAACCTATCAACAAAAATATGAACATACCACTTTCGACGCTATTGTAGCGCTGGACAACAATGCTTTTGATTTTATGTTAGAACACCGCGCCAATCTTTTCCCCGGAACGCCCCTTGTTTTCGGCGGCGTCAACCATTTTGAAGATGCAATGATTGCCGGGCAAAAACAAGTGACCGGCGTGACAGAAACCATCAACCACAACGCCACGATTGATATTGCCCTCAAACTCCATCCCGATACGAAACGGCTCCTGCTGATTACCGATCAAACCACCACCGGCCAGACGCACCGCGAATATCTGGAGCAACTGGATCGGGAAAACAAATTTCCGGTAGAATTTGTCTTTCTGGATCAAGGTGACGGCCTGGATGTTCCCCAACTGCTGCAAATTGTGAGCAATGCCCCGGCCAACAGCGTGATTTATTACTCCGATTTTTTCCGCGATAAACACGGCAATCTGATCAACTACCAAGAGGTTCTGCCCCGTCTCTCTCAAGCCGCAACGGCCCCCATTTATAACACCGGCGATTTTTACCTGAACTATGGAACCGTGGGCGGCAAATTAGTCAGCGGCTACTACGAAGGCAAAGCAGCCGGCGAAATGGTATCGAGAATTTTGGCGGGCGAACCGGTTTCAGACATTCCCCTCAAACGGGAAGGCGTAACCCAATATATGTTTGATTACGAGCAACTGGCGCGCTGGCAGATTCCGCTTGCGGCCCTGCCGGAGGGCAGTATCGTGGTCAACACGCCCAACACTTTTTATTACCGCTACAAAGAATATATTTGGGGCGGCGTTACCTTTGTGTTGGGCCAAACGCTGATTATCGCTTTTTTAATTTTTAATATGGTGCGCCGCAAAAAAGCGGAAAACTCGCTCAGAGAATACTCCGAACATTTGGAAGATATGGTTGACGAACGCACCCAAAAGTTACGGCAAACCCAGGAACAACTGGTCCAGCAGGAGAAATTGGCAACCCTGGGCCAACTGGCCAGCAGTATGGCCCATGAACTCCATAATCCCCTGGGTGGCATCAAAAATACAACCTATTATTTAAATATGATGCTAGAAAATTCAAGCCCCGATATAAAAGAGTCGCTGGATATATTGAACCAGGAGGTGATGAACTCTAAACACATTATCAACAGCTTGCTCGAATTCACTCACCCGGAACCGGCCATTACCCGCTGGATAGATATTAATGAAATTCTGCTCAACGTGATAGCGCGCAGAACCATCCCGGACCATATCATCCTCCTTAACCAATTGAGTACCTCGCCCCTGCTGGTAGAAGTCGATCCAGAACATATGGAAACCATCTTTAATAATTTGATCCATAATGCCATTCAGGCTATGTCGCCGCCAATTTGGCAGGGGGGGCAATTGATCATCGAATCTAAAACCGTAGATGAATGGGGGATGGTATCAATTAAAGATACCGGCGTGGGGATCGGCCCGGAGAGCCAGAACAAACTCTTTGAGCCGCTCTTTACCACCAAAGCCAAAGGCATTGGTCTGGGACTGGCGTTATCAAAAATTCTCATTGAAGAAAATAATGGTATAATAAATGTTAAAAGTGAAGGCGTACCCGGCCGGGGAAGCGAATTTACAATCCGCCTGCCACTGGTACGCCACCCTCAAATAGATACCTGAACCGGAACCCAATGATGACCCAACGTGAGACGCCAACGGGCTATGGCCGCATTCTAATTGTTGATGATGATGAGAGCATCTGCAAAAGCCTGGCCCTTATCCTTGGCAAAAAAGGCTACAATGTAGAAACAGCCGCAACCGGCCGGGAAGCGCTGGACAAAGCGCAGGAATGCGCTTTCAACATCGCCCTCCTAGATATCAGATTGCCCGATATGGAGGGGGTTGATTTGCTCTCCCCCTTAAAAAAATTACACCCTGATATGGTAATATTCATCATTACCGGCTACGCTTCGGTAAAAACAGCCATGCGCGCGCTGAATAACGGCGCCTCGGGATATCTGACCAAACCGATTGATGTTGACGACCTGCTCACCAAAATCAAAGACAACATCGAAATGCAAAAGCTCAAGGAAGAAAACCTCGACTTATACGACGCCCTTCAGCGAGAATTAACCGAACGAAAAAAAGCCGAACAAGAAATCAGCCGGCGCAACCGGGAATTAGTCTTGCTCAACCAGATTATCGCCGCCTCAGCCGCCAACCCGGACCCGGCCTCTATTCTGCATACCGCCTGTTCAGAACTGGCTACCGCCTTTGATGTACCCCACGCGGCAGCGTTTCTATTGAACGAAAAACGCGCCCAGGCCACCCTGATGGCCGAGTACCGGGTGGAAGACCATCCTTCTCTACTAAAAACCGATATCTCTATGGCTTCGACCAACCGACTGACCCGCTACATCTTGGCCCGCCGAACGCCCCTGGCCGTGGCTGATGTAAAAAACGATGAACGACTCGCCTCAGTTAAAGATTCATTGCGGCTGGACGATACCGCCTCGATGCTCGTGCTGCCGCTAACGATCAACCAGGAGGTGGTGGGGCTTCTAATGCTGGGCACCTCGGAACCGCGCCAATTTTCAGCCGAAGAGATCAACCTGGGCTGGAGCGTTAGCGATCAGGTCTCCGGCGCGCTGGGGCAGGCGCGCTTGATCCAGGCCCACCAGCGCCTCTTTACCGCCATTGAACAAACCGCCGACAGCGTGGCCGTGACCGATACCACAGGAACCATTCTTTACGTGAACCCCGCCTTTGAGCGCGTCAGTGGCTATCGGGCCGACGAAGTGATCGGCCAAAATCCACGGATTCTAAAAAGCGGCCAGCAACTACCGGAAGTGTACGAAAATTTATGGCGCACCATCACCAGAGGCGAGGATTGGCAGGGCCGCCTGGTCAACAAACGGAAAGACGGCACCCTTTTCACCGAAGATGTGACCATCAGCCCGGTGCGGGACGGTAATAACAACATTGTTAATTATGTTTCCGTTAAACGTAACATTACGCGCGAGTTGGAGTTGGAAGAACAATATCGTCAGGCCCAAAAAATGGAAACCATTGGCCGGCTCACCGGCGGCATTGCTCATGATTTTAACAACCTGCTCACCGCCGTGGTGGGTTTTGCCGAGCTAACCCAAATGCGGCTGGCGCCCGATGATCCCATCCAGAAAATGGTTGATAAAATTCTCTATTCAGGCAGGCGCGCGGCGGACCTGGTGGGGCAATTGATGACGTTTAGCCGCAAACAGGTGATCGAATTAAAGGTATTCAACCTCAATGATATTGTTGCCGATTTTGAAAAAATGCTGCGGCGCATTATCGGCGAAGATACAGAAATGGAAACCCGGCTATCGCCCGACCTGTGGCCCATCAAAGCCGACCGCACCCAGATCGAACAAATTATTGTGAACCTGGCCGTGAATGCCCGCGACGCCATGCCCAACGGCGGCCGGCTGACGATTGAAACCGCCAACGTGGTTTTGGATGAGCGATACGAGGCCACCCATCTGGATGCCAAAACCGGCCCGTACGTTTTGCTGCAAGTCAGCGATACCGGTATTGGGATGAGCAAAGAAATCCAAAACCGTATTTTTGAACCGTTTTTCACCACCAAAAAACAGGGGAAAGGCTCCGGGTTGGGGTTATCGACCATCTTTGGCATTATCCAACAATATCAGGGCCATATCTGGGTGGAAAGCGAGGAAAATGTGGGCAGCATTTTCAAAGTCTACATTCCGCGCTGCGAAGAAACCAGAACCTCTATGCTGCCCAGCGAACAGCCGGATGACATTCCACGGGGAAAGGAAACCATTCTGCTGGTTGAAGATGAACCCGCCGTCCGCGAAATGGCCGCCTTTACCCTGCGCCAGCAGGGATACACCGTGTGGGAGGCCAGCAACGGCCAGGAAGCGCTGCAATTGGCCCAAAGCACAACGGACGACATCCACTTGCTGCTGACCGACGTGGTGATGCCGCAAATGAATGGTAAAGACCTGGCCGATCAGATCAAAGCCATCCGGCCTAACACCAAAGCGCTGTTTGCCTCCGGTTATACCGATGAGGCCATTGTGCAGCACGGCGTTTTAAAGCCCGGCATCGCCTTCTTGCCCAAACCTTTCTCCCCCTCGGCGTTAAGCCAAAAAGTCCGCCAAACCTTAGATGAAGATTCTCCGTAATCAAACTTCGGCCAGACTCAGCTGCTGTTCCGCCCGGTGTCCATCAAGCAGGATATAAGGGGCGGCACGTTTCGTCCACGCGCCTAAATGTTTGAGCTGCTGCAAGGTGGTGATCCGGCCTGCTCGCCGCGCCTGGAGAATGGCCTCGACAGATTTGGGGCCGATGCCGGGCACGCGCAGCAACTCGGCGCGGGCGGCCCGGTTGATCTCCAGAGGGTCGCGCAGGTGCTGCTGCGCCCAGAGTATTTTGGGGTCGGCGGCCAACGGTAAATTGCCGCCGGCATCAAAAGGCAATTCTTCCAATTGAAACCCGTAAAAACGCAACAGCCAATCGGACTGGTAAAGCCGATGCTCCCGCAGGTGCGGGGTTTTTTCTTTTTCGGCAAAGGTGGTGCCGGGCACGGGGTTGAAGGCTTGATAGTAGGCGCGGGCCAGGTTAGCCTCCCGGTACAGGCCGCTGACGGTGGTGAGCAGTTCTTTATCCGCCTCGCCAGCCGGGCCAACCACAAATTGGGTGGTCAAACTGGGCGGCTTGACCCACGGTTCCAGCGTATGCTTGTTTTGTGGCAGCCAGTAGAGGGGCGGCAGCAGTTCCTGCCAGAAGTTCTTCTTGGGGGCCAGTTTTAGCAAGCGATTCTCGTTGGCCCCTTCCAGGTTCACCGACAGCCGGTCGGCCAGCCGGGCAGCCCGCTCGATTTGGGCAATTTCCGCGCCCGGCATGATCTTGAGATGAACGTAGCCAAAATACTCGTACTTGCGGCGGACGATGTCCACCGTGTCCAGCATTTTGTCCATCACTTTGGCCCCGCCGCCAATGATGCCGCTGCTCAAAAATAGGCCATCGACCAGTTTTTTGCGCTGCATTTGGTCGAACGCCGCGGCCAGTTCTTCCGGCGTTAACGACACCCGCCGGTAATTGCGCCCGGCTTGAAAGGGACAATAGTAACAGTTCCGCTCACAGGCGCTGGTCTGCATAATGCGCATCAGGGGGATTTTCCCCTTTTGCGGATGCGTCACATAGGCCCGGCTGTGAGCCACAAACTGTTCTTTGCGCGCCTGATGGGTGAGCGGAGGCGGCCCTTCGCAATCAAAGGCCGCGTCTCCGCTCAGGGTTTCAACTTTTTGATGAATGTCCATACGGATATTATACGAACATTCGTTCTTTTGGTCAAGCTACAGGTCTGTCCAAGATTTTAGGACAGGCAGGGGGATTCGGGGGGAATCCCCCCGAATCCCCCAGGTTTGTCCAGATTTTCTAAAATTCTGGACGCACCCTCAAGCTACGGTAATGCCGGCATCAAGATACACATCTTGAATATGGTTCAACAGTTTCACGCCTTCAGACATCGGGCGCTGGAAAGCCTTGCGGCCTGAGATCAGCCCCATGCCGCCGCCGCGTTTGTTAACCACGGCCGTATACACCGCATCGGCAAAATCATTCTCGCCCGACGCGCCGCCGGAGTTGATGAGACCGACCCGGCCCATATAATCGTTGGCTACCTGCCAGCGCACCAGATCAACCGGGTGATCGCTGCAAAGGTCGCCATACATTTTGGGATTCGTTTTGCCAAAGCCAATGGCTTTAAAGCCGCCATTCTTGGTAGGCAGTTTTTGTTTGACGATGTCGGCCTGAATGGTGGCCCCCAGATGATTGCCCTGGGCCGTGGTATCGGCGGCATCGTGATAATCCACGCCATCTTTTTTGAAGGCCGAGTTACGCAGGTAGCACCACAAAACGGTGGCCATGCCCAGTTCGTGGGCGTAATCAAACGCTTCGCTCACTTCGATGATCTGCCGGTTAGACTCTTCCGATCCAAAATAGATGGTAGCGCCCACGGCTGTCGCGCCCAGATCCCACGCCTGTTTGATATTGCCAAACATGATCTGGTCGTACTTTTGGGGATAGGTCATCAACTCATTGTGATTGAATTTGACCAGGAAGGGAATTTTGTGGGCATATTTGCGGGCTACGGCCCCCAGCACGCCAAACGTGGAGGCCACGGCGTTGCAGCCGCCTTCGATGGCCAGCCTGACGATATTTTCGGGATCAAAATATTCAGGATTGGGCGAGAAAGAAGCGCCTGCCGTATGCTCGATGCCCTGATCAACCGGTAGAATAGACAGATAGCCGGTTCCCGCCAGCCGCCCGGAATTATACAGCGCCTGCAAGCTGCGCAAAACCTGCGGGCTGCGATCAGACGGCATCCAGACGCGGTCCACAAAATCCGGCCCCGGCACGTGAATTGACTCTTTGGGAATGCCTTTACAAACGTGGCCCAATAAATCCTCTTGTTTGTCACCCAGTAATTCCATTATTTTAGTAGACATAGTCTCAATCCTTTCTGTTTCTTTTAACTTTTTGGTTTTCTCGCCCAAACTTTTCCTTTAAAAAACACGCCCACCTATCAAAAAATAACCTACTGTTATCTTAATCCGAATTGAGTTTTTTGCAAGGCCTTCTGATTTCTCTCATTAAAAAAGGCCGGCACCGGAAAATCACGCGGCTTCTGACACGTCCAAAACCTGCCCCCGGCACACCCGCAGCAATTCCGAGGAAGTTAACCGGAGCATAGCGTCAAGATCACCACCGCCGCCATAAATCACCTCTGTGATGGCATACTTTTTCCCACCGGCTTATTTAGAGATCGTCACGGATTATGTATCTGTAACCCTGTAACGTCTGTAACTCTGTAACCATCAAAGATGAATGCCCCCCATTTTAGCACCGCTTTGAGCAAACCCAAATTTGGCGCAAGTTCTTTTGAGAGTTATGTTACAAAGGAAAGGTATCAACGGGATGGTGGCACAGGTGAGGCAAGGTCTCCACATCAAACAGCAGGAGTTGGTCAGCCGGCAAGTTTTCATACAACACTGCCGAACCAAATCTTTTACGCAGAAACAAATAGCGAGAGGAAAAGATCAGGGCCTGCCATTCGGCGTGAAAATGCAGCGACAGCGGATTTTGGTGTTTGACCACCAGCAACTTCCCCGGTTTTCGGCGGTCGGCGGCCAAAAAAGTAAATTTCCCCTGAAGTCGAGCCAGTTGTTTTTGCGCGGCTTGCAGGTAACTGCCGTTCAACTGTGCCGGAGATAGGGTTTCCAGCAGGCGAAAAATGATCTCGCTATCAACTTCGGCCCGGCGCGGGCAGCCACACCGGGCAAATAGATCATCATCATTGTCAATGTGCCCGTTGTGTACGCCCAGAATTGGTCCTGCCTGCACGGGATGGTTGTTTTCGTTGCGCGCGGGCGCGCCCTTGGTGGGATGGCGCACGTGGCCCAACAGCAGCACTGTTTGGGCATCGAGTATATCCAGCAGGCGGTCATATTCGGGCGTTGCCACAAATTCCGTAGCCCGGCACTGCGATTTTTCGATCAAAACACCGGTTTCCCGCTGCACAATGGCCAGGCCGGTGGCCGCCTTACCCCGTTCCTCATTGAACAATAGGCTGCCGGTAAAGGTTTGTTTGATTTCCTGCCACATCGATGCAGGCCGGTCTTGAGGGTACAATAACATTGCTGCAATACCACACATCTGGCTGATATCCTTTTCTTACCTGGTGAAGACCATGGCTCCCTGCCGGGCATCCCAACAAAGCCCGCGCAAGTTTTGCAGCCGTTGCAACCGTATTTCCAGCTCTTGCGGGGTCAGGCGCAGTTCGCGGGCCGCGGCCCACTGCCACGAATCTGAAGATTGCTGCTGCGTCCATTCGCCCAGTTCAATACGCTGCATTAAACGATGATCGGTTTTATCCAAGCCAATATCATCCGGCTGCGTCCGTTCGGCCAACATGGTTTCAATGGTATCCCAATCATAACCGGCGCATCGCCGCAAAGAAACCGGCTGTTCGGCCAGCGTCATGAGAACATCCAGAGCCGCATTATCTACAAAACTGTCCAGGATGGGGGCCAGCAAATCGAGCAATTCATAAGCTCCCGCCCGCAATTCTTCGATAATCTCATCGGTTACGGCGCTGGTATCGCTGGTGGCCAGGGTGCCGTTGTTGTTATTGAGCCTGTCCAGAAGGGCTATTTTGCGCCGCCAGGGCTGGATTTTACCCACGTGAATAACCCCGTACCGGCTTAAATCTACCGCTTTTAAGAGCATGGCCAAAAAGAGAAAGGTCAGCGCGGTGACGGCTGTGGGAGAAAAGTTGGTGTCGGGGAAACGGAACTCAAGATGAAAGGGCCAAACGTCTCCGGTTTCGGTAAAGGAGAGATGCTCCAGGTTGAAGAAATTCTGGTGTTTGGGTACGATCCGGCTTTCGTTCAGCATGTGCTGGATCTGGCGCATGGTCATAGTTACGGGCGAATGGCACACCATTTCTCCATGGCTGTTATGATTGCGGCGGCGGCAGAGCGCCTCGCGTTTGGAGCCGGTGCTGGTGAGAAATTTCAGTTCCGGGGCGTAACGGCGGATCAAGTTCCATAAGTTTGCCAGGATGATTTCCGGTACCGGTTCGGCCAGGCCGGGCGTTAACAGGTGAAAATGCAGCCCGCAGGTAGGGCGCGGGCGGGCCTGGTTGGCCTGAAGAACCGCCATAATGTTTTGATATTGTTCTTGCAGCGCGCGAAAATGAGGCTGCCGGCCAATCACCCGAATTTCAATGCCGCAATGTTCTTTGGTTACATCGAGAACCCCGTTAGGCCCCAACCGGTCCAGATCACCTGAGGGCGCTAATTTCTCCCGGATCGCACTCTCAAAATCGGGCCGTTTCATGCCTTTGGGCGGCGCGGCTTCCAACTCGGTGCCAATTTTGGTCACGCGGTAGAGCAGGTCTTTCCAATAACTTGCCTGAACGGGCGAAAGGGTATCCCGGCGGCGAAGAATAATGGGGTCTTTCATTCCATTGATACCTTATAAATCCATTAAGATTTCAAGCGTAGGTCACATTTGCAGCGTGACAAATTTATCAGAGGGGGTGTCACAGTGAAAACGTGACCTACGTCTTTGAAATTACAGAATTATATCGCTTTAAAGGTGATAATCGACCCGCCCTCTTCGGCCCACTTTTCTACATCTTCGTGCATTTTGTAGCCCATCCGGCGTAAGGCGGCCTGGCAGGCGTTCATGATCGGGCAGATAAAGGGTTTTTCTACGCCAGCGTCAGCCAGTTTGTCGGTAAAGCGGCGGTTGACACACTGTTTGACTTTTACGGTGTAAAGGCTGTCGCCGTCACTTTCAACATCAATATCACCGCAAAAGCCAAATTCATCTACAAAAATGCGGCCAATCTCGGTCATGACATCTTCGGGGGTTTCACCGGCAATTTCCAAGCCCATCTCTTGTTCCATAACTTTAAGGATTTGACTGCCCATGGGGCCGCTAAAGGCAAAAGCAGACTCACCCAAAGTATCCCAGGTGCTGGACGCCAGGCTCAACAGCGCCATATTGGTCAATCGCAGGCGGTTTTCTTTTTTTACTTCATCAGTAGCCATATTATGTTTCTCCTGTAAACAGATCCAAATTGAATGGGTTATAAAATCTCTTGTAATTTACCGGTCATCGTCCGCACCTCGGCAAAAGCCATTCCCAGGTTCACATTCGAGGGCGTCAGGCCGATGAACAGGGTTTCGCTGTTCAGCCCGGCCACAATAATATTGCCGTCATCGCCCTGAACGAGAGTTTGCTTGAACGTTCCCCGCATTAGTTGCTCGGTACTGCGTTTGCTCAACCCGAGGATGGCGGCGGAACTGGCCCCCACCAGGTTTTCGTCCAGCGCCTTTTGAGGAACGTTGGCCGAATAGACCAGACCATCCAGGCCTACCACGGCAGCGCCGTTAATATCTGATGATTCCTGCAAGAGTTCGCTCAAGGCATCAGCCAGAAGTTCGCTTTTCTTTTTAGCCATTGTTTTTTTCTCCTTATTATGAATAAACGATTGTTGTAAGACCGATCAGGGAATGACCCCAGATTCTATCTAAATTCTCGATAATAACTTTCTATTGGGTCAACAGGCGCCGGGCCAGCCGTTCATTGCCCACCATTTCCGCAAGATGTTCAAGTTGAGCATCCTCATAAGATTGATTAAAAATAGCCACGTCCAGGGCCAATAGTTTTCTAAAAGCGGTTGCTGCCTGTAGAGACTGAGAACTTTGCGCCGTAACTTTCTCGCCAAATTCAAGAATGACGTCCATCATAGCCAGCGGGTAACGGACGGGCAGGCCAATTCGAACATGCACCTGCCCGATTGCCAGCCGGCTCTGCACGTATGCTTGCCCGTATTCGCCGCCAAACAACTCCAGAAACCAACCCTGCAATGCCTGCTTACGGTCTTCAATGTGTTCAGAAACATATTCGGCGGTGGCAGGGTGGGCCAGTAACCGGGTGTAAAAGGCTTCGCTCAATGCCGGGGCTATTTCTTGGGCCTGGGGCTGTAATGCCGTCATAAATGATTTATCCTGGGCGGTTAAATCCATCAGAGCCACCAGATCATCCAGAATAGCTTCATTTTTAACTTGCCAACTTTTACGATCATTCATACAAAAACTCCTGAGGGGAAATAGTTACAAAATAGCGGTTAATTTTTTACTCATCTCTCGTATTTCGGCAAACGCCATGCCCAAGTTAACCTCCGCCGAGGTCAGCCCCACTAACAGGGCTTCCCGATTCAAGCCGGTTACAATAATATTACCCGCGTCTCCCTGGATCAGGGTTTGATTGAAGTTGCCGCGCTTGAGTTGACCGGCGCTACGCCGGCTCAGGCCCAAAATGGCGGCAGACGTGGCCCCCACCATGGTTTCATCAAGCGCCTTTTGCGATACATGGGCCGCGTAAACCAGGCCGTCAAGCCCTACCACGGCGACCCCATCAACTTCGCCGGCGGCGGACAGCAGGCCGGTCAGTGTTTCGGCCAGCAACTCGCTTTTAGAAGACGGTTCGGCGCCGTTTTCCGGGGAGGGATGGGCGGTTTCGTCCAGCCGCCGCGCTCCTTCCAGCAGCAAACCCGACCAACTGCGCTCGATGGTAATTGCCGGGGGTTCAATATCCATATCCAGGGTAAACCGCCCTTCTTGCCAATTCAGAATTTGATAAATTACTTCTTCGCCATGGGCATCGTCCAGCGTGGCGTGCTGAACCGCCCCATCCTTAAAAAAAAGCGCGGCCTGTTGTCCATTGTGGTCTATTTGCAATTGAGCTGTTTTTCTATCCTGACAATTATGCTGGATCAGATCGGCCACAGCCATATCCTGTAAATTACCTTGCATTGCCATCAATCACCTCCACTCATAGTCTCCACTGCCGCCGGATGGCGTTGACCGCTTTAGTGGTCAGGCGGCGGTAGCTTTGATTTTTATCCGGCACCAATACGGCCAGGATCATCTCATGTTCTTTGGCGATAAAGGGCCGGCAGACCAATCTTTGGCCGTTGGTATCATACAGAGAAATTTCATCGGTGGCCGCCATACCCAGTTGTTGCTGCGCCTGGCCGGCGGTTTTTTGCACCAGGGCCACCACGGCCGATTTGGTGTCGGGGTCCTGGCCGGGACCGCCCGCCGACGCAATGGGGAAACCGTGCCGGTCGGTTAAAACCGCAATGGGGAACCCGCCGGCTTCATTCATTTCAGCCAGCAGCCGGGCCAACTCGGTTGAACTCGATTTTGAATTATTTGTTTTCACCAGCTTACCTTCTTTCGATGTTGTAGTTATTGCGCCACTTGGCGCTGCACTTGTTTGATCACCTGGCCTGTCACGGCTTTGAGCGTATCAAACACGCCCTGGCCTCGAAAAGCGATGGCTTCAAATACAGGTGAGCCGTTCAGCGATAATGTATTTCTTAAAACTTGGGGCGCAACCGCATTGGGTAAATCTCGTTTGTTGAACTGCACCACCACCGGAAAATCTGTCACGGGCAGCCCCAATCCGGTCAGGTGTTCTCGCATATTCATCCAGGCCACCCGGTTATCATCGAGACGATCGGCGGCAGAGTCGGCTACAAAGACCACGCCGTCGGCCCCCCGCAAGACAATTTTGCGGCTGGCTTCGTAATAGGTTTGGCCGGGCACGGTATACAGGTGAATTTTGGGGGTCAGGCCGCTGATCTTTCCCAACTTCAATTCCATAAAATCAAAGAACAGGGTCCGGTCCTCGTGCGTTTTTAAAGAGACCAGTTCGCTGCGGCGGCTGGAGTCTACATGAGCGTGAATTTGTTCCAGGTTGGTGGTTTTACCGCTCAGGGCCGGGCCGTAATAAACCACTTTTAAATTAAGTTCTTTATGCTGCCAGTTGATAAACATTTACTCACTCCTTCCACACGTCGTTCAAGGCTTCACCAAACAGGTCCGGCAGATCATCCTGGGCTAATTCCGGCGGGGGAGGAGCGGGAGAGGCAGTCGAAGCGTTCAGAATGCCGGCCAGGTCACGGGCCGTTTTCTGCAAAAGCACTCTGGCCCACCCCAACGGCACCTCATGAGAAACCTGAGCCAGCAGGGCCAGATAGCGGCCTGCCTCGGCAATGAAGGTATGGCTGGTAGAACCTTCGCGCAAGACCAGTTGGTAATCCTGATATTCGCCGGTCAGGCGGGCAATTTCCTGGCTGGCGGCCAGATCACCGGCTACCAACGATCCCAGGGAGATCAGATCAACGCTCTTTTGTTCGCCCTGGGATAAGACAACCTGGCCGGTAACGTCGGTCAGCAGAAGAAATTGAGCCGGTAATTTTTGGCTCAAATGAGACAGAAGATAGATGATCTTCCGATCCTGGTCGGGATAGATGGTGATACCACTCCGTAAGGTGTATTGTCCGCTCATGAAATTTTTCCTGTCGTTTTTCGTCTTATTTTTCCCTGTCGAGAATTTGATCGGGCACCAATCCAGCAACTACGGCCTTTTCAAAACTCATGGGTTCGTTGTTTGATTGACCGTTGGCAGGGTCGGTCCGAGCCTGCTTATGGGGTTCGGAAGCCGAAACGGTTTCTTCAGTGGCCATTGCGTCAAACAATTCATTGAACTCGATATCCAACGCGGCATCTACCGTTTCATTGCGGAAGTCAACGTTGGCCCCCGGATTTTGGGGCGCCAGGGCGGTCAATTCGGCGGCAACCTGCTTGGTGTAGAACCAGACCACGCCGGGTTTACACTCCGCGCCAAAAATCACGGCCAGCAGTAGATCACCGTTGACATCGTAGGCGTAGATGTTGTAGTCGTTGCCCTCGTGGTAGCTGGATTTAAAGATCGAGGTATTGTTGCCCAACATATTGGCCAACTCGATGGCAGCCAGAAAATTTGCGGCCACCAGCGCGCTGACAGAGGAAACATCAAAATCCTTGGTCTCCCCCACCACGCTCACCGGAAAGCCATTTGAACTCAGCAGCAGAACACATCGGGCGCCCGTGCTGGCCCGCAGCGATTTAAGATGCTCGTAAGCGGCCTCTTCCAGAGGCTGCGGGTCGGAATGCGCTTGTTGTTCAGCCTGCGCCTGGCTGGTGCGTTCTACCGCATTTTTCACAATTTGGCGAATTTGATCGGCGGTGAAGGGTTTATCAATGTAACCATCCAGCTCAAAATGGTCGATCGCGTTGCGAAAGCGGTTGGTGCCGTAAGCCGTCATCAAGATCACCTGGGTGCCGGCAGAAATCTTACGCACGGCCTGGGCCAGGTCCAGGCCGTTGAGTTCCGGCATATTGTAATCGGTGATCAGCAAGGCATACTCTCTTTGTTCCACCTTGGCCAACGCTTCAGGGCCGCTGTGGGCGATTTCGAAAATATAATCCTTTCCCAGTTTTTCCAAAGCGACAGACAACATGGTGGCTACGTTTGGTTCATCGTCTACAATCAGGACCCGTTTGGTCTGCGACATGTTGCGCGTCATGTTCAAGCCTTTCCACCTCTTTTTATACGTTATTAACCTCTATTGCTTTGAGGATCACCTGAACCGCTCAAAGCAGTGGCTGCCACGTGACGAATTTCGCTCAGTTTCACCGGCTTATCTAAAATGTGTTGGATGGACGCGCCCGCGGCCTGTTGGTATAACGCCTCGCTGCCGTGGGCCGTGATCATAATAATCACCGTGTGAGGATATAATTCGCGCACCCTGCCGCTCAGGGTCAACCCATCCATATCGGGCATTTTATAGTCGGTAAAGAGCAAGTCGAAGGGTTTTTGTTCAAAGAGTTGCAGGGCCTGCTCGCCGCTGGTGGCGGTGAAGATTTCACAGTTGGGTACTTTTTCCAGGCCATCGCGCAGGGTCATGCCTACCAGATCTTCATCATCCACAATAAGAATGCGGTGCGGCCCAACGGGGGATTGTTGGGTTTGCCCGCCTCTGGTTTCTGCCGGTAAAGCCGGGAATTTAACCCTAAACCGGCTGCCCCGCCCCGGGTGGCTTTCTACATCGATCTGCCCCCGGTAAATTTCAACCACCGTTTTAACCACGGTCAATCCCAGCCCCAGCCCGCCATAGGAACGGGTGGCCGAGCCGTCAACCTGGTAAAAAGAGTCGAAAATGCGTTCCAAAGCTTCCTCAGCAATGCCAATGCCGGTATCGCTTATGGAGAGACAGACTCCATCGGGTTCAGCCGCCAACTGCACGTCAACTCGCCCTCCTTCGGGCGTGAATTTGATGGCATTTTCAATCAGGCAATCAATCGCCAGTTGTAGAGGATAAGGCTGCCCGGCAATAAGGGGGAGTTGAGGGGCCAGGTGACCGGTCAGGTCAACTCCGGCTTTTTTGGCTTTGTCTTGCCTCAACTCAATAACCCCGGCAACGATTTCAGACAGAGCCAGCGGAACGCTTGTACCGGCGCGCTCTTTCACCGACAGGAGCGTGGTTATCCGTTCTACCAGACTATGCAGTTCGTAAGCCCGGTTGGTAATAGCAAACAGGGCCTCCTGCTGCTCCCGGCTCAATTCGCCCAGGCTGCCTTCAGACAGCAATTCAGCATATCCCCGGATAATAGTGACGGGGGTGCGTAATTCATGCCCTACGTTTTGCACAAATTCGGACTTCAGTTCGTCCAGATGATTGGGTGGGAGGGTATGCCCATTTTTTTGAATAAGCGGTTGGGTATGGCTCATCACGTTGTCCTCTCGGATGATTTGGCGCTACGATGATGAGTATAACACGATCAACCGGGGCATGCCGTGAGGGTTTTGTGGCGGATATGTGGCAATTGTGTTAGGGCCTAACCCATGAAAAACTTGTTTTATGTGCCAGAATTTTCGTGCCAAGTCTTTTTTGGCTCCGGCTTGTTCGGGTTAGGGGGAGGGGCAGAAATCATTCGGCAAGGGTGTAGCCTACGCCGCGCACGGTGCGGATGATGCCGGTACGCCCGGCCGCTTCTTTGATTTTTTGGCGGAGACGATAGATGTGGTAACGGGCCGTTTCACCGGCTTCCCAGGTTTCGCTCTCGTAGCCCTGTACTTCGCGCACCAATTCTTGCGCCGGGACCACGCGGGGCGACTCGCTGACCAGGTAAGCCAGCAAATCAAATTCGGTGGGGCTGAGTTCCAGTAGATGCCCATCGAGGGTGATAATATGCCGTAAAAAATCAACGATCAGGCCCTTTTGTTGCAAAAAACGGCTTTCATCTTTGTCGGAGCCGGCGTTGGTGAGAAATTCCGCAGATTGTTCGACCATGCTTGATGTAAGCGAACTGAGCGATTGCTCGCCTGCGCCGCTCCGCAGGTCGGCCAGGGTGCTGGACAGGTTTTGCTCCAGCCGGCTCAAGACATTTCGTTGTTGTAATTTTTGTTGGCGTTTCAACAGACCCCGGCGGATGCTTTCTCTAATTTCAACGGTTTTACAGGGTTTGAACAGATAATCGTGCGCGCCCTGCCGCAGGGCTTCCACAGCGGTTTCCAGCGAGGCGTGGCCGGTGAGCATGATGGCCACCGTATCGGGCGATTGCTGGCTCAATACGGCCAAAACTTCCGTACCCTCGATATCGCCCAGCCGTAAATCAATCAAGGCCAGATCAAAAGTTTGGGCCTCAATTTGTTTCAAGGCCTCGCGGCCATTCTTGGCGGTAAATACCCGATAGCCTTCACGGTTCAGGGCCTCTTGCAGGGTAAGGCGGATACCGGCTTCGTCATCAACAATCAGTATCTTGGCTGTGGCAGTCATTGTTCACCTTTCGTTGTTATCAGAAATCCTGGTTCATGGCTGCTGCACCGGCAGAAAAATTGTGAAGGTTGTGCCCGCGCCCACTTCGCTTTCCACCAAAATTTGGCCGTGATGGGCCTCGATGATTTTGTAGCTGGTGTATAAACCAAACCCGGTGCCCTGTTCTTTGGTGGTAAACAGCGGTTCAAAAATACGGGTGGATACTTCGGGTGGGATGCCCGGCCCGGTATCGCTGAATTTGATCCGCACAACCGGCTCATCTTCTTGCTCAAGCTCGGTTACAGCGGGCAGAGGAGACAAAACCAACTCGGCGCTGACGCGCAGCATTCCCCCTTCGGGGGTCATGGCATCACCGGCATTGAGAACCAAATTCAGGAAAACCTGCTTGAGATGATCGACATTGGCCTCAATAGCGGGCAGGTCATCATCCCAGGCGCGTGCAACGGTGATCCGGTTGTGCTGCAATTGTTTGTTGGTCAACAACAACACGTTTTCCAACAAATCGGGTAAGGCAACGGCTTGCAGTTCATCTTTGCGGGAACTATAAAAGTCATCCAAATCGCCTTTTTTTTCATCAAAGTGGCGCGTCGGGCGGTAGAAATCGCGCATACGTTGAATAATGGCTGCGATCCGGTCTATCTCTCCGCCGGCAATGCTCAGGTAATGTTGTAATTTTTCCGGACGTTGTTCGTCTTCCAGTTCTTCGTGTACCAGCGTGAGACTGGTTTGCACGGCTTGCAGGGGATTGTTGATTTCGTGGGCAATAGACGCCACCAGGCGGCCCAGGGCAGCCATCTTTTCCACCTGTACCAACTGAGCCTGCGATTGCTGCAAGCGGCGG
>CAZTFF010000009.1:28598-115135 GCA_964612485.1 uncultured Caldilineaceae bacterium
AGGGCCTGCCCGCTGCGAACCACAGCGACCCCAATACTTTGTTCACCGGCCAGAGAAAACCTGGTCCCGGATGTTTTTAAGCTCCCCCCAACCTGGTAATATTGATACACCAACTCACCGGCTGCTTCGTCGACCAGGCCGCAGCCGGCAATTTCAAATTCAAGAATATTGGTAGCGGTTTCCAGCACCCGCCGGATAACGGTCAATTCATCGTGCAGCAAGGTCAATTCCTGGCCCAATTTGTAGATGGCGGCCAGCCGTTGTTCCAACAATATCCGGTCGGTGATATTTTTGGCCGTGGCGATCATGTGGGTAATGTTACCCCGGTTATCTTTGAGCGGGGTGATGGTTTTTTCTTCGTAATATAATTGGCCGTTTTTTTTGCGGTTGATAAATTCGGTACGGAAAACCCGGCCGGCCAAAACAGTATCCCAAAGTTCCCGGTAGAAACCGGCCTCGTGCCGGTCCGATTTCAGGATGCGGGGCGTTTTACCCCGCGCCTCTTCCAGGGTGTACCCGCTTGTTTGCGTAAAAGCCGGGTTCACATACTCGATCTTCCCCTCGCGGTCGGTAATGACAATAGAATCGGCGGTTTGCTCAACCGCGTTGGAGAGTTTGCGTCGTTCTTCTTCGGCCTGCACCCGTTCGGTGATGTCTTGCACCGTGCCCACCATCAAAATGGGGTGATTCTGCTCATCAAAAGTGATTTCACCCTGTTCGTGGACAACGCGCACGTCGCCGTGGGCTTTGACGATGCGGTGTTCAATATTGTAAGGCTTGTTTTTGTTTAAAGCCTCCTCAACCGATTTTTCGACAAATTCTCTATCGTCGGGATGAACGGTGCTTAAAAATGCTTCGTACGTGGCCTCAAATTCCTGCGGTGTTAACCCAAAGATACGGCAAGTCTCATCGGACCAGTAGAGTTCATTGGTAGAGATATTCCAATCCCAATTTCCCAGTTGGGCAATTCTTTGCGCTTCGGCCAGGCTGGCCTGGCTGCGCCGTAACTGTTGTTCCAGTTGATACTTGTGGAGCGCCATCTCAATGGCGGTGTGCAGATCACATTCTTCAAAGGGTTTGATGAGGTAGCCAAAGGGCTGCGTAATTTTGGCCCGCTGCAGGGTATTTTCATCGGCGTAAGCTGTAAGATAAATAACGGGAATGTTGAAACGGTGGTGGATCTGCCTGGCGGCCTCGATACCGTCCATTTTGCCTTTGAGCATGATGTCCATGAGAATCAGGTCGGGTTGGATTTCAGCGGCTGCGGTAATTGCGTCGGGGCCGGTTGAGACAATGGCGGGGACGAGGTACCCCAGATTCTTCAACCGGTCTTCTACTTCCATGGCTATAATATTTTCGTCTTCAACAACCAAAATACGGGTCAGGGACATGATCTAATCTTGTGGTTGATCGCTTAATACGGAAAACGTTATCCTAAATATTGTACCACTATTTTGTTCAAGTTCAAGCGTGCCATCCAGTTGACGAACCAACGTATTGACCAGCCGCAGGCCCAACGACTCGGTATTTTGGTAATCCACCCCGGCCGGGAAACCCACGCCGTTATCTTGTACGGTCAGGGTCAACAGATCATCGGCGCCAACCCGCAATTGGATGGAAATTTCTCCGGGAGCCTGCTCACCCCTTGTTCCCGCCGCAGGGGAAAGCGGAAAAGCGTATTTCAAGGCGTTAGAAACAAGTTCGTTGATAATCAACCCGCACGGAATGGCCGTATCCACCCCTAAAAAGACAGGATCGATCACCGTCTTCAACGTTACATCGTGAACCCGGACCCCATACGTTTGAAATAAGTAACCGGTCAGGCTGCGGATATATTCGGCTACGTCCACTCGCGCCAAATCCTGAGATTTGTACAATTTCTCATGCACCAGGGCCATCGACCTGACCCGATTTTGACCCTCGATGAACATATCCAGCGTCTGTTGATCTTCGATGTTACGCGACTGTAGATAAAGCAGGCTGGAAATAATTTGAAGATTGTTTTTAACCCGATGGTGAATTTCTTTCAGCAGGACCTCTTTCTCGCGCAACGCGGCTTTGATCTTTTCTTCCGCTTGCTTGCGTTCGGTAATATCCCGCACAATCGCAAAAACATGATCATCGAGGATAGGAACCAATCTTGCCTCGTACTGTTTTTCCGCGCCCGCTTGCCGTAAACCATATTCCAGGGTTGTCATCGAGGCGGTTTCAAGCGTTTCGTCCAGCATTCGGTTAAGTTTTCGAGCCAGGACCGGCGGCAGGACATCCTCTATTTTTCTGTTCAGAAAATTATCAGGGACAGTAAACAGCTCAGTGTTCGGGCCGGCATGGTAATCCACAAACCGGCCCTGATGATCAAATTGGAAATATAGATCAGGAAAGGCATCGAATATGGCCCGTAGTTCCGAGGTCCTTTGATACAGCACTTCCTCAATCTGCTTGCGATGGGTAATATCAATCATCAAACCCCGCAATTTTGCGGGTTGACCATTTTGCACAATAACGGTAACAATATCCCGTAACCATACAACCGTTCCATCCGCCGCCAACATCCGATATTCAAACTCATCCCGTTTTTCGATTGTCGCTTTGCTGCAGTAAGAGATTGCCCACTGCCGGTCATCGGGATGAATATGATCTTGCCAGAACGTTGGATCGGCGAGCCAACGGTCAACCGGATAGCCCAAAATACGCTCGGCCTGGCGGCTGACAAACGTAAACTGGAAATCACCTGCGTCCGCTTCCCATACAATACCATCGATAGAGTTGACTACCGTTTCGTATTTTTGCTGCGATTGGCGGATGGCCTCTTCAGCTTGTTTGCGTTCACTCAAATCGGTGACAAAGCTGATAATGAGCGATTCGGTTTTGATTTCGGCAAAACTTAAACCAACTTCTACAGGAAATGTGGTTCCACTTTTATGGCGGCCCAGCAGGTCAAGACCGAGACCCATCATTCGGGTTACGGGCTGGGCCAGATAATCGGCGCGATGGTTGATATGATGATCCCGCAACGATTCGGGGATCAAAAGTTCAACCGGCCGGCCCAATAACTCGGCGCGGTCGTATCCAAACATAGACACTGTTTCCGCATTGACCAGCACGATCCGGCCGGCGTGATTGGTAATGACCACAGAAACCGGCGCGGACTCCAGTAAAGTGCGGAACTTTTCTTCACTTTCACGCAGGGATTGTTCGGCGCGTCTCCGTTCGGCGATATCCCGCTTCAATTCTTCGGCATAGATTGTGGCCTGCTGGTAGGCGATCCTCATCTTTTCCAGGGCCTCCTGCAACTCTTGCTCGGCGCGTTTGCGTTCGGTGATTTCGGTTTTCAGGGACTCGTTGGCGGCGGCCAATTCGGCGGTCCGTTCTTCCACGCGGGTTTCCAATTCGTCGTGGGCTTGCTGCAACGCGGTTTCCGCCTGCCGGCGTTGGATGGCCAGAGCGTACAAATCGGCCAACCGTTCTACCACCGCCAGGTCCTGGTTGGTATAATCCCGATCCGGATTGGCCAGCGCGATCTGGCCTACCAGAGTGTCGTCCAGCAGGGCCGGAGCAGACAAAAAACGGTGGATTGGGAGGTGCCCGTTTGGGATGCCCGAAGAACGAGAATCCTGGGCCGGAGTATTGGTAAGCAGAGGTTGGTGATTCTCCAAAACCCAGCCCCACAAACCGGCAAATTCTTCAAAGACAAAATCTTTATCTTTAACCTGACACCCGTCCCAGATATCGCGGGTTAAGGTTGGGGAAACCAAATAGCCTGTGTCCGGATCAATATAGCCCACAAACCCAAATTCGCTGCCGGTCAGGCGTCGGGCGTGCTCCAAAACGCGGTACGAAATATCTCTCAGCGGCATAGGCGAAATCAGAGTATGGGCCACTTCGGCCATCACCGCATTTACTTCCGACTCTCGGGCCAGCTTTTCTTCGATCTGTTTACGTTCCGTAAAATCCCGGCAGGTGTAGAGAATGGTTCCGCCCTGAATAGACACCTTTTTAACATTGATGAGTACTGTATGTTGCCGGCCGGATTTATCGGTAATTTCACGTTCGATGTTTTTTATTTCGCCTTGGGCTTTCAGCGTGGGTAAATCAAATACATTCTCGCCGATCAGCCGGGTAATATTGCCCATCGCCTGCACTTCGGCAAGTGTATATTGAAAAATAGTGTCTACATTAGGGCAGATAAACGTGAAGTCGCCCTTATCATTGGTAATAAAAACCGCATCCGAAATATTGCTCAGGGTGATCCGGTGCAGTTCTTCAGATTCTTTGAGCCGATTTTCCAATTCATGGCGATAGAGGGCCATCTCGATGGTGGCATAGAGTTCCCGTCTTTGAAACGGTTTTATCAGATAGCCAAAGGGCGCGGTCTCCTTGGCCTGCTGCAAGATGGCGTCCTGCGAGTATGCCGTCAGATAGATAATAGGCAGATCAAAATCGGCCTGAATTTTTGCGGCGGTTTCGATGCCGTTCAACTGCCCCGCCAGGTAAATATCCATCAAGATCAGGTCCGGCAGGGCCTGTTTCACCTTTTCTAAGGCTTCCTCACCGGAAATAACCACCGCCAAAACAGTGTACCCGCACTTTTCCAACTGGCGCCCCAAATGCTGGGCGATCAATTTGTCATCCTCGACAATGAGAATGCGTATATTTTTGTTTTGAGTTTCGTTGGAAGGGAACACCATAGAAACCATGCCATTTACTCCTTGTCCAGGGCGCGATACAGGCCCGCCGTATCGGCGGCAATTTTATCCCACTCAAACAAACGGCCTAACTGCTCGGCGCCGTGCGATAATTTTTGCCGCAGTTCCGGGTTGTGGCCCAGCGGCACAATGGCTTCAGCCAAAGCAAAGGCATCACGAGGCGGGGCTAGAAGCATATTCTCGCCGGGCCGGATTTCGGGGATGAGATCGGCCCTGGCGGGCGTAGTACTGACCACCGGGCAGCCGTGGCGCAGCGCGGCAATGAGGGTGGTCCGCCGGAACGAAACCCCATCGCGGTACGGCATCACCACGGCATCAGCGGCCAGCAGGTTGGCCGACACCGCGGATAAGTCAACATAGCCGGAGCGATACACGACATCCGCCAGGTGGTGGCGATCAATCAGCGCCTGAACCCGTTGCGCGTAGGCCGCGTTGGTGGGATCGGCGTGGCCCACATCCCCGCCGATAAACAGCAGCCGGGCATCAAGTCCCTGCTGGCGGAGCAGGGCCAACGCTTCGATGAGTTCCTCGCCGCCTTTACTTTCATTCAAAAAGCCAAAGTAGGCCAGCAAAAAAGAATCGGGCTGAACGCCGTATTGCTGCCGCCAGGCTGCCCGATTGAAATGAGCCGGGGGTTGGGGGTCGGCATTGCTGCCCAGGGGAATGTGAACCAGCGCCGGCGGAGCCGTGGAAAAGGTTTGCTGAAGCCTGTGCAGGTCTTCTCGATTGGTGCAAATAACGGCATCGCTGAAACGGGCCAGCGCCAGCATCGCCCCCCACCGAAACGGCCCGGCTTTGGGAAAAATATAGGGAACCCGCAGGTCGTGAAACGTAGTCACCAGGCGGGTTTTGGCCCGGTGCATTTTCAAAAACAGCGGCAGCCAGTTGACCCAACCGCCCAGATCAAACGCGGCGGCCTGGTACTGGATGTGCAGCACATCGGGCCGGTGAGTGTGGAGAAACCCCAAAATCTCCGGCCAGCAGCGCCAGCCCCATTGGCTGATGATCGGATGGACCGGGGCTAACGCGGGCGCAGCGCCGGCGGACTCCTGTGCTGTTTCTTGCCAGCGGCGGCTGATCAAAATGGATGATTCGATGTTGAGGGAGACCAGATGGTGCGACAGGGCGGCAATGTGATCGGCAATACCGCCCTGCATGGGGGGATATTCGCCGGTGAGAAACGTAATCTTGAGCATGATGAAAAAATCCTGGTGATGCAGTACAACGATTTTAGAATCCGCTAAGGGCGCGAAGCGACGCAAAGAGTATATGTTATAATCCCCGCAAAACCTGCCCGTAGGCGGCCATTCGCTCCCGGCGCAGGCGACGGCGATGGCCGGCCAGCCATTTGGCGCTTTCTTCCAACCACTGCCAGGCAAAGGTGGCGATCAAAAAGAGGCGCAGCGCAGCGGCCCAGACCCGGCCAAAATATTTGCGGGTGTAGCGCAATTTGCTCCGCTGAAAGCGCAGGGTACGGGCAGCCACCACCTGCTCGCTGGATTTGCCTTCAAAATGCGTGATTTTGGCCTGGGGCAAATAGTGAACGTTCCAGCCTTTCAACGCCGCCCGGCGGCACCAATCGGTTTCTTCAAAGTACATGAAATAGGCTTCGTCCAGGGGACCAACCTGTTGCCAGGCCTCTCGCCGGATGAGCCAGGCCGCGCCCACCAGCCACTCGATCCGCTGCGTTTGCTCCGTCGGTTGATCAACCAGATGATAGCGTTGGGCATGCCGGTTGTGGGGAAACCACTGCCCCAATAACGTGCTTTCCCAAAATAAAGTCCCCACCGTGGGAAACCGACGCCGGGAAGATTGCACTGTGCCGTCGGGCCACAGCAGTTGGGGACCAACCGCGCCCGTGTCAGGATGGGTGTCGAGATAGCGAACCAGGGCGGGCAGGCTGCCGGGCGCAACCACCGTATCGGGATTGAGCAAAAAAAGGAAACGGCCGGTGGCCGCGGCGGCTCCGGTGTTGTTGCCGCCCGCATACCCCAAATTTTCGTTGCTGGCAATCAGGTGAACCTGCGGGAATTCATCTTGCACCATCTGAGGGCTGCCGTCTGTGGAAGCGCTGTCAACCACAATGATCTCGGCGGCGATATCCGGCACAAGCGCCAGGTCATCCAGCAAAGCGCGCAGGCAGTCTCGCAGCAGCGCCTTCACATTCCAGTTGACAATGATGATGGAGAGGTCCATAATTGCGGGCGATCAAATGTCTCGCGCAACGGCGTAATCGGCCAACCCGTGCATGGCCTGTCGATACACATTATCCGGCAAATTCTCCAGCCCGGCCTGGGCCTGCCGGGCAAAGCGGCGGGCTTCCTCCATCGCCTCCTCCACACAGCCGGAGGCGCGAATTTCTTCCACCACGGCCAAAATTTCATCATCATTAAGCGGCTCGCGGCGCACGGCTTTGAGAATGGTGGGGTGATCGGGCTGTTTTTGATTGAACAGCATCACCGGCAGGGTGGCAATGCCCTGCCGCAAATCGTTGGCCACGGGTTTGCCGATGCGGTCCTCATCACCGTGAAAATCCAGAATATCATCCACCACCTGAAACGCCATCCCCAGATGGTAGCCGTAATCGCGCAGCGCCTGAACTTCAGTTTCCGCCGCCCCGCAGAGAATGGCGCCGGTTTCGGTGCCCGCCGCAAACAACGAGGCGGTTTTGGCGTAAATGCGCTCGTGATATTCGTCCATGCTGGGCACATTGCCGTGGCCGTCGTTGAAAAGCTGCTGCAACTCGCCGCCCACAATCACCATCAGGGTTTGGGCAAAGATGGTGACAATGCGCACGTTTTGGGTTTCGGCGGCCAGTTCCGCCGAGCGGGCAAACAGGTAATCGCCGGTCAAAATGGTCGAGGCGGGACTCCAGCTGGCGCTCAGCGTGGGCAGCCCGCGCCGGAAGAGCGAGTTGTCAATGAGATCATCATGCACCAGCGTGGCCGTGTGCAGCAATTCTACCGAGGCGGCCAGCGAGTAGGCTTTATCCTCATCCACGCCGGGATACATCCGGGCGGCCATCATGGTCAGCGCCGGGCGCAGCCGTTTGCCGCCGGCTTCCATCAGATAATCCACCACGGCCTGCAAATCGCTGTAGCGTTGGGCAATGCCGGAGCGCATTTTTTCTTCCACATGATGAATATCATCGGCTACGAGATCAAGAAATTTACGTGGGTTGGTCATGAACGTCCTTTTTCATTGTTATTCGATAATATCTTCAGTCAAACGAAATAACTCAACGGTATTGCGGGTCAATTGCCGGCTCATGGCCTCGAACGATACATTTTGCAATTCGGCCACTTTTTCGGCCACCATTTTGACCCGCGCCGGTTCGTTGCGCTTGCCTCTGAACGGGTGCGGCGAGAGAAACGGCGCGTCGGTTTCAACCAGCAGACGGTCTGCCGGAATCGAAGCCACAATGCCGGGCAGATCACGCGCATTTTTAAACGTCACCGGCCCGCTGATGCCGATGTGAAAACCCAGTTCAATCGCTTCGTCGGCCATGGCCTGATCGCCGGAAAAAGAGTGCAGCACCAGACCGGGATGCTGCTCCCGGCCCCAATTTCGCAGTACATCCATGGTATCCGCCGCCGACTCTCGCTGGTGAATGATGACCGGTAAATTCAGGTCCAGGGCCAGAGCCAACTGCTGCTCAAACACGCGCCGCTGCACCGGGCGCGGGGCCTCGTCCCAATAATAATCCAGGCCGATTTCGCCAATGGCCACCGCTTGGGGATGCTGGGCCAGGACGCGCAGGTCGGCCAGAACGCTTGGGTCTACCCCGGCGGCATCGTTGGGATGAACGCCAACCGCCGCGTACAGCGGGGGAGTTTCTTCGGCCAGGGTCACTACCTGCCGGCTGTCGGCCAGGCTGGTGCCGGGGTTGATAAATGCCGCAATGCCTTCGGCCTGCGCCCGGCCAATTACCTCGACCCGGTCATCATCAAACTTATTAAAATTCAAATGGCAGTGGGAGTCGATTAACATACCGGCTTTTCTTTTCAGGATGAGCAAAAGTATACCAGAGGCAAATAGGGGGAGCAAATAGCGCAAAAAGCTATCGGGGGAGGAGTTCTAAAACGCGTTGTGTAGCAAGATATTTTGCGCACTACGCATATTATTCTGCCTTACATAACAATAGGGCCATAATTCGACTCTTTTGGCCGTACCATTTATAATCTAATATAATTTATAACCAGAATCAGGCCAACCGGGGGGATCTGATGCCCGAAAAAACCGATACCTTTATTGTCAATCCTTATATCGCCGGCTCGCCGGTCAAAGACTCGGCCATGTTTTTTGGCCGCGACGATGTGTACGCCTGGATCCGCCAGCATTTGCGCGGCGAGTATCAGGACAACGCGCTGGTGCTCTTTGGCGAGCGGCGCGCCGGAAAAACATCGGTGCTGTACCACATGGCCGAACAATTGGGCGATGAAACTTACGTGCCGGTTCTGATCGACTTGCAAGGGATGGGACTGGAGGGCATGGACGGTTTTTTATGGGAACTGGCCCGCAAAATTGTGCTGTCGCTGCGGCGCGTCAAAGGGCTGCCCAAAGTGGACCGGCCCAACCGCCGCGATTTTGAAGAGCAGCCCCGCAGCCATTTTGAAGACACCTTTCTGCCGCCCCTGATCCAAACGCTCCAGCCGCGCCGCCTGCTGCTGATGTTTGACGAAACCGACCGGCTGGAAGAGCGCGTTCGTAACGGCGAGCTGCCGACAGATATTTTCGATTACCTGCGCAGCCTGATCCAGGAACAAACGCGGCTCAATTTTTTGTTTACGCTGGGCAATCGGATTGAAGAAGCCCGCGCCTCGTCATCTCAATTGTTCAATCTGGCCGTTTACCGCAAGATCAGTTTTTTAGACCCCGATTTTGCCGAAGACCTTATCAGCCGGCCCGCAGCCAAACATTACAGCTACACGCCCGAAGCGATTGAACAAATTTTGCGCCTGACCTCGGGCCAGCCCTACTACACCCAACTGCTGTGCCACAACCTGTTTACGCGCTGGACCGAGACCAAACCGAAACAAATTGGCGTTGAGGATATCGAAGCAGTTCTGCCCGATGCCGTTGAACAGGCCACGCCCAACCTGCAATTTGTGTGGGATGACTCCCCGCCGGTAGAAAAAGCCATCCTGGCCGCCCTGGCCGACCGGATGCCCCACTACCAGGCCGGCGTGATGCGCCGCAATGTAGACCGCGCCCTGCGCCGGGCCAAAATGTACCCGCCCTCCGGCGAAATCACCACCGGCTTCAAACGCTTGTTCGAGCGGGACATCCTCAATAATCAAGAGCCGTATGAATTTCGAGTGGGCCTGGTGCAAATCTGGCTCAGCCAGTACAAACAACTGGAGTGGGTGCGCGAAGACCTGGGCGAAATTATAGAAACCTGGGACGAATTGGAACGGCAGCGCCAGGCCGAAGCGCCCACCGCGCTGGAACGGGCACGCCGCTGGGCCGCCCCGGTTCTGGCCGTTTTGCTCCTCAGCCTGCTGGTTGTCACCTTTATTTTGTACCGGAATTACCAGGAAACCCAGCAGCAAACCCTGGCCGCCGAAACCAAGGTGGCCCAGTTGGGATCCGAACTTATTGCCAACAGCACGCAGGTGGCCCAGAGCCAGGCCACGTTCATTGCGGCCAGCACGCGATTGGCCGAGGCCGAAACGGAAGGCAACAACCAGGAAGCCGCCGACGCCCGCGCCGTGGCCGAAGCCGTGGCCGCCACCGCCCAATCGCTCGATGCCACCGCCACCGCCGCCTGGTCCGAAGGCGGCACTGCCGTAGCCCAGGCCACGCGCAGCGGCACCGAGGTCAAACTGCCGCCCATCACCCGCGAGCCGCCGCCGCCCACCCACAATCCACCGCCCCAAGGTGAAAACAATAATCCACCACCGCCGGAAAACACGCCGTCTCCACCGCCAACGGAAACCGCTACCCCGTCACCCACCGCCACGCCAGAACCGGCGCTGGCCAACACCCTGGCCGGTACCATCGCCTACCCCGTCTTCGATGGCTCCACCTACAACATCTATTTTGGCGATGTAACCAACGGCTCCACCCGCCTCTTCCGCCGGGAGGCCAGCCAGCCGGCCTTCAACGCCGACGGCTCCCGGATTGCGTTCCTGTCCTGGTCGCTGTCTAACCGGGGAGTGGTTACGGCCAATGCCAACGGCAGCGGCGAAACGCTGATCACCAACTTCAGCGAAGACAAGCTGCCCACCTGGGATCCAAACGGCAGCCGCCTGCTGTTTCTCTCACGGCGGGCCGGAAACCGCGCCTCCCAACTCTACCGGGCGGCTGACGCCGATTTTAGAAATAACAACGCCAATTATTTGATTGAAGGCGAATACCCTACCTGGAGCGCCGGCAGCGGCATCATTTTTAAGGGCTGGGGCGTCAGCGGCAGCGGCCTGCGGCTGGCATTGCCCGATTTTGCCAACGCCGAAAGCGTCACCCAGACCGATCAGGATACCGCGCCCGCCCTCTCGCCCGATGGCCGGCAGGTGGTCTTTATGTCGCAGCGGGAAGGGAATTGGGATATTTATCTGATCAATGTCGATGGCTCTAACCTGCGCCAACTCACCGACAATCCCGGGCAGGATGGCCTGCCGGCCTGGAGTCCCGATGGCCGGGCCATTGCTTACGTGAGCAATCAAGATAACGGCTGGTCTGTGATGGTGATGGCGCCCGATGGAGGCGAAAAACAGCGCCTGTTCACCATGCCCGGTTCGCCCGACGGCACGGTAATCACCGACCGGCCTAATTCGACCGGCTGGCTGGAAGAACGGATCAGTTGGACGCGTTAACAGCAGGAGGAAGAGAAACCAATGAGTATAAATCCTTTCAGTTATGGCAAACCGGTTGATGATCCTGACCGCTTCATCGGCCATCACCGGGAAGCGGAGCAGGTTTACAGCCGCCTGCTATCGGCGTTTGAGTCAACCTCCATTGTGGGCGAACGACGGGTGGGCAAAACATCCCTGCTCAAATACCTGGCCCACGATCAAGTTGTTGCCAATTTTGAACTTGATCCTCAAAAATACATCTTCCTTTACCAGGATTTTCAACTGCTCGATGAAAGCACAGTGCCCACCCGCTTCTGGAAACGGGTGCTGCGCGCCGTCAAACGGGTGGTCCGAAAACACGAGGAGATTGTAGATGAAATCGACATCGCCCTGAAGAGCGAGACGATTGACAACTATACGCTGGACGATATTTTTACATTGATTGATGAAGAAGCGCTCTACCTTGTGCTCCTGCTTGATGAGTTTGAAAATGTTACCCGCAACCAGCATTTTGACAACGATTTTTTTGGCGGGCTACGCTCGCTGGCCATTCACCATAATCTGGCCTTGGTCACCTCCAGCCGGCAAAGCCTGGTGGAACTGACCCACTCCGAAGAAGTGCGCTCGTCGCCCTTTTTTAACATTTTTGCCACCATCAACCTGCGCCCCTTTTCCGAAGAAGAGGCCACCGAACTGATCGAGCGTTATCTGGCCGACACGGATATCAAATTTCTCATCAGCGAAATCAATGTGATCTTCGCCGTGGCCGGGTACCACCCGCATTTTCTGCAAATGGCATGCCACCACCTCTTTGCCGCCTATACCAAAGACATCGACCGAACCGGGCGCGCCCAATACGTGCTGGATATGGTCCACAGCGAGGCCACCCCCCTGTTTTGGGATTACTGGCACGACTCCACCTCGGCGCAAAAAATTGTGCTGGCCGTTTTAGCCCTGCGGGAGCTGGAACGGGAAGGAGGCGAAGACACCCTGGACGAGCTGGAAAAATATTACCACCGGGCCGAACAGGTGATCGGCGAGTTGGAACGCCGCGCTTTGGTGATAAAAAATTCCGAAACCGGAGGCTACCATCTCTTCTCTACCCAACTGGATGAGTGGATCATCAACGAAATTTTTGCCGATATGGAAGACCTGCGCGGCTGGCGGGACTGGCAAAAAGAAGAATCGTTGATCGGCAAATTGCCGACCAGTTTGCAGGATATGCTGGCCGACATCGCCCCCGCGCTCAACCCCGTTTACCGCGATATTCTGGGCAACTGGCTGCTGGAACCCACCACCGCCAAAGCTTCGCTGGAATTAGTGCATAACTGCGCTGGCCAGTACCAGAACTTCAAAGAAAAACAACAGTCCGAACTCTCTAAAATGGCCGATAATGATGAACCGGTCGGTGATACGCCCAAAGGATTGTTTGCCCGCTTGAGCCAGCAGTTAGAAGGAGGTTCCGCTGCCGCGCCTCCCGGCCCAACGCCGGATGCGTCTCCTGTTCCCGCCGGGGCGGCGCCCGCGCCGTCCCCACCCTCCCCCGAAGAGAGTGTATCGACCGGACGGCTGCTGCGGAAATCAAAAAAGAAGGTCATCGTCAGCCCCACCGCGCTGCGCGGCTTGATTATCTCCGGCATTGTGACCCAACTCAATTTTGATACGGAAGACCAGGAATTTGTCAACGGGGAACTCAACTGGCTGTTCAGCGCCACCGATCACCTGCTGAAAATTTGCCGGCAGGAAATCGACCGCTCCCAGCCCATCCCCGCCGCCGTGCCGCCCGATGCCGAACGATTGAGCACCGCCACCAACGAACTTTTGACGACCATCGACGAAGCTACCCTGGAAAGCTGGAAAAGCTGGACCGAAACCCGGCTCGACTGGATCAACGCCTGGCTCAAAGAGCTGGATATTTTGCTCAGCCAGGAAGCCAGCCGGGGCATTGCGGCCAAGAGCGATCTGGAACTACAAAACAAAATGAAAAGCAAGCGGGTAGAAATCATCCAGGTGGTGGAGGAAATGGCCCAACTCATGAACCAGGCTTACGGCATTTTTGTCACCAGCCCCGGCCAGATTGTGGAATTGCTGGAGGATTGAACTAAAAATTAAAAACAACCAGCGGCACAAACATCTCCGCCCGGCTCACCCCGCCGTGAAAGCCCACGTGCAGCGGGCGTTTCTCGCCCAACAGAACATCGTGCATTACGTAATTTTCTTTCATCACCAGCACGTAATCGCCCACGCGCTCGTACAATTTGGGGTTGGGATCAAACAGGCCAAAGTAATTTTGGGCAATTAAATCCTCACTTTTGAACATCTGGCACTGATCGGCAAAATTATCGCCCACGTAATCCTCAAACTGGGCCACTTTTGAGGGGCGCACGTAACAATAGGCCGCCCGTCCCTCGCCGCAGCGAGGCAAAACCAGGGTTTCCATCAAGCGAGGGTGTTCATTCATTTTGATGATGCTTGATTCATCGGCATCGATAAAGCCGTGGTCGGCGGTGATGATGAGGGTGGTATCGGTGTGGTGCAGCGATTTCACCAGCGCGGCCACTTTTTTATTGAGCTTCCAAAAATGTTTGGCTACTTTTTTACTGCCGTTCCCGTACTCGTGAGACAAATTATCAAATTCCGGCCAGTAGGCGTAAATATATTTGGGCCGCCGGCTTTTATGCTTGATGGCCTTTTTTAGCTGCCGGAAGAAACCGCCCATCGTTTTGTAACCTTTTAAGGTTGTGGCTCCGGCGGTGGTGCGGGTGTAATCGCTTTTCAGCAAAGATTTGGGGATGATGGTGTGGATGTCGGCCTCGATGTTTGTTGCCAGCGAGGGCTGGCTGAAAATGGCCTGGGGGTCTATCTCGGCCTGGCTGAAAGGCGGGCTGCCATACCTGGCCCGGAAAGGCAAAATGGCCGACACCGCTCCCAGTTCTTTCAAATATACAAACCAGCCGGTGATGGCGTGCTGCTGCGGGGCCACGCCGGTAGCAAACGTGGTAACGCACGCTGCTGTGGTGGAAGGAAAAACAGACGTCATCCGGCCCTGCAAATGCTCGCCAAATACGCTGCCCCGGCCCTGGTTGAGTAGATAATCGTAGCCCAGGCCGTCGATAATCAACAAAACAATGTTTTTTGAGGGAGACAGGGCCGCGGGCGGCAAATCGGCCAGCGGATCATACAAGGTATCACCGCCCCGCGCCCGGATGATGGAACTCATCAAATTGACGATGCTGCCGTTGTGGTAATTTGGCAAGTGCATACTATTCTCCCCATTCTTACATAATTTTCCACCAAAGTATCGAAGCAAAGACAACGCCATGGATGCCCACCACCAGCGCGGGCAGCAATATCGTCAACCGATCAGAGATCAAACCGCGCATTTGAATGTGCCCCATTTCATCAATATTGGGCGAGCCGGGCAGGTTATCCAGCATCACGGCGTAACGAGGATTGTAGGGGTCGTAAAGCAGCCGTTCTTCCGGTTCGTCTTCCAGCGAACGGGTGTGGGTTGTGCTACACACCACGTTGTAACTTTGACCATCATCGGCGGTAAAGGCAAAGGTAAGTTTATACACCCGCCGCCCGTTCACTCTGGTGTTGGTGGCTTTTTTTGACTGGAGCCGGCCCAACGCGATCTTACCCCGCCCCAACAGCCGGTTGGCCTTAAAGCCGTTTTTGAGTCCAAAACCGATCATGCCCAGGCCCACCAGGGGAAAGATCAACACGATGCCGATCACCCAAATATCAAACTGGCCCCGGCGGGTATGCTCGATGCGCGCTATCTCCGGGGAACGCCGGATGTATTCCACCACCACCGGCTGTTCCGGGTTGAACTGATGGCCGGTTGAATAGGAAACGCTCTCGTAATCGCTTTCCAGCCGTTCCACGCGATAGGTGAAAGAATTCGCAAAAACCGGAATATCATTGACCGACGCGCCGGTTCCTTCGATCGACGTGACCACGCCCGGCGCGGTTTCCACCGCATCCATCAGAAACCACACCGCCGAGTAATCCGACAGCAGCCCAAACACCCAAACAAAAATAAGGCTGAATCCCAGCCACAGCCAGCCAAACAGGTTAACCCCACCGCCCAAAAACAGTTGGGCGCGCACACCCCACGGCACGTGGCGCGGGGGCAAAACAAGGTCGTATGGATAGGGAGTGTTCATAGTTTGCTCCTGAAACTTTTTGATCCGGTCAATGTAGGATAACGCAAGATGCGCCGGGCGTCAATCAATCCTCACCATTTTTGTTGAACTTAAAAAGCACCGCCTGTAAATCAGGCGGTGCTTTAAGATTTTCTTGGTTTCAGGATTATCGCAGGGCCACCACTTGCGGCGCGTTGAAGGAGCGGGCCACAGACTCGATGAGCGGCTGCTGGCCGGTGCCGGTGATCAGGTAGGCGGTTTCGCCGGCATCGATGAAAAAGCTGGTTTTCTGGCCGCCAGGGCTGTCGGCAAAGGTGATCACGCGCTGGGCCGGCAGGCCGTGAATGGTGAGTAACTGCCGGCTCAAAATTTGTTCGCCGGCCAAGCTGCGCTCCACAAAAGCGGCCAATCCATCGACGGAAATAGCGCCCACCACTTCTACTTTCACCCGGGTCACGCCATCAACCGATTGAAAAAAGACCACATCGGACGACAGTTCCAGCATATCCCAGCCCGCCGGGTAGCTAACGTGATAATCAAAATCATCATCCTCAAACAAAATCGTGGGCTGCACCACCGGCGCGGTCACTTGCTCTACCTGGGTGGCCTGCGAGTTGATTGATACATTTTTTGACACTGTCGCCCCGGGTGCTGCTGATACCTCAGCCGGTTCCGGCTGTACCAAACGATATCCGGCAACCAACACGGTGACGCAGATAATGGCGATAACGATAATCCAACGTATCCATTTAATATTCATGATCTTACCCCAAAAAGTTGTGTTATCTATTACGCCTATAGTATGCCACATATCCCGAAGTTTGACATCGGCTGACTGCACATAATTTTGGCTAGGAGAATGATGCAATTATCACTGCCCGATATGCTTAGACCGTAGGCATAATGGCGTAGGTAAAAATAAGACGGTGGGCACGCACCATAAGTTCCCGTCCTTCAAAATTCTGCAAGCTATGTTATAATGTAACCAGGAGGCCAACAATGATTATCACACGTGAAGATTTTGAAACGCAAGAAGCCCAGGCGCTGGCGCCTTACGCCATGTGCAGTCGAGAGTCCAGAGGACGTAATATTAAGGAAGATGAACACCCTTACCGCACGGCCTACCAGCGCGATAGAGACCGGATCATCCATACCACGGCTTTCCGGCGGCTGGAGTATAAAACCCAGGTCTTTTTGATCACCGAAGGCGATTACTACCGCACCCGCCTGACCCACACGGTGGAAGTGGCCCAAATTGGCCGCACCATGGCCCGCGCCCTGCGCATCAACGAGGATCTGACCGAGGCCATCTGCCTGGCTCACGATCTGGGGCACAGCGCCTTTGGCCACAGCGGGGAATCGGGGCTGAACAAATTAATGGCCGATCATGGCGGATTCGATCACAATTACCAGAGTTTCCGCATAGTGGAAAAATTGGAGAACCGTTTTCCCGATTTTCGGGGGCTGAACCTCACCTGGGAAGTTCGGGAAGGCATCCTCAAACACGAGACGGAGTATGATAAAAGCAGCGTTACCGAGTTTGAACCGCAGTGGCGGGCCGGCCTCGAAGCGCAAATTGTAAATTTTGCCGATGAAATTGCCTACACCACCGCCGATTTGGATGACGGGCTGCGGTCGGGTATGATCTCGCCCGAACAATTGGCCGATGTTGATTTTTGGCGATTGGTGATTGACGAGTTGGGCATCAACCCCTACGATGATTTTACGGAGATGGACCGTCACCGCATCATCCGGCGGCTGGTGGGCAAAGAAGTGAGCGACGTAATCTACGCCACCAACCGGCGGCTGAAAGATTACAACATCCAAACCATTGACGATGTCCGCAACGCGCCCGAAAATCTGGTGGCCCACTCCGATGAAGTCAAACAAATGGACCGGCAATTAAAAACCTTCCTGTTCAAAAATCTCTACCAGCACTGGCGCGTGATGCGCATGCAGCTCAAGGCCGAACGTTTTATCACCGAACTGTTCCAAACCTATGTTGACACGCCGGAAATCCTGCCCAAAAAAATCCAGGAGCAGGCCAAAGCCGGCGATTTATACCGGACCGTTTGCGATTACATTGCCGGAATGACAGATCGTTTTGCCCTGGAGGAACACCGCAAGTTATTTGATCCCACGAAAAGCGTGTAAACGTTAAACGTTTTGCAAACAAAAAAGGGCGATGGCCGGAAGCCATCGCCCTTTGCATATGCTATCAATCTTATTGGTACTGTTCGGGCACGTCCATTTCGCCTACTTTCAAATCGGCGCCCTCTCTGACAAAGACATCCAATGAAACCATGAGTTTTTCAAAATATTCATTGTTGCCGCCAAAGGCGACTTCATCAATTCTAGCCACCACCCGCAACGCGCTGGTTTCCAGCGAAAACTCTTTGCCGGGTTCGGCCAGCACGGCTTCGGCCATGGGGTTGGCATCGATTTTGTTTTGCATATCCGGGTTATCAAAAGCGGCCTGGCTCATCAGCACCCGGGAGAGCGTGGTGATGTCGGTTTTATCAAACAGGCCCACATCAAATGCCGTAACCTGCTTGGGGCTGGAGCCGGGAATCGCTTCTAAAATACCCACTCCGCTTTCGCCCAAAAAGTCGCCGTCCGGTGTTTCAATGGTGAAGAATTCGTCGTAGTTATCCTGCCCCAGCGAATAGGTGCCGCTCCATTGGATGATAGGGGCCGGGCCTTCGCCCTCCCACTCAATTTCGGGCCGCGATGGCCCGGAGCGGCTCTTTTTGAAGTACCATTGGCCAATCAATAAGACCACGCCCACAATCACCAACGCGCCCAGCAGGCAGTAGAGCACCGTTAGCCAGGAAAAACCACCGGCCTCCTCGGTAGGGGGCTGCTGGGGTTGTTCTTCCGATTGGGCGGGTGCTTCCGCCTGGGGCTCATCTATTGGCGCGCCTTCAACCGGCACATCAGGCACCGCGCCGACGGCATCGCCATAGGTATAAACGGCCTGCATTTTAGCCGGATCGCCCTGATATTTGACGGCCAGCTTTCCTACCTGATCTGTCACCGTTTCACCGGGCCACTGGTCTGCCTGCTGCAAGGCGGCGGCCAGTTCATTGATGGCCTGCGCTTCAACAGCCTGGCCGTTGGCCATCAGTTCCACCGAACGCTCGCCCAAGGCCAGAATAACGGTTCCGGCATTGAAGGATTGGAGCCGTTTTTGGGCGTTTTCCACCTGCCGGTCAACCAGGTAGGCATTGGCCACCATATTAATGTAATCCTGCTGGTATCCCGGCGCAAGGTCCACCGGATAAGCCGTATCATACACCGCCGGATTAACCTGCCAGGCGTAATACAGGCCCAATCCACCGCCAATCAAACAGCCAAAAATCAGGCCGAGCAATACTCCTACAAGTAAACTTCTTTGAACCGATTGCATGGAGGGTCTTGATTCAGCCATACAATTACTCCTCAAATCAGGCGCCCGAGGCACTATCTTAACATAATTTTATGTATAGTTTATATTACCATACTTGGGACTTTAGTGCAAGGGATTGTTTTAAACTTTTGTCACGCCGCAATTTTTAGGATGGGTTCTTTGGGCGATTGGCTCAACACTTCCACGCCGTGCTTCTGCACCACCACTAAATCTTCGTGGCGAACCCCGCCCCAGCCGGGAATATAAATGCCTGGTTCAACCGTCATCAAAGCCCGTTCCGGAATCTGGCCGGGATAGGCAAAGCTGTAGCGCGGATTTTCATGCACGGCCAGGCCCAGACTATGCCCCAGGCCGTGCCCAAAATAATCTTTATAACCGGCCTCATCAATCACATCGCGGGCCAATTTGTCAACATCCACCCCGCTGTCGCCGGCTTTGGCCCCTTGCAGCGCGGCCTGCTGCGCTTCGAGCACAATGTTCCAAATTTCCAGATATTTCTCATCCGCCGGTTCGCCCAGGCAGATGGTGCGGGTCATATCCGAGCAGTAGCCCTCCACTTTGCAGCCAAAATCGAGAATCAGCGGCTCCCCGGCCTGCACCGGGCGGTCCGTGGGCACGGCGTGGGGTTTGGCCGCGTTGGGGCCGGCGGCGGCAATCGGATCAAAAGAGAGCGCTTCCGCGCCGTGCAAACGCATATAGCTTTCCAACTGCCAGGCCACTTCTTTTTCGGTGACGCCGGGTTTGATCCAATCCGTAATGTGGGTAAAAGCCGCATCGGCCAGTTCAACCGCTTTTTTGATCGAGGCGATTTCGTCATCATCCTTTTGCATCCGCAGTTCTTCTACAAACCCCTCCGCGTGGACCAGCACCAACCGGCCCAGCAATGCCCGCTCCCAGGCGTGCAGGGTGGCTACGCTCACATGCCCGGCTTCAAAGCCAACCCGATGCGCCCCCAACCCCAGGCCGCGTAACAGCTCCAGCATATGGCCGGCAAAATCATACCCCACTTCGGCCAGTTCCCAATCGGGGCATTGTTCCCGAACCTGGGTATAATAGCGGGAGTCGGTAGCCAGCACCTGCCTGTCGGCGGTGATGATCAACACGCCGCTGCTGCCCGTAAAGCCCGACAGGTACCGCCGGTTATCCGGCTGAGTCACCATAAATCCATCCATTTTGGTTTCCGCCATGAGGTGGCGAATTTTTCCCAAACGATTCATTGTAGTTTTATCTCCTCTGATTCCGTTAATTTAGAAAGAAAAAAATTAATGGCTTATGTAAAGCAAAAGTGCGAATAATACATTTCAAATACAAAATATAAGGGCTGCTTCCCCTCACCGTTGGTGAGACCCTCACCCCAGCCCTCTCCCAAAGGGGGTGTAAATTCCTCTCCCTTCGGAAGGGGTTAGGGGAGGGCCAGAAATATCTATACTTGTTTTTAACATGAGCCATATTTTTTATGACTCAAGCATCATCCAGTTTATACAAGGTCTGCCCCTCCACCTCCTGCGCGCGGATCAAGCCTTCTTTGACCATATCTTGCAAGCGATTAAGGGTGTTGCTCTCCGGCTGCCCCACCACAGCAGCAATGGTGGCCAGGGGCAACGCGCCCCGCTCGGCCAACGTATCCAAGATTTCCTGCCGTCGCTCCTGCGATTTTTGATAGATGTCCGGGTACAATTCCCGGGCGCAATCAGTGCAAAGGCCGTGGCTGAATTCGGCATCGGAGTGCTCGGCCACATAAATTTCAATTTGCTGCCAATAACCGGCATCATCCCGAATTTTTTTGCAATTGAAGCAGATAGGCAGCAAGCCGCTCAAGGTTTTCACTTCAGACAGCGCCGCCTGCAACTCGGCGTTACTGGCCTCCAACTCACTGGCATGCTGGGCCAGGGCCTCAAAGAGCCAGGTGTTATCAATGGCGATGGCCGCGTAGGCGGCCAACGTTTCGGCCAAAATAAGATCGTGGGTGCCAAACTCGCCGCTCAATTTGTTGACCACTTCCAGCACGCCAATCACTTTATCGCGCGCCCGCAGCGGCACGGCCAGCAAAGAATGGGTTTGAAAACCGGTCTGCCGGTCGATTCCGGGAAAGAAACGAGAATCTTGGGTTACATCATTCACCAACACCCGCTCGCCGGTTTGTGTTACCCAGCCCACAACGCCCTGCCCTACACGCACATCCAAATCCGAAGAATATTGCTCCAAACCGTGATGAAACGCAATCTGGCAAACCAATTTATTCTCATCGTCTCGATCAACCAGCCAGATCGAGGTACCGGCGGCTTCCACAACCTCCGTCACCGCTTCCTGAATTTGCTCAGAAATCCGTTGCAGGTTGAGGGTGGCGGTCAGGTCTTGTCCCACCCGGTTCAGCAAAGCCAATTGGTAGTTGCGGCGCTGTAAGGCCAGATGCGTTTCTATGCGAACCAATACCTCTTCGCTGCGCAGGGGTTTGGTGAGATAATCCACGCCACCTACCGAAAACGCGCGGTCAATGTTAAGAGAAGATTTGGCTCCGGTGATGAAAATTACAGGAATATCGCGGGTCTGATCCGACGCTTTCAACTGCTCGCAAACTTCATACCCGATTTGATGATCATCTGTGTCACTTCGGGCCAGGTCAACATCCAATAGAATTAAATCCGGCTGCATCTGCCGCGCCATGGATAGGCCCGCGTTCCCATCAGGCACAGCCTGCACCCGATAGCCGCGCCGGTTTAATAAGTCTGTTAGCGGGCGCAACGCCGCCGGAAGAGGATCTATCACCAAAATATTTGCTGTTGTGGATTGAGTTTGCGAATTCATAGTTATCATTTAGATTCATTGTATAACGCCTTCCACGCGGCGTCAACACCACATTTTGGGGGAGAAAATAAAGCGCGCCTCTGGCTGGGGAAAACCAGAGGCGCAGCGGGGATGCGGTGTGTGGTTTCTATCCGACCTGCCACACTCAGGCCGCGCGCCGTCTATGGACGGCCCTCAGGAGGAAACGTGTTTACTATTTTATGAAGCCCGGCGCTTTTGCTGCATGCGTTTGCGCAAAAAGGCGGGAACTTCCAGATCGTCTGGATCATAAGCCGGTTCATCAAGCCGCGCCGGCTGCGGCTGCGAGCGCCCGGCGGATTCTTTGATCTTGGCCTGCGGGAATACAATGGTTTTGGCGTCGCCGTCGCGGCGTTTGGCCACGTAAGGCCGCCGCTGCTGGGCCACCGCATCAAATCCGGTAGCGATCAAAGTGATCCGCAACTCGTCGGTCAGATTTTCGTCGATGACCGCGCCAAAAATAATGTTGGCTTCGGGGTGAGCTTTGCGCTTGATGATCTCAGCCGCTTCGTTCACCTCAAACAGGCTCAAGTCGGCGCTGCCGGTAATGTTGAACAGCAGGCCCTGCGCGCCGTCGATGGTCACATCCAGCAGGGAGGAGGAGACCGCGCTTTCGGCGGCTTCCACGGCGCGATTTTCACCCGTAGCCACGCCCACCGACATCAACGAGGTGCCGCCGCCGCTCATGATCGAACGCACATCGGCAAAGTCCAGGTTGATCAGGCCGGGCACGGTAATCAGTTCGGAAATGCCCTGGATGCCCTGGCGCAGCACGTCGTCGGCGGTGCGGAAGGCTTCGTTCATGCTGGCTTTTTTATCCACAATTTCCAGCAAGCGGTCGTTAGGGATCACAATCAAGGTATCAACATTTTCTTTCAATTTGTCGATGCCTTCACCGGCCACATTTTGCCGGCGGCTGCCTTCAAAGCTAAAGGGTTTGGTCACTACGCCAACGGTCAACGCGCCGTTCTCTCTGGCTTGCTGAGCAATAACCGGGGCAGCGCCGGTACCGGTGCCGCCGCCCATGCCGCAGGTGACAAATACCATATCGCTGCCGCGCAGCGCCTCTTCCAACTCATCCGATGATTCTTCGGCGGCTTTGTGGCCGGTTTCGGGATCACCGCCCGCGCCCAGGCCGCGGGTCAATTTATCGCCAATGCGGATCCGCTGGGGCGCGTCGCTCATCAACAGAGCCTGGGCATCGGTGTTGACGGCAATAAATTCAACGCCGCGCAAGCCCTCGGCGATCATGCGGTTGACGGCATTGCTGCCGCCGCCGCCCACGCCAACCACTTTGATCTGGGCAAAATTCTCAGGACTCATTGCATAATTGCCATTGTTGTCAGCCATAAATGATCCTCCTTCTGGAAACGCTGAATTTGATGGTTCAACGTTGGTACACTCAATAAAATCTATCCGGGTAATAAAGCTTTTAACCAGCCCGGTACTTTTAAGTTCCCATCACCCGATTGGGGCGGCGCCGGGGGCAGATCGTGCCTGACACCCCATTCCAGCAGCCCCACACTGGTGGCAAAAGCCGGGCTTTGTAACGTATCAACCAGGCCGCGCAGGTTCTGGGGTTCGCCAATGCGAACCGGTAAATTGATCAAATCGCGCGCCAGGTCCCGAATGCCGGGCAGTTCGGCGGTGCCGCCGCACAATACCACCCCGGCGGGGAGCAAGCCATCGTAACCGCTGCGTTTGATCTCTTTCTGCACCATCTCCAAAATTTCTTCGGCCCGCGCTTCGATCACTTCGGCCAAAAATTGGCGCGGGAGCTGCTGCCGGCCGTCTTCGCCAAAAACATTCACCCGCACCATTTCTTCCGGCATAATGGTATCGGGCAGCGCATGGCCGTATTTGATCTTGATCTCTTCGGCCATATTAAAGGGGGTGCGTAACCCCACAGCCACATCATTGGTAATTTGCTCGCCGCCGGTGGGCAAAACCACCGTATGCCAGATACTGCCTTCGATAAAAATAGCGATGTCGGTGGTGCCGCCGCCAATGTCTACCAGCGCCACACCCATTTCCCGTTCAATATCGGTCAGGGCTGTCTCACCCGAGGCCAGCGGTTCCAGCACCAACGCATCGATATAAATTCCGGCATTCTGCACGCACTTCACCAGGTTGCGGATGGAAGCGGTAGAGCCGGTAACAATGTGCGCTTCAACCTCCAGCCGGTAGGCCTGCATCCCCAACGGATCGCGGACGCCGGTATCCCCATCAACCGTAAAATCGCGGGGGATGATGTGGAGGATTTCGCGGTTGTGCGGGATGTCGATGGCGCGGGCCGCTTCCAAGGCGCGTTCCACATCTACCGGGCGTATGCCCCGGTCGCCGCGGCTGATAGCCACTACCCCCCGGCTGTTCATGGCGCCCACATGCGCGCCGGCCAGCCCCACGTAGGCGCTGGCGATTTCGTAACCCGAAGTTCGTTCGGCCAGCCGGATCGATTCGGTGATAGCCGCCGTGACCTCGCCCACGTTTACCACCACGCCTTTGCGGATGCCTTTGGCCGGAACCGTACCAACGCCCACAATCCGCAGGGCGTTTTCCGGGGGCGGGCCAACTTCAGCGACCAATGTGCAGATTTTGGTAGTGCCTATATCTAAGGCCACAACGGTTCGATCCACACCCGGTCTCCTCTCAAGTCTTGGAAAGCTGCGCCGCTGTCTCCCCCATAAACGTGGTAAGTAGTGTTTCTCAGTTTACCACAAGATATAGTATTTTGCAAGGGGTTATACCACGACATCTTGTGTTTTTCCTTAAAATTTTAACTCCGGTTACGTTCTTTATCTGGTCTGTGGCGGCGGCGAGGCCGGCGCTTGCCGACCCGGCCCCTGCTGCACCGGCTGGGCCATGCGAATGATCGACTTCGGTTTGTAAAACGGCCGCAGCGGGTCGCGCACGTCGATAAAAAGCGGCGTAATATTGCGCGTTTTCAAATCGGCCAGCAGCGCGGTCAACACCACCAGTTTGGCCTTGATCTCCCGCCCATCGCCCAGGTACACGGGCCAGCCATCGGGCGTGGCCACGGCCAATCCCTGCGAGCGGGAATAGCGGATCACCGACACCTCCGGTACCAACAAATGTAAGGTCTGCGCCCCTTCCACAATAGCCGGGTCAATTTGATAGCCCGGCTCCAACGATTGCAGATCATCATCAATAATGCGCAGCATGCCGGTCACATCGCCTTTGGGCGGCACAATGACACCCTCTTCATCCACCCACCAGGTGGTTTCGCCCGACTGCCATAGAATTTCGGGCCGGCGCTCCACCACCTCGATCACAATTTCCGCCGGCAGGCTCACCGCTACCGCCGCCGATTTGATATTGGGGATGCCGGTGATGCGTTCCACCACCTTTTCCGGGTTGATCCAAAAGATGCTCTGGTTATCGATGCCGCTGACGGTATAAATTTCCTGGGTTGAAACCGCCACATTTCCGTGAATCTCCGCGCCCAACACAAAGAATCGCGGTTCGGTGAACAGGGTATAAAAGGCCCAGGCCAGCAGAACCAGCGCCACCAGCCCGATTAATTTTGTGCCCCGCGCCTGCCAGAACTTCAACACCGGCGTGATCTTGAGCCGGGGCCGGACGGCGGTGGTTTCGTATTCGTAATGGATTGGCTCTACCCCCAACCGCATCTCCGAACGGCGACGGCGGCGGCGTGATTTGTTAACCATACTCACTCGGCTGTGTTGACATCAAACTCAGTTTGCGATTGCTGTTTATCCTCAAACCGTTCCAGGGCTAATTCAATCAAACGATCAATTAATTCACTGTAAGAAATGCCGCTGGCTTCCCACAATTTGGGGTACATGCTGATGGGCGTGAAGCCGGGCATCGTATTTACTTCATTAATAAATATTTCACCGGTTTGTTTCTCCAGCAAAAAATCGCAGCGGGCCAGGCCGGCGCAATCTAAAACCTGGTAGGAAAGGATGGCCAACTGGCGGATCATTTCGGCGTGCTCGTGGCTGATGGGGGCCGGGATCAGGAGTTCGGAACTTTCTTCCAGGTATTTGGCCGCATAGCTGTAAAACTCTTTCGAGGGCACGATTTCGCCCGGCACCGAGGCGATAGGTTCATCATTGCCCAACACGCTCACCTCGATCTCGCGGGCCTCCAGCCCCTGTTCCACAATCAACTTGCGGTCGTAGCGGGCCGCGTCATCCAGCCCGGCCTGCAACTCCGCCGGGTTATGCGCCTTATGAATGCCCACGCTGCTGCCCAGGTTGGCCGGTTTGACAAACATGGGGTACACCATGGCCGATTCACATTCGGCCAGCACGGTTTCCGGCTCGGCCTGCCACTGCCGGCGCAGGAAAACCCGGTGAGAGACAATGGGCAAGCCGTGCGCCCGAAAAACATCCTTGGCAATGGCTTTATCCATGCCCACAGCGCTGCCCAGCACGCCCGCCCCCACGTAGGGAAGATCAAGCAGTTCAAAAAAGCCCTGAACCGTGCCGTCTTCGCCAAAAGTACCGTGCAACACCGGGAAAATCACATCGAGTGGCCCGGTGTTGGCCACGCCCAGGGCCAGCGCCTCTGCCGCTTCGGTGGGGGCCAACTCATCGGCCTCGTTGGCCAGCAGGGGATGGCCGGCGGCGGCATCGAGCAGCCGGCGGTGAATATCGCTGCCGGCCAGCCATTGGCCCGATTTGGTAATGCCGATGGGCACCACTTCGTATTTATTTTTGTCCATCGCGTCCATCACGCTTTTGGCCGAGGTCAGGCTAACCTCGTGTTCGCCGCTGCGCCCGCCAAACACCACGCCGACGCGAAGTTTCCGTTCAGCTTTCACCCACCACCTCAATCTCTAATTCGAGTTCGACATCAAATTTATCCTTAACCGCCTGCCGGGCAATGTTAATGAGCGCCAGCACCTCCGCAGCCGTGGCCCCGCCCAAATTCTGAAAAAAATTGGCGTGAACCGGCGAAATTTGGGCCTGGCCGAGGCGATGGCCTTTCAACCCGGCGGCCTCGATCAATCGCCCCGCGTAATCGCCCGGCGGATTTTTGAACATGCTGCCGATGGTCGCGCCCGGCGGCTGGCTGGCTTTGCGCCGGGTGTTGAAATCGTTCAGCCGCGCCTCAACCTCGGCAGGTAGGGCGGTCAGCATCTGCAATTCGACCCGGAGCACGATCCAATCGCGCTGTTGCTTTTTTAAGATTGATGTACGATAGCCGTACTCAAACCATTCGACCGGCTGCCACATCCGTTCCCCGCTTGGGGCTAAAAGTTCGGCCCGGACCAAACTGCGGGCCATGTCGCTGCCGTAAGCGCCGGCATTGTTGACCACCGCGCCGCCGATGGTGCCGGGCACGCCCACGGCCCATTCCAGGCCGCTCAATCCCTTTTTGGCGCAGCGCCGGGCCAGGTTGGGCAGGGTGACGCCGCTGTCCAGGGTCAAAATTACGGTTTCGCCGGCGGGCCGCATCGTTTCCGCCGGAAAATCGATCCGGCTGCTCCGGTTTTCGATGACCAGGCCGGGCAGTCCGGCCTCGGTAATAAGCAGGTTAGCGCCGCCGCCCAGGATAAAGAGCGGAACTTCGTGCTGCCGGGCCAGGATGGCGGCCGCCACCAATTCGGCCACGCTGGCCACGGGCAGCCAGATGGCTGCCGGGCCGCCCAATCGCAGCGTGGTGTGGTTGGCTAACGGCTCGTCGCGGCGCGGGCGGTCGCCAAATTTGTCTGTCAAAATCGTGTAAAAAGTTGTTAAAGACAAGTGTCTACCTTTTTGGCTCATGTCAAGTACAAGTGCGAATTCACATTACAGATACAAAATATGAGGATTTACCCTCACCCCAACCCTCTCCCAGTGGGAGAGGGGGCAACGTTCCTCTCCCTTAGGGGAGGGCCAAGAAAATTTGCACCTGTTTTCAACATGAGCCCCTTTTTTTCATCTCAGCGCGCTCAGCGATCTCAGCGGTAAATTCTTATGCTGCCGATTGATCAAACTCGTGCAAATCCGCCATAATGCGCGAGATCATGGCCCGACGGGCGGCTCTGGCCGCGGTCAGTTGCCGGAACCGTTCCGCTTCGGCTTTTTCCGCCGGGGTCAGCTTGGTTGACGTTTGCCGTCGTTCGGTTTTTGGCCCGGATTTTACTAATTTTAAGTTATGCTTGTTCATTGTACGACTCCTTTTTAAAATAACGGTCATACGCTTACAATCAAATTTTCACCTGAGAAATTTTTTAACGCCAGGGCGCAAAGGTTCAAAGACACAAAGTTTTGGCCCTTTATTCTGAAGATAGACAAAATCCATTAAGAATCCTTTGCGTCTCCGCGTCCTGGCGTCTTCGCGTTCCAAATAGTCTTTTTTCAAGAATTACTCCCGCAGCCGGTCTAAAACCCACTCGCCCACCTGATCGCCGTCGCCGGCCCCCAGGGTGATCAGCACGGCGGGGGCGGTGAGTTGCGCTGCCAGGTAATCTGCCGCCGCTTCTAAAGAACCGATGTAGCGGCAATCAGGGTGATCCATCCGCGCCACCATCGTTTGGCTGTTGATCTGGCCCTCGTCTTTTTCACGAGAGGCAAAGATGTCTACCACAATCACGTGATCCGCCTCGGCAAACGCGCCTAAAAAGCCATCCAGCAGCGTCATGGTTCGGCTGAAGGTGTGCGGCTGCCACGCCGCCCAAATGGGACGGCGGCCAAAACGGGTGCGGGCCGCGGCCAGGGTGGCTTTGATCTCGGTGGGGTGGTGAGCGTAATCATCGATCACGGTGATGCCCTTTACCTCGCCCTTGTGTTCAAAGCGGCGGCCCACGCCGGCAAATTGGCCCAGGATTTCAGCCGCTTGTTCAAGATCAAGCCCCTGGGAATCGGCCACGATCAAGGCGGCCAGCGCATTTTGCACGTTATGCACTCCCGGCACGCCCAGCGAAACCGGAATCGGCGCGAAATGTGTGGCAGATTGCGCTTGAAAATCATACCCGCCTTGAGCATTGGGTTGCAGATCAAGCGCCTGCCAATCGTTGCCGGGCTGCAAGCCGTAGGTGGTCACTTTGGCCTGCGCGGCCCGGAGTATTTCAGCCGCGCCCGCATCATCACCGCAGCCGATGATCAGGCCGTTGGCCGGCACCCGCTTGACAAAATCGACAAAAGCGCGGGTCAGGTGGTGGGGCGTGGGAAAAATATCGGGATGATCCCACTCCACCGTGGTAATGACGGCCACGGCGGGCCGCAAGCCCAGAAACATATGGTCGTATTCGTCGGCCTCGATCACAAACAGGCGGCTCTGCCCGGCGGCGGCGTTGGTATCGAGCTGCGGGACGAATCCGCCCACAATAAAGGTGGGGTCCAGGCCCGCTTCGCGGAGCAAAAAGGCCGTCATGCCGGTGGTGGTAGTTTTGCCGTGGGTGCCGGCAATGGCAATGCCCACCGTATCCTGCATCATCTGGCCCAGCCATTCGGCCCGCTTGACCACCTTCAGCCCGCGCTGTTGGGCCGCGATCAATTCGGGATTGGTGGGTGGAATAGCCGATGAGATGATGACCGCATCCGGGTTGGCCAGATTCTCCGGGCGGTGGCCGATAGAAACGGTGGCACCCATCGCCGAAAGACGCTCGGTGGCCGCCGAGGCTTGCATATCTGAGCCGAAAATGGTGTGGCCTTGTTGTAAAAGTACCGTGGCAATGGCGCTCAAGCCTGCGCCGCCAATGCCGATAAAGTGGATGTTCATAAAGCTGCTACGCCCATCATTCGTTCAAAATTTCTTTTATTTTTTCCGTTCTATCCTTATCTTTATCCTTTGGCTTCTCCGTTGTCACCGTTTGATAGCCATAGGGCGGAACATACTCTACTTTGCTGCCGGCCTTAGAGCGCAGAATTTTGACGCGGGTATTGAGGGCGGCAAAGAGAATCAAGACGCCGAGGCCAATCACAATCCACGGCATGTAACTGTCCAAAATGGTGGTGCTGGGCAAATTCACGGCCTGGATGGAGACGGTATTGGCCGCCGGGCCAAAGGCGCTGCTGCCGGAAAAGGTCAACTCGGTTTCCGGGGCCGAACCGCCGGGTAAAGCCCGCCCATCCAGATATTCTCGAACCAAACTTAATATCAGAAAACCGTTGAGTCCGCCCAGAACCAGGCCCAGCAGCCGCCCTAACGGTGAAACGGTATAATATTTACCGGGCACACGGCTGGAATGGCTGGGTAAAGCAATACTGGCAACCATGGCCGACAGCCCCAGGAACAAAATCAAGATGATGAACCAGGTACTCGCGCTGGTGGCGTCCAACTGAAACGGGCCGCTGGTGGAAAGATTGAACAGGTCCACTACAAGCTGCCAGACGGTGGCGATCAGCCAATTGATAAAATCAATGAGCGCCTGCGCCCAATCGGGCCGCTGCAACAGGATCAAGAGAAAGGTTAAAAAAACAGCCGTGATGGCCTCTTTCCACCACCCCCGAAACAGGCCCAGGAGGGCAAAAAAACCAACCACCAGATATGTGAGTGTCATCCAATCAATGGCCATAGGTGTCTACCTGCATTGTAAAAAACGCCTTGTCAATCAACCTTTTTAAACTCAGTTCGCTGATACCCAAACGGCTGTCTGGAGCCAATCAGCCTGGCTCGAACCACAAAAACCAGCAGCACCAGCGCCAGACCGATCACCACCCAGCCCACAATTGTGCCAATCTGGATAAAGGCCGGTAAATCGGTAACGGCAAAATCTACCCCGGAAGAAGCAAACCCTACGGTTTGGCCGCCAACAGCGGCCATTTCCGTGGCCGGTTCTTCCGTACCGGTTGGCAGGCTGGTGCCGGTGAGATATTCCCGCACCAAATTGATGATCAAAAATCCGTTTAATCCGCCCAACAGCCCGCCTAAAAAGCTACCCAGCGGCGTAACCACATACGTTTGATAAGTTTTGGCCGGCCTCACGCTATTGGGCAGCAACAACCGCGTCACCAAAATAGAAATGCCTAACGTCACGATCAAAATTACCAGCCACGTTTGCCCGCTACCGGCATCGATTTGCAGCGAGGTGATACCAAAAACATCGGCCAAAAAATTCTGCATGGATTCCGGCAGCCAGCCCCAGACGGTTTGCAAAATGTTATTGACAAAATCAATCACGCTCTGGGCCACTTCCGGCATGCGCAACAGCAGCACCAGGACCCCCAGGAAAAAGGCGGTAATAGCTTCTTTCCACCAGCCTCGGAAAAATCCGGCCAGGGCAAACAGAGCGATGATACAATATGAAATGACTGTCCAATTAATTGCCAAGGTGTCCACAATATTCCTGCCCCTCAAAAAATCCCTGCAAACTGCCGGCGGTGATCAAACACGCTCCACTTTCGCTTTCTTGTAACCGGGCGGCGCTTTGTAAGCTACTTTTCTGTAACCTTGTTGCTCATGAACGCCATATCGACTTTTTAACGCCGCAATTAAAACCGCTATACCAATCCCGGCAAAAAGCCAGGGGAGAAAACTATCCAAAATGCTGGCGGCGGGTACATCAACCGCCTGGATCATCACATCACTGGCCGGGGCCGCAGTCGCGGCAGACCCCATCATCTGCATAGCGCTCTCTTCGTTGCCCGGCAGGCGGCTGCCATCCAGATAGGCCCGAACCAGGCCCACAATCAACCAAGCGTTAACCGCGCCCAGTATCGCGCCCAGCAGGCGACCGGGCCAGGTTACTACATACCCGCTGAATTTGGCCGCGTTGCGGGTGGAGCCGGGCAGGCCCAACCGGCCCACCAGAATCGCCAGGCCGATAAAAATAATCAAAATGACCAGCCACGTTTGGGCGCTGCCAGCATCAATAAACGGCGGCTGCCCCTCTGCACCCAGCCCCAGGGCGGCTTCCAAAAAATCGATCACCGGCAGCGGTAAGATGGACCAGATAGCGGCAATGATCCCGTTGATCCCACCAATAATGAAGCCGGCCACTTCGGGCAGTTGCAACAAAAATACCAAAACCGCCAAAAAGACGGTGGTGATGGCCTCTTTCCACCAACCTTTGAAAAAACCGGCCAGGGCAAATAGACCCATCAACAGCAAAACCAGCGTTGTCCAATTAACGGCCACCATGGTGAACCTCCACAAGTTCCCGCGCCAGCCGTTGGGCGGCATCGGGCCGGGCCAACGCCGAGGATGCCTGCGCCATTCGGCTTAATTTTTTTTGATCGGTCAGTAGCTCACGCACTGTTGGTTTCAACATTTCATTCAAATCAGCATTTTTTATGATGATGGCCGCTTGATGGCGGGCCAGGTAATCGGCGTTGCGCGTCTGGTGGGCGCCGGCGTAAGGATACGGCACCAAAATACCCGGCAGCCCCGCCGCCGGCAGCTCGCCCATCACGCTGGCCCCGGCCCGGGAAATGATCAAATCCGCCGCGACAAACACGGCCACTTTTTCCTGATGCAGATAGGCCGAGAGATGGTAGCGCGCGCGCAACTCATCCGGTAATTGCGCCTGCCGCTCCCGAACCCACGCTTCGTCCAGGGTGCCGGTGACATGTACCACCTGACACTGCTGCAAATAATCTGTCAGGTGATCGGTAATGGCGATGTTAATGCTGCGCGCGCCGCGGCTGCCGCCAAAGACCAGCAGCACCGGCAGCGTGTCGGACAAACCCAATTGCGCTCGCGCCGCCGCTTTCCCGGCCCGGCGCATCGAGACAAATTCGGGTGAAACCGGGTAGCCGGTGACCACCGTGAGGCCGGGTTTGAAAAACTGCTGGGCCTCCGGCGCGGTCACGGCCACTTTATCGGCAAAGCGAGACAAAAATTTAATGGCCCAGCCCGGCTCGATGTCCGGCAGATAAATCAGCGCCGGGATGCCGGCCCGCCGGGCGGCCAGCGTAACCGGCACGCACACGTAGCCGCCGGTCACAAACAAAACATCGGGCCGAAACACATTGAGCAGCTGCCGGCTGTGGCGGTAGCCCTGCCACAAAGTCCACAAACTGCGCAGCACGGCCAGCGGATTTTTGCCGCGTACGCCGGCTGCCGGGATTGATTCTATTTTTAAACCGGCCCGGCTAACCAGGGCATCTTCCATTCCGCCCCGGCTGCCAATCCAGAGAATGTCTAAATCACTGCGCTGATGCGCCAGCTCTTGGACGACGGACAGAGCCGGATACACGTGCCCGCCGGTTCCGCCGCCGGAGATGATGAGTCGCACGATTTTCCTCTTTGTCAGATCGATTTTCTTCCGGCGTTGTCTGGCGAGAGACGGCCAGCAGCAAGCCAATGCCCGCCATGCTCATCACCAGCGACGAGCCGCCAAAACTGATGAACGGCAGCGGGATGCCGGTAAAGGGCAGGCTGGCCGTGATAACGCCCACGTTGACAATGGCCTGGAAGATCAGGCTACACGTAATGCCCGAAGCCAGGATAGTGCCAAATGAGTCCGTCGCTTCCAGCGCAATGCGAAAGCCGCGATAGGCCAGAAAAGCCAGCAGGCCGATCACGGCCACACAGCCGATCAGGCCCAATTCTTCGCCCAAAATGGCAAAAATGCCGTCGGTGTGGGAGGCGGGGATGTAGCCAAATTTCTGCCGGCTGGCCCCCAGCCCCAGGCCGGTGATACCGCCGGACCCCAGGGCGATCAATATCTGGTGGATCTGGTAGCCCTCACGGGTGGGGTCGCTGTTGAGCGGGTCCAGAAAGGTCAAAATACGAGACACACGATAGGAGGAGCGCGTAATGAAAAAGTAAAACGTGACCCCGGCCAGCCCTAAACTGGCCCCAATTTGCCAGACACTCCCCCCGGCAATAAAAAACATAGCCAGGGCGGTGGCCGCGATGAGCACGGCCGTACTCAAATCCTGCTGCAACACAATCAAACCGGTGATGAAGCCCAGCAAAATGGCAAAGGGGGCCAGGCCATAGTTAACTTTGCGGATTTGCTCGCCTTTGGACGACAGCCAGTCGGCAATATAGATGATGATGGCGATTTTGCTCAACTCCGACGGCTGGATGGAGCCGTGGAACAGCCAGCGCTGCCCGCCAAAGCGCGTTTCGCCAATCACCAGCACCAGCCCCAGCAGAAAAATGGTTCCGGCCATAATAGGGATGGAGAATCGACGCCAGGTGTGGTACTCGATGCGGGCAAAAATGATCATCGCCAACAGGCCGATGCCCAGCCACAGCAACTGCCGGATAAAGTAATAGGTCGGCTGGCCGTGCAGTTGGTAGCCCAGGGCAAACGTGGCGCTGTAGATCATCATCAAGCCCACAATCAGCAGGGCGGCTACGGCGATGATGAGCAAATAATCAATTTTATGCTGTTCGTCTGTTTTTGATTGGCCCATAAATCCAACTTTTACAACTGCAATACAACTTCCCTGAATTTCTCGCCGCGCGCGGCAAAATCCTTGAAGGCATCGTAGCTGGCGCAGCCCGGCGATAACAACACCACATTGCCGGATTTGGCCACCTGCGCCGCCAGATGCACGGCTTCTTCCAGATTCACGCAGCGGTGCAGCGCGGGCATTTTACCCCCGGCGTGCTGGCGCGCCTTTTCCAGGGCGTGGGCAATGATGGCGGTCGCTTCGCCAAACAGGATCACCTGCCGCACTTTGTTGAGCATCAACCGGGCCGCTTCATCCCAGGGCAAATGTTTGTCCCGCCCCCCGGCCAGCAGCACGATGGGTTGGTCAAACGAGCGCAGGGCGGCGATCAATCGTTCCGGCGAGGTGGAGATGCTGTCGTTGTAGTACTGCGCGCCGGCCACGTCTCGCACCCATTCCAGCCGGTGCGCCACCCCGCTAAAGGTGGTGATCGCCTGCCGCATGGCGTCTATCGATGCGCCGGCTTCGCGGGCCAGCAGGCAGGCGGCCAGAATATTGCTCAGGTTGTGCCGGCCCCGCAGTTGGACTTCGCTTGTTTTGATCACCGGCTGCGGCGCGCCATCGGCATCCAGCAGCGTAATCTCGTTATTCACCAGCGCGGCCCCGTTCGGCATTTGCGCTTCCAGGCTGAACCAGCGGGTCCGATCCCCCAACTGATGCCCCAGCGTGCGGGTGAGATCGTTGTCCAGGTTCATGATCGCCCGGCCATCCGGGGGCTGGTAGTCAATCACCGCCCGCTTGCACTGCACGTACTGCTTCATCGACGGGTGGCGGTCCAGATGGTTGGGCGTGATGTTGAGAATGGCTGCCACCGGCGGGCTCCAGCTATCCAGCAGCGCGGCCTGCGCCTCTGACAAACCGGAGAGATCCGCGCCCGCGTTGAGGTCGGCGTGAAAATACTCCAGTTGAAAGCTGCTCAATTCCATCACCACGCTATCCTCCGGCGTTATCTGATCCACCACGCCGATCAGAGGCTGGCCGATGTTGCCGCCTACCCACGTTTTTTGGCCGCCGGCTTCCACCATTTTGCCCACCAGCGTGGTGGTAGTGGTTTTGCCACTGGAACCGGTTACGGCCACAATAGGGGCCGGGCAAAGATGGCAAAACAGCCTGCTTTCGGTGCTGAGCGGCAGTTCCCGCGCCCTGGCTTCCTGTAAAAACGGAATTTCCAGGGGAATGCCGGGGCTGACAAACAGAATGTCCACCCCATCCAGCAGCGAAAGCGGGTGCTGGCCCAATACCAGCGAAACGCCCGCCGCTTCCAGAGGCGATACGATTTCTGCCAATTTTTTAGCCGGTTGCGTATCGGTGGCGGTTACGGCGAGGCCATGGCCCGCCAGGTAGGCGGCCAGGGCCGTACCTTCACGCCCCAATCCTACAACCAGCGCCCGTAAGCCTGAGAACGCCCGGATATCTGTCAATGGTGTTTTCCCGAAAAAGTAATTCGTGTGGCCACAAACGCCGGTTAAGCCGCCAACTCCTGCATCCAAACTGCTTCTGTTTCTTGCTGCACTTCAGGCAGCAGCAGGTTGTCTTCGAGAATAGCATTGATAACTTGATCCAGCGTGGTCAACAACCGGCCGCTCTTGGTGCGATAATGACGAATCCCTTTGTCCAGGTCTTCGTCAATCTGGGCCACCAGTTTGAGGGCCGCGTTGTAGGCCATCTCTTTTTCATTTGAGCGAGATACAACCAACTCGGGATACGAGCGTCCGTTACTGCGATGGTTACTGAATGTGCGGATGTTATCCATTTGAATGATCCTCCTATCGATAACTCTATTGACTAAATAATTTATTGAAACGCCGGCGTGGGTTTCCTACGCCAGACGCTGTTCACAATTTATATCAAAGCCAGGGCGATCCCCAGCATGGCCGATAAAATACCGATCAACCAGAAACGCTGCGCAACTTGCGTTTCGGACCAGCCGAGTAGTTCAAAATGGTGGTGCAGCGGGCTCATTTTGAACAGCCGTTTGCCGCCGGTCAGCTTAAAATAGGCTACCTGCAAGATCACCGACATTGTTTCGGCCAGGAACATAAAGGCTACCACCGGCAGCAGCAGCCACTGGCCGGTCATCAACGCCACCACGGCCAGCGTAGCGCCCAAGGCCAGCGATCCGGCATCGCCCATAAAAAGCTCGGCGGGGTGGGCGTTGTACCACAGAAACGCCAGAATAGCACCTACCACGGTAAAAACAAAGGCCACCAGCCAGATCTGCCCCTGTAAAAACGCGATCACGCCGTAAGCGGCAAACGCCACCGCCGCAATGCTGCCGGCCAGGCCATCCAGGCCATCGGTCAGGTTGACGGCGTTGGAAGAGCCGACAATGATGAACATGGCGATGGGAATGTACAGCCAGCCGATGTCGATCTTTTCTTCGACACCGGGGATGGCGATACTCCGCAAATCCAGCACATAGTGCAAAAAAACAGCGGTCAGGGCCGCAAAAACAATCGACCAGATCATTTTATTGCGGGCCGGCAAGCCGGTGGTGATTACTTTGACGCCCATCAGGTCATCCACCGCCCCCAGAATGCCAAAAGCCAGCATCACGCCCATCGGCACCAAAATGGACTGCCCGATCAGGTTAAAGCCCAATAAATTGGCCACATTCAAGATGCCGGTAATCACCAACACCGGGATAATGATCATCAGACCGCCCATGGTTGGCGTGCCTCTTTTGACCTGGTGGGTCTGCGGGCCTTCAATTCGAATCCCCTTGCCGATGCCCCACTGCCGGAGCAAATTGATCAGCGGCGCGCCCCAGATAACGGCAATCAAAAAAGAAATAGTGCCTAAGGTCAGCGAGTAAGCCATGAACTACTTTTTGCCTTCCGGTTTTGGATGGGCCAGGGTTGAAACAATTTGATCCAACCGCTGGGCATTGGAACCTTTGATCAGCACAATATCGCCAGGCCCTAAATGTTCCTTCAAAAAAGTGATGGCGGCCTGGTTACTGTCCAGTTCCAGAATTTGGGCCGGGTCCAGATCGCACCGCTGCGCGCCGGCGGCAATCAATTGCGCGCGCTCGCCCACCACCAGCAGCAGGTCTACCACCCCGGCGGCGCGGCAGCCTACTTTGTGATGGCCTTCTTCCTCATAACTGCCCAACTCCAGCATATCGCCCAGCACGGCGATTTTTCGGGGGGCGTTCAGATCATCCAGCAGATTCAACGCGGCCAGGGTAGAGGCCGGGTTGGCATTATAGGTGTCGTCCAATAAAATTGAGCCGTTGGGGCCGGCCACCGCCACCAGCCGAAGTTGCGCCGAACTGGGCAGCGATTGCAGGCCGGTGATCACTTCTTCCCAATTCAGCCCCTCAACCAGGCCCACCTGGGCGGCCCGCAAGGCCGTATGCACGCTGTGGCGGCCCAATAGCGGAATACGAACGTGCAGCGCCTCCGCCTGATCGTGAAAAACAAAGCGCATGCCTTCCAACCCGGCGCTGGTTACATTATCGGCCCACAAATCGGCCTCGGGCGAGAGACCGTAGGTGAGAACTCTGGCCGGGGTTTGCTGCGCCATGGCCAGCACGCGCGGGTCGTCATAATTGAGAATAGCTACGCCGCCCTCATCCACCGAGGGCAGAGCCTGCACCAGTTCGGTTTTGGCCTGGGCAATGCGCTCGATGGTGCCCAGCCGTTCCAGATGGGCCTCGCCTACATTGGTGACCACGCCGACGTGGGGACGAGCGATCTCGCACAGCAGGGCAATTTCGCCCAGATCGTACATGCCCATTTCCAGAACCACGTGCTCGTGGGCGGCGGTCAGTTTGAGCAGGGTCAGGGGCAGGCCGATTTCATTGTTAAGGTTCCCTTCACTGGTGAGGGTGTAATAGCGGGTCGCAAGCACCGCACCAACCAGCTCTTTGGTGGTACTTTTGCCCACGCTGCCGGTAATGCCGATGACGCGCGGGTTGAATTTTTGGCGCCAGAAGGCGGCCAACTGCTGCAAACCGGCCAGGCTGTCATCCACCTGAATACAAACCGGTAAATTCTCATCTTGCAGCGCCGGCACCGGCCGGTCGGATTGAATAATCGACGCGCCGGCCACGCCTTCAACGGGCCGGCTGACCAGGGCCGCAATCGCGCCCCGGCTGAAGGCATCGGCTACAAATTCGTGGCCGTCGGTATTTTCGCCGGGCAGGGCCACAAAGAGCGCGCCTGCTTCCACCTGGCGGGAGTCGATCACGACGCTGCTGATGGGATGCGGCGCATCAACGCTGTATTCGGTTAGACCTTCGATGACATCGGCTAAACTCAGCGCTGTCATATCCTCTATCCATTTGCTAAATTCATAAGTATGTTCCAACTTTTCAGAGTCCGCTAAGGGCCGCGAAGTTACGCAAAGAAAAAGTCTTAGCGAAACTTGGCGTAACTTCGCGGATTCTATCCGGCCTCAGTTATTAAAACCCCAAATGATCGTGCAACACGGCACTTAATTTTGTGCCAGCCGAACATCGTCCGGCGGAATATCGAGCAGCACCACTAAATGCTCGGCAATACGTTTAAAGGTTGGCGCGGCGGTCTGGCTGCCCCACCGGGACGTGGTGGGCCGGTCGATAATGACCAGAACCAGGGCTTGCGGATCGTCCGCCGGAAAATAGCCCGCAAAAGAGGCCAGGGTCAGGGTGGGATGGTAGCCGCCGGGAACCGGGATTTCGGCGGTGCCGGTTTTGCCGGCAATCTTGTAGCTCGGCACCAACGCCGCCGAATTGGCCTGCTCCAGAGACTCAACCAGCATATTCGTCAGGATATGGGCGGTGCGCTCAGATACGGCGCGTCGGACCACGGTGGGCTTTAGCTGCATCTCCCGATTGCCCTCGATCACCCGGTCTACCACGTGCGGTTTCATCAACAGGCCGTCGTTGGCTATCGCGGCCACGGCGATGGCGATTTGGATGGGCGTTACGGCGATGCCCTGCCCAAACGAATTGGCCCCCAGATCGCTGGCGTGCCAGAGCGCGTCTTTGGGCGTTTTGAGCGTACCGGGGCCTTCGCTGCCCAGATCAATCTCGGTGAGCCGGCCAAAGCCAAAGCGTTTCATGTAGGTGTAAAATCGATCTTTGCCCATTTTGACGGCCACCTGCGCCACCCCCACGTTCAGGCTTTTGGCCAGCACGGTGGTCATATCCACCACGCCGTGCCCCTGCCGGTCCCAGTTGTAAAAGACCCGGCCACCCACTTCGATAGCGCCGCCGTCGTAAATGGTGGAATCGGGGGCGATGATCCCGGCATCCAGGCCGGCGGCCATGGTAATGATCTTGAATACCGAGCCGGGTTCGTACTGCTCGCTCACGTTAGGGTCGGGGTAGAGGCTGTCGTCGCTGTGGCTATAGGTGTTGGGGTTGTAAACAGGATAGCTGGCCATGGCCAGCACCGCGCCGGTTTTGGGATCCAGCACCACCACCGAGCCGCCCTGCGCGCCGTAGAGGTGAACCGCGTTTTTCAATTCCCGCTCAATCAAAAACTGGATCGTCCGGTCGATGGTGAGATAGAGCGTGGTTCCGCCCACCGGCGGCACAAACTGGCTCACGCCCAGCGGGATCATCTCGCCAAAGGGGCTGCGCTCGCCGGCGTGCAGGCCGGGCTTGCCACTGAGCATATTCTGGTAATAGCCTTCTACGCCGTAAAAGCCCCGGCCATTGCCGTTGACAAAGCCCAGTACGTGGGCCGCCATTTCGCCTTCCGGGTAAACCCGCTTGCTTCGCGGATCGGCTTGCAGGCCCACCATATCCCATTCAATAATGGTTTCCCCGATCTTTTGGGGGGAGGCGTGGGTAAGCGGCACCCAGGGGGCTTCGCTATTCAAAACTTTCAGCAGTTCGCTGCGGGGCCGGTCTAAAAGGCGGGCCAGACGGTCAGCGGTGGCTTCGGGATCGCTGATGACTTGCGGGCTGACGGAAATATCGTACTGCACCATATCCACGGCCAGCAGATGGCCATTCCGGTCGCGCACTTCGCCGCGCCGGGCCGGGATGATTAATTCGTCCCGGTGTTCTTTTTCGGCCAGTTCCACAAAATAGCTGTGTTCGATGATCTGCCAGCGCACCAATTGGCCGATGAGAACCAGGCCGGCGGCGCACATCACTGCCATCACCGCATATATTCTGAATTTAAAGTGCTCGTTTGTCTCCATCATCCTGCAATCCCATCGTTATGGTTTGGCCAACCACGCCGTCACATCATCCATCGTGCCTTCCCACCAATCCGCCACCGGGGACGGCATTTCGGCGGCGGACGGGTCAACATCTACCACTTCGTACCGGCCTACAAAAGGCTGCTCCATTATCATTTCATCCAGCAAAGGGTAATTATCCACCGGCAGGTAACGCACGTTGGTGGTGGGGCCCAGCCCCAAGGCGCGGGCGCGTTTCTCCACGCGAGATAAATTTTCCAATTCGGCAATTTCCAGAGAAAGGGCGGTATTTTGATTTTCCAGCCGGTTCAATTCCACCCGCAACTCTTCCATATGGTATCGCGTGGCCGTAACGGCGCTGGCTTGCGTAAGATACAACCAACCTACCAGGCTGAAGGTAGCCAAAATCAACAAAAAACCCAGGGCCGCTTTGCTGTCCAATCGCCAGGGAAGTTGGCGCACAACGTTTTCGGGTTTCCAGCTTATCATGGTATTAGTTGACATAATATTATTTCCATTTTGACGCAACGACCCGCAGCTTTGCGCTGCGGGCCCTTGGGTTTTCATCAATTTCAGCCAAACTAGGCGTTATTGGTTTTTTGGTTATAATATGTATAGTAGCTTTATGTCTACACGTACACACCGGTTGTTCAGGTGGACAGATACAATCCCTGGCTTCCTGTTGGAAATATTTTTTTACAATTCGATCTTCTAACGAGTGAAAACTGATAACCGCCAGCCGGCCGCCGGGAGCCAGTTGGGCAATGGCCTGTGGCAAGGCCCGTTCCAATGCGCCCAACTCATCGTTCACCGCGATACGCAGGGCTTGAAACGTACGGGTAGCCGGATGAAGGCCCGGCCTACGCGGTTGCGTAGGTCTGCGCTGCCGTTTCCCTTTCCGCTGCCGGGAACCGGCCACGCGGGCGATCATTTCAGCCAAGTCCCGGGTGCGGGTAAACGGGCGATCTTGCACAATGGCCCGGGCAATGCGCCGGCTCTGCCGCTCTTCGCCATAGCGGTAGATCAAGTTGGCCAGCTCCGCTTCGGGCAGGTGGTTCACCAGATCGGCGGCGGTTTGGCCGGTTGACGGGTCCATCCGCATATCCAGCGGGCCGTCAGCCTGAAACGAAAAGCCGCGTTCGGGCCGGTCAAACTGCATCGACGAGACACCCAGATCAAACAGGATGCCGTTGGCCGGTGGAATTTGATGCTGCCGGCTCACCTGCGCCAACCGGTCAAAATTTGCATGCAGGAGGTTAACGCGATGACTAAATTCGGCTAACCGATCTTTAGCCAAGGCCAACGCTTCTTCATCCTGATCCAGGCCAAACAGACGACCATCCGGCGTTGAGGCCGTGAGGATGGCAGCAGAATGCCCGCCCGCCCCCAAGGTGGCGTCGATATAAACGCCGCCGGAACGGGGTTGCAGGGCTTCGATTACGGCTGTTAAAAGTACAGGTGCGTGCATCGTCAGAACCCCGAGACATTCGGCGTTCTAACGCTAAATGTCTAAATCTTCCAGTTGCGAGACCAGCGCTTCTTCATCTTGCTGAACTCTGGTAGATACATCGGCCCACTTGGCCGGACTCCAGATTTCCACCCGATTCATGACCCCGATCAGAATGGTTTCGTTTTCGATACCGGCAAACTCTCGCAGACTTTGGGGAATCAAAACACGGCCTTGACGGTCGGGAATGGAATCGGAAGCGTTGGAGAACATAAAGCGGGCAAAATCTCGAGCGGCGCGATTGGTGGTGGGCAACTTGGAAATCTTGTCGGCCAGAACTTCCCATTCCAGCCGACTGAAGGCCCACAAGCAGCCATCGAGACCGCGCGTGACCACCACCCCGCCTTCCAACTCGTCGCGAAACTTGGAGGGGATGGTCAGCCGGCCTTTGTCATCGATAGTGTGCTCGTAATTGCCTAAAAACATAAGTGCGCGCCCTGGTGATGAGCGGGTGGGGAATTTTCCCCCACTGGAGGTTTAGAACAAATGTTCTTTTCTCCACTTTCCCCCACTTCATCCCACTACGCCCCACATTATAACCTATTTTACCCCACTTGTCTAGTCGGGTGGCAAATTTTTTAAGGTTGCCTGAAGTTGTTTTGGTGGAAATCAACTTTGCCGCCGCCTCTAAAGTAGGCTATAATTGGCCTCAACAGGGCGAGAAAATAGCCGCCAAGCTGGCCAGCCAAGGTTTCGCCCTTTCTTCTTGTAAGGAGATACTGCGTGAGAGCACTCATTACGGGTATTACCGGCTTTGCCGGCGGGCATTTGGCCCAGGTATTGCAGGAGCGGGGCGATAAGGTGTACGGCGTTGATATTCGCCCGGCAGCAGGATTGGCCCATCTGGATGATAGAATCACCTCTTACACGGCGGATCTGAATGATGCGGATCGGGTTTTTGACCTAGTGGCCGACATTCACCCCGACGCCATCTATCACCTGGCCGGCCAGCCGTTTGTGCCTACCTCGTGGCAGGATCCGTGGGGCACGATTGAAAATAATATTCGCCCCCAACTGAACATTTTGCAGGCCATCGTCAAACAATCGCAAAAAACGCGCTTGCTGATTGTGGCCTCTAACCAGGTGTACGGGAAAGTGAGCAGCGGCCAACTCCCGGTGCATGAAGAGACGCCTTTTCGGCCCGAAAATCCGTACGGCGTGAGCAAAGTGGCTCAGGATATGCTGGCCTTGCAATACCACATCAGCCACCATACCGATGTGCTGCGGATCCGGGCCTTTAACCACATTGGGCCGCGCCAAAACCCTCACTTTGTTTCCTCTTCTTTTGCCAAACAAATTGCCGAGATCGAGGCCGGATTGGTTGAACCGGTGATGCAGGTGGGAAATTTGGAAGCCAAACGGGATTTTACCGATGTGGTTGACGTGATGCGGGCTTATGCTTTGTTGGTGGAGCATGGCCAATCGGGTGAGGCGTATAACGTGGGCACAGGAGAGGCGCATTCAATTCAATATTTGCTGGGTGTGCTGTTGAGCTACAGCAGCGTGGAAATCAAAATTGAGCGAGACCCCGACCGGATGCGTCCTTCGGATGTGCCGGTGCTTTTCGCCGACAATCACAAACTCCGCGCCGCCACCGGCTGGGAGCCGGTTTACTCCTTTGAAGAGAGCTTGAAGCGCGTGCTGGATTACTGGCGAGCGGAAGCCGGAAAGCGATTGTAGCGTTCAGAGATCAAAAAAAGATCACCGGGAGCGGCAATCCACGCTACCCCCGGTGATATGAGAAGGAGGAGGAAACAAAAAGGTTAGCCGGTGCGCCAGTACTGCTCGGTGGCATTGAAGAAGGGTTGGAAATCCCATTTGGGCAGGCCGGTGTTTTTCATAGCATCGCGGATAATGGTGCGGCGGGCCAGGCTATCCTGAACCCGGATTTCAATTTCAGCAGGGTCAAAATTCTCCATAAGCAGCGCGTGCAGCCGGGCTTCGATGTCGGCGTAGTCGGGATTGCCGGCCAGGTTGCACCACTCGCCGGGGTCATCGGCCAGGTTATAGAGTTGGGGCCGGTAGCCGGAAACGTGGATATACTTAAAATCGCCTTGTTTGACCATGAACGAGGTGGTATTGACGCCTTCGCAATGAAACTCGCAAAATGCAGCGCGCGCCTCGTTTGATTCTCCCTCAAGCAACGGGACCACACTCCGACCGTCGGCGGGCAGAATTTGCCCGCCATCTACACCCAACACGTCAAGCGCCGTGGGCATGATGTCTACAATTGATACGGCTTCTTTAATTTTGATCCCCTGTTTCCACAACTTGGGATGGTACATAATCCACGGAATGCGCGACGAATATTCATAGAAAGTGCGTTTCTGCACCATGCGGCGTTCACCCAACATATCGCCGTGGTCGCTGAGAAACATCACAATGGTGTTTTCCCGCAGGCCGTAATCATCAAGCGCAGCCAGCAGCTCGCCCACTTTGCGATCCACATACGTGACCAAAGCATAATAGGCCCGGCGCATGTTGTAAAGCGCTTCCTTGTCGTCCAGGTCTACGCGGTTGGTGCCGTGGAAAATATTTAACATTTCATCCATCGGGTGTTCGTAATCGGCCAGGTTATCGGGAATCTCCGGCAGGTCGATGGCTTCGTCTTCATATAAATCCCACAATTCCTGCGTGGCGTGGAACGGTTCGTGCGGGTGGCAGTAAGAAACGCACAGGAAAAAGGGGCGTTCGTCGCGCGGCGGGAGTTCCTTTTGCAGCGTGCCGGTGTATTGGCTCCGTTTGCCGCGCAGGTACTCCAAGGCTCTGAAGTGGGTTTCTTCATCATAATCAAGCTGCATGCTCCATTGGCGCACGCCGGCGGTAACGTAATCAATGGCGATGGGCTGGGCGTGGTAGTCGGAAAATTCTTTAAAGCCTTCTTTGGGGCGCTGCGGCAGCCAATTGAAATCGGACGGAAAAACATCGGTATTGAGCCGCTTTTCAAAGCCGTGGAGTTGGTCCGGCCCGATAAAGTGCATTTTGCCGGTCAGGACCGTATCGTAGCCGGCGTTGGAAAGGTAGTGACAGAGGGTGGGTTGGTCAGATCCCAAAATGCAGGTGTTGTCGAAACATTGGAGCCGGGAGGGATAGTGGCCGGTCAACAGGGATTGGCGGGCCGGGGAACAGATGGGGCAACTGGTGTAGGCGTTATCAAAACGCGCGCCTTCGGCCACCAGCCTGTCCAGGTTGGGTGTTTTGACTACCGGATGGTCGTAAGCGCCGGCCAGTTGGGCCACCATCTGGTCGCAGACAATCATTAAGAGGTTATAGCGTTCTGCCATTATTGATCGAATTCCTTTCTATGAACAAGCTGTTTGCCAGAGCAAACAGATGCAGTGGTTCCTAGTACTCACGATATTTGAATGCGGCGCGATAGACTTCTTCTATACGATCAACCGGGGTATCGTGTTGGACATTGTGGGTGGGGGCAAAAATATAGCCGCCCCCCGGAGCCATCGTTTCTATATTGCGCCGCACTTCGTTCTCTATGTCATCAACAGGATTGGACAGCGACATCTGCACATCGATGCCGCCTCCCCAGAAACAGAGGTCTTGCCCAAATTCTCGTTTGAGTTTGGCCAGGCCCATATTTGCTGCGTTGTATTGAATGGGGTTCAATATATCTACTCCCACGTCAATCAAATCGGGGATAATGTCGTAGACTGAACCATCAGTGTGCATGAAAACCTTGGCTTTGGTTTTAGAATGGATGAAGCGATAAATTCGCTGGTGGCACGGCTTGATGAACTGCCGGTACATCTGAGGGGAAATGATCAGGTTATTTTGCATCCCCAGATCATCGCCCTGGCAGGCCACATGCACAAACTCGCCGACTGCCTTCAGATAAACATCCCATAAACCGATGATTATCTCGGTAACTTTATCCAGCAGGGCTTCAGCAAAGCCGGGATCAAGGGCCAGGTCCATCAAAAATTTATCATAGCCTCGCAATTTGCAAGCTTCTTCGTACGGGCCACGGCACATAATATCGGCCACCAGAGCGTAGTTGGTATGGTGGTAAAGATCACTGGCCTGTTCCCGTAATCCTTCCACGCGCGCTGGATCATAAGGGTCGGGCCAGGTAAACCGGTCCAAATCATCTCTGGAACAGTCAGCCAGCGGGTATTCAACTGAGTCGTAGTAAAATTCGCCCTTTTTCCAACGAATTTTGTATTCATCAATCCAGCCCCCGTCAGGTAGTGTTTGGGTTGCCATCCAACGGGGCGCTCGTTTCATGGTAACCGGTCGAAAATCAACCTGATAATGCCGGTAGACATCTTCCAACGGATAGACACTATCTTGTTGAATGTGATTGATGTTTGGGTTAGGATCGGCAGCCAGGCCCAGGTATTGCCGGAGTTTTTCGTAGGCGCTCCGGGTCAATCCCGATACATTGGTCCCGGCAAAGTCAATGGGCACTTTGTCCGGTTCTTGATGGTTCAAGGCCGCCAAGACGCGTTCGCGTGAATTCATATCAATCATCCTTTGATTGCCCCCACCGTCATTCCCCGGATGAACCATTCCGAAATGAAGATGTAAATGATGATGACCGGCAGCGTGCTGACGACCATGGCGGCGGCCAACAGCCCCACATCCAAAAACGCCTCGCCCACAAAGAACATCACCGCCAGCGGTAAGGTTCGCAGATCGGGATTGGTGATGTAGGTGACGGCATAGAGAAATTCGTTCCAGAAGTTGACAAAATTCAGCATCACCGTGGTCAAAATGGCCGGACGGGCCATGGGGAACATCACTCGCCAGAAAAGCTGGCGGTCGGTGGCGCCGTCAATCAGGGCCGCGTCTTCCAAATCTCGCGGAATTTGCGTAAAAAATGTCCGCAAGATAAAGATGTTCATCGGCATCGACATCACCGTGTAGACCAAAATCAAACTGAGCAGCGTATTGTACAATTTGTACTTGACCAGCAGTTGGAACAACGACAGCAGCGTGATCTGCGGCGGGAACATGATCGATAAGAAGATCAGGGCGTACAAAACTTCCCGGCCAGGGAATTTGTACCGCAGGCGGGCAAATCCATAAGCGGCCATCGAGTTGACCAGCATGGCCAGCAGCAGCGCGCCGCCGGTAACAACCATGCTGTTGCGGAAAAACAGCGGGAAGCTGAGAGTGGGGTTGGTAAAAATACTGATGTAGTTTTTAAGCGTGCCGGGGATCGGCCAGGCGTAAGGTTCGAGCAGGATTTCATTGCCGGTGCGGAATGAGTTGGCCGTCATCCAGAAGAAGGGAAAACTGATGACCATGGTATAGAGCAGCAGGATGAGGGTGATCAGATAGACGTTTATTCTTCTGGAATTGAACCATGAAAACGAATCGGTTTGTTTTTGAACGGTCATAAGTTAATACTCCAGGGCTTCACCGCGTAGTAAGATTCTGGAAAGGAAGAGCCAACTGATGAACACAATGATAAACCAGACCACCGCGATGGCGGAAGGGTAGCCCAGGTCTATGGTGCTCCATTCAAAGGCGCGTTTCTGAATATAAGTGGCCACGGTTTCGGTGTATCCCAAGGGCGCGCCGCGCGTCATCACCCAGACCAGATCAAACACTCTCATTTTGCCTACAAAGCAGAGCAGCATCAGGCTGATCCAGGTGCGCTGCAACATCGGCAGGATTACCCGCAGGATAAGTTGCCCATGGTTGGCCCCGTCAACCGTGGCGGCATCAAGCGTATCCTGGGGGATCGAGGCCAAACCGGCCAGCAAAATCACAAAGTTGAACCCGGTAAACTTCCAGGTGGTCACGGCAATCAACGAGTAAAGCGCCGTATTGGGGTCGCCCAGCCAATTATGATCCAGGCCGATGGGCCGCAGCACCACATTGATAATGCCCCAATCGGCATTGAACACCCAGCGAAACAGCGCGCCCACCACTACCCAGGAAACCAGCATGGGCAAAAACCAGGTGACGCGGTAGAAACGCCGCAGGGGTAATTTTTGGTGAACAATATAGGCCAGGATGAAAGCGATAGGGATTTCCAAAAGGGGCGAAATAACGGCCCAGATTACGCTGTTCCGAATAGCCAGCTTGGCAAATAGATCGCTGGTAAAAAGTTCATAATAATGCTGGGTGCCCACAAACTCCCGCACCGCCACCCCGCCGGACATTCTGAGGATATGAAAGCTGTTATAAAAGGTCAGGATCAACGGAACAATCACAAAGATCAGGTAAAGCAGGGTGGCCGGGCCTAGAAATTCTGCCACCGCGCTCCAGGAACTCTGATCGAAACCTCGCTTGAACCAGGCTTGCCGTTTGTAAACCGTTGGGATCTGGTGTTGGGATTTTTTATCTTCGACTATAGATGCGCCGCTCATGCAAGTTACTCCAACTTCTGTTTATAAGATTGATGAGTTACAAAGTGGGGAGGGATCGGGCATACCCGATCCCCCCCAAGACATAGTGTTGTTATGGCTACCGGGCCGCTTCTAACCGTTGCAGGGCCTCATCTACATCAATAATACCCAGCGGCAGGCCCTCATTGAAAACCTGAACCCAGGTTTGACGGAAGGCAGGCGGCTGCCCAAATACGTTGATGGGCACGCGCTCCATGGTGGCTTTGCAGTTGTCGAATTCTTCAAAATACCAGTCGAAATCCGTGGTCGGCATCGTGGCCAGGTTGGTTTTGATGCCGGTTTGAACGCCGGTTTTGGCCATCCACAAATTGCCGTATTCTTCTTGGGCCAGGAAGTTGACCAGATCAATGGCTACCGCTTTGTTGGGGCTCAATTCGGCGGCGGCCAAACTGCCGGCAGCGTAGATCAGATGCTCGTTGTTGGCGGAGCCGTCGGGCATGGCGGGCCAGGGCATACAGCCTAATTCAAACTCAGGGGGCTGGCCGCCCTGATCCGGCGGAACAAAAGCGCGACCGGTATACCAGGAGCCTACCGGGAACATGCAGGCGTTTTCTTTGGTGTGGAAATCCTGATGGGCTTCAGCAATGGTCTTGGTAGCGTAGCTGTCGCCGTAGGCCGGCAAAGACACCACCGAATCCGCCCACTCAAGGGCAGCGCGCGCTTCGGGCGTATCCACCGGCAGTTGGCCGGTGAAGTATTGGGCAAAGTCATCGATACCCATGGTGTGTTCCAGCGCGTACCAGTAAAGCAGCGCGCCGCTGCCCCACCACTGCTGCGCTCCGGCAAACACATCATACCCGGCCTCGTGGCAGGTTTGAGCCGCCTGCGAAAATTCTTCCGCCGAAAGTTGGCCGTCTTCGGGCAGTTCTATCCCCAGTTCATCAAAAAGGCGTTTATTGTAGTAAAGTTCCAGCGTGGCCGCCTCTAAAGCAACCGCGTACACTTCGCCGTTGGGCCAGGTCCAGGAGTCTTTGGCCCAGCCTTCCACGTTGTCCCAATTGACGCCGTCGCTCAAATCGGCGGTCCAGCCGGCATCGGGAATTTGGGGCGCGGTGCGGTCAATGTAGAAAACATCCGGGAAGCCTTCGCCGGCGGTCATGGTGTTTTGGATGGCGTTGAACATTTCCTCTTTTTGCCACCACACAAATTCAATTTCTACGTTGGGGTGTTCGGCCATATAATCGGCAGCCACCTGCTCCAGCACGGCGCGTTTATTGACCTCTTCGGCCCAGTGGCTCCACCAGACAATTTTAACCATTTCATCGCCGGCGGATTCGTCGCCACCGGTACCGGCTTCAGCCGCCATCTTGGCCTCTTCAGCTTCCTGCATAGCGGCGTCGGCGGTGGCCTGCGCCTGTTCGGCGGCGGCTTTGGCCGCTTCGGCCTCTTCCGCCGAGGCATTGGCAGCGGCTTCGGCGGCAGCCACGGCCTCTTCGGCGGCGGCTTCCGCTTCGGCGGCTTTGGCTTCGGCGGCAGCCGCGTCGGCTTTGGCCTGATCCAATGCAACGGTATCGACGGTGGGCTGCGTCCCGCCACAGGCCGCAACCAGCAGCATGACGATCATGCTTACCAAAATTACACTCAACAATCTTTTGGACATTATTCTTTCTCCTTTAAAATTTGATCAAACCATAAATTTTTCAGAAACGGTTAAGGGATAGAGTAAACAGTTGATGGTGATACAAACCTCCTTTCAAACAGCTTTTCCGCGAGCAGAAAGCAGGTTAATACCGTCGAGCCGTCTCAATCGGATGAGAAAAGAGGATGTTTGGGGAGCCGGATCATACAGCTTTGGAGATTGGTGAGGGTAAAAACTTATTTTTCTATCCGAACAAGATGAGGTACAATATTGGCAGAGCTATTTTTAGAGCATTCACCGGGTTTTATCCCCCGGAGAATCATCTAAAGGCTCTGTTACCCTGAGGAGATACCGCTTCCCGTCAAGTTAGCCGGTATCTCCTTTTTTACTACTCGCGTTTTTCTTCATTGATTGTGCGTCGTTTTCTGCCAGATGCTTCACCTCCTTCCGCCGGACCAGGCATTGCTGCCAGCACATTCAGCCGGTCGAGTGATTGTCTTCGTTCAACAAGGTTGCGTTTACCGGCTCCATGCCCTCATCTATCCGATTGATGTTCCAGTCATCAGCCCAAACTTCAAGAAAGGGGCTGTTTACAGCAAAATCATCATCAAATAAGTGGCGGGCATCCTCAAATTCAAGGCCGGTCAGGTTGAGTTCGATGTCGAATTCATTCATTTTACGTCTCGGTGGTAAAGAAAAATTTTGTTTTAAAGGAATCAAGCAGATTCTCGATAGATGATTTGATAATCCAACATTTTTTGGCGGGCCGGAAGCGGCGTGTCGCTGTTGATGCGTTCCATCAACATATGGGCCGCGGTTGCGCCCAATACATTGACATCTTTATGCACGGTGGTCAATTTGGGCCGGACAATGGTCGCTTCGGGAATATTGTCGAAGCCGGCAATCGCTACATCATTGGGCACAGACAGGCCGGCATCAACCGCATAAAGCAGCGCATCCACGGCCACCAGATCGTTGGCCGCAAAAACGGCGGTGGGTGGGTTGGACGCGGACAACAGGGCTTGCATGGCTTCCGCGCCGTTGCCCCGCCGGAATCTGGTATGGTAGATCAGATTATCGTCAATTGGAATATTGTGTTTTTGAAGAGCGTTGAGATACCCCTGCTTGCGCAGCCGGGCCGCCCACAACGTTTCCGGCCCGGCAATGGTGCCAATCCGCAGGTGCCCCTGTTGGATCAGGTGCGTGGTCATATCTTCGGCGGCCTGAGCTTCATCAAGGGTGATATTGTCAACAAAAGGATGGGTGGGATCGGTTCCGTGGATGACCACATTAATGCCCGCGTCAACCAGGCGGTTGAGGTCATGTCCGGTCCATTGATAGGTTTGGGTGATCACGCCGTCTACACCGCGCCGGGTTAAAACATCCAGCAATTCTTTTTCCCGTTGGGCGTTGTTGTGGGTGCTAAAGATCATCACCTCAAAGTTTTTTTCTTCGGCGGCTGTTTGCACGGCAGCGGCAAAATGGGGATAAAAAGGATTTTCCACGCGCGGGATCATCACAGCCAGGAGGTTAGAGCGGTTGGTGCGCAGCATTTGGGCCGCGCTGACCGGCTGGTAGTTCAATGTTCTGGCCGCCTCCAAAACCTTTTGGCGGGTTTCATCGCTGATTCTGACATTACCGCCACTTTTTCCATTGATGACGTAAGAGACGGTGGTGCGAGACACCCCGGCCAGTTGGGCCACATCTTTGCTGGTTGGTCTTTCTTTCATAATATCAAATCCAATTTTGATAACACGTAACAGATTATACGTGTCACCTGTTACGTGTCACCATCATAACACAAAATATTTTTCGAGTCAAGACCGCTTCCAGGATTTTGACCTTAAAATTGTTGCGTCAATTTTAAATTACGCCCGGATTCGCCCCCAAGCCCAAACACGCGCCGGTGTTGACAACCCTCTCATTCTCAGTATGATAATTGTCAGTTAAAACTGCTACGTTATTGACAAAACAGGATGCAGTAAAGGATCAATCCACCTGATGACGATTGAAAACACCCCCAACTCGACAAACATTTCCACCACCCCGCCGGATGTTCGGTCCAACCAGGCTCTGGCAGAAAAAATCAACCGCCTGTTTGCCAATCACTGGCTGCTGATCTTCAATACCGCCTGGGGCCTGTTTGTAATTTTGCCCTGGCTGGCCCCGCTTTTTATGGAATGGGGGCTGATCTGGCCCGGCAAAGCCGTTTATTTTATCTACAACTTTTTTTGCCACCAACTACCGGAACGCTCCTGGTTTTTGTTTGGCCCCCAATTCAGCTATCCTCAAACCGAGATTGCCCAGGCCTGGGGCCTCTCGATGAGTGAAATAAGCGGCGAACTGATCCGCCGCCGCTTCATCGGCACGCCGGAACTGGGCTGGAAAGTGGCCTGGTCGGATCGAATGGTGTCGATGTACGGCAGCATTTTTTTGTTTGGCCTGGGCTACGCCCTTTTACGAAAACGCGGTATCCGGCTAAAAGGCATCAAATGGTGGATGTTTCTGCTGCTGATCGCGCCCATGGCCCTCGACGGCACCACCCACCTGATCAACGACGCGCTGCGGCTGGACTTTCGCCAGACCAATGCCTGGGCCGCGGCCCTCACCAACAACGCTTTTCCCGCCCAATTTTATGTGGATGATATGTTTGGTTCGCTGAACTCGGTTTTGCGCCTGATCACGGGCATTCTTTTTGGCCTGGGCGTGGTCTGGTTCTTGTGGCCGCTGATGGACAACGAATTTTCGCCCCAACGCGGCATCTCATCTGAAAGTGATGCTTAAGCCTTGAAACGACTCATTATCGGCTTTTCCGGCGCAACCGGCGTAATCTACGGCATTCGGCTGCTGGAGGTGCTGCGTAGCGTAGCGGATGTGGAAACGCACCTGATTATCAGCCACGCCGCCCAACGGACCATCCTTCTGGAAACCGATTACACGGTGGAACAGGTTGAAGTCCTGGCCGACACACACTACGATTTTAACGACATTGCCGCCGCCATCGCCTCCGGCTCCTACCAAACGATGGGAATGGTGGTGGTTCCCTGCGCCGTCAAAACCCTCTCCGGCATTGCCAACGCCTACAGCGATAATCTCATTCTCCGCGCTGCCGATGTAACGCTCAAAGAAAAGCGCAAACTGGTGCTGGCCTTCCGCGAAACGCCGCTCCATCTGGGCCACATCCGCTTGATGGCCCAGGCTGCCGAACTGGGCGCGCTTCTGGTGCCGCCGATGCCCGCCTTTTACCACCGCCCCCAAACCCTCGACGACATCATTAACCAGTCCGTCAACCGGCTGCTGGATATGCTGGAGATTGAACTTCCTCAAGATTTGTTTGATCGCTGGCAGGGGCCGACTACCTCATAAAAAGTTTAACGCCTTATTCATTTTTTCAGACTAATCTACGAACAATGCCCGATCCGGCGAATCCGAAACGAAAAAAGGAGCGCAGAGACACGCTGAGGCCCCACAGAGATACACAGAGAATTGTAAAATGTTTTTTCTTCGTGAACTCTGCGCCTTCTCTGCGAGCCTCCGTGTAACATCTTTAAACCGCACAGGACACAGACCAACCTGATGTTTTCACTGCAAGCCATCCTCAAACTATCGCTCCGCAACCTGACCACGCGCAAACTGCGCACCTTGCTGACGCTGACCGGCATTGTGCTGGGTGTGGCCGTGGTGCTGGCCATCGACATCACCAACGACAGCACCCTGGACTCGATCCGCACCGTTTTTGATGAGGCGTCGGGCAAAGCGCACCTGGTCATCACCGATGACAGCGCCTTGCCGGAGGCGTTTGCGGCATCGACGCTGAAACAGGTGCAGCGCGTGGCGGGGGTAGTGGCCGCCGCGCCCTCCCTCAACCGCACCACGCTGACGGTGAAACAGGCGGCGGAATGGGGGCTATCGTTCAGCGTAGCCGGCGCCTCGGCGGCCAATGATATTTTGATTCTGGGCGTTGACCCGGAACTGGACCCCCAGGTTCGGGATTACACCCTGGTGGCTGGGGAATGGCTGCCCGATAAAGAAACCCGCGCCTACCAAGCCCTGATCGTGCAGGATTATGCCGATGAGCAAGCCTACGAACTGGGCGGCGACATCGAAATTTTGTTTGAGGAGGGAGTCAAAGAAACATTGGAAATTGTGGGCCTCATCGCCAAGCAAGGCCCCGGCCTGCAAAACGAGGGCGCCGTCATCATCATCCCGCTGGATACCGCCCAGCGGCTCTTCAATCTCAGCGGCAGCATCGACCAGATCGATGTGGTGCTGGAACCGGCCCTGGCCGAAAACAGTATCGCCTTGGAAGAAACCCGCCGGGCAGTACAGGCCCAATTGGGCCGCAATTATGCGGTGCAATATCCCGCTTCCCGGGGCGATGTGGCGGCCAAACAAATTGAAAGTTACCAGGTGGGGCTGAGTTTTTTCAGCGCCATTGCCCTGTTTGTGGGCGCGTTTCTCATCTACAACACCTTTACGATGACGGTGGTAGAGCGCACGCGCGAAATTGGCATGCTGCGCACCCTGGGTATGCAGCGCCGGCAAATTGGCGAGTTGGTGCTCAGCGAGGCGCTGCTGTTGGGGTCGATTGGCTCGCTGCTCGGGCTGGGGTTTGGCATTTTGCTGGCGCGGGGGCTGATGCGCAGCGTTAGAGTAATTACCGGCAGCGAGGTGCTGTCGATGGACATTCCCCTGGATGGGCTGGGCTGGGCGCTGCTGGTAGGGCTGGGCGTCACGCTGGTTTCGGCGGTGCTGCCGGCGGTCACGGCCAGCCGGGTTTCGCCGTTGGAGTCGCTCCGCATCAGTGCGGCCCCGCCGGCCGCTTTGCTGGGCCGCATTGGCTGGGTGGTGGGCAGCGTGCTGGTGGCCGGGGCGTATCTGGTTTTGTACCGGCTGCCCATCCCCGAATCCTTTGAAATTTCGGTGGGATTTGCCAGCGTGTTTGCCCTCTTACTGGGCGCGACCCTGATTGTGCCGGTGACGATTGCGCCGCTGGAACGCACCATTCGTCCCCTGATCAGCGGCCTTTACAAAGGTGAGGGGCGGCTGGGCGCGGGCAATGTGCGCCGGGCCAAAGGCCGGACCGCGCTGACAGTGGCCGCGTTGATGATCGGCATTGCCATGATCATCGGCATTCAGACGATGACCCGCAGTTTTGAAACCGATCTGGATCATTGGGTAGCCACCGCCTTGGGCGGCGATTTGTATATCCGTTCTCCCCAGCCGATGCGCGAGGAATTTGGCTCTCGCCTGCTGGACGAGCCGGACGTGGTGGCTGTCAGCCCCATCACCTACCAACGCGCCCGCTACGTGCCGCCCGACGGCGATCCCGACAAGGCCGATAATCTATTGTGGGTGGGCATCGACCCCGCCACCTATCTCCAGGTAGGTAGCTACGTGTACGCCGACCCGACCACTGACCCCGAAGCGGTGCTGGCCCGGCTGGTCCAAGGCGGTGCGATCATCATCTCCACCACCTTGGCCGACCGTTATCACGTGGGCAAAGGCGACACCATCACTTTGGAAACGCGCCGGGGCCAGCAGCCGTTTGAAATTGTGGCCGTGGTGATCGATTTTTCCAGCCAGGGGTTTACCATCAATGGCAGCCGCACCGATGTGGAACGATTCTTTGGCCGCCGCAAGGTAGACACCTTCATCCTGGAGGTGGCCGATGACGCGGATACCGTGGCCGTGGGCGAACGGATCGAGGCCCGCCACGGCGGCAGCCGCCACATCACCATTGAAACCACCGAAAGTTTCCGCCGGCGGGTCAACGAGGTCAGCCGCAATGCGTTTGCCCTGTTTGACGTACTGGGCATGATCGGCATGATCATTGCCGCCCTGGGCGTGATCAATACGCTGCTGATGAATGTTTTTGAACGGCAGCGGGAAATCGGCGGCCTGCGCAGTTTGGGCATGACCCGGCGGCAGGTGGCCCGCATGATCCTGGCCGAAAGCGGCACGATGGGCTTTATTGGCGGGATTTTTGGTATTGGTTTTGGGCTGGCGTTATCCCGCATTTTTCTGCTGGGCATCCAGGGCATCGCCGGCTACACGCTCAACTACTATCTCCCGCCCGAATCGCTGGCCATCAGCGCGGGCATTGCGCTGCTGGTATCGCAAGGCGCGGCGCTGTATCCGGCCTGGCGGGCCAGCCGGGTCCGCATTATCGAGGCTATTCAGCATGAGTAAAAGAATGGCCCTGAATTTCCATGCAAATAGGGGCGAATAGCCATTCGCCCCTACTTATTTAACCGAAGCTGCTACCCTTTGGTTGACATGTCATTCCGAGAAGCAGAGCGACGAGGAATCTCCGAGGCATCAGCCAAAATAGGGCGATTACGTGGAAATTCTTCGCTCGTCCCTCGCTCAGAATGACACATTTGGGACAGGCAGCAACATTCATTTGGCGAACCAAATTTATTTGGCGTAATCCACCGACCGTGTTTCCCGAACCACCGTCACTTTGATCTGGCCGGGATATTCCAGGCTTTCCTCTACCTGGCGGGCGATGTCTTTAGACATTTTGATGGCTTCATAATCGTCCACTTCGTCGGGCTTGACCAGGATACGGATCTCGCGCCCGGCCTGGATGGCGAACGATTCTTCTACGCCTTTGAAGGAATTGGCCACCTCTTCCAGGGCCTTGATCCGCTTGACGTAATTCTCCAGGCTCTCGCGACGGGCGCCGGGCCGCGCGCCGGAAATGGCATCGGCCACCTCCACGATCACGGCCTCGATGGATTCCTGCTCCACCTCATGGTGGTGCGAGGCGATGCAGTTGATGACTTGGGCGTTTACCCCGCAGCGTTTGGCAATATCCGCGCCAATGATGGCGTGCGGGCCTTCAATTTCATGGTCAACCGCCTTGCCAATATCGTGCAGCAGCGCGCCTTCGCGGCAAATTTCCACATTAGCGCCTAACTCGTTGGCAATGATGACCGCCAGGCGGGAAGCCTCAACCGCGTGGGCGTGTTGGTTTTGGCCGTAGCTGGTGCGATATTTCAAGCGGCCCAACATTTTGACCAGGTCCGGGTGCAGGCGATGCACGCCGGCTTCATACACGGCTCGCTCGCCTTCCTCCTGAATGATCTGGACGACCTCTTCCTGCACTTTTTTGACCAGTTTCTCGATGCGGGCGGGGTGGATGCGGCCATCCGTGATCAACCGGCTCATGGCAATCCGGGCCACTTCACGCCGCACCGGATCAAACCCGGTCAGAATAATGGCTTCCGGTGTATCATCCACAATCACATCAATACCGGTGGCGTTCTCAAAAGCGCGGATGTTGCGCCCCTGGCGGCCAATGATGCGGCCTTTCATATCATCGCTGGGCAGCGGCACCGACGAAACCGTGGTTTCCGACACCTGATCCGAGGCAATGCGCTGGATGGCCAGCGAAATGATCTTGCGCGCCTTGCGGTCGGCCTCTTCTTTGATGTCGGCCTCTACCTGCCGCAGCACGCGGGCCATATCCTGACGAGCATCCTGCTCAACGGTTTGCAGCAGCATCTCTTTGGCCTCATCCTGGGTCAGGCTGGAAATCCGTTCCAACTCGGCCAGGCGATCTTCGTTGAGCTTTTCAATTTCATTGACCCGCCGGTCAATCTGGCTTTGTCGCTTGTTAAGATTGCGCTCCCGCTTCTCGATGTTTTCAAAGCGCCGGTCTATGCCATCTTGTCGTTTTTGCAGCCGTTCCTCATACCGTTCCAGTTCCTGGCGTTTGCGCTGTAGTTCTTTTTCGGTTTCGTTGCGAAGCTGAATGGCCTCTTCTTTGGATTGAATCTCTAACTCTTTGCTTTTGGCTTCCGCCTTGGCAATGATACTTTCGGCCATCATCTCGGCGGATTGTTCTTTTTGCTCACTGACCCGGCGGAAATAATAGTAACCGGCAATAGCGCCTGCCGCCAGGCCGACAATACCCACCACAATATATAGTAAAATATCGACCATGTTTTCTTTCCTCTCTATAGGTTCCGTTGGCCCCGTCCACGGGCCGGGGAGATTATCCCAGATTGTTGTCTAAATGATCTATTTCATCCCAGGCGCGGTGAAAAATGGTATTCGCTACAGCATAATTAAATCCGCGCCGGGTTAAAAAACCAACTAATTTTTTTTTGAATTCTTGTTCCGGCAAATCTTGCCAGCGAGGCAATTTTTTTTCAACAGCGCTCCAGGCCAATGTTTCTTCATCCACCTCGGCCAGCATCTCGTCGATGATCTGATCAGAAATGCCTTTTTGTCTTAATTCATATCGCAAAGCGCGGCGGCCCCGGGGGCGAAATTGCTCCCGGTTTTGCAGCCAGAAACGGGCAAAGGCTTCATCGTTGAGATACTGCTGATCTTGCAGCCGTTTGAGGGTGGCCTCAACCACCTCATCGGCATAATCTTTCTCCCGCAAATAACGGTCCACTTCAGCCCGGCTGCGGGAGCGATAGCTCAAAAAACGGATGGCTCGATCATAAGCTTTGTCAAATTCATCGCCATGTTTGAGCCGGTCGATATCGGCATCGCTCAAAAATTGGCCTTTACGCAGCGAGGCCGCTACCATCACCGTCACGCCCAGGGCAAATTCATCATCAACAAAAACATTGACCCGCTCTTTGTTCTTTTTTTGAATTTTGAGGGCCGTAATCACACCGGCCATGTATATCTTCTCCAGAAAAACAAAAAACTGCAACGCACTGCGTCACAGCTTTTTGAAAACAAGATTCAAAATAATAAATTGTTCAGACACCTCGGTTTAACACGCTATCGGAATAAATACTCTGATGAGAAAAATGTGTCAAACCGGTTCATGTCCGGCAAAGGTTTGAAATATTATGAAACGTCCGCTCTTATCAAAACCGCTACTCAAGCGATACCGGTACCTACTTTCTACACGATGCCACCTTTCGTACGCCAAAGGTGAATATTGCAGCCGGTACCCACCACAATTACAGCAGTCTAACATATCCAGCCCGGTAATATCCGCACCAACAGGAAATTAGCCATCGAGTCAACAATTGTGTGGTTTTCGTTATGTTAATTATCATCTTTAAACAGTCCCGAAACGTTAGCCTGCCGATGTTGATGATGATAAAGGTGTTCCCCCGGTGGCTACTGGTGAAACACGTTCTTTCCAGACTCTGAAGATGTTGGGCCAACAAAGCTCTCTTATTTTTGGAGTCTAAGTAGAAATTAGCATTAGACGTTCACTTTAGTAGAGCTAACACCTACAGCATCGTAATGCGTCAGGTTAACGACAAAGACTTCCAGGTGTACCGGCTGCCGGCAAGAGCAGCGCCGCTGTTAACAGCGGCTTGATAAGAAGATCAGGTTTCAATGGGCAACAGGCCCCATCAAACTCGCATGAGATTAAGTTTGATGTTTTTCTTTGCTTCAATTCATTAAAAGCTGTGACAAGAATTTTCAGTTATACCTTAACAGGGCGATAAATAAATGATGCCCTAATAAGTGCTGTTTAGTCTGTTTCGGCGGCGGCTTCAGATTCAGCCGGCGCGTAATCTATAGTGGCCGCGTCTCTCAGCGGCAGGTTATGTTTTTCTCGAATTTTGTTTTCAATTTCCAGCGTCATTTCGGGGTTTTCCACCAACACCTGTTTGGTATTTTCCCGTCCCTGCGCCAGGCGGTCATCTCCGTAAGAGTAGAACGAGCCGCGTTTATCAATAATGTCCAGATCAACGGCCAGATCCAAAATATCACCAATTTTGGAGATGCCTTCGTTATACATAATATCAAACTCCACCACTTTAAAGGGCGGAGCGACTTTGTTTTTCTTAACGGTAACGCGCGTGCGGTTGCCGATCACATCGCCGCTTTCTTTGATGGCCTGTATCCGACGAATATCCAGCCGCACGGACGAATAAAATCGCAGCGCCATACCCCCGGTAGTGGTTTCCGGGTTGCCAAACATCACGCCAATTTTCTGGCGCAACTGGTTGGTAAAGATCACCGAGGTATTGCTGGTTTTGATGGCACCGGTGAGTTTGCGCAGGGCCTGGCTCATCAGCCGGGCTTGCAACCCCATATGAGAGTCGCCCATTTCGCCTTCAATTTCGGCGCGCGGTACCAGGGCGGCCACAGAGTCGACCACCACCACGGCCAGCACGCCGGACCGGACCAGGGCCTCGGTTATTTCCAACGCTTGTTCGCCGGTATCCGGCTGCGAGACGTACAATTCTTCAATCTGCACGCCACACTTTTGGGCATAAATGGGGTCCAGGGCGTGCTCTACGTCAACAAAAGCGGCCACGCCGCCGGCTTTTTGCGCTTCGGCGATGATGTGCTGGCACAGCGTGGTTTTGCCGGAACTTTCCGGCCCGTAGATCTCAATAACCCGGCCTTTGGGGATGCCGCCCACGCCCAGGGCAATATCCAAAGAGAGCGATCCGGTGGGGATCGACTCGACGTGCAGGTGTTGGGCTTCGCCCAATTTCATAATGGCGGTTTCGCCAAATCGTTTTTTCAGGTTTGCCAGGGCAGTTTCCAGGGCTTTTGCCTGTCCATTATCGGCCATAAAGGGTCAAGCTCCCTTTTAGAACTTTTGATTTACAATATCAAGCTAGTTTACATCAACACCCATGTTTTTGCAAGCGATTGACAAATTTTCATTGCTCCCCATTATACGGAAATCGGCAGCGTAAAACTAAACCGCGATCCCTGCCCCACCTTACTTTCAACCCAAATTTTGCCGCCGTGCGCTTCGATGATGCGTTTGGCAATGGCCAGCCCCAGGCCGGTGCCGCCGGTTTCGCGGCTGCGGCTTTTTTCGCCCCGGAAAAATTGGTCAAACACATAGGGCAGGACATCGGACGATATGCCCTCGCCGGTATCGGCCACATCCACTTGAATGCCCGCCGATTCCAACCGAGTAGACAACGTGATCGATCCCTGTGCCGGGGTGTGCTGGATGGCGTTCTGCACCAGGTTGTACAACACCCGCTCAATCTTATCAAATTCGGCCTGCACCATCGGCAGCTCGGCGGAAAAGGTGCCGCTGATGGCCACCTCTTTGGTCCGGGCTTGCGCTTGCATGGTTTCGATCACGTCGGAAAGCAGATCATTGAGGTTGACCGGTTCCCGTTCCAGTTTCACGTGTTCGGTTTCCAGTTTCGATAATTCAAAAAGGTCGTTTATCAACGCGGAGAGGCTTTCGATCTGGCTGCGGATGGTGGTGTAGTAGCGCTGCACCGTGTCGGGGTCGGAGACCACGCCGTCGGCCAGGGCTTCGATCATGGCCCGGATGGAGGTGAGCGGCGTGCGTAGATCGTGGCTGACGGCGGCAATCAGATCGCGCCTGGCCTGCTCCAGTTGCTTTTGGCGGGCAAACGATTGTTCCAACTGGTCGGCCATACTGTTGAAGGTATCGGCTACGTCGGAAAGCTCGTCTATTTCGTTGAGCTGCACGCGGGTGGAAAAATCGCCGGCTGCGATTTTCTGCGCGCCTTGTTGCAGCCGGTTGAGCGATTGGGTCATACTGGCGGCCAGCAATATCCCAAATGAGGCCGAAAGGATGCCGGCAAAGATCAGCAGCAGCCCCAACAGCAGAAAATCGTGCAAAGAGACAAACATCAGTCGCGAGGTCACGTAAATGTTGATGATAGCGATCACCACGCCCAGGCTGTAAGCCAGCAGCACCTTGGCCCGGATAGTGTGCAGCCAGCGCCGGCCCATAACGAAAATCAGATAGCCGGCCAGCAGGGAGGGAATGCTGGACGTCAACAAGAATTTCACCAGGTCTTTCAGGTCGTCGGCGGGCGCTTGCATGATGTAAACGGCAATGCCCAAGGCGGCCAAAAAAGCCCCCGCTAATCCTACCAGCGAGGGCCACCACAGGTTTTTCCAATTCATTGATGTGGTCATCAGGTTACGCTCCGGTAACAAATTTATAGCCTACGCCCCACACCGTGGCAATGTAGCGCGGTTGGGTGGGGTTTTGTTCTATTTTTTCCCGCAGCCGGCGCACGTGAACGGTCACGGTACTGGCATCGCCAAAAAAATCGTAGCCCCACACGTTGTCCAGCAGTTGGTCGCGGGTAAATACCTGGTTGGGGTGGTTCATCAAAAACCAGAGCAGATCAAACTCTTTGGCGGTGAGCACGATATTGTGCTGCTCTTTGCACACCTGCCGGGTGGTGGGGTTGATGGTGATTTCACCGCGGGTGAGCGGTTGGGCTTGCGGGTCAACCAGCGGCTTGGTTCCGGCCCGGCGCAGCACGGCTTTAACGCGGGCCACCAGCTCTTTGGGGCTGAAGGGCTTGGTCACGTAATCGTCCGCGCCCAATTCCAGCCCGGCAATCCGGTCCGATTCATCGCCTTTGGCGGTGAGCATGATGATGGGGATGTCGGTTTCGCCCTGCCGCAAAATGCGGGCAATTTCCAGGCCGTCAACTTCCGGCAGCATCAGGTCGAGCACCACCAGATCGGGCAGGTTGCGCTCCAAGGCCACCAGCGCGGCGGCACCATCGGCGGTAACTTCCACGTCAAAGCCTTCTCGACGCAGGTAAAGCTCAACCACTTCGCGAATATTCGGTTCGTCGTCTACCACCAAAATGTGGCGATTTGAAGCCATGGGTTCCTCTGAGAAAATGACGACCGACGACGGACAACGGACACTGTTATTTTTCAGCATTTGTGCGGTGGTCAGTGGTCGGTTGTCGGTCGTCAAAAATCACGAAACTTCTTCAGCTAACAGCGCCTGAATAATCTCTTCCTGTTTTTGATACGCGCCTTCACCAATATGAATGTAACGGATATTGCCGGCTTTGTCAATGATGTATTTGGCGGGCCAGTAACGGTTGTTGTAAGCGCGCCAGGTTTTCCAATCGTTGTCGATGGCCACGGGATAGGGCACGTCCAGCCGCACCAGCGCCTCTTTTACGTTATCCAGCTCTTTTTCGTAGCTAAATTCCGGGGTGTGGACGCCAATAATTACCAGGCCGTCGCCGGCGTAAGTTTGATGCCATTCCCTCAACGAGGGAATTATGTTGATGCAATTAATTCAGCCAAAGGTCCAGAACTCCACGATCACCACCTGGCCCCGCAGATCGGCCAGTTTGAGCGGTTCGGAATTGAGCCAGACCTCGTTGTTCAACTCCGCCGGGCTGCCAAGGACGGTCAGGCTGTCGAGCAGGCGTTGTTGGGTCTCGGTGGGGTGGGGGCTATCAACCTGGTCAGCCATTGCTTCTTTTTCTTCGGCGGCCATTTCCTCATCATCGGGTTGCGTATCGGTCGGTTCGATTTCAACCATTTCTTCAGTGGCTATCATTTCTGTGGTGGCGGTGGGGTCTTCCATCGCAGGTTCGGTAACGACTGCAGCCGCATCGGTTGGCGTGGGGGCTGAGGTAGCGGTTTCGAGCTGCGTTTCAGCAGGCGGTGGGGTAAAGGTTTGGGTGGGAACCGCTGCCGATTCCGTGGTTCCACACGCCGCCAGCAGGGCCATCAAACTAAACATAATCGCAACATAAATTGCTTTCATACAATTCTCCTTTCCTGATGGCTCATGTATAGAATCTGTGCATGTCATTACGAGCGAAGCGACGCAATCCCCGGTTGACAAAGGTGGAGACCGCTTCGTCTTCGTCTCGCGGTGACATGCCCGCACTCGTTCTATGCATAAGCCTTTCTGATTTGCAATTTCAGGTATAGCTTACGGGAGAAATCTTACAATTTTATTGCAATGGGGCATACAAAAAAATCACGCAAAGCCGGTTTCATGTCCGGCTTCGCGTGATTGAAGGCTGAAAGCTGAGATGGTCAGTTATCGTTTCCGCTTGATGTTCAGATCGTAACTAATATCCGAAACGGAATCGTTGCGCACGCGGATAAAGTAGGTGGTGTTAGACACCAAATGCCCATCCCAAACCCAGGTGTGGGTATCGGTGGCTTTTTTGTATTCCAGGTCCATGCCCGCGCCCAGGGGCCTGATCTGGTCGGTGTCGCCGCGCTGCCAGATTTGTTGTTCCTGGTAGGGATAGATTTCCACATTCACCCGGTTGCTGATATGGCCGGCGCCGGGCGTGTGGTTCAAATCGATCTGGAAGCTGTGAAATTCCACCCTGTCGGGATCGGCGATGGTGCTGGCAAAGCTGTACCAGATGTCTTCACCGGCTTGCAGCGTACCCCGGGTGTGGCCTTTGTCGATGCGCAGGGGAGAGCCGATGTCTCGCCCGGCGGGAACCAGATCGGCGTATTGCGGCAGGGAGTGGTCTTCTACAATGGGGTCGCCCATCTCAATGTTGATGATGTCGCCCGTCATTAGATAGTAATCGATCCATTCGTCGCTGTCGTTATTCAATTTGATGTAATACCGGTCGCCATCGACGACGCTGCCGTGCCACAACCGCTCGCCGGTTTCGTAGGCTCCATCGCGGGAAACCCACGAGCCGACGCCGAAGTGCTGCATATCGTCGGGCGTGCCGCGCTCCCAAATCTGGTACTGGCTGCCGGTGAACATTCTGAATGTAACCAGGTTGGCGATATTGGGTTCGCCAGGCGTGAAGAAGATGGTCAGCGACATATCTTCGATCATTTTGCCGTCTACCTTGCCGGCGCGGAACATATACCAGTGTTCCGATTTGGGCGCGAGCCGGCCAATGTTGGACCCATCCACCAGCGGAACCGGCTGGTTGGGATAGATGCTGTAACCCTGGGTCGGATCGGGCGGGGTGGGGGGAGTAACGTCGCCGGTGTCGCTCTCTTCCTCGGTAGTGACCACAGGATAGGGATCATCATTGGGATTGACCGGCACCATGGCGGGCGAACCGCCGCCCAGCGGCAGCCAGCCCAACGAGGCCGCGGACATTAACCATTTGGCCGCTTCCTGAGGCGGCAGCCCGTTGATGGCCTGCGCGGCCAGCAGCCAGTTGGTAGAAGCAGACTCGCCGTCGGGCAATACAGGCAGTGTTTCAATCGATTCGGTTCCGGGCGCGGCGGGAGGGGTAAATTCTTCGGGCGCAATCTCGTCGGAGGTGCGGCTGATGGCCGCCGGAATCACCGGCGGGGCGCTGCCGGCTGCCGGCGCATTGACCAGCGGAATGTCTGCGCCGGTCTGGCCCAGGGCGGTCAATCGATATTGCACCGGGCTGGGCGAGATATTAAAAATGCGAACGTAGTACACCTCGCCGGCGGCCATGGGGCCGGCCCACAAACGTTCGCCGGTGTTCACGTCAAAATCAGCACTGGCCGGCGTGCCTAGCCCCAGACTGTCGATGGGGCCGCTGTTATCTTTAAGCCAGGCTTCTACTTGAGCAAAATTAAATACCTGGAAATTAACCCGGCTGGAAACGGCCCGGCCTTCGGCTTCAAAATTGAGGCTCAGAATAATTGAGTTATAGCCGGCATCGCCCAAATCCATGCGGCTGTAAGCGTACCAATATTCCTGGCCGGGGTTCAGTTGGCCGGTATTCAACCCGCTCACCAGTAAATCGGCGGTATAGGGGCTGGTACCCACGCCCTGGCTCAAAACCGGGATAGCGGTAACAACCAACAAGGCCAACACCAAAACCAACGTTTTGATGGCTGTTTTCATGGTAAACATCCTTCCTTCATTCGTAACCCAGATAAAAAACGGGCCAAGAAATACCCAAGATTGTTCCCGCTTGGCCGCGCACAAACAAGCAAGATAGCATGATTCGGGGTGGAAGTCAATTTCAGTAAAAATTGATGGTCATTTATTGGGCCAGCAAGAGATCGATGATCGCCTTGAAGCGTTCAAACGGCTGCGGGCCGATCACAAACTCACCGTTTACATCCAGCGTGGGCCGGGTGCGGATGCCCAAATCCAAACGCCGTTGGTCCTGGCTCTGCACCAATTCGGCATAACGCTGTTCGTCCATACAAGTGTTGAACTGCTCGTGATCCATCTCCAGCCGGGTGGCCAATTCCTTGACCTTGGCCCCGGTATCGCTCCATAGTTCACTCTGGAACGAGAACAACAGATCGTGCATCGGCCAGAATTGCCCCTGCTCGCCGGCGCATTCCGCGGCCTGGTGGGTTTGCAGTGAGGTGTCGCCATGATCCAGGATCGGATTAAAAACCAGCTTCACCTGGCCGGTGTCAACATAGGCATGCTTTAATTCAGGTTCAGTTCCTATCACGTAGGAACGGCAAGCGCCTCACATAAAATCCGAATAATCGATGATCGTTACCGGCGCGTCGGGATTACCCAGGTAGGGTAAATTATCTTCGGTTTTGCCCTCCACGGTGCGCCAATCAATCTCTTCGGTGGGGACGGTGGTGGGTTCCGGCGTAGGCGTAGGTTTGGGTTCTTCCATCACAACCGTTGGTTCTTCTTCCATAACTTCTGCCGGGGGCGGTTCAGTTTCAACCACCGGCGGGTCGGTGGGGTCGGGCAGCGGCGTGTTGGTGGCCGGGAGGGTGGTGGGGGTCGGTGTGTTAGGCAGCGCGGCCACGGTTGCCGGCGCTCCTGCGGTTTCCGCTGCGCTACAGGCGGCCAGCAACAATAGGAGCACGGCGCTCACTAAGAGCACGGCACTCACTAAGAGCACGGCGCTCACTAAGAGCGCGGCGCTCTTGTTGAGCGCAAAACTCCCCATTAGAGATATTATTTTTTGCATCGGCATTCTCCTTGTATTTGGATAAAAAATTGAGATTCTGGAAACAGTCTACGCTATAAATATGAAAAAAGTATAAAATCTTGCTTATATCTTGCTTAAAAATCACGCTCGCCGGTTGACAGGAGGGTAAAACCATGTTATGATAGCGCTATCCTGATAGCGTTATCAGGATAGCGCTATCACTCAGGGGAGTGTTCGTTATGCCGGTCACAATGAAGGATGTTGCCCAAAAAGCAGGCGTATCGCCCATAACCGTATCGCGGGCGTTCAGCGGCTCCCATCCGGTGGCCGAAGAAACCCGGGTCCGAGTGCTGGCCGCCGCCGAGGAACTGGGCTACACTCCCGATTTACTGGCCCAGGCGCTGGTTCGCCGGCAAAGCCCCATGATCGGCATGGTTCTCCCGGAACTGGCCAACCCCTTTTTCATCCCCATCATTGATGCCGTCCAGGCCGTGGCCCAGGCCCGGCAGCATTTGGTCATCGTCAACCAATCGGCCCACCAGCCCGATATGGAACTGGCTATTCTGCACCAACTCAAACAATTGCGAACCGCCGGCGTGCTCATCACCCCGGCCTCCACCAACATCCAACACCTGCGCGCTATCCAGGCCCAGGGCATTCCCGCCGTGGTGGTGGCCCGCTGCTGGAAAGAGGGTGATTGCGTCACCGTGGATGATTTTGCCGGCGGCGGCATGGTGGCCGAGCATTTGCTCCAGTTAGGGCATCGCACCGTTGGCTGTGTGACCCACGATGAACTGACCAACTCGGCGGTGCAGGTCCGTTTGGAAGGTTTTCAGAATAGATTGAAGCGCGACGGCATCGACCTCAACCCCCACCACCTCATCCGTTCTGAAACCGTACGCATGCAAGACGCCGTCCAGGCGGCGCAAACGTTTCTGGCCCTGCCCCAGCGCCCCACCGCCGTCTTTGTCACCGCCGACCGTCTGGCCATCGGCTTTATTCACGAGTTGCAAGCGCGCGGCGTGCGGGTGCCGGACGATGTGGCCGTAGTCGGCTACGACGATATTCGCTACGCCGAGTTTTTAGAGGTTCCGCTCACCACGGTCCGGTTGCCCAAATATGAGTTGGGCCAGCAAGCGGTTCAACTCTTATTTCAACGAACCGAAAGCGACAACCACAACCCCCAGCCGCGCCAGGTGATGCTCAAACCGGAATTGGTGGTGCGCGTGTCGTGCGGCGGGGCAAAATCTGGCCAAGACAGCGCGCCGTCTTTACAGCGTGCCGCAAAGTAAGAGCGAGGTGATCAGGAATGGTATATAAATAACTTACTCAATTTAGAGATTGGAGATTGGGAGATTGGAGATTATTAGCCTGAATCTCCAATCGCTAATCTCCTGGCGAAATGGGTAAGTTATTAAATTCTTATTCCTTATTTCAAAGGCGTAAGTACCTTCTCAATAATCGGGGGCAGCGTTGGTTGAGCTTGTCGAAACCAACGGTCTTCGACAGGCTCAGACCTCGTCCCCCCGAAATATTGAGAAGATACGGCGTAAATAAAAAAGGAGATACCGGCTGACTTGGCGGAAAGCGGTATCCCCTTTGGGTGACCAAACACATAGCGCCAATCCGGGATTGTACCGGCATCGGACCCTACGCGCTTGCCTTTTATATTGTACCTCAAATGTCAACTTGGCAAAAATAACAATTTTTATGGAGACGAACCGTATGAAAAAAATCGAACTGACTTTCAAGCCCAATGTAACCACCCAGGTAGACGTGAATGAAAACAACCTGCTGTTTTACGCGGCGCATCGCAAAACGGCCCAGGTTCCCGACCAAAAGCAGGTTATTCTTGACGCCATGGAAAATCCCATCGGCAGCCCCAAACTGGAAGCGCTGCTCACCCCGGAAAACCGGGTGATGATCCTGGTTGATGATATTACCCGCCCTACCCCCGCCGCCGACATCATCCCCTTTGTGCTGGAAAAAATTCACGGGGCCGGCATCCCTAAAGAAAACGTCAGCTTTTTTGCCGCGATGGGCACCCACCGCCCGATGACGGAAGAAGAGCTGCGCCTCAAACTGGGGCCGGAGGTGCGGGAAACATACACCATCATCAACCAGGATTACCGCGAAGGACCGTTTGTTGACCTGGGCCAAACCGAAAGCGGCACGCCCATCGAGGTGAACGCCGCCGTGATGAACACCGATTTTCTCATTTCCATCGGCAATGTGATCCCCCACATTTCTGCCGGCTGGGGCGGCGGTTCCAAAATGATCCTGCCCGGCGCGTGCAGCCAGAAAACCACCAATATGATGCATCTGATGGCCTGCATTATGCAGCCGGTGCTGGAGGTGATCGGCACCCGCGATAACAAGCCCCGGGCCGAAATGGACGCGATTGCCGAAAAAGTGGGCCTCGACTTTATCATCAACACGGTGATGGATGAAGATAAAAACCTGCTGGCCGTATTTGCCGGCCATTTTATCGAAGCCCACCGCGCCGCCTGCCAGATGGCCGAAAAAGTGATGGTCATCCCTATCCCGGCCCAGGCCGATATTTTGATCGTTTCCGGCAACCCCTGTTATTTTGACTACTGGCAGGGCATCAAACCTTACACCTACTGCCACCGGGCCGTTAGAGAAGGCGGCGTCATCATTTTCCTGCTCGACGGCGAAGAAGGGCTGTGCGGCGACGCCCCCTCTCACGAGGAAACCGTTCGCAAATATCTGCCCTGGTCCTTTGAGGATCAAAAGGCCGCCGTGGAACGCGGCGAGGTGGCAGACCTGGTGGGCCTGAACGTGCCCATGTATCACGCCACCGTCCGGCATCGGGTCAAGCGCACCATTTTGGTGACGAACCATCTGGAACAACGCGATATTGATGCCCTGGAGTTTGAACCCGCGCCCGATGTGCAAACCGCGTTGGAACGCGCCTACAAGTTGGTAGGCCGCGAGGCAACCGTTGGCATCATCCCCTTTGGCGGCGAAACCCTGGTGCGGGTTGCGCCGGAGGAGTGTTGAGGCAGCAAAAATTTATCAGGAGCAAGGCCATGAACCATTTTATCAACCGGAAAGATGTTAAAGGTGTTCCCATGGAAGGCCACATCACCTACCCGATGCTGACCGAATCGCACGGCTGCGTGGCCGGGTTCTGCTGCGGCATTACCATCTACACCGCCCTGGAATATCCCACCAGCGGCGTTCACGAGGATCAGGAAGGCTTTGTGGTGATGGAAGGCAACGGCTGGGCCAAAATTGGCGATCAGGAAATGGCGCTGGAGCCGGACATGTGTTTTATTGCGCCCGCCGGCACGCCGCACAGCATCAAACGAGACCCGGACTCCAAGTATGTGAAGGTCTGCTGGTTCCACGGCGCTATAGAGTAAATAGAAACCGGAGATTAGAGATTGAATCTTCAATCTCCAATCTCCAATCTCTTCAACCTGACACCATTCAGAAATCATAAACAATCAAGGAGCAATACAAATGCGAGCAATTCAAAAATGGGGCGACGGCAAAGAAAATATGGGGTTGCGAGAGGTTGACGAACCCGTGGTTGGCCCTAACGACGTGCTGTTAGAAGTGGCCTGTGTGGGCATCTGCGGTAGCGACCTGCACATCTGGCGCGACGAAAAAGAACACAAACGCCCGGTGACGCTGGGCCACGAATACTCCGGCGTGATCATCGGCAAAGGTAAAGATGTGAGCGACAGATGGAAAATTGGCGATAGAGTGGTGGGCGATCTGGAAACGCTCAATGGCCGGGTGGGTACCCACGTGAACGGCGCGTACGCCGAGCGAATGGCCATCCCCGAACGGCTGGTCCACCACCTGCCCGATAACCTGACCTTTGAAGAAGGCGCGCTCATCGAGCAAGTAACTTGTATGGGCTACTCGGCCATGCACCGCAGCCGCATCCATCCCGGCGATTTTGTGGTGATCACCGGCCCCGGGCCCATCGGCCTGACCATGCTGCAAATTGTCAAGCTCTACACCCCGCGCGCGGTGATGGTGACAGGTTTGAAGGATGATGACGTCCGGCTGGAAAAAGCCCGCCTGCTGGGCGCGGATTACACCTACTACAGCGAAGATGATCCGGTAGCCGAAGTGATGCGCCTGACCAACGGCGAAGGCGCAGACGTCATCATCGACTGCTCCGGCGGCGAGGCGGCCATTACCCAGGCCACGCGCATGGCGCGGATGGGCGGCTGGATCACCATCATCGGGCTGTGGGGCTTCGATTTTGAGGCCAACCTGGACATGATCCCCTACCACAACCTGACCGTGCGCGGCGGCTGGGGGTGGGCCGGCATGGAAAGCGCCGACCAGGCTGTACGCATGGCCGCCGGCTGGCACTCCTGGGAAAAAGCGCTGCAAATTATGGCCATGGGCAAGATCAATCTCAAAGAAAGCGTCACCCGGCGCATTGGCCTGGAAGGCTGGCGCGAGGCGTTTGAGGCCCTGGAAGCCAAAAAAGAAGTCAAGGTGATGATGTATCCCAACGAAAAATATCGGCCTGAAGCATAGTAGGAAAAAATGATGTGAAACGACTTGCGTAAAACGTAAAAAACACAAATCCGCCAAAGTCGACAGGACACATGTCATTCTGAGCGGAGGAACGGAGCGAAGAATCCCTCGAATCTTGCTGAGAAAGTGAGTTTCAGGGGCCAGAAAGCAAGCCACAATCTTGATTTTAGACCAAAGAACTGACCTTTTAGAGAATCACCGCAGGGATTCTTCGCTACCGCTCAGAATGACATGAATAGTTACGAATAAGGATAAGATAATGCAATACCACTACCAACCGGAAGCATTGAAACAGGGCATCACCCCCCCCGCCGGAGGGCTGGAGTTTATCTCCTGCCGGCGGATTGAATTGGACCACGATCAACCATCAGTCACGATAGAAACCGGGCCGGAAGAGGTGGTGCTGGTGCCTATCGGCGGGCAGGCCGCGTTTACGTATGGCGATGCCACCGGCCTGGCCCACTTCAGAGATTTTCTGTACGTGCCCCGGCACAGCGCCATCACCCTACAAACCGGCCACAAAGCCGTGTTGATGCGTATTGGCGCGCCCAGCGACCACGACACCGCCTTTGCCCACCTCGCTTTTTCGGACGCGGCCAAAGACCCGGCCAAACACAAGGTCTTTGGCACCGCCGAAACCAATACCCTGCGCGATGTTTATATGATGATTGACGACACTTTCAACGCCTCGCGGCTACTGGTGGGCATTGGCCAGGGCAGCACCGGCGGTTGGACCGTGTGGCCGCCCCACGAACACGGCGCGGAAAAAGAAGAGATTTACATCTATTTTGATATGGGCCGGGCCTTTGGTATCCAGTGCCTGTACGAATCGCTCGATAACGTCCAGGCTGTGGCTCTGGTGCGCGACGGCGATATGGTGGCCGTGCCCGGCGGTTTTCACCCCAATGCCGGCTGCCCCGGCGGGCGGATCTCTTACGTTTACGCCATGGCCGCCCGCGTGGCCGGCGAGCGAGATTTTATGACCCTGCGCATTCAAGAAGAATTTGGAGGCAAACTGGAATGAAGGCTTCACAAGTGAAATTCGCCCAATCATCGTTTGTTTACTTTAACCACTCCATTCAAGATGCCATTCGACGGCTGCACAAGCTGGGCTACGACGGCATTGAAATTTGGGGCGGGCGGCCCCACATCTACCGGCACGATCTGGATGATGAGTTGGACGACATCGCCGCCCTGCTGGACGAATTGGGCATGGTGGTTCCCAATTTCATCCCGGCCCAATTCCGCTATCCGTCGGTGTTGTGTTCGTTCAACGAGACGGTGCGGCGAGAGAGCGTGGCCTACATCAAAGACGCCATCGATAACGCCCTGCGGCTCAACTCGCCCTATGTGAGTTTGTGTCCGGGGATGACGCTGCACGGCCAGGATGTGGCGCAGGGCCGGGCGCAGCTCAAAAAGAGTTTTCTGGAATTGCTGGCGTATGTGGCCGGCAAAAACATCACCCTGCTGATCGAACCGGCGCACAAAGCGGAAACCACCCTGATCCTGACCGTGGCCCAGGGGCTGGAGATGATCGAGGAGATCGGTTCGGCGCAGTTGGGGATTTTGCTGGATACCGGCCACTGCAACGTGAACGGCGAAGATATGGCCCAGGTGGTTGCCGGCCTCAAAGAGACGCCGATGCATATCCACATCGACGATAATTTTGGCGACAGCGACGCCCACCTGATTCCCGGCGAGGGCAACATTGATTTTGACGCGCTGGCGGCGGCCCTCAAAGGCATCGACTACCAGGGTTTTATTTCGGCGGAACTGGGGTTTCAATATTGCCTGGACCCGGATGCAGCCGTCAAGCAGACATTGGACGTGCTGCGTGAAAAATTTGCGTAGAGAGAGGAGCCTAACACCCTCTACTCCTTTGAGCTGTGGAGGGGCCGCTCTCGGCTATAATTTGTCACCCTTGAAACCGGGGGCGTCCCTCCACGCTTTACTCGTAGATAGGTTAGGTTTGGTTTGGTTCATAAAAACAAACGGCAGCACCATCAAAAAATCTCACCCCCGTTGCAGCGCCGGTTTTTGAAAGGAGGTGTATCAAGAAAAACTTTAAACAGATCCGCAGGAACCTTTCAAGAAAAATTGGTTAATTTAATCTCAAAGGAGAAAAAAAATGGCAAAGAAGCATCTTAGTTTTTTGATCGTAGTAAGTTTATTGTTCATTCTGTCCACATTACCGGCCACAGCGATGGCCGCGCCGCCGGCCCAGGGCGGGATGGGCTGTGTGGAAGAAGTAGTCGTCCAGGCCGACGACTGGCTCAGTAAGTTTGCCGATAAGTTTCTGGGCGATCCGCTGGCCTACCCGGCCATTGTGACCGCCACCAACCGGCAGAGCGACGAATCGTTTGCCAAGATTTCCGACCCCAACGTGATTGATGTAGGCTGGAAACTGTGCATTCCCGAAGCCGGCGATGCCGCCGCCATTCTCTCCGCCGAAGCCGGTGAAGAGATTGTCATCACCTGGTGGAGCCACTGGGCCAACGAACCGGCCAAACGAGTGGTCATCGAAAAGATCGCGGCGGATTACGAGTTAGCCAACCCCAATGTAGACGTTCAGGTGACCTGGTGGGATAAAAACCCGCTGCGCGACGCGATCCGCAGCACCATGACCGCCGGCGAAGGCGCGCCCGACATCACTACTTTTGATACTGACGTCATCGAATGGGTCGAAGCCGGCTGGCTGCTGGATTTGGAAGACACCCTGCCCTGGGACAACTTCATCGCCGCCGCTCAGAAAGATGGGGTTTACGAGGGCATTGACGGCAGCTACAAATTCAACATCGGCTTCAAAGTGGACATGCTGCTCTACAACCCCGACATCTTTGCTGAACTCGGCATCGAAGTACCCGAAGATCACCAGTTCACCCAGGCTGAATTCATCGACGTGGTGCAAAAATGCAGCGATGCCGGTTACGCCGGTGTGGCCGACGCCATCGGCAACCGCCCCTACCCCGGCCGTTTCCCGGTGGAGGATGCGCTGATCAATCTGGTTGGTACCGAAGAATTCGGCAAACTCTATCGCGGCGAAACCTCCTGGGATACCCCCGAAGTCCGCCAGGTGCTGGAATGGTCGGCCAACGCGCGGGACGCCGGCCTGTGGCCCGATACCTTCGCCACCATGACCATCGACGAATACCACGTCTTCTTCCACACCCAAAAAGGCGCCTGCATGCTCTACAACCCCACCTGGTACACGGGCCGGGGCTTCAAGGCTGAAGAAGAAGGCGGCCAATCGCCCGACTTCCAGTTTGGTATGATGAAATACCCTTTGATGGACGGCGCCCAGGCCCCCGATACGCTGCGGGGCGGCTTTGAATCCGGCTACGCCGTGCTGTCCCAAACCCAGCATCCTGATGTGGCCAAAGACATCCTGGCTTTTGCCGCCCAGCCCCAGTATGGCGCGTTGTGGGTGGCCGTAACCAACAGCCCCAGCTCCATTGTGTACGATCAGGCCACCGATTGGCCTTCCGCCGGCATGCTGGCCGAAATGGGCGCTGAAGCCGGCAAGTGGGACTGGTACTGGGAAGAGTTCAACAGCGTCTACGGCCCGATGGATGTGGGCGTAACCAACGAGAGCCGCTGCGGCGATTTTGAAGCCGCCTCGGTGGCCGCGCTGAACGAAGGCTTGCCGCTGGGCCTGATGTCGGTGGATGAAGCCATTGAAATGCTCGACGCGGCGCTGTGCCAGTAACGCAGGTGTAAGGTGAGGAAATCCTCACAACGACCTCGAATACTTGAGTTGGTCAAGTCACAAAAAAAGAAGACACCGCTTCCTTTGCGCAGGCGGGCGGTGTCTTCAAAAAACAGTTACGTGGATGTGTAACCCAGCAACTGTAACAGCATTATACGCAAAATATTTAAAAATGGAAGTATACAATAACAAAAATTTTCTTACGATGATTATTGTCCACAAGGAGGACGAACCATGTTGAAGAAGCCTTTGATCATTTTGGGCATCGCTCTGCTTATCGCCGGTATTCTGGCCGGTTGCGGCGCGGCTCCCCAGGTTGTTGAAAAAGAAGTAGTGGTGACCCAGGAAGTTGAAGTGGAAAAGATCGTCACCATAGAGGTTGAGAAAGAGGTAGAAAAAGAAGTTGAAAAAATTGTGGAGGTTACAGCTGTACCCGAAGAGGAGCCTGTCACCATTACGGTATGGAGCCACTTTGCCAATGAACCCACTACTCGGAAAATCATCGAAACAGTCTTTGCCGATTATGAGGCCGCCAATCCCAATGTAAATATCGAAGTAACCTGGTGGGACAAAGAGCCTCTACGCGATGCCGTTCGCACCGTAATGACCGCAGGAGATGAGGGGGCACCAGATATTACCACGTTTGACACCAACGATGTTCAATGGGTTGAAGCCGGTTGGCTGGTAAATTTGGAAGATGATTTGCCCTGGGACAACTTTGTATCTGGAGCGCGGGCAGCTGAAAAGTATGCCGGAATTGATGGGGTTTATAAATTCAATTTCGCCTCTACGGTTGATTACCTGCTGTACAACAAGGAGATTTTTGAAGAACTGGGAATCGAAGTCCCTGAAGATTATCAGTTTACCCAGAGCGAGTTTGTTGATGTAGTCAAGAAATGTAACGAGGCGGGCTACGCAGGGCTAGCCGACTCTATTGGCAACCGGCCATATCCAGGTCGATATCCGACCAATACAGCGTTAGTCAACTTAGTAGGTATTGAAGAATATGGTAAATACTTCCGCGGCGAACAATCTTGGGATACTCCTGAAGTACGCCAGGTACTTGAATGGGTAGAAGAACTTAGCGCCAACGGACTGTGGCCCGAAAGTTTTGCTACGATGACCATTGACGAGTATCACGTATATTTCCACACCTTACAAGATGCTTGTATGCTCTATAACGGAACCTGGTACACTGCCCGCGCCTTTAAACCCGAAGAAGAAGGCGGTCAGAGTCCCGATTTTCATTTTGGCATGCTGCGTTATCCCAAGATGGATGGGGCCAAAGCTAATGAACAACTTAAAGCCAGTTTCCCCACCGGCTATGCTGTACTTTCTTCCAGTGAGTACCCGGAGATTGCCAAAGATGTCCTTGTGCATTGGGCCTCTAATCCCACTTACGGAGCGATGCAGGCGCTGGGAAACAATGCACCGTCCGCTATCAAGTTTGGGTCTGAAGACATTCCAGACGATCTCAAAGACAACCCCTGGCAATGGTACTGGGATGAATACGACAAAGTCTACGGTGATTTAGAATTGGCCGTTACGGCTGAAACTCCCTGTGGTGATTTTGAGGCAGCTATGGAAAGCACCCTCAATGAAGGCTTACCACTTGGATTGTTGTCTGTGGATGAAGCCATTGAAATGCTGGATGCTTCATTGTGCCAGTAAAGTGATATAATATAAACTGATTGTAATCAGCTCAATTAACGAGGTCCTGGGGGTGGAACAAAACAGTTGTTGTTCCGCCCCCATAAAAGAATTTATTGTTCAGGAAAGGTAACTATGGCAACTCAAAGCGTTGTCCAAAACGAGCAAAATCAGCCACAATCGCTTGCCGGGGAAATCAGAACAAAAGAACGAAGACCATGGGGGTCTATTCTGCTGTTCATAGCGCCGGTGATGATCTACTACGCAATTTTTATTCTCTACCCGGTCTTCAAAACCTTCTGGAATTCCTTCCACACCATCGGGCCGGACCCCATGCGCACCGGCGCGCTGGTAGAAACCTTTGTGGGAACCGAGAATTTCTACAACCTCTTTTCAGATCGCATCTTCAAGATCGCGGTCAAAAACACCCTGATCTGGGGCGTGGTGGGGCCGCTGCTGGAGATGGTTGTTGCCTCCACCCTGGCTTTCATCGCCTACTTCAAAGTGCCCTTTCACCGCTTCTACCGCACGGCCTGGTTCAGTCCGCTGCTGGTATCGGGCGTGATCGTGGGGCTGGTCTTTCGCTGGATTTTCAATTTTGATTGGGGCCTGGTGAACGTGGCCCTGCGTTCGGTGGGCCTGGATGAACTGGCCCTCAATTGGCTGGGCCGGCGCGATACGCCGCTGGCCGTGGTTATTTTCGTTCACTTCTGGTCCACCTTTGGCTACTCCTTTATGCTGCTGCTGGCCGGGCTGACCACCATCCCTGAAGAAATCATCGAAGCGGCGCGTATCGACGGGGCCGGCCTGGTGCAAACCGCCGTGCGGGTGATGCTGCCCATTCTGCGCCCCACCTTTGTCACCGTTCTCATTCTCTCGTTCATGGGCAAAATGCGGGCCTTCAATGTGGTCTGGGTGCTAACCGGCGGCGGGCCGGTGTACGCCTCGGAGACCGTAGCCACCTACGTGCAGAAACGCGCCTTTGCCTGGAGTACGCTCGATCTGGGCTACCCGTCGGCCATTGCCATTGCCTGGTTTGGGGTGGTACTGGTGGGCGTGGCCTTGATCAGCCGCTGGCTGAGAACCCAGGCGGAGTATTAGGGCTTTTGTTTTTCACAAAAGCCTAAGCAATTATTCAAATTATTCAGGAGTTATTATGAACGCAGGTGAATTATCCATGGCAAAATCTCAGCAGAACACCAACTTTCGCTGGCGGCGGCGGGCGGGCCGTATTCTGTTAACCGTTTTTTTGATGATCTTCACCCTCCTGGTGCTGGTCCCCTTCATCTGGATGATCGTGATGTCGTTCCGCACCACCGCCGGCATCTTGCAGAACCCCTACGGCTTTCCGGTAGAATTTCGCTGGCAGAACTATATCAAACTGATGTTTGATCCCGACATCCGTTTCTATCGCTTCTTTTTGAACAGCATCTTTGTCACCTTCTTTACACTGCTGCTATCCACTCTTCTGGCCGCGATGGGCGGCTACGGTTTTGGCCGAAAGCGGTATAATTTCCCCTACCGGGAGAGTTTGTTCTACCTGCTGCTGTTCGCCCTGATGCTGCCGGTGCAGGTGATGTACATTCCGCAATTTGTTATGATGAGTAATTACGGGCTGCTGCAAACCCGGTGGGCGCTGGTGCTGGTGTACACCGCCGCCGCCCTGCCGGTGAGCGTCTTTTTGATGCGCACCTATTTTTCCCAACTGCCCAGCGAAATCGAAGATGCCGCCCGGATCGACGGGGCCAGCGACTTCCGCACCTTCTGGCAGGTGATGCTGCCCATCGCCCAGCCGGCCCTGGTCACCGTGATCCTGGTCAACTTTGTGCATTACTGGAACGAGCTGCTGCTGGCCATCACCATGGTACCCGACCCCGAAAAGCGAACCCTGCCCGCCGCCTTGTTCCACTTTGTGGGCGAACACGGCTCGGATTACGCCATGGCGGCCACCAGCCTGGTGGCCGCCATGCTGCCGCTGCTGATCGTTTACCTGCTGCTTTCGGAGCGATTTGTGGAAGGTTTGACTGCCGGCGCGGTTAAAGGATAGCTATTTTGGCCCCCACCAACACGGTTCAAACAGATACGCCGCCTGAGAATCTTGAAGCGGCCTATACAGCCGTCCAAGAGTATATACCGGCCTGAGCCGGTATTGAATTGCGCCTGCCGATCAATTACCTATAATTCGGGCCAACACTAAATTTTTCTTTTCAAGGAGAAAATCATGCCCTTACAATTTGATATGCCGCTGGCAGAGCTAAAAACCTATCAAGGCCGCAACCCCCGCCCCGCCGATTTTGAGGCGTATTGGGACACGGCCATCGCTGAAATGCAGGCGCTTGACCCCCAGGTGGAGTTAGTTCCCGCCGATTTTCAGGCCCCTTTCGCCGAATGTTTCCATCTCTATTTTACCGGCGTGGGCGGCGCGCGGATCCATGCGAAATTACTGCACCCGAAAAATGAGCCAACACCGCATCCCGCCCTCTTGATGTTTCACGGGTACTCAATCAATTCCGGCGACTGGTCCGAAAAACTCGGCTACGTAGCCCAGGGCTACACCGTGGCCGCGCTCGACTGCCGGGGGCAGGGCGGCTTGTCGGAAGACGTGGGGGGCGTGGCCGGCTGGACGCTCAAAGGCCACATTGTCCGCGGGCTGGGCGACGCGCCGGAAAAAATGCTCTACCGCCAGATTTTTCTGGACACGGCCCAACTGGCCAAGATCGTGATGGCTATGCCGGAGGTGGATGAAACGCGCGTGGGCGCTACCGGCGCCAGCCAGGGCGGCGGGCTGACGCTGGCCTGCGCCGCGCTGGAGCCGCGCCTCAAACTGGCCGCGCCTGTCTTCCCTTTTTTGACGGATTACCAGCGCTTCTGGGAACTTGATCTGGACACCGACGCCTACTCGGAACTGCAAAGTTACTTCCGCCGCTTCGACCCGCGCCACGAGCGGGAGAACGAAATATTCACCCAACTCGGCTATGTTGACGTGCAGCACCTGGCCCCCCGCATCCGGGCCGAAGTGTTGATGGCCGTCAGTTTGATGGACCAGGTCTGCCCGCCCTCCACCCAATTTGCAGCCTACAACAAGATCACGGCCAAAAAATCAATGACCCTTTACCCTGATTTCGGCCACGAAAACCTGCCGGGAAATTCAGACATGATTTTTGAATTTATGCAGCAGCTTTAGGAATAAGAATTTAATAACTTACCCATTTCGCCAGGAGATTAGCGATTAGAGATTGGAGATTCAGGCTAATAATCGCCAATCTCTAAATTGGGCAAGTTATTTATACACCATTCCTTAGTAATCTGTTGGAGAAAACCGCAGAGATTTCTAATGAACATCGACAAATTTTATTTTCCGCCGCCGGGAAGCGGGTTGCAAAACCAGGCCCGCCGGCAGCCCAAAGAAGTTGGACTGTCGTCCACCATCATCAACCGGCTCCAACAATTCGCGGCGCAGCATCCCGACACCTCAAAAATTTCCGCGCCGCGCTTTGCCCTGTGGCGGCACGGCTATTTAAGCCACGTTGAGGGCGATTTCAACATCGTTGCCGATGTCTACTCGCTGCGCAAAACGTGGCACGCCATGATGGTGGGCGCGGCCCTCAAGCAGGGCAAAATTCCATCGCTGGATCAAAAACTGAACCAATGGCAAACCGATCTCAGCGGCCCGCACGCCGAGGCCACCTGGCGGCACGTTCTCACCCAATCCGCCGGCTTTGATTATCCCTACGATGATTATCCCGCCTTTGCGCCGGGCGAAATGTGGACCTACTCCGACCTGAATCTGGTTCATCTCTGCCACACCCTGGCCAAGGTTTACGGCAAAAAGAATTTTTACGACACCTACGCCGACGTGGCCCGCGCCGCCTATTTCGACGCCATCGGCATGGAGGGCTGGTCAGCGATAATTAAATTTGATCCTTTAAGCCAGATGGACGATGGCGTGCGTTTTGAATTGAGCCTGGAGCATATGGGCCGCTTGGGGCTGCTGGCCCTGGCGCGGGGCGCGTGGAACGGCATCGAGCTGATTCCGCGCCGGTTTGTGGAGGAACTGGAAAGCAAGCAAACCTACGGCATGCGCGTCAACTATCACGGCCCCAACGACGGCCAGCCGGCCATTCATCGCTGCGCCGAACAATTTCCCGAAGCGCCCTACGGCTATCTCACCTGGGTCAACACCGACGGCGACTACTTTCCCGGCGCGGACCCGGCCTGGGCCGCCGGCAAGGGCGCGGGCGGCTCAACCATTATGTGGAACCGCAACAATGGGCTGGTCTTTGCGGCCAACGGCCTGAAGGTTTTACCCACCTCAAATCTGCCCCGGTTGCTGGACAACGCCATCGTCGGGCCGAATCCTTTGATAAGTGAGTAATCTATGACACCAACCCCTTTAAAAGGCGCGCTCATTGGCGCGGGCGATGTAACCGAATTTCATCTGTACGCCTGGCAGCAGATCCCCCAGGCTGAGATTGTAGCCATTGCCGACCCTAATCTGGAGATTGCCCAAAGCCGGGCGCAACAATTTAATATCAGCCGCACCACCGCCGGGCTGGCCGAGTTGCTGCAAACGGAGCCTGATCTGGACTTTATTGACATTGCCGCCCCGCCGGAGGCGCATCTGGAATTGGTCAAAGTGGCTGCCGAACACGACTTGCACATCAACTGCCAAAAACCCTTTGCTCCCAGCCTGGCCGAGGCCCGCGAAATGATCCGGGTCTGCCGCGAAGCCAACGTGCTGCTGAACATCAACGAAAACTGGCGCTGGCGGCCCTGGCACCGGCGATTGAGGCATCTGCTTGCCGGGGGCAAAATTGGGCAGCCGGTCTACGCCCGGATATTTTCCCATTCGCCTTTTATGGTTCCCGATACCCGCTACAACCAACGCCGCCTGAAATCCGATCACCGGTTCCGGTATTGGCAGCGGGTGCTTTTTTACGATTGGGGCACGCATTACGTGGATATTTTGCGCTTCCTTTTTGGCGAGCCGGTCACCGTTTACGCCCGCATGGATCGTCTTAACCCCAACATCGGCGGCGACGACCGCGCCCTGGTGGTATTGTCCTTTGAGCGGTTGACCGCCGTGCTGGATTTCAGCTGGAGTTCCTTTGCGCCGTGGGGCTACCCCAATCGAACCGGCCCCATTGTGGAAGACCTGCGGATTGAGGGCGATGCCGGCACGCTGGCTCTGAACCCCCATAACGATTCCGTCTGCCTGACCACGGCCACCGAAGAATGGGAACAGCCGGCCTACGATGATCCGGATGCGTTTGATGCCTATCGCCGCAGCTACATCGATGCCCAGGGCCATTTTATTGACTGCCTGCTGCACAACCGCCTGCCCGAAACCCACGCCGCAGACAACTACAAAACCCTGGCAATCACCCTGGCTACCTACGAGTCCGCTGAAAAAAATCAAGTCGTCAACATTGCCGATTTCGAACAACAAACCCACAGCCACAAGGATGAAATTTAACGCTTGAATATCGAAAAAACAACTGCCCCCCGCCCGCGTTTGGACTGGCGCATTATTGCCTTTTACATTTTTGCTTTTGCCGCCGGCGGCGTGATCCAGCCGTTTCTTAACATTTACCTGGTTGAAGTGGGGCTGACCGGCACTCAGATCGGCGTGATCCAGGGCTGGGCCGCGCTGGTAGCCATTGTTATCACGCCTTTCATCGGCCTGTACGCCGACCGCACCCAACGCCACCGCTTTTTGCTGGGGCTGATCGTTTTTATCAAAGGCATCTCGGCCCCGCTGCTGCTGCTGAGTACCGCCTGGGGCTGGCTGGCCGCGCTGGTCAGCGTCCGGGTGGTCACGTCCAAAACCCAAGACGCGCTGATGAACCGGCTCACGTTGAGCTGGCTCAAAGAACGCGGCAGCCTCAACCTGGGCAGTGTTCGTTTCTGGGGCGCGCTCAGCTTTGCCGCCACCTCGCTGCTGGCGGGCTATCTGGCTACCGGGCGCTCGGTGGGGGTGTTGTTTCCGCTGGCCGGGCTGATGGGCGTGATAGCTGTCTTTTTTGTGGGGGTTTTTCCGGCGCAAATGGCCGCGCGGCGTCCGGGTCCCAGCCGGGAGAAACTGTTTTCCCGCCGCCCGCCGGCCCTGCTGTTTTTGTTGTTGATCATTTTTGTCTATTGGTTGAGCCGCAGCGGTGCGGAGACATTTATTTACGTGCATCTATCGGCCAATCTGGGGGCCGCCAACCCAATGATCGGCCTGTTGGGAGCCGTGGCCGGTCTCTCGCCCATCCCCGCCCTCTACCTGGCCGATTGGCTGCGGCAGCGCCACGGCCCGGTCATCACCATGGCGATGGGGATCGGATTGTACGGCCTGGCCTGGCTGGGATTGGCTCTCATCACCCTGCCGGCGCTGGCCATTCCGCTCAACATGTTGCAGGGTTTTGGCCAGGCCCTGTATATGGTCAGCATGGTCATTTTGATGGGCGAGTTTGGTCGCCCGGAACAGGCCGCCACCGACCAGATGCTGGCCCAACTGACCGTGCCCGGCCTGGCCGGCCTACTGGCCCAGCCGGTCAGCGGCTGGCTGTTCGATACGCTGGGCGGGTCGGCCCTGTTTGGTATCGATGCGGCGCTGGCCTTTTTGGCGGTAGGGCTGCTGCTTTCGCAATACAAAAAAAGAATTAATCATGGTTAACCCGGTGTAACAGCCTTGCTCTCCATAAATCCTTGCTTAACGGTTCGTGATCATGAAGAGATTGACGAAACTCAATCAATTCTTAAACTAGCTCCATAGGAGAAATTTTCTGAGCAGAAGTGTATGCGGTTAATTTCTGCTGTGAGCGGGTTTACGCAGGCCGTAACCCTTTCACGTTTCACCCACATTCAAAAATTGGAATAGGAAGAAAGGGGAACTATGATTGAGGCAATCGAACAAGCGATTAAACCTCACGATAAATATCAAATCGAAATAAAATTGGACTATGAACTTTTTGAAGGAGAAGAAACGGGCTATCAAATTTCAACCTATATTTTTGTGCCCCGGAGTCTTGGCATCAATCCCGGTAGTTACACCAAAACGCAGTTCTACCGCGATATCCAAAATTACATTCGGCTTAAAACGCCAACTTTTCTTTTAAGAGATTTTTTGGAAAGCTCCTTGTCACCGCTAAACCTTATCAACAAAATTATAGGGGGCGAAAATTGGGCCGGCGATCCTGAATGTAAAGAACGTTTAATTCAAAATTTCAAGTTTTTAAGATCAATTCTAAAAAGCTCTATTCGAGAACATCTGAACCTCATTCAAAAAAGAATCGATCAAGCGCCGCCTGATAGCAAAATTCATCTCTTGATTCACAATCTGGTGGAGGAATTCTTAACTGAAGCCGACAAAATAACTCAAAAATTTCGTTCTTTTTATCCGGTTTTCAACCTGCCTGTTGAAGAGCAAATTTTTATCTCCTACCAATTTGCCGATGAGTCGATCAGTCTTTTAATTGAAGAAGCGGCGATCGAACTCTTTGAAATTGTCGATGCGTACTTCAAAAAAAATGTGCGAAACGAGTTCAAACACAAATTAAGCAAGCTGGCCGAAACTGAGGTCAAATATCGTCAGGCAATGGGGTATCATTCTGTTTTGCAGGAGGATGGCGATAATGAGGCGTATATCTATCGAGCTTCGGTGTTAAAAAAATATACCTCAAGTATTTTATACTTAACTACGGCCATTCGCTCGGAAGGCGTTCAACTTCAACAACTCTTGTTTGCGCTGGCCGCCGGCGTATCCATGGCCTTTGCCACGGTCATCGCTTTTTATTTCCAGCAGACGTTTGGTAATTTTACCTTTCCTTTTTTTGTAGCCCTAGTGGTAGGCTACATGTTCAAAGATCGGATCAAAGAATTAGGGCGCAGTATTTTTACCGGATATTTGCAGAATATTTTATACGATCGTCGAACCATTATTAAAACGCAAAACGGCAAACAAAAACTGGGAGTTTTGCGAGAAAAAGCATATTTTGTAAAAGAAAAAGATATTCCCCGAACCGTACTTGTGGCCAGAAATCGAGATCAAATAACCGAGTTGGATAATGAGAGGCAGGGGGAGAACGTAATTTGTTACTCCAAAGATATTGTGCTGTATAGCAGCACATTTAAACAGGTTTTTGCCGACATGCCCGATATTACGGGCATTAATGATATTATACGTTACGATGTGCGGGCCTACTTAAGAAAAATGGCCGAACCCACACAAGTTAAAAAATATCTACAAGATGGAGAATTGAAGACAGCCCTGTGCCATAAGGTTTATCATCTAAATTTGATTTCTAAATACAAATCGGTATCACCCCAAAAAGATAAAATTTACAAACACCTTCGCTTGATTTTAGATCAAGAGGGCATAAAGAGAATAGAGCAGGTAAAGGTATAACCCCAACCAACTATTTCAAGGAGCTATTATGACCAACTCAAAAAAATCCAACATCCTCTTCATTATGGCCGACCAACTGATCCCTGTCCTGACCGGCGCTTACGGCCATCCGGTGGTCAAAACCCCCAATCTTGACCGGCTGACCGGGGAAGGCGCGCGCTTTGATGCCGCCTACTCCCCCTGCCCGGTTTGCGCGCCCGCCCGCGCCGCGATGATGACCGGCAAGTACGTGTCTAACATTGGCGCGTGGGATAACGCCGCCGCCTTCTCTTGCGAGGAGCCGACCCTGGCCCACTATCTGACCCTGGCCGGCTACGATACCGTGCTGTCGGGCAAAATGCACTTCATCGGCCCCGATCAACTGCACGGCTTCAGCCGCCGCTTTACCACCAATGTTTATCCGGGTGAGTTTGATTGGGTGCCGGTGCGCGACGCTCAAAACCCGCTGGCCCGCAACCACGCCCGCAATTACGTGGGCGACGGCATCAAAATTGGCCGCTGGAGCCAATTTCTCAGCGGGGATGAGGAAACCCAATTTCGGGCGCTGGAATACCTGCACGCCAAAGGGCTAGAACGGCAGGCTGACGAAACCTCGCCGCCCTTCTTCCTGTGCGTGTCTTATCACCATCCCCACGAACCCTTCTGGCCGCGCCCGGAGTTGTGGGATTTGTATGAAGATGAAGCCATCGACCTGCCGAATTTACCGGAGAATTTAGAAGAGACTTACTCCACGTTGGATAAATGGCTCAACATTTACCACGGCGTTCACCAAGAACCCAATTTGCGCGACCCAAACAGCATCCGCCGCGTGCGGCGCGCCTACTATGCCTGCGTTACCTACGTGGATCAAAAAGTGGGCCAATTGCTCGACTCGCTGGAAGAGAACGGGGTTGCCGCTAACACCATCGTGGTGTTCACCAGCGACCACGGCGATATGCTCTGCGAAAAAGGCATGGTGCAAAAACGCACCTTTTACGAATGGTCCAGCCGGGTGCCGCTGCTGATACGTTTTCCCGATGGCCGCCACGCCGGCCAAACCCGCCCCGAGCCGGTCAATCTGATCGACCTGCTGCCCACTTTGTTGGATATAGCCGGCGTGCCGGAGGATGAAAGATTGCCGGTCGATGGGCGCAGCCTGATGGGGCTGCTGGAGGACCGCGACACCGATGAGCGCGTCACCTTTTCCGAGTACCACTCGCAGGGCAGCCACGCGCCCTGTTTTATGGTGCGGCAGGGGCAATACAAATACGTTTACCTTCACGGCTACGACTCACAATTGTTTGACCTGGAGGCCGATCCCGGCGAGTGGCACAATCTGGCCGGCCAGCCGCAGGTCGCGGAACTCGAAGCCGAACTGAAAGCGCTCATCCTGAACCGGTTCGACCCGGACGCGATTGATGAGGCGGTAAAACTCAGCGTTGCTCGCAGAAAACTGCTCAAAAAAGCCATGCAAATCACCCGCACTCGCTGGGACATCGAACCGCATTTTGATCCCAGCAAAGGCATTACCGATCAATATCTGGTTGGCGCCGGCACCGCCGAAATCCCCCGCTGAACCTGTTTGAGTACAATTCGGGCCGCGACGATATATTGGTTCTGGTGAAAGGAACGTAACACACGTTGGATAGGTTTTTTACCATCAAGTATACCCCGGCTCTGGCTCTGCCTGCCTGAAACCCGGCCAATTCATCGCAATGCAAAAGCCTGGGCCGGTATACTCAATCTCCTTTTTTTAGTAGGGGCGAGGTCGGCGCGCTGTTGTCATCGCAGCGCGTTGAGGCTCGCCCCAATTTTTTTCATCGAGTTGCTTTTTACAAATTTGTTTCGTTTACGGCACAAGTGACTGTCCCTTTTGCCAGCTTATACTTCAAAAGGTCATAGATTTAACTTTTTCAATATCCTTGAAAGTCTGGA
>CAZTFF010000010.1:0-114952 GCA_964612485.1 uncultured Caldilineaceae bacterium
TTCCCCCGAAATATTGAGAAGATACTGAGCCTGTTCGTTTTGGAAAGTGAGCCTGTTTGTTTTGATATGATATAATATCATAGTACTCACTCTACCTATTTGTCAGTCAGGAGCCAATATTAAATGCCCCAGGCTTATCTCCGTTTTTACGCGGAACTCAACGATTTTTTACCGCCTGAAAAACAGCAGCGCCCGTTTAGCCACACCTTTGAACTAAAGCCAACCGTCAAAGATATGATCGAGACGCAGCACGTACCGCACGCCGAGGTTGATCTCATTCTGGTCAACGGCCAATCCGTTGATTTTGATTATCACGTGCAAGATGGCGACCGGATCAGCATTTACCCGGTTTTTGAGTCATTCGATGTGTCACCATTGATCCGGCTCCGGCCCGAGCCGCTGCGAGACCCCCGTTTTGTGCTTGATGTGCATCTGGGGCGGCTGGCAACTTATTTGCGGATGCTGGGCTTCGATACGCGCTACCGCAATGATTTCAGCGATGATGAATTAGCCCAAATTTCCGCCAACGAGCGCCGCATTCTGCTCACCCGCGACCGGGGGCTGCTGATGCGAAACATCGTTACTCACGGTTTCTGCCTGACATCCACCGACCCGCGCCAACAGTTGGCCGAAGTGGTGCGCCGCTTTGATCTGTTCAATCTGATCAAGCCGTTTCAACGCTGCCTGCGCTGCAACCAGCCCTTGCAGCCGGTTGACAAAGCGGACATCAGCGAGCGCCTGTTACCAAAAACCCGGCAATACTACGATGAATTCAAGTATTGCCGGGTGTGCGATCAGGTTTATTGGAAAGGCTCTCACTACCGGCGCATGCAGCAATTGATTAAAAATATTCTACACCCAACCCGACCGGACGGTTAGGCACTTTCTAGTTCCAACCAGGTTGCAATATTTACCGTGACGAGTGATGCGTGATGAGTGACAAGTAAAAGCAGTTTTATCACTCGTCACTCATCACTCGTCAGAATTTTGGGACAATTATTTTCTTGGAGCAGCCTTAATAACATTGCTCCGCAAACGCAGCCACATGTGTTTTGGCCAACTGGTCGTCGGTGGGGATGCCGGTGATATTCTGGCGGCAGCGTCCCCCGGCAAAAACGGGATAAATATGTTTGGCGTAGAGATGGACGGCGGCCTCGTCACGCGCCTTCGGATTTCGGAACAGGCCGGCATAATTTTCGGCATAAAGGTATTCGATGGGGGTTCCTTGCACCAGTTTGCGCCACATGGCTTCGGCTTCGGCCAGGCGCAGCAGGGCGGCCTCGTGCTCCTGTTCCAACCGCTCCCGATCGTTGATCAGGGCTTTGACAAACGCCCGTGAAATAGCGTGTTCAAAGGCCGAACCTCTGGCCCGGATGACAACATTCAGAGCGTTGGTTATCTCTTTATCCCGCGACCCGTCAGGATTATAGACCAACAGCAGCCCGCAAGGACGCAGCGCGAACATGATAAAGGCCTTGGTGGGGCTAATGGCCAGCGCAAACGTTACGCCTTGTTCAATAAATGGTTTTATTTGTAACTCGTAACTCATTTGCATCACATCATCATAACTGCTTGCGCCCAACTCGCGGGCAAATTCAAAGCCGGAATAAGCCCGATCCAGCACCAAAAAGGTATTCGTGCCGGCTGCCGATTTGGCCCGCGCTTCGATGGTTTCCAGGTTCTGCACCAGGCCGGTGGTATTCATGGGGCCGGCCTGATAGAGCGGTAACACATGGGCGCCGGTCATCACCCCATCCGCATCAAATTCCTGAATCCGCGCGCGCGCCGCCCGGGCAATTGCTTTATGCGCCGACCAGCCTAACGCCTCCAGCCCCAGCGTATCGGCCTGAGGAGTCAGCATCAGCCCCATTTCAACCGCGGTCTTCACCGCGCCGGTGCCTGCATCGGAGGGAAGCGCCAGTTTGAATTGACCCCAATATTTCTCTGGAACACGCTGCCATTTTAAGGCGGCGATCTTCACCTGCTCCAGGATCGTGCCGGAGGTCATATACTTGCCAAACCCGCTCACCTCCAGTTCCTGCCCCACATAATCAAGCAGGGTCGGTGAGGTAGGCACGGATTTTCCGTTGCCGTCCAAAACAATGCCGATACCGTAATTCTGGCCGGCAGGGTCCTGCTCGGCCAGAATTTTGGCAATCTGGTTGCCATCTTTGCCTTCATCCTGAAGTTGGAGCGCTTCTTTATATACTTTTTGGCCAAATTGTAAGGTCATCAATTTTACTCCTGACTAATCAAAATTATGATCGTTACCTGCATTGTCACCCATTATACGATACCTTATTGCCGCCAGCAACCCCGGCGGCGTGCAGTGGAGAAGATTTCGTCATCAAAATAGTATAGCAGGGGTAGGGATTGAGTCCATTAGAATCAGCCAAAATTTGTTATAGTAAAATTATCAACTGTTTATTTTTTTGATAGGAGGAGTTTTAGAGGGCAAAAGAACGGACCAGAGAAACCATGCAGCGCAACAATCTCATACGCGCCCGGCGCGATGAAACCCAACGAAGGCGTTGGGGGTGCCTGACCCCCTATCTGGCACGAAGAATTTTTTTGATTCTGATCACAGTTTCTGTTCTTCTGCTTTTGGCTGTCGCTACATCCTGGATAGATCAGCAGGCCAAAGCTTTGACCACCGTCGAGCGGGTTCCCATCGGCAGGACACCGCTGGATTACGATTGGCCGTATGAAGATGTTACTTTGACCACGCAGGACGGCCTTGAATTATCCGGCTGGTACATCACCGGCACGCGCCCACAGGCGGTGGTGGTGGTTCACGGTTTTTTTGCCAACAAACAATATTCGCTGCCCATCGGCAGTATGCTGGCCCGTTACGGCTACCACGTGTTGTTGATCGATTTGCGCGGCCACGGCGAAAGCCAGGGCAGCCAGATCACCTTTGGCTACAAAGAAAGCCTGGATGTGCAGGCCGCGATAGCCTACCTGCAAAGCATCCCCACCGTCGAACAAATCGGCGCGGTGGGTTACTCGGCGGGCGGGGCGGCGGTGATCCGCGCTGCCGCCAACAATGAAAATTTAGGGCCGCTGGTTATCATCAGCAGTTACAGCAGCCTGCCTGCCGCGATCAATGATAGTTTTGATAAATTCTCCAATTTGCCCCAATGGCTTTTTGCGCCTCTCATTGTCAAATCAAACGAGTGGCGTACCGGCATCCACATTGAAGACGTAGATTCGGTACGGAGTCTGGTTGATCTTTCCCCGCGCCCCATTTTGATCATGCACAGTCGGGACGACAACCTTTTCCCAATCGAACACGCCTACCGCCTGTATGAAGCCGCCCCCTGCCCCAAGGAACTCTTTCTCATGCGAGGCTACAAACACGACGACCCGGCTTTGTACTACAAGGATGATTATCAAAAGTACATTGTCAAATTTTTTGATAATGCGTTTCTTTACGCGCCATAAATTGGCCCCATGTTTGTCTCCCCAAACAGATAATGTTAAGATTAAGAGAGTTTACAATTCATCCATTTGCTAATATTTAGGGTGGACAATGAACCAATTGTGGCAGCAAATTCAGGCTTTCGCACAGCAAGTCAACCAGGCCATTGCCGGCCGGGCCGCTCCCCAGGCCATTCCCCGCACCTACATCGTCCGGTCGGGCGATACGCTGTGGGGCATCGCTAAACGCTTTAACACAACGGTTGATGATCTGGTAAAAGCCAATAACATCAAAAATCCCAATCTCATTGTTGTGGGCCGCAAACTCACCATCCCCACCGGCACGGTTAACCCCGAACCCACGCCTGAACCGGAACCTCCCCCCCCGCAGCCGGAACCGCCGCCCGATGAACAATTTTTTGAGTACGAAGTTGCGCCCGGCGATACCCTGTGGCGGTTAGCCCGCCAATTCAACACCACTGTAGACACGCTGGCCCAAATCAACGATCTGGCCGATCCCGGCCGCATCGTCATCGGCCAGATTTTGTTGATTCCGAAAACAGCCGAGCCTATTCCAGAGCCGGAGCCTGAACCCACACCGCCCCCGGAGCCGTCCCCCGAACCGCCGCCCTCATCGCCCGACCAGATCAAAGGCATCTATCTCACCTATTGGGCGGCCCAACACCCCGGCCTGCGCCGCCACGCCCTGCAACTGCTGGAACAGACCGAACTCAACGCCGTGGTCATCGACATCAAAGGCAGCGACGGCAACCTGTTGTTCGACTCGTTTACGAGCGCACATCTCACCGCCCAACAGATAGCCCAGGCGCTCCAGCCCGCCGAGCCGGATCAAGATCCCGACATCATTGATCTCTCCTGGAGCGCCAACCTGGACGCCGCCGGTTATGACGCGGTAGTTGATTTTCCCAGCCTGATGGCCTGGCTCAAAGCGCGCGGCATCTACACCATCGCCCGGATCGTAGTTTTCAAAGACGATATTTTGGCAACTCGCCGCCCGGACCTGGCTATTAAAGACAGCCGCACCGGCGAGGTATGGCGCAATTACAAAGGCGTGGCCTGGGTTGATCCCTTTCTCCCGGCGGTGTGGCAATACAATGCCGCTATCGCCCGGCAGGTTGTGGAGCATGGTTTCGACGAGGTGCAATACGATTATATTCGCTTCCCCACCGACGGCCCCACCGAATACGCCCAATACGCCGAGGAAAACACCAGCGAAGCGCGCCAGGCCGCCCTGAGCAGCTTTCTTACCTTTTCCCGCGAAATGTTGAAAGATACTTCTGCCAAAATAGCCATTGATATGTTCGGCTACCCCTGCTGGCGCACGTACGACCCCGGCATTGGGCAGGTCATCGAGAGCCTGGCCCCCCATATTGATGTGCTGTGCCCCATGCTCTACCCCTCTACCTTCGGAGCCGGCCTGCCCGGTTATCCGCAGTACGACAACGCCATTGAATTTCCCTACGAGGTGGTCTATCTCAGCACCATCCGCGCCGCCGAGCGGCTGCACAAGGCCAATCCCAAAGCCGTTATCCGCGCCTGGATTCAGGATTTTCAGGATTACCGGTTCGATAAACGCACCTACACCCCGGCGGAAATCCGGGAACAAATGCGGGGCGCTACTGAAGGCGGCTCCCAGGGCTGGCTGCTGTGGGACCCGCGCAACCAATACACCCGCGAGGCGTTGGAGGAGGCTAACCCATCATCCGGCACCATCCCCACCTACCCGCCCAACACAACCGGCAACATCCTCATTCTGGAATACCACAACATCGATGAACCGGAAGGCCGCTGGACGCGTGCGCCGGCCAACTTCCGGCAAGACCTGGATTACCTGCTGGCCCACGGCTTCTACCCGGTCAACCTGATTGATGTGGTGCGCGGCAATCTGGGCCACGTCCCCCCCGGACGCCGCCCGGTAGTGCTCACCTTTGATGACTCCTCGCCGGGCCAATTCCGCTATCTGGACGACGGAACCCTTGATCCCGATTGCGCGGTGGGCATCCTGCAAACCATGCATCAGCGCCACGGCGACGACTGGCCGCTGCGGGCCACCTTTTTTGTGCTGCTCAACGCCAACGAGCCGGGACGCCCCCTGTTTGGGCAGGCGGAATCCGGGCCGCAAAAACTGCGCGCGCTGGTCGAATGGGGGATGGAAATCGGCAGCCACACCATCAACCACCTGAAACTCAGCGAAGCTACGCCGGAACAGATTCAATGGGAATTGGCCGTCTCCCAAAACCGAATTGAAGATTGGGTGCCGGGCTACCAGGTTCATTCCTTCAATCCGCCGTACGGCGCGTATCCCGCCGACATCAACCTGCTCAAAGAAGGTTACTCGCAAACCGCTAACCTCTCCTACCGTTACGAATGCGCGGTAAAAGTGGGCGCGCAGCCTGCGCCGTCGCCGTTCGCGCCGGGGTTCGATCCCTACCGCCTGCCCCGCGTGCAAGCCTACGGGCCGGAACTGGAGAAATGGCTACGCCATATCGAACAACGTCCAGAGCAATATTACGTTTCTGACGGCGGCCATAAAAAGAATGGCGGTCAAAAAAAGAATGAGGGAAAAACTGTCACAATGACCACTCTACCATCAACATCAACCAAAACAGGCTTTTCCGTAGAAACCACGCCCCGCCCCCACCTGGTTGGCCCCGACGGAGCGCCGTTCTTTTTTCTCGGCGTCAACTACGAGGGGTATTTTGACCGGGCCTGGCAGATGTGGGAGCAAGATAAATTTGACCTGGCGCTGATTGAAAAAGATTTTCGCAAAGCGCGGAAGGTTGGTTTTAACGCCGTGCGCCTGTTTGTTCAATCTCCTCTGGAACAGGAAATTCGCGCCGGCAATTTCGACCGGCTGGATATGGTACTGGAACTGGCCCGGCAGCAAAACCTGCCGGTGCTGCTGGCCCTCAATGATGACCACAGCGCCGACTTGACCGACAACGGCCGGATCAATGCCGCCATCGCCAAACAATATCGGGGACATCCCGCCATTTTAGGGTACGACCTGGAAAACGAGCCAAAACTCTACCATCTACTGATCGCCCGCTACGCCGACGAACACCCCGCTCCCATCCAATCCACCGCCCTGATCGACCATTACGGCGAGCGCGTCAGCCGCAGCCAGGTGGAACAGATGCGGCAGGCCAACCGCATTCCCGCCTCGCTGGACGATAACGAAGCCTATTTTTACGCCAATGGCCTGCAATTCTTTCTCGATTTCAACGCCGCCTTCACCGATTGGAGTCGCCAAACCGGCCAGACCGTGGCCGATTATGTGGCTTCAAGCGATTCGAACCACTGGAAAAAATACATCGCGGTCATGAACGACACCATCGCCGCCTGGATCGCGCCCCAACTGGACCCCATTCGCAGCGCCAACCCCGACGCGCTGGTGACGGTGGGCTGGGATTGGCTCATTTTTGCCGCTATGGAAGCCAATCGCGCCCTGGATTTCCATCAATTTCACCTGTACGGCACGCGCAGCCCCGGCGGCTTGCAGGCCCTGTTCAATGCCATCACCAGCCTGCAAACCCGCTTCCCGGATATACCGGTGATGGTGGGCGAATTTGGCTTCTCCAATGCCAGCAGCAGCGACCCCGCCAAATCGCAGCCCGTGCCCCAAACTACCACCGCCCTGTACGAAGGCGCGATGTTCGCTTTTCTGCGGGCCAAAGGCTTTGCCGGCGGCATGAAATGGATGCTGAACGACGCCACCGGCATCAACAACCCCTTTGAAGCCAATCTGGGCGTTTTTGCGCCGGGCGACCAGCCCAAGATCATCAGCCAGGTCATTGAAAATTATGCCGAGATGTGGTCGCACCTGGCCGCCGATGAAAGCGCCGCCGGCAGTTTTGCCCTACGCAACGATCCCGCCGCCGAGATGGGCTACCGTTACACCCTGCCTGGCGTCAGCGTGATGGCCGGCAGCCGTCACCAAAATCTGGCCCTCGATTGGCAGGCGGACCAGGGCACCCACCTCTACCTGGCCTGGAATGATAACCTGACTCTCAAGGCGTTGGCCGGCGGGCATCTGTCGATCAACCCCAGCCAAATTCTCACCGATTGGGCCGATCACGCCGCCATCCTCAACCGGCTCGATGCCGGCCGGCGGGTTCGGCTGGCCGTGTTCCCGGCAGGCGAGCGGGTGCAATGGAACCTGGAAGCCAACCAGACCTACGTCATCACCAAAGGCGCAAAAAAGCCGGAAGAACCCCCAGCCGGCGAAATTCCCCAACCCGGCCCCGGCGAGCACGTCATTATTCTGCCGGATACGCAAGCCCATCTGGACGCCGCCCGCGCCTACCTGGACGCCTTCCGTCCCGACGTGAATTTCCGCCCCAATGAGGCCGTGGGGCGCTGGCCTTACGTATCTATTGCCGGCGATACCGGCGGCGTGAGTGAAACGCAGGAAACCGCGCTGCGCCAGGCCGGCGCGTGGGTAGAACGAGTAGACGGCGGCAGCGTGGCCGGCACCAAAAACCTGCTCGACCGGCTGGCGGCAGCGGGGCAGCGTTTCCTGAAAGGCGCGGCTCCACCGGAGCCGACGCCGGAACCGCCATCACCCCCTGAGCCGCCGCCCGAACCTCCGCCGGAGCCAACCACCTACACCGTGCAAGCGGGCGATACGCTTTGGCTTATTGCCCTAAAAGTGTACGGCAGCGGCCACCTGTGGCAGACCATCTTTGACGCCAACCGCGATATTCTGGATGACCCCGGACGGATCAGGCCGGGGCAGGTGTTGAAGATTCCGCCCAAACCGTAAAAATTGCATGATTTCCTCATTTGGCTAAACTCAATAAATCAAATCGACCTCTGCGGACGGGTATGTCCCCTCTCTGTGTAACTCGAAACTCAGGACACAGAGTTACACGGGGAAAGCCCAGAGATTCACTGAGATTTTGTGTGTTGCCAGGCAATACCTGATTTTTCTCTGTGCAACTCTGCGTGTTCTCTGAGAATCTCTGTGTAGTCTGAATAGATACCCATCAGAAATAGCGTCTATGCCCAAAATCAACTTACCCAAACTATCCCCGGCCCGGCGAGAGGGGAGCATTCTCTTACTCTTTGCCGTACTCACCGTGGTAATGCTCTACCCCCTCTCCACGCACCTCGTCCGGATGGTGCCGGAACCCACCGATCCCTTGCTCAACGTATGGCGCATGCAGTGGAACGCGCGCGCCTTCCTGGGCGGGGCCGAAAACCTGGCCAACATCTTCGACACCAACATCTTTTTCCCCTTCCCACTGACCCTGGCCTACAGCGAGCACTTTTTGATGATGACGGCCCAGGCCCTGCCCTTTTTACTCATCACCGACAATCACCTGGTGGGGATGAATCTGTCTGTTTTGTTGACGTTTGTGCTGTCCGGCTACGCGATGGTTCTGTTGGTGACGGATTGGACCGGCAATCGTTGGGCCGGGCTGATCGCCGGGGTGGTGTTTGCCTACTCGCCCAACCGGTTTGGGCAATTGAACCACCTGGAACTATTGGTCACCCAATGGATGCCGCTGGCCCTGCTGGCCCTGCACTGGACGCTCACCCGGCGCGGGTTTCGCTACCCAGCGTTGTTTATCATTTTTTTCAACCTGCAAGCCCTGTCCGGTTTTCACTATACACTGAACCTGACCCTGGCCTGCGGCCTGCTGGCATTGATCTACGCCCTCACCCACCGAATCGATTGGCGACGCGGGCTGTGGCTGGCCGGCGGGCTGTCCGTCGGCATAACCCTGCTAATCAATTGGCCGGTATGGCGAATGTATCTCCGTTTTAGCGATGTGATGGGCGCTATCCGCACACCAGGCGAGGTGCACGTCTACAGCGCCGCGATCACCGACTATTTCACCAGCCTGCCCCATAATTTGCTCTATGGCTGGACTTTTGGGCGCTGGACAATTGAAGGCCACCAATTTCAACCCCTTATGCCGGTGGGCCTCATCGGTTTGCTGCTGGCGTTGGTTGGAGTAAGCGTTCTTTTCAGACGTAGCAACGGCCAGCAGAAAAACCAAGTCACCCCTCTCCAAACATCTTACGCCCTGCCCACTGCCCTGTTTTTTTTCATTCTGACCCTCACCGGCCTGCTGCTCTCTTTTGGCCTCAACGAGGAAGCGTTGGGACCAAGTTTGTCACCCTTACTGGAATTTTCACCTTACAAATGGCTATACGAGACTGTACCCATTTTTCAAGGTATTCGCGTACCGGGGCGGTACAGCGTGATGGTCGTTTTGGGACTCAGCGGGCTGGCCGGCTGGGGCGCGGCCCAATTGTTGAACTTGAAAGCCCTTCGCACTTCGACCGCTGCGCCCCGCTGGGCGCTGATAGGATCATCCCTATTGATGGCACTCATCATAGTTGAATACTGGTCTGTTCCCCTCGAAGGGCCGCAATTTCTTGCCGGGCCGGATATTCCCCCGGTCTATGCCTGGCTGGAAACCGAAACCGCGCCCGATGCCGTGGTATTGGAACTACCCTTCCGGGAATCGTCCGAATTTTTGTACGAATATTATTCATCCTACCACTGGCGGCGATTGGCCAACGGCGGCACCGGTTTTACCCCGCCGATTTACAAAGAGATGCGCCATTGGTTCAATGCCTTCCCCGATGCCCGGTCAGTGGATGTGATGCGGCAATTGGGCATCAACTATGTCATTCTGCACCCCAGGCTCTACGCTCCCGAGGAGTGGGAACGCCTGATGAACGACCTGCCGCGCTATCTGCCGGCCATCAAGCAGGTCAACCAGATTGGCGATGATCTGGTCTTGCAAGTTGCGCCGCCCACCTGCCACCCCGCGCCGAGGCAACTCTTCGCCACGCTTGGAACTGCCTTGCTGGATGGATTGCCGCACGCCGCTAAAATCACTTACCACAACCAGGGACCGGCGGCATACGTGGCCGAGGTGCAGCAGGTCAGCCATTTGATTTTTACAGACGGCGACACCAAAGATTTCACTGAACCATTGGTGACTCCGGCCAACGAAAGCCAATCCGTCCTGGTGCCCTTAAAAAACGAGCAGCATCAGGCCAACCTGTGCGGCGCGTGGCTGGCATCTCTGGACCATACCATTTCGCTTGACTCGTCACTCCCCGCCCCAATAACCGACATCAAAAATATCCCGTGGCAGCCGTTGGGCCTGCAATTTCAAGATGGCACCCGGCTGGCAGCGGTGGGTCTCAACCCACAAAACGCCGCCACTTGTGGCCGTCTAACGATAGGGCTGCAATGGGAAGGCGGCCAATCCGGGGACAGCGCCACCGTGCAACTACTCGATCCTTTTGGCCGGATTGTGATCGAAGATACGGCCCAACCCTGGGATGATGATCGCCGGCCCGATGTACGCGCTCTATCGCTGGTTGGCTCGCTGCCGCCCGGCCAATACGGGCTGCGGATTCTTCTCCACAGCAGCGACGGCGCAGAACGACACCCCATCACCGAGGAAGGCGTACCCATTCCCGCCAACCAGATTCCGCCACTGCCGGTAGTTATTCATTCCCAACCGGACCACATGCTCAGCACATCGCTGCCAAAACCGGCTGTTTTTGGCGAGGCCATTGCCTTAACCGGGGTAGACCTGCCCCAAACAACGGTGTCGGCGGGCGATTGGCTGCGCTTCAATCTAATCTGGCAGGCGGAACAGCCGGTGGAGACGAATTTAACCGTTTTCACCCAACTGATCGGCCCCAACGGCCGGGTCTGGGGCCAGCAAGACAACGAACCCGGCGGCGGCTGGTACCAAACATCCCTGTGGCTGCCGGGCCAACCTATCATTGATGCATATGCTTTTCGGGTTCAACCCGACGCGCCGCCGGGTGTCTACCGGCTCATCGCCGGCCTTTATCATAGCGAAATCCAGCAGCGGATTCCACTTCAAAACGGGCAGGATTTTGTTGAGGTGGGAATGGTGGAAGTGGAGAAAAGAATCAGGGAATCAGCGAGTCAGTGAATCTGCGAATCTGCGCAATGGCGAAGCAAGAAATGAGCGAACAAACGATTCGACAAATTAACGGAACAACAAAAATACCTAAACAGAACAAATCTTCCCCCATCCCCCATCTTCTCCCACCGTTGGGCTATCTCATTGTCAGTCTGGTCGCTACCTGGCCCATGCTTACCCATCTGCAAGGCTCGGTCCCGGGAATTGGCGATTGGGGCCAAAATATGTGGGCCTTGTGGTGGACGCGTTACGCCCTGCTATCGCTGGAACAGACACCCTTTTTTACCAATTATCTCTTCTACCCTGAAGGAATCACGCTGCGCTTTCATCCCCTGGATGTTTCGGACGGGCTGCTGGCGATGCCGCTCTACGGCCTGCTGGGGAGCGACATCACCTACAATCTGATGATCTGGCTCTCGTTTGTGCTGGGTGGCTGGGGAACTTATTTACTGGCGCATTATTTGACCGGCCATCGCGGGGCAAGTTTTGTAGCGGGGCTGATATTTGTATTGTCCCCCTACCATTTTCTGCGGATCGAGCTGGGCCATCTGAATTTATCCACCATCCAATGGATTCCGTTTTACGCGCTGTTTGTGCTCAAATTTATGCGGGAGGGGCGCAGGCTGTGGAGCATTTTGGCCGTTTTTTTTCTGGTGATCAATGCGCTCAACTCGTGGTATTACGTGATCTACTGCGGCCTGCTTTCGCTGGCATTTATTGTCTGGCCTGAACCAACGCAGCCCCTCAAATTACAATTGTTGCGCCGGAGTAGCTGCATTCTCCTTGTTTTGGCTCTGTCGATCCTGATTTTATCGCCGCTGCTGGGGCCGATGCTGGGATTGTTGGGCAGCACCACCCTGATTGGCGAGCACGACCCGCTCCGTCATTCGGTTGATCTGTATAGTTTTTGGGTGCCGGGGCCGCCATCAATCTGGGCCGGCTGGTTTGAAGAGGTGTGGATTTCTTATGCGGCGCATAATCGAGAACCCGGCGCGTCGGCCTATCTGGGTTACACGGTGATTATCTTGAGCGTGCTGGGCATGGTTGGCAAACCCCGGCGGCGGCAGGCAGTGTGGTGGCTATTTATCGCTCTGGGCTTCACGCTGCTGGCGCTTGGCCCGCAGTTGCAGATCGATGGACAGATTCTTGATATTCCTCTGCCCTACCAACTCCTATCAACGTTAATTCCGGCTTTTTCGATTACCGGCATTCCGGGACGTTTCGTAGTGATGACATCTCTGGCTCTGGCGATGCTGGCGGCTTATGGGGTGGCTAATCTAAGTCGATTTCTAACCGTCAAGGGGCAGCGAACAGCGCTGAAATATGGTCTGGTCATCGCCGCAAGTATTTTGATCTTCCTGGAATTTCTAGCCGTGCCGGTGCGGCTGACGTCTACCGAACTAGATAATTTCTACCCTGAAATGGGACGCGACACCCAGCCCTACGCTATTCTCGACATCAAATGGGATGCCAACTATCTGCTGCACGCCCAAACCATCCACCAAAAACCACTGGTGGGCGGCTGGCTGGCCCGGCTGCCGGAAGAACAGGCCGCATATCTCAACCAGGGGGGGCTGGACAAATCATTTTTGTATTTGCTGCTTGGTCCAGAAGGCAGGGAGTTGGAAGCGGCACAAATCCCCGCCGCCATTCAAAGCGCTCTGACGGAACGAAACGTGCGCTACATCATCGACCACGATCAAGTGGCCAGCCCGTTTTTAGAGCAATTTGTGGGCTGGCCGATAGTGTATAAGGGAAATAATATTGTGGTTTATGAACGAGAATAAAGACACAGGGCGTTCTGTCTTTGCAGAACGCCCTGTTGAAAGGGTGTTTGACCCACGACCAGCAGCCACCAGAATCGAATAATCCACTCGTTACTCAGAGTGACCAATGATGTGTCCGTTAATGATTGCTATTGAAAAATTAGAATTAATTCAACTGGCGAATGACCGTAACCACGCGCCCCTGAACTTCTACTTTATCCGCGTCAACATAAATGGGGTCCATGGTCTGGTTTTCGGGCTGCAATCGAATTTTATCGCCTTCCTGGAAGAAGCGTTTTAAGGTTGTTTCTTCCCGGTCGGTGAGCCAGGCCGCAACCATATCGCCGTTGTCGGCGGTTTGGGTGTGGCGCATTACCACAATATCCCCATCATTAATCAGGGCATCGATCATGGAGGTCCCTTTGACCTTCAAGGCATAAATATCTTCGGTGTGCTGCGGCAGCAGTTCCGGAGTCAGTTCGATCACATCGGTATCGCTGTCAACCGCGCCGTCAGGAACATCAATGGGGGCACCGGCGGCAATCCGCCCTAACATGGGAATACGGATCAGGTTCCCCAAATTAGCCGATGATTCCAGGCTTTCGGCCAACCGGATGCCGCGAGACACGGTCCGATCCCGGTAGATGTAGCCCGCGCGCTGTAAAGCGTCAAGGTTATAGTTAACTACCGAGGTAGACGAAATACCCACTGCTTTGCCAATTTCTCGAATAGTAGGGGGGTATCCGTTATCCAGCGTAAATGTTTTTAGAAATTCCAGAATTTTGTTTTGTCGTTCGGATAGGGCCATGGAAAAATCTCCTTTTGCTCACCAACAGAATGCACGGTCATTTGTTCCGACCATTTGTGCTAGAGAATTATACCACGAACGCCCGTTCTATGTCAAGTTTTTGAAAAAATTTTATGGCAACAAAAAACCCGGCTGAAGCCAGGTTCATTTTTTAAGTTCCGTGCGGGTGTACCGCATTTTCAATAGCTTCTATCAATTTATTGAGGTCCGGGGGTTTTACAAAAAAATCGTTGGCTCCGGCCAGTTTGGCCTGGGTGCGATCTTTTTTACTGCTCCAGGCCGAGATCACAAACACAGGGATATGCCGGGTACGCGGATCGGATTTTATCTCGTCAATGGCTTTGAAGCCATCCATCACCGGCATGCGTAAATCCATCAAAATAACATCAGGCTGCCAGTTGATGGCCTTATTGACGCCTTCCTGCCCATTTTTGGCATAGGCAACGGTATAGCCATTCAACTCTAACAAGCGGGCGATAGTATCCCGAATAACCTCGGCATCTTCAACATACAAGACCCGCACCGCATTTTTATCAATCTGGTCAGATTTTTTAGGGGTTAGCCTTTTTAGTTTTTTAGGCTTTTGTTCCGACATCGGAACCTCCGAAACGGGTTATGTGCCGCTTACAAACACCGGCCCCATTATTACAATGTTATCAGAATACTCTAATAATACCAAATATTGGCTATCCAAACAACCCCAATGAAATTAAATTCCACAAGGGTGCCGGCCAGGCTCCCAATACAAGGGTTACAACCGCCGATACGGCCAGCGTAACGCCAACCGGCCAGGTGTACTGAATGGGAGGAAACGATTGATCCGGCGCTTCGTTGGGAGAGCGCATATACATTTGAACTACAATGCCCACATAATAAAAAGCAGAGATGGCGCTGTTGATTACGCCCACAGCCGCCAGCCAGCCCAGGCCAACATCAACCGCCGCGCCAAAAACATACAATTTGCCCCAAAATCCAATAAAGGGAGGAATACCCGTGAGTGAGAACATAAAAAACGCCATTACCAGAGCCAGCAGCGGCCGATGTTGGGAAAGACCGGTATAATCCACCAACATTGATCCGACGGCGTGGCGGCGCTCCAAGACGGCCACTACCGCAAACGCGCCAATATTCATAAAAGCGTAGGCCATCAGATAAAAAAGAATGCCGCTGACGGCGGTCATGGTTCCGGCGGCTACGCCCACCAACACATAACCCGCATGGGCAATGCTGGAATAGGCCAGCATCCGCTTGACATCTTTCTGGGCCAGCGCGGCAATGTTCCCGCCGGTCATTGTTAAAACGGCCAGGATGGCAATGGCCGGCTGCCAGCTTGAGACAAAATCGGTGCCAAAGGAAATCATCAACACCCGGACCAGGGCGGCAAAACCTGCCGCCTTTGCCCCCACCGACATAAACGCTGTCACCGAGGTGGGCGCGCCGTGGTACACATCGGGGGTCCACCACTGGAAGGGAACGGCAGATACTTTGAACCCAAACCCAATAATTAACAGCCCCAGCCCAACCAGCGCCAACGGGTCGTTGACATAGGCCGGGTTGGCGGTAAACCATTCCCCAATTACCGCCAGATTGGTCGATCCTGTCGCCCCATAAATAAACGCCACGCCGTATAGAAAAAACGCTGAAGCAAATGCACCCAGAACAAAATATTTCATCCCCGACTCGGCAGACGCCATCTGGCGGCGATTAAAGGCGGCCAGTACGTACAGCGCAATCGACATGATTTCCAGGCCCAGAAAGACAATGATCAGGTCCGTGGCCGCGCCCATCAGCATCATGCCGGCAGTCGAAAAGAGAAGCAGCGTGTAATATTCGCCGTGTTGCATGCCTTTGCCTGTCAGGTAACTCATCGCCAGCAGTACCGACAGCGTGGCAGTCACAATAAAGATGATGTCGAGAATGAGCGAGTAGCCGTCGCTCACCGCCAGAGTTTGAAATCCGCGCGCGGGCTGGCCTAACATCATAAACGAGGCAACTGCGGCAATCGCCAGGCCCAGCAGGCTGAGGTGGCCGAGCCCCCGTTTGGGCTTGACAAACAGGTCAGCCAGCATGACCAGCAGGGCGGTGACCACAACAATAGTTTCCGGCAGCAAAGCCAGCAAATCAATGGAAGGAAAATCTATGGGCATCGGTTCTCCAGAATGTTACAGGGTTTAGACATTTTTTATCGTCCGGCAAGCAATGTTACCGAATCGAGCATGCTTTGTAACTCTACCGTGGCCGGGTTGATGACTTTAAAGAAAATATCGGGAAACAGGCCGATGACAAAGAAAAAGATTACCAAAGGGACGGCAATTAAGATTTCCCGGCCGTTCATATCGCGTAAGCTGTTGTTGGCCGGATTGTACGGCCCGTATAACAATTTGCGGACGGCGGTGAGCAGATACCAGGCAGCCAGGACAATGCCGATGGTGCCAAAGGCAGCCGCCACCCAATTGATCTTAAATGTGCCCAGCAAAATAACAAATTCACCCACAAATCCGTTCAGCCCCGGCAAGCCCACCGATGAAAAGGCCGCCAGCAGAAAGAAAATGCCAAAAACCGGCACTTTCACCCACAAGCCGCCATAATCTTTGAAGAGCCGCGTGTGGCGCTGCTCGTACAACACGCCGATCAAAAAGAAGAGCATGCCGGTACTCAGGCCGTGGTTGACCATTTGCAGCACCGCGCCGCTCATCCCCTGCGGGCCGCCGCTGAACATACCCAATACAATGAAACCCATATGGGCCACAGAGGAGTAGGCCACCAGGCTCTTGGCATCTTCCTGGGCGACGGCCACCATCGCCCCGTATAAAATGCCGATAATCGCCAGCGTCACCAGCCAGGGCGTCCAGAAGGGGACGGCCTGGGGAAAGAGGGGGATGGCAAAGCGCAGAAATCCGTAGGTGCCCATTTTCAACAGCACGCCGGCCAGAATGATCGATCCGGCGGTGGGGGCCTCGACGTGGGCCGCCGGCAGCCAGGTGTGGAAGGGGAAAAGGGGCACTTTTACGGCAAAAGCCAGGGCAAAAGCAAAAAAGAGCCAGATTTGCAGGTTTTGGCTTAAGCCAAGGTCTTGGGCCAGCAGTGCCGGTAAATCGGACGTGCCGCCCGTAAAGTACAAAACCAGGGCGGCCACCAGCATCAACGCGCTGGCGGCCATGGTGTAGAGAATGAATTTAATGGAAGCGTAAATTCGCCGCCGGCCACCCCAGCGACCAATCAGCAATGCCATCGGAATAAGGCTGGCTTCCCAGAACAGGTAGAACAGGAACAAATCCAGCGAGACAAAAACGCCCAGCATGGCGGTTTCCAGCAGCAGCATCAGGGCGTAATATTCTTTGGCCTGTTCGGTGATGGCGGTCCACGAACTGAGCACGGCGATGACTGAGAGAAACGTCGTCAACAAAACCAAAAACAGGCTCAGCCCGTCGATCCCAACGTGATAGTGGATGTTGAGGGTGGAAATCCAGAGCAAATCCTGCTCAAACTGATAGCCGGTGGCGGAAGCATCAAAATTAAAATAAAGCGGCAGCGAAACCACCAGCGCCACCAACGATGTGACCAGCGCCACCCATTTTGTAACATCCTGGCGCTCACGTGGCACCAAGGCTACCAGAATCGCTCCGATGATGGGAATGAGGATGAGGCTAGATAATAAAAATTGCTCCATTGAGCGCTCCACGTCTGATTGATTTTCTCACTCTCACTGCAAAAAGAAATACCCCACTACCACCAACACGCCTATAAAGGTTGCCAGGGCGTAATGGCGCAGGTAGCCGGTTTGCAGCCTACTGGTCTGGCGACCAATCCAACCGATCAACCGGGCCAGGCCATCGACCAGGATGCTGTCGATCAATAATTTATCTACGCCTTGGGCCATGGCCTTGGCCAGCTTGCGCGTGGGTTCAACGATGAGCGGGCCGTAGACTTTTTCATCGATGTAATATTTGTTGGCCAGCAAGGTAAACAAAGGTCGGGTGCGGCGAGTCAGGGCTTGAGGAATGGCGGGCCTCAGGATGTAGAAAATATAGGCCACAAAAATGCCGCCAATCGCCACCAACGAGGATGTCAACAATAATGTAATCTCGGTGGGTAAGGGCAGATGATGCTCCGCCTCTGCGCCGTGTTCGGCAGCCGTGTAGACCACCTCCAGCCAGCCGTCCAGGTAGTGAACCGCGCCGATAAAATTGGGTAAGCCCAGTAATCCACCCAACAAAGCCAAAATAGCCAACACCACCAACGCAAAAGTGATGGGCCAGCGGCTCTCGTGGGCGTGGTCGTACAGACGCCGGTCGCGCGGCTCACCGTGGAAGGTGATGAAGATAGCGCGGAAGGTGTAGAATGCCGTCAGCGCGGCAGTGACAATGCCGGCTGTCCAGAGAAAGGGCGACCGTTCAAAGGCGTCGGCCAGAATTTCATCTTTGGAAAAGAAGCCGGACATCAGTGGGAAACCGGCCAGGGCCAGCCCGCCGATCAAAAAAGTAATGTAGGTGATCTTCATTTTATGCCGCAGCCCGCCCATCCGGCGGATGTCGATGACATCGTGCATGGCGTGCATTACCGACCCCGCGCCCAAAAAGAGCAGGGCCTTGAAAAAGGCGTGGGTGGTCAAATGGAACATTCCGGCGGTGTACGCGCCCACGCCCACGGCCATAAACATATACCCCAACTGGCTCACCGTAGAATAAGCCAGGATGCGTTTGAGATCAACCTGCACCAGGGCGATGGTAGCGGCAAAAAGGGCGGTCGCTGCGCCAATAATGGCCACAACCAGCGAGACATTGGGCGATAGACTGTACAGCACGTTGCTGCGCACGATCATATAAACGCCCGCCGTGACCATCGTGGCGGCGTGGATCAGGGCCGAAACCGGCGTGGGGCCGGCCATGGCATCGGGCAGCCAGACAAAGAGGGGAAGCTGCGCGCTTTTACCAATGGCGCCGATGAAGAGCAGCAGGGCGATCCAGGGAATGACGGCAGGCATAGTTTCGGCCACGCGCGGCGCTTGCTCAAACACGCCAGAAAATTGCAGCGTGCCGAAAGTGGTCCAGATCAAAAAGACACCCAGGGCAAAACCCACATCGCCAATGCGGTTGACCACAAACGCTTTCATACCGGAGGCCGCCGGCGAAAGCAGCGGAAACAGCTTGACCGGCGGTTTGCCGTCGTTCAGGTCGATGGGGGCCTGTTCCTGGGCCGGGCGGTCGAACCAGAAGCCGATGAGCAGGTAGGAACAGAGACCCACCAGTTCCCAGCCAACGTACATCATTAAGTAATTGTCGCCCAATACCAGAATGAGCATGGAGGCGATAAAGAGGTTAAGAAAAACAAAGAAGCGGGCGTAATCGCGGTCGGGGTGCGCGCCGTTTTCATCTCGATGTACCATATAATCGGTAGCGTAGACGTGAATGAGAAAGCCGACGCCTGTGACCACCAGCACCATCAGGAGGGAAAGATGGTCAACCAACAGGTTGATGGAAACGCTGAAATCGCCGATGGTGGCCCAGGTCCACAAGGGAACTGTGACTGCTTCTTCGGTCATCCCGAGCAGCTCAACAAGAGACCCCACGCCCACCAAAAATGCGCCCAAAACGGCCAGCGAGGCAATCCACCCCACCAACTTATAGCCCAACCAGCGGCCAAAAAAACCGTTGACCAGCAAGGCCAGGAGGGGTAAAACGATGGTCAGCCAAATTAATTGAGTCATTACTTCCGCTACCCTTTCAACGAATTGATCTCATCGATATTGACGGTTTCCCGGTGTTTGTTGAGTTCGACCAGCAGCGCCAACCCCACGGCCACTTCCACCGCGGCCACGGTCATGATCATAAAGACAAACACCTGGCCGTCCGCGGAGTTGAGGTAGCGGGAGAAGGCCACAAACGAAAGGTTGACCGCGTTCATCATCATTTCCACGCACATCAACACGATGATGGCGTTGCGCCGGATCAGCACGCCACCCGCGCCAATGGTAAAGAGCATGGCGCTCAAGAGCAAATAATAGGTGACAGGGACTTGATCAATCATCGGCCATTTCCTCCTGTTCATCGCATTCCGGCCCGCGGCAGGCCAGCCAGACCACGCCCACAATGCCCACCAGCAGCAGCACCGAGGCCAGTTCAAAGGCCAACAGGTAATCGGTAAAGAGCGACCGGCTGACCAGTTGGGTCTGGCCAAATTGCTGCACCGCTTCCGGGGTGAGATTGCCGGTTTTGCCGGCGGTTTGATAGACAAAGCTGTTCTCGAATACAGCGGTGCCGACCAGCGTCAACAACACCAGGCCCAGCGCCACCAGAAAAGCGTTGCGTACGGTCAGCCAGCGGGTGACTTTTTCGCCCAATTCCGCGCCCAAGAGCATCACCACAAATAAGAACAGCACCACAATGGCCCCGGCATAGACCAAAATTTGTACCACGGCCAAAAACTGGGCATTGAGCATCACATATAAAAATGCCAGCACGCAAAAGTTTACCAGCAGCGACAGCGCGCTATGCACCACGTTTCGATTGAATATGACACCAAACGCGGCGATCACGGCAATGGCAGCCAAAATAAAAAATAAGGTTAGTCCCATAGCAACTCACGTTTGCGATTCTTTTTTGATGTTTCCCCAGATCGACACGTCCTCATACACCTCATCGCTGCGAACCACGATGTGGGGCGGGTCGTGCGGTTGGAGCAATCTATCTTTGGTGTAAATGGCATCCCAGCGGTCGTATTCGGCCAGGGCAAAATCGTGTTCCAGCACAATGGCCTCGGTGGGACAGGCTTCTTCGCAGTAGCCGCAGAAAATACAGCGCAGCATGTTGATCTCATAAACTTCGGCGTAGCGTTCGCCGGGCGAATAGCGTTTTTCGTCGGTATTTTCGGCGGCGCCCACGTAAATGCAATCGGTGGGGCAGGCTGCCGCGCACAACGAGCAGCCGATACAGCGCTCCAGCCCGTTGTCGTACCGTTTCAGCACGTGCCGGCCCCGAAATCGGGGATAAACGGCCACCGGCTCGCTGGGAAACTGATTGGTGACCGGTTTGGTAAAGAAATATTTCAGAGCGACCAGCATACCCCGCACAATTTCAACCGCGCCGGTCAAAACATCTTTAAGACTCATCCTAAAACCTCAATATCGCTATCACCACTGCCGTAATTATCAGATTGACAATACCCAAGGGCAGCAGGAACTTCCAACAAAATTGCATCATTTTATCAAATCGGACGCGGGGCACGCTGGCCCGGACCCACAACAGTAAAAATATCACCATGGCTACTTTGGCCAGCAGGTAAAACAGTCCTAAAAAGGGTATCTGATCGACAAACGGCCCCTGCCAGCCGCCCAAAAAGAGCGTGGAGACAATAAAACTCAGCACGATGGCATGCACATATTCAGCGCCAAAAAAGATGCCGAACTTCATGCCGCCGTACTCGGTTACAAATCCACCTACCAACTCATTTTCAGTTTCCGGCAGGTCAAACGGAGTCCGGCCCGCCTCGGCCAGGGCGCTGATGAAGAAAATAAGGAAGGCCACCGGCTGAAAAATGATAAACCAGCCAAATCCGCCCCAACCGCCCTGGAGCGAGACGATCTCATTGACTCGCAAGGTGCCGGTACCAAAATAGGCGGTGGTCAACACAATGCTTAACGCGGCCACGCCCATCGGCAGCTCGTAACTGAGCATTTGGGCGCTGGTCCGCAGCCCGCCCAGCAGGGAGTATTTGTTGTTGCTCGACCAGCCGGCCAGGATCACACCATACGTGCCTAAACTGCCCACGGCCAGAATATAAAGCAGTCCCACGTTGATATCGGCAATCCAGGGCGTAACCACAATGGCCTGTCCCAAAAGCTGCTCGCTGAAGGGGAGTACAAAAGGTCCGCTGGCCAGGGGCACCACCGCAAAACCTAACAAAGCCGGAACCAGGGACAGCCCCGGGGCCAGCAGGTACACCGTTCGCTCCACGTGGCCGGGGATCACCTCTTCTTTGAAGAACATTTTGAACATATCGGCAATCGGTTGCAGCAGGCCGAATTTCCCCACCCGGTTTGGCCCGTAGCGCAGGGTAAAACGGCCCAACGCTTTGCGTTCGATCAACGTCATTGCCGCAAAGCCCAGCATCAAGACCGTGGCAATGATCAAGGCTTTAATTAATTCAACGATTATGGTAATTACAAGTGGATCCATACTGAGTCACCAGAAAGACGAATAATTGCTTGCAAAGTGAGGAGTGATGAGTGATTCCTCACTCGTCATATCCTTTCCTTTTTGACCACCGACACCGGAACAGATACGCTAGCCGGCCCCACCAAATTCTCCGCCGGACGTCCGGCCAGGTTGCGGGGCAGCATCACCACGCCTTCGGTCAGCATGCGGGTGATCCGGGCCGGTATCTCCACTACGGTGCCGTTTTTTTGCGAAACCGCTACCGTATCGCCATCAGACAGTTTCAGCCTTTCGGCATCCGCGCGAGATACGAGAAGCTGCGGCGGCATAATATGCGCTTCAACCACCTCCGCCTCGGCCAGCAGTCGCCCATCGTCATACAGAAAACGGGGCGCAACCAACATCAACGCGCCATTCGCCGGCGACGCAACCGGCGCAACAAATCGTAAGGTGATTTTTTGATCACCCTCGGCAACGGTGGGCCATTGCAGTCCTTCGCGCACATCGGTGGTAAAACTCATCCCTTCGTAAATGTAATGGGCGGTTTTTCGTTCCAGCGAAACGGGCGCAATCAGATTTTCAAATTCCATACCGGCGTACAGCGGCACCTGTTGGGCAATTTCGGCCATTACCCCATCGGCGGAGGCATAGCCCCACTCAGCCCCCATTGCGCCAGCCAACGCAGTCAAAATCAACCAATCAGCGCGGGCCTGACCGGGGGCAGGGACGCCGGCATCAAAGGTCTGCACGCGGCGTTCCAGGTTGGTGAAGGAGCCGTCACGCTCGGCCACGCCGCGGGCGGGCAATACCACATCGGCCAATTGGGCCGTCTCTGTTAAAAATAAATCCTGAACCACCAAAAAGTCAAGCTGGGCCAGCGCGGCGCGGTACGATTGGTTGCCGGCAGCCGGATCGGCCCCGGCAATCAGCATTGCTTTCACGGGCGACTGCCCGGCCAGCATTTCCTGCGCCGATAACCCGGCCTCGCCTTCCACCGGCTGATAGCCGGGCAGATGGTGGGGCACCAGGCCCATATCCGCCGCGCCCCGGCTGTTGGCGTGGGGCAGCACGGCGATAACGCCGTTGTTGGCCCGGGCCGCGTGTTCCGTAACCAGGGCCAGAGCTTCCACGGCGGCCCGCAGCGCCGGATCGTTGCCGGCTTCCAGGCCAAAAAGAATGATACCGTTTTCGGCCTGGGCAAAGGCTTTGGCCGCGGCCTCAATCTCTTCCGCCGAAATACCGGTAACAGCGGCCACTTTTTCGGGCGCGTAATCCGCCAAGGCTCTTTCCAGATCAGTCAGGCCGCGCGTATGTGCATCGACAAAAATTTTCTTGACCAGGCCCTGCTGCACCACCGAGGCCAGCAGCCCCAGCGCCAAGTGGGCCGCCGTGCCATTCCGGTACCGCAGCGAGGTCTGAGCCTGGGCGTCCAACTTGGTCCGGCGTCCGCCGGCGTTGATGACGTGCGCCCCCCGTTTGCTTGACGCGCCGGCCACGCGCAGGTAGAGAATCGGAGCCTCCTGATCCAGATCAGCGCCGATGACCAAAATGGCGGTATCCCGGCCCACCTGCCCCAGATCGGTGCCCACCCCCACGCCGACCGTATGGGCGGTTTCGTCTTCCAGCGCGGCGTTCAGGCCGATACGGTGATCGATGTTATGGGTACCAATTACCTCACGGAAAAACTTCTGGAACAGGTACAGGTCTTCGTTGGAGAGACGCGCGCCAGCCAGACCGCCCAGAGCGTTGGGACCATCACTATTTTTTAATGCGGCAAATCTTTCGGCAATGAGATTGAGGGCTTCGTTCCAACCCGTCTCAACCAGTTGGCCGTCCTTTTTGATCAGCGGCGTGGTCAAACGATTGGGGCTGCCGTTGAAATGGTGTCCAAACCGGCCTTTATCGCAAATCCAGACTTCGTTGACCAGTTCGTTCTGGCGGGGCATAATGCGCTTGATCTGGCCGGTGCGGGTTCCCAACACGGTATTGCAGCCCACGCCGCAGTGATTGCAAATGCTGGGCACGTTGGTCAATTCCCACGGGCGCGCGCCAAAGCGAAAATCCTGCGTGGTCAGCGCGCCAACCGGGCAAATATCGGTGGTGTTGCCGGAGTAGTGGCTGTCGAACGGGGGATCGGAGTAGCTGACGATGTGGGCGTAGCGGCCTCGCTCTTCAATGGCTAACACGGGATCGTGGGCAATTTCCTCCTGAAAACGGGTACAGCGGGCGCAGATAATGCATCGTTCCATATCCAGCACAATCAGATCGCCCAGGGGATAGCGTTTGGGGAAATGCTGCTTATCTTCGTAATCAAAGCGGCTGTTGCCCGGCCCATGGCGGATGGTGAGGTCTTGCAGCGGGCACTCGCCGCCTTTATCGCATACGGGGCAATCCAGGGGGTGGCTGGTCAACAAAAACTCCAGCACGGCCTTGCGATCGGCCAAAGCTTCTTCAGAATCAATCGTCACCACCATTCCTTCCGACACCGGGGTGGAGCAGGCGGTCATCGGTTTGGGGAAGAAACGAATGGCGGGCCGGTCGTTTTCATCCAGCTCCGGCTGGCCGGTCTCGCGGTTGATCACGGGCGTACCCACCTCAACCAGACACATCCGGCACATGCCCACCGGCTCCAGTTTGCCGTGGTAACAAAAGACCGGGATTTCTTTACCTATTTTTTTGGCCGCTTCGACAATCATCGTTTCCTTGGGAACCGAGACTTCGACGCCATCGATGGTGAGGGTTACTAGATCGGTCATAAGATTTCTATACTCAAGATTCTATAATCACTATTAGAAATAACTCGAAGCCAAAAATTTGGCAGGATTTACAGGATTAACAAGATTTTTTGTTATGAGGGTTTTTTGTATCTTCTCAATATTTCGAGGAAACGAGGTCTGAGCCTGTCGAAGACCGTTGGTTGCGACAAGCTCAACCAACCCTGCCCCAGATTATTGAGAAGGTACGGTTTTTCCCTAAAAATCATGCTAATGCTATCAACCGCAATCCTGTTCTAGAAAAATTGATGAACCAGATTGACGTCCGGCTGCGTTTCTTCGTTCTCTTCACGGGCCAGCGCATCGTACTCATCGTGGTAAAGTTCCAGGCTGGTGCGGACGCCGGGGATCACAAATTCGCCCAGCAGGCAGAAACAGTTGCCTTCCATCTGGCCGATGATGGTTTCCAGCAGTTCCACATCGGCTTTAGTGCCCCGCCCTTCGCTCAGTTTGCGGTAGACGCCGGCCAGCCAATGGGTGCCTTCACGGCAGGGGCTGCATTTGCCGCAGCTTTCGTGCTTGAAAAATTTGATGTTTTTCTCTGCCGCCCACACGCCGTTGATGGTTTCATCCAGAATGATGAAGGAGGCCGACCCCAGCATCGAGCCTGCTTCGGCCATCGATTCGTAATCCATCGGCGTATCCAGCTTGTCCGGCCCCATAATGGCCGATGACGCGCCGGCGGGTAAAATACCTTTGATCTGTTTGCCGTCGATGATGCCGCCGCCGCATTCTTCTATCAAATAACGAATGGGCGTGCCCAGCGGCAATTCGTAATTGCCGGGCCGGTTAACGCGCCCGCTGAGGCAGAAAATTTTAGTGCCGGGGCTTTTCCGTGTGCCAAATTGGCGGTACCAGTCGGCCCCATTCAATACGATGGGCGGCACGTTGGCCAGGGTTTCCACATTGTTGATGACGGTGGGTTTGGCGTACAGCCCGGCCACCGCCGGAAAAGGCGGGCGGCTGCGAGGCTGGCCCATCCAACCCTCCAGGCTGTTGAGCAGGGCCGTTTCTTCGCCGCAAATATACGCGCCCGCGCCTAAATGCAAGTGCAACTCCAGCGAAAAGTCCGTGCCGAGAATATTTTTGCCCAAAAACCCTTTTTCGTAGGCATCGCTCACGGCCTGGTGGAGTGTCGTATTGAACAGGGTTTTGAACTCGCCGCGGCCATAGATGTAGGCGGTTTCCGCGCCCACGGCGTAGGCGCACAGCAGTATCCCTTCAATCAAGAGATGGGGATTGAACTCCATAATTTCCCGATCTTTGAAAGTGCCCGGCTCGCTTTCATCGGCATTGACCACCACGTATTTGGGCGAGATGTCTTTGGGAATAAATCCCCATTTGACGCCTGCCGGGAAACCGGCGCCGCCGCGCCCCCGCAGGCCGGAAATTTTAACTTCATCAGTTACCTGAGGCGGCGCCAACTCATGCAGTGCTTTTTTGAGAGCCTCGTAGCCGCCATTGGCCAGGTAAACGTCAATCTCGTGGATGTTTTCGATATCAAGATGTTGCAATAAAACGTGCTTTTCTAAAAGTTGGTTTGTCATAGTTTCTAACCGGCTCGATCAATATCGCTTCATAATCAGGGGGAAGTATAATTTTGTTGCATTTGTCCACACGGCCACCGATCCAACGGCGGGGATACAGTCGCCGCAAGTTGCCGCGTAATCATCATTAACCAACCCGCCCACCGCGGTGACGGCATACTGCACCTGATCCATCCCGTTATTGGCCGGCAGATCGCTCAACGTCCACGAAACCGTATCGCCGGACAAGGTTCCCCCGGCCACGTAGATTGCGCCGTCGGGTAGTTTATTGCTGACCACCACCTGGCTGGCCGCCGTAATCCCTAAATTGGTCACGGTCAACGTGTAGGTGATCAACTCGCCCGGCGCGGTTTGTTCCGGCCCGGCGGCCACGATGGCCAAAATGGGCTTGTCGGTGACAACCACTGTGGTGCTGTCCACATCGGTCAAACCACCCGGATCAGTCACGGTTAACGCTATGGAACCCTGGCCCGGCGCAGACGGCGCATCAAAAAACACACGTCCCGCATCATCCGGGCTGACGCTCCCGATGGACGGCTGCCAGCGATAAGCCAGCGCATCGCCATCGGGGTCGCTGCTGCCCCGGCCATCCACAGCGACGCTTCCGTTAGGCGGCACATACATGGTCGGCCCGGCGTTTGCCACCGGCGGCCGCTCCACCCACACGGGGCTGCTGTAGGCCGGGTAAGTCCAACCATCGTGATAGGCTTCGACGTAATAGTAGTGACCCAATCTGGCCGATACTCTGGGATACCAGTTGATCAAACTTGCTCCTTGTAAGCGAACCGAGGCCACGCGAACGCCATTGTCATACAAACGCAGGTTCAAAGATCTCCCGCGATGATCCGGGTCAGACACCGTCACCGTAAAATTAAGCGTGCCAGTGTTGGGCACTGCTGATCCCATCCAAGCGCCGTTGGCCCGCATGGTCACAGCCATCCGCTGGCCGTGCGGGGAGATATAAAAGGTGCGGCGCGCCCGGATCGCCTCTAAAATGGCGGTTCGGCTCAAATTGGAGGCTACCACGCCCATAAATTTCTGGCTGCCCCAACCGCCGGTGTGCGTATCTGAATTTAGTAAAGTGCCCACGTGCCAGCCTTTGTTCAGGCTGAGCAGGGTTTGATCGGCGTAGATGATCTCCCGTAAGACAATTTTTAGATCAACCACGCCATCATAAGCAAAATTGTTAAAATTAAACCCGGCAGAGGGATGATTAAATTCGCCAATTGCCTCCGGTTGAGCCACCAGCCAGGCGTAAAAATCGATCAGGTTTCGGTAGCGCGAATCGGTCGCGGTCACATACGTGTCGGTTTCCAGGACGTTCAGATGCCCCCCAGACCCGGTATATTCAAATCCGCGCAGCCCGATGAAGGTCCCGTTGACGGTGGCGGCATCAGCCTGATCCACAATATCCTGCCACCGCGCCGGGTTCAGATACCGATCATGGCCGGTCAGGGCAAAAAACTCCAGGCCGTTGGCCCTGGCAACGGCAAACGCATCCGAGGGTATGCCCGGCAGATAATCGTGGTTGGGGCCGGTATCATCATAACCGGAATGCGCGTGCAAATCACCAAAATAAACAGTCATGCCACCGCCAACCGGCGCCCCGGCGGCAGAGAGATCGCCATCAACCCTTACCGGCTGGTCAAACGTGGTAAACGTCCACTCAAAATTCTGCGGCAGGGCGCTGCCGGCGGTATCACGCGCGCCGGTAGTTACGGTAGCCGTAAATTCGGTTCCCGGCGATAGCGGTGCATCGGGATAAAATACCGCAATCCGGCCTGCTTCGATATACTCTACGCTGCCGTTTATCCGTGATGAGGCCGTCATCACGGATGAGGCCTGCTGCACGTAGAACGTATCATTGGTAATTGTGCCCGCCGCCATTGGGCCGGCAAATGTGACCGATACCAGGGTGTAGGTTGGCACCTGCTGCGCGGCCAACGGCGGGTTGGTTTGGGTGATGAACGTGCCGGCGGCGGTCAGGTTTCCAGGACGGGTAAATTCACACTGCGCCCCGGTTTCCAACCGGCAGCGAATGGTATCCGGCTGTTCCGGGAAAGGCGTCGGTGTTGGTTCGGTTGCCCGCGCCGGTTCAACCAAGCCTGCCACCGCTCCAATTATTATTACCAGAAATGCCAACCCTAATATTTTTATTTTAACGGGCATTTACCATCCCTCCGCCTCCGCGCTATGCAGATGGCAGATCACTGAACAGCTTCACCCTCAAATAGTCGTACCGTATCCTGCCCACCGGCCTGGAGCCGTTGGCCGGTTTCGGGATTGTATAAACCGATGACCAGCCGGTAGGGACCCGGTGGCAGGTCGGCGGGCAGCGGCAGAATCAATTCGTCCTGAATGATCTCATCCGGCACCCAACCGGTGGTCGGCGCTGTTCCCTGCTGCGGCACCGTGTCGAACTGGCTGATAATTTGCCTGTTGGCACCGGTGAGATGAACAAACATTTTATACGATTTATCCATCGGGCGCAGCGCCTGCCACTGGGTTTGCAGCGTAATCTCCGACGGGGCTATCTCCAGATCAACACTCAACAACCGGGCTACATCTTCAAAATCAACGTTGATTTGATGGGCCAACGGTGCCGCCTCAAACCGGTGAGAGCGGGCCTCCACCGGTACCGGGAAAAGCACCTGCTCGCCCAGCGGTTCCTGCGTATCCAGATCAAACAGGCGCAGGACCAGCCTGTATTCGCCGGTTGCAACGGTGGCCGGAAGCCGCACCGGGTAGTTGGCGCGATAAACCTGCCCCGGCGTCCAGGCCGATAAAGGCAGGCCGGCCAGGAGGGGACGAGGCGTTTCAAATAACGGGATGGGATCGCTGCCCGGATTGGCCAGGGCCAAAACCAGGCCCACATTGCCGGATAGCGATTCGGTTCCCTGCCACCACAGGGAAAGCCACATCCGCTCGCCGGGGCGATGCGCCGACTCCACCGGATCGCTGCCAACTAACTGTAATCCCTCTGTAACCTGCACATCCAACGGCTGTTCAATGAGCACTGCCGCTGCATCAACCGGTGTGGGAGGCGGCTGCACTTCAACTTGTGCCAACGCGAACGATTGGCCGGCACTCCCGGTTTCAGGAGGCAAAACCTCTCCCGTTTTAGGGGTGTAGGCCCGCAGCCGCAAAGTGTACTCACCGGGCGGCATATCAGCCGGCACCGGCAAGGCATAATACAACACAGACTCATCGCCCGGCGACCAGTGGCGCGTGGTCAGATAATTTTCCGCGCTCAAGAGCGGTTTATCCAGCCTGGCCCACTCGAAACCTTGCGCATCGTACAGGGCAATACTGGCATTGTAATTGGTATTGCCCGGCTGTTGTTTTTGCCATCGCAAGGCCGCGCCCAAAATGTGTCCCGCCGGGACCGAATGGGGCTGGATTTGCCGGCCCGTTAAACGGAGTTGATCGCCAAAGGCCACAGCAGCCGGTTCCAGAGCGCGTTCAAAGGTTGCATTCGGACGCATGCGGTAGGTGATGACATCGTAATCGGGTTGGCTTTCCGTATCGATGATCCTGCCTTGTGTAGCCAAAGCATATTGAAAATAATCTTTGGGGTCCACAACAATACGATCATGCAACATCAGATGAACCAGCGCCGGCTTTTGGTCAAAAAGTTGGGTCAATTCATCCCCCACTGTCTCTTCATCCATCAGCGGAAAGGCGTTGCTGCCCTCGCCATCGTACAGATAACGTACCGAAAAGAGTTCCGGGCGTACGGTGGGGCTAACATTGGGCCGGACAGGAAAAATAAAACGAGTATCCTGCCCCTCGGTAGTCTCTTCCATCCAGTCCACCAGCTGAACCGGGCCGGCAGGGAAAAACATAGGAATAACCCCGCTGTTGGCCCACCAGCCAAAGTACAGCCAAAAACTGGAAAGCGCTGCCACCAGCAACGTAACCGTCAGCAAAACGGGAAGGATTAGCCGGGCCAGTTGCCGCTTCAGTTCAAACCGTTTTGTCAGCCACTGCGCGGCGGTAACAACCGTCAGTCCCACAAAAACAAAAGATACCGGCTGCGCCCCAATCCCCCGACGCCAAATCTCAAATATAAAGCCCGTACTGGCCGATCGGGAGAGAAAGGCCGGCGCGATCATCACCACCCACCATACGATCAGGAAAAAGTAAACATTGTCCCGCCAGCGCCGAAGCGTAATCAGCAAACCCGCAATGAACAGAACGGTGACCAGGGGATCAAACGCAACGTCATCAAATCTGCCCTGAAGTAACCACACCGGCCAAAAACCAAAAGCGGCTAATGTATCTACCAGATTATAAGTGAACAAACTGACCAGAGATAACTCATTGGTATGGGCCAACTGCACCACACGCTGTAAAACAGCATCTGGATGCAAAGCAAAAAACACAAAGATGGGTGTAGCAACAACAAGAGCCACCGGGAAACTGTACCAATACCAACGGGAAATTGGAAACCGCAATTGGGATTGTCTCTGCTTGCTGAACCACACGCTGCCCAGGAAGATAGCGGGCACCAACGGCACGCAATACCCGGGGATATAGCCATAGAATAACGCGCCCATCATGATGCCTGTAGCTATAAAATAGCGGCGTCGATCTGTATTCAAGGCCCGCCAGAGAAAGTAAAAGGTCAGCGTAGTCATCGGCGACACTAACGACCAATTAGGCGTGGCAATCCGGGCCAGGCCCAATATCCAGGTAGAAACCGCCATAAAAAGCGCCGCACTTAAACCTAACCATTGATTAAAGGTAGGGCTGTGAAATTGTCTTTCACGTTCACGGCCAAACGGCAACTGGCGCACCACCAGGTACAAAAACAAAATTGAGGTCAGATTGACCAATCCATTGAGAAAACGCAGCCCGGTTAATCCCGGCCCAAAGAGATGGATCCAACCCGTTTCTAACCAGACGGCTATAGGACCACCGGCCAGTTGGGCCGGATAATGAAATTCAAGCCCGTGCCTGAAAGATAACACTGCATCCGAAGCCACATCACTTTCATCAGACCAGGGATAGGCCGCCGGCGGGACTTCTCCAATTTTAAAAAGCACCGTCACTAACGTGACAATAATAATGAGCAATACAAACAAATAGTCGATACGATATTTTTTAAAATGATTCAACACCAAGTTGTTCGGCCAACAAATAGCCTCCCCGCTATTCTGCCGCCTCCTCCTTTCGCAGCCCGGCGATCACCGCGTCAATCTGCTCATCGGTGAGATTTTCGTAATATTCCAGATTGATCTGGGCGCAGGGCGCTTTATCACAGGCAGCAATACAGACAACTTCCTCTACGGTAAACAGGCCATCTTCAGTGGTTCCCCCGTTTGGCCCTAATCCCATGCGCTCGCACAAGCGCTTGTAGAAATCTTCGGCGCCGCGCAGGGCGCACGGCAGATCGGTGCAGACCTGGATGATGTATTTGCCGGTTGGCTGCTTGCGGAAAAGCGTGTAAAAACCGATGATGGAGTGAATATGAGTCACATTTAAGTCAAGCGCCTCGGCTACCGCCGCAATATCCTCATTATCCAGCCAATTCTTCTCTTGTTGAGCCAGATAGAGGGCCGGCAGCACCGCCGAGCGTTTATCGGGATATTTTTTCAGGATTTCATCGAGTTCTTGTTGTTCTTTTTCGGTCCACATTATCGATCTACCTCGCCCAACACAATGTCGATGGAGCCAATCAGGGCCACCAGGTCTGAAACTAGCTGGCCCTGGGCCATAGTGTGCGTGGCCTGCAAATTTACAAACGAGGGGCCGCGAACCCGCAGCCGGTACGGTACGGCGGTGCCGTCGCTGATAAGGCCAAAGCCCAGCCAGCCTTTGGGGTTTTCCGTAGCCAGGTAAACCTGGCCTTCGGGCGGGCGGTAGCCCTCGGTGACAAGTTTGAAGTGGTGAATGAGCGATTCCATACTGGTGCTGATCTCTTCTCGCGGCGGGAGCGCCACTTTACGGTCGGCGGTGCGGTAAGGGCCGCCGGATTTTATTTTTTCCAGGCCCTGTTCCACAATACGCACGCTCTGGATCATCTCTTCAATTCGCACCACGTAGCGGGCGTAACAATCGGCCTCGGTGGCGGTAGGAATATCAAAATCAAACTGATCGTAAGCGGAATAGGGGCGAGCCTTGCGCAAGTCCAGCGGCACACCGGCGGCTCGCAGCAGCGGGCCTGTTACGCCCAGGCCAATGGCCTCTTCGGCAGAGAGCGGGCCAATCCCTTTGGTGCGGCTGAGCCAGATGGGATTTTTAGTTAACATTTTTTCCATATCCCGCTGCACTTCTTTATAATCGCGCAAAAAGGCGTTCACGGCATCTCTGAACGCGCCCGGCAGCGGCCAGCGCAGGCCGCCCACGCTAAAGTAGCTGGTGGTCATCCGCGCGCCGCAGACCATTTCAAAAATGTCCAGAATACGCTCGCGCATGGCAAACGCGTACATGAGCAGCGAGTGCATGGTGCCGCCCACATCCATGCTGTGCGTGCCCAGCCAGGCCAGATGGCTGCCGATCCGCTGCAACTCGGCCAGCACAACGCGCACGTACTGCACGTATTCGGGAACTTCCACGTCCAACAATTTTTCAACCGTCAACACGTACGCCATATTGTTGTTCATCGGGGCCAGGTAATCCATCCGGTCGCAATAGGGGATGAATTTTTCGTAACGTTTGTTTTCGCCCGTTTTCTCAAAGCCGGAGTGAAGATAGCCCAACTCAGGGCTGACTTTGCGAACAACTTCGCCATCCAACTCTACGGCCAGGCGCAATACGCCGTGCGTGGCCGGGTGCTGCGGTCCCATATTGACCACCATATGGGTTTCGATGTCCATATCATCGGGCAGCTCGGTGAGGAAGGAGGGGCCGACCATGATTTTCTTGCCCAGGTGAGCAAAACGCGGGTTATCCTGATCGTGGCTGAAGTAAACCGGCTCGCCGCCCAGCGGGTAATCTTTCCGCAGGGGATGGCCTATCCAATTATCGGGCATCATAATGCGGTGCAGCCAGGGATGGTTGTTGAATTGAATGCCCATCAAATCATAGGTTTCGCGCTCCAGCCAGTTAGCCGTGGGCCAGACATCGGTCACAGTAGGTAATTCGGGCAGCGGACCCTGACCGTTTGAGCCGGATGGGGCAGGTGCGGGCACAACCACCCGCAAAAATCTATTTTTGGCGATAGAATAAAGCTCGTAATGAACGGCAAATCGGGACGATTGAGCCTGTTTCAGCCGGTCGACGCCATAAACATCAACCAGAAGATCAAACCGCAGCGCCTCATTATCCCGCAAAAACAGGGCGATGTCGTGAAAGTGATCGGCCTGGACGGTGATCGCCATATCTCCGCGAAAATCGGAATGGTCTTCTATCCCGGAAGGAAATTTTTCTTTGATGGTTTCAACAACGGCGTTTGTCATGATGCCTGTCCAAGAAATTGCATCTTAATATTAGAGCGCGGAGATTAGAGATTTCAGTTTAAAAATCATCCAATCTCCAATTTTCTAAATGGGGAACGAGGTCTGAACCTGTCGAAGAGCGTTGATTTCGACAAGCTCAGCCAACTCTGCCCCAGTTTATTGAGAAGGTACATTAATTTCGATTCAAATGTTGCCGATCCGCTCACGCCTGCTCATCAAGCAGGCCGCTAATTCTTTCGCCCAATTTTTCTTCGGCCCGAATTTTCTCTTGCAGCATGTTCAGGGCATAAAAGAGAGCTTCGGGGCGCGGGGGACAGCCGGGCACATAGACATCGACCGGCAGAATTTTATCAACACCCTGGATAATGGCGTAATTATTAAATGGGCCGCCGCAAGAGGCGCAATCGCCCATAGCGATCACCCATTTGGGTTCCGACATCTGATCGTACAGGCGTTTGATGACCGGCACCATTTTATTAGACACCCGGCCCGATACAATTAAAAGATCGGCCTGGCGGGGCGAAGCGCGGAACACCTCGGACCCAAAACGGGCAATATCAAAACGAGACATTCCAGCACTGATCTGCTCGATGGCGCAGCAGGCCAGCCCAAACAAGAGCGGCCACACCGAATTGGAGCGGCCCCAATTGACCAGGTCTTCCAGCCGGGCCACGGCCACGCCTAAACTTCCGGTTTTACCCTGGGCTTGCGCCGTTTCAATCTCTTGCGGGGTGGGGATACCGCTTACGGCTTCCATTCGATGGCTCCCTTTTTCCAAATATACACATAACCAATGATCAATAGCGTGGCAAAAACGCCCATTTCAATCAGGCCAAACCATTTCAAATCCCAAAATAAGACGGCCCACGGGTAAAAGAAGAGTACCTCAATATCAAACAAGAGAAACAGCATCGCGATCATATAATATTGAATGGGAACCCGGCGGCGGGCGCTGCCATAGGTTAACTTGCCCGATTCCACCACATCTAATTTGGTTTTGGTAGGTTTACGCGGCCCCAGGAAGTGAGGCAAGGTCAGGGAAACTACCGCTATAAAGGTGGATGCCAAAAGAAAGATCAAGATGGGCATATAATTAATCGGGGTATTTTCCATAGTTCAACCTGTGAAAATAGGAACGAATTTTAAACACAAAATTTGCAAACAAGCTGTTGAATTTGTAGCAGTTGTGTGAGGCCCCCCACTTTTGAAGTTATAAGGCAAGATATGGTGTTAAAGTCTATCACAAATATTGTGAATTACAAAACACACCGGATTATTTTAGTCGGGTCGGGCGGCGAATTTGATTATAAACCGATTTGCTCAATATCACAACTTGTCAAAATCCGGCAGGCGGGGGATAATGCCGCGTATGGATAGCCATGATACCCCCCAGGTTGATGAAACAGCGCCGGCTCGTTTCGCCAGAAACGTAATTTACGTCGCGCTGCTGTGGCTGCTGTTCAGCCTGACGGCCTGTAGTTTAGCCCCTTCCTCGTTGATGGTTCAGGCCGGGCTTATCACCCCCACCCCAACGCCCGACCCCTTCCGCCACTACCGCGCCGCGTTGCAGCCCCGGATGAGCCGCGACATCGAAGCACTTGGCCCCCTGCCGCGCTGCCACATCACGGCGCAATTGAGTCCCGATGGATCCCGGTTGGCGGGCACCGCACAGGTGATTGTTCCTTCGCCGGGGCCGGAAGTTGTTTTTCGGCTTTATCCCAATCTTGATAATTACGGCGGCGCCATGATGGTGACTTCGGCCCAAATCAATGGCGCGCCGGTTAACATAGAAACGATAGCCAACAACACCGCTATTCGCCTGCCTGTGGAACTCACCGCCGCCGGGGGAACCCCAGCCGATGGGCAAACACCGGCGGAAATTTCTGTCCGGCTCAATTTTGAAGTTGATCTCAAAAGCCGGCCCGGTTTGGATAATTCAGATTACACCTTATTTGGCTGGGATGGGCCGGTTTTGAGTTTACCGGGTTTTTATCCCACCCTGGTCGTGCAGCAAAACGGCACCTGGATTTTGGATGACCCGCCCGCGCACGGCGATGTACTTTTTAATGCGGTGGCACTGTATCAGGTTGACATCACCCTGCCGCCAAATCTGGTTCTGGCCAATGGCGCAGCCGTCACCTTGAATGTGATTGACAATGCCAATTCCCGCACCTGGCAACTGGCCGGCGGCCCGCTGCGAGACGTTACGCTCATTGCCGGGCCGTTCCAATCGATTAGCGAGCAAGCCGCCGGGACAACCGTCACTTCCTATTTTCTGCCGGGCTACGAAGCCGCCGGACGGGCGGTACTGGCCCACGCGGCGGCATCGCTGCGGCTTTACAGCGATGCCTACGGCCCGTATCCCTACACCGAGTTGGAGTTAGCCCAAGCGCCACTCAACGTGCGGGGGATGGAATACACCGGCCTGCTGCTGATTGGGGAAGACCTTTACCAGGAGCAACGCGAATTCCTTACATTTTTGGTAGCCCATGAAGTTGGCCATCAATGGTGGTACGCCGTAGTGGGCAATAACCCCTACCGCCACCCTTGGCTGGATGAAGGCTTGACCGAATACGGCGCGTTTGATTACTACCGGGGCGTTTTTGGCCGGTCCGAAGCCGAAAAGTTGCTCACCGGCCGCTGGGAAATCCCTTTCGACTGGGCGGCGGGCGGCGGCATGCAAGGTGTGGTCGATCAACCTGCCGCTGTTTTTGACCCGGTAGAATATGAACTGTTTGTCTACGCGAAGGCCGCGCTTTTTTTCAACGCCCTGCGGGAGCAGGTGGGCGAAGATATGTATTTTCAAATATTACAAACCTACTACGCCGAAAATCGGTATAAAATCGTCACCCCCCAGACATTTTTAGCCACCGCCGAACGCGTCTCCGGCCAAAATCTCAACGCGCTGGCCGAACAATGGCTACGGTAATCCTAGCCAAAAAGTTCTAGGCCAAATTTCTCCTTTTAACCTTTGTTAAGATCGATTATAATACAAGTATCCCACGCATAAGAGTCGAGAATTATGAATCAAACAAAAACCCTGATTATACTTCCTCTCCTGCTGATCACGTTAGCAGCCTGTAATCCGTCATCAGCCGGGCCGCCGCCCACAGCACAAAAAGAAGTGGAAGACGCTGCGGCTCTTACACCGCCCACCCCAACGCCCACCGTTACCCCCTCTCCTATGCCGGAGCCTTCGCCCACACCCACCGACCCACCGCCGCCTATTCCTGCCCGGCTAAAACCTATGTTGGAACAACCGGTGGATGGGTTGGAAGTATATCAACCCGCCATGCGGCCTGAATTTTGGGGGGATGTAGATACGGTAGCGCAAAGTGGCGCCAGCCGCTACACCATCGAAGCGAGGCTTGATCCCCAAACCTTTGATAATGAAGACGGCTTGATGCTGGAGGGTCTGGAACGGGTTCAGTATACCAATACCGAAACCGTAGCTCTGGAAGAAATTTATTTCCGTTTATATCCCAACCTGCCGGCCTATAACGGCGACATGGACATCAAGACTGTTGTTGTCAACGGCCGGGTGGTTGAGCCGGAACTTCAGGCCGAAAATACCGCCCTGCGCGTTCCGTTGATGCAGCCGCTGGCGCCGGGTGAAAGCATCGACATCAGTTTGATGTATACCCTGCTAATTCCTACCGAACCTGAGTTTGGATACAATATTTTTGTCTACACGGATGATACCATCACCCTGGCCGGATTTTATCCGGCGGTGGCCGTGTATGATGAATCGGGCTGGGATACCGGCATCCCTCCTTATTACGGCGACGCGCCCTATTTGGACGTGGCACTCTATCAGGTACAATTAACCGTACCGCAAGAAATGGTAGTCACCGCATCGGGCAGCGAGGTTGGCCGGCAGAAAAATAACGACGGAACCCAAACCCTGTCGCTGGTGTCCGGCCCCATCCGCGAGTTTTACATCGCGATGGGTTTGGATTACGAAGTTGCCAGCGAAACGGTTGATGGAATCGTGGTCAACAGCCACTATCCGGGCCAGGTGGAGGAGGGCGGGCAGCAAGCCCTGCGAAATGCCGCCGATGCTTTGCGCGTATACAACCAGGCGTTCGGCCCCTATCCTTATGCTGAGTTTGACATTGTGGCTACCCCCACCACTGCCGGCGGCATCGAATACGCCGGCATTGTAGCCATCAACCAACAGCTTTACGAGTTTCCCGGCATGTTCTTTCAGCAGGCGATTGCCCACGAAGTGGCCCATCAATGGTGGTATAATGTAGTTGGCAACCACCAGGTTGAGGAACCATGGCTGGATGAATCCTTAACCAATTACAGCACCGTTTTGTATTGGGAAGCCGTGGCCGGCGAGGAAGAAGTGGCCCAGGTTATTGACGGCTACTTTCTGGGGCCATACAAAAAAGCCCAGGAAACCAACCAGGACAGACCCGTGGTTGGCCCGGTATCCGATTTTTCAGAGCGTGATTACGGCATTATTGTCTATGGCAAGGGGCCGCTTTTTTTTGAAGCGCTGCGCGAAAAAGTGGGTGACGAGACTTACCTGGACATCTTGCAAACTTACTACCAACAGTACAAATACCAGATCGCCACCGGCGAGGAGCTATTGAACGTTATTGAAACCGTATCGGGCCGGAAGATTGATCCCTTGTTTGAGCAGTGGATGGAAAGCCCGGAATAGTACTTTAGGTTCCTATATCCAACACCCTCTAACGTGATATAATAAACCTCGTATCGACCGCGTATCGAAACAATGGACCATCCGCCAATCTCTAACCCGACTTGCGAGGAGTAAAAACGATGCCCATCTCAAACCTAAAAAGAATTGGAGATACGCCCCCCAAACCCGAACCGGCCAAACCGGCAGTCCCTCCGCCGGAATCCACGCTGGTGGGACTGCCTTTGGAACCGGATGATCCGGTTGCCCCTCCCCAGCGCGGCTCGATCAGCCGCGAGCGCTCGGAGCAGGCTAGATTGCAGCTCTGGCTGGCCGATAAACTGCGCCAATCCATTGCGCCGGATGTTCCGCTGGATGTTCCCCTGGAGCGAACTGCGGACCGGGAAAAAGTTATCCAACAACGCTACCAGCAGGCCAAGCAGCGGGCCAACATCAAAATTCCGGCCAACGTACCCGAAGCAACGTTTTACAACAACGTGCTGGATGAGATTTTTGGCTTTGGCCCCTTGGAAGTGCTGTTTCGAGAAGACACCATCAGCGAAGTAATGGTCAACGGCCCCTACATTATTTATATCGAACAAAACGGCAAGCTCAGAGAGTCGGGTATCAAGTTTTTGGATGATGACCATGTGGAACGCATCATCAAACGCATTGTCAAACCACTGGGCCGGGTGGTTGACGGCGATACGCCGCTGGTTGACGCCCGGCTGCCGGACGGTTCGCGGGTCAACGCCGTCATTCGCCCCTGCGCCATCGATGGCCCCAGCATCACCATCAGAAAATTCTCCAAAGACAAATTGACCATTGAAGATTTGATCCGCTTCGGCTCGGTCACGCCCAATATGGCCAAATTTTTGGAAGCCTGCGTAGTCTCCCGGCTGAATATTGTGGTTTCAGGCGGAACCGGCTCCGGTAAAACCACGCTGCTGAATATTCTTTCCAGCTATATCCCCGAAGACGAGCGGATTGTAACCATTGAAGACGCCGCCGAACTCCAACTCCAGCAGCGCCACGTGGTGCGGCTGGAAACCAAAAAACCAACGCCCACCAATCCCAACGAAGTTTCTATCCGCGACCTGGTGGTCAACTCCCTGCGGATGCGGCCCGAACGAGTGGTGATTGGCGAGTGCCGCAGCGGGGAAGCCCTGGATATGCTGCAAGCGATGAACACCGGCCACGACGGCAGTTTGACCACTATCCACGCCAACTCACCGCGCGATTGTATCTCGCGGTTGGAAACGCTGGTGTTGATGGCCGGCGTTGATCTGCCCCTGCAGGTGGTTCGCCGCCAGATTGCGTCGGCCATTCATTTGATTGTGCAGGCCAGCCGGCTGCGCGACGGCTCCCGCAAAGTGACCTACATCACCGAAATTCAAGGCATCGAAGGAGACACGCCTGTTTTGCAAGACCTGTTTAAATTTACGGAAACCGGCGAGCAGGATGGCAAAGTTGTGGGCGACATGGAACCGGGCGGGCTGCGCCCGAAGTGCGAACCGAAATTACGCAACCACGGCTTTAACTTTACCGCCGATATGTTTATGAAAACCGGCGGTTAGCAGCCTGTCGGAAAAAGACCTCAAAGGTTTCCATTAAAAACCTTTGAGGTCTGACACTGATAATTGGTCTTTAACAAGTTGTAATTACAAAAAGTTGATTGAACACCGGAAATACGCATGGTTATGTTACTACCTGACAGCCCCGATGTACGCTCGCGGATCGATGTTTTATACCTGGTTACGCGCGAATTCAACGCCGGCCTGGATATTGAGCAAATCCTGAACCGGGTTTTGGCGGCTACCGTGGCCTCGGTGGGCGCCTCGGATGCCAGCCTGTTCATGTTTGATGAAACCGGCGAACTGGAAAACTTCTTTCTTATCAACAACTTTCAAATGCAAGAGCGCAGCCGGGAAACCATTGACACCATCCACAGACAGGGCCTCATTGCCTGGGTTAAAGAACACCGCGAAGACGTACTCATTGGCGACACCCGAACCGATGACCGCTGGTATTTTGATGAAGACCATCCCGAATTACAAAAGGTGGGCAGCGCGGTTTCAGTGCCCATCCAACTCCCCGACCAGCTCATCGGTGTTTTAACCATTACGGCCACCGAAACCAATTTTTTTGATGAAAGCAGCCTGGCCATGCTCTCGATCATTGCCGACCAGGCGGCTTTTGCCATTGCCAACGCGCGCCTCTTTGAGGCCGAACAGCACCGCCGCCGCCTGGCCGATACCCTGGCCTCGATTGCCCACACTATCAACTCCACGCTGGACCTCAACAAAGTGCTGGAACTTATTTTAGAGCAACTGACGTTAGTAATTGAATACGACAGTTGCTCTATTTTTCTTTACGACAAAGAAAGCAACGCCCTGGTTGCCAGCGCCGCCCACGGCTTTGCTAAAGGGATCAAACAGCATGCCCTCAAAATTATCCTGCCGATGCACAAAGACCTGCCCAATTATCGCGTCATCACCGAAAAAAGAGCCGTGGTTATTCCCGATGTCAGCCGGGAGCCGGGCTGGATCAAAGGATCATCCTCAGAAAAAATACGCAGTTGGATGGGCGTGCCCTTGATCGCGCGGGATGAGGTGATTGGCATGTTGACCATCGACAGCTGCGAGGTCAACAAATATACCAATGATGATATCCAAGACATCCGGGCTTTTGCCGATCAGGCGGCCACCGCGGTGGCCAATGCCCAGGCCGTATCCCAATTGCAAGACGCCGAAGCCAGCTACACCGCCCTGTTTGAAAACAACACGGATATGATTGTGATTACCAATTACCAGGGTATGATACTCAACGCCAACCGCAAAGCGTGCCAGACTCTCTGGCAGGATAAAACCGATTTGATTGGGCACCACATCAGCCTCATCCACGCGTGCCTGAAAGATTACCTGGCCGAACATAAAAAGCAGTTGCGGGCCTGGCAAGAAGTGGCCGTAGAAGTAGATGCGACCAACGCGCTCCAACAGAACATAGATCTGGAGTTCAAAGCCCGGCAAGTTCATTACAACGGCGCCGATTGCGTGCAGTGGGTGGGGCGGGATATTTCGGCCCGCAGAGAGGCGGAACGGCTGCGCCAGGATATGGTTAAAATGCTGGTTCACGATCTACGCGGCCCGCTGGGCAACCTGATCAGCACCATCGACCTGCTGCCCCGCCTCCTGGGGTCTACCAAAGACAATCCCGCGCTGGAGCAGGTATTGGGCCTGGCCAACCGGAACAGCCAGGCGCTTAAAGATATGATCGACTCGATGTTGGATGTCAGCCAGCATGAACAGGGCAACGAGATTCCTCTCAAACGGTACGAGGTGCGACTGGAGACCATCATCGACGCGGTGAGAGAACAGGTCTCGTCTAAAGCCGAGGCCAGACAAATGGAACTGATCTTTAATCCCCTGCCGGAGATGCCTCTTTTATGGGTGGATGAAAGCATGCTGCGCCGGGTGCTGGTCAATCTGGTAGACAACGCGCTGAAATACACGCCCGAAAAAGGCTCCGTTACCGTCGCCGCCGATTACGAGAACAACACGCTGCATCTTTCCGTATCCGACAACGGGCCGGGCATCAGCCAGGCGGACCAGACCCGTATTTTCAACAAATTCACCCGCGTGGATCACTCGGCCAACGCTCCCTCCGGCGTGGGCCTGGGGCTGGCCTTTTGCAAGCTGGCCGTCGATGCCCACGGCGGCACCATCTCCATCGAAAGCGACGGCATTGCCGGACGCGGCAGCACTTTCCACGTTTATATCCCCATTGAACAGCTTCATCTCTAACGTTGATGCAATGAATTTTAGGAATGAGAATTTAATAACTTACCCATTTCGCCAGGAGATTAGAGATTGGAAATTAGAGATTTCGTCGCTTACGCTTACGCCAATCTCCCAATCTCTAATCACTAATTTTTCAAATACGGAAGGTATCTTCTCAATATTTCGGGGGGACGAGGTCTGAGCCTGTCGAAGACCGTTGGTTTCGACAAGCTCAACCAACTGGGCTGAACGGTTATACCGCGCTTGCCTCCACAGCCGGGGTGAGGTATGATCTTACTATCTCAACCCAGCGAGAATACACCGCATGACGTTAGACCTGATTGCCCAATATTATGATTTACTGTACGGCGATACCGATGACGATCTGTCGATGTGGGAGTTGCTCGCCTCGGAGACGGACGGCCCGCTCCTGGAAATTGGCTGCGGCACCGGCCGATTGTTGGTGCCGCTGGCCCGGGCCGGCCACACTCTGACCGGCATCGACCTTTCAGAGATAGCGCTGAACCGCGCCCAAATAAAAATTGAAGCGGCGGGACTGACGGGCCAGATCACCTTGCACCAGGCCGATATGCGCAACTTTGACCTGCGATCCAAAACATTTGCCCTGGCCATGGTGCCGCTTAATACCTTAATGCACCTGCATACAATTGAAGATCAGATAGCCGCGTTGAAGGCCATTCACCGGCACTTGCGGCCGGACGGTACGCTGGTCATCGATCTGTTCCATCCCGATCCCGGTTTATTGGCTGAAGCGGACGGGCGGCTCTATTTTGAAGATGACGTTGTAGACCCCGCCACCGGCCACACCGTGCAGTGGTACTGGCGGCACGATATTGATCTAGATACGCAACAGCGCCATCTGATCTACATTTTGGATGAGATCAACTCGCAAGGCGCGGTCCATCGCCGGCAAATCCCTTTCTCGCTGCGCTTTTTTTACCGTTACGAGATGGAATTGCTGCTGCGCCTGGGTGGTTTTTCCGTGGAAACAATTTTTGGCAGTTATGATCTTGAGCTATTCCACAGCCACAGCCCCAGAATGATCTTTTTGGCCGGAAAATCAAATGAGGACGCGATATGATCAAAACCGTTACCGCTACCCGCTACATTACGCCCCTGCGCGAAGGCGGCTCGCTGCCGGCCATTGTCGAAGCCGATGACGGGCAGATGTACGTGATGAAATTTGTAGGGGCGGGCCAGGGGCCAAAGGCGCTCATCGCCGAACTGGTGGCCGGGGAAATTGGCCGCTCGCTGGGGCTACGCGTGCCCAAACTGGCGATCATCAAAATGGACCCGATGCTGGGCCGTTCCGAGCCAAACACCGAAATTCAAGACCTGCTGCAGCGCAGCGCGGGCCGGCTCAACCTGGGGCTGCGCTACCTGCCCCACGCGCTGGAATTCAATACCCTGATGCAGCCCCCGCCTGATCCGGCGCTGGCCTCGGCGGTGGTCTGGTTTGACGCCTACGTAACCAACGTGGACCGCACGGCGCGGAATGTGAACATGCTCATCTGGGAAGACGATTTGTGGTTGATCGATCACGGCGCGGCGTTGTATTTTCATCACAATTGGGACAATTACCTGGACCGCAGCCGCAGCCCCTTCACCCAGATCAAACACCACACCTTGCTGCCGATGGCCGCAACTCTTTCGGAAACCGACCGGTTGTTCCGCGCCCGTCTGAACCGCCAAATTATTACGCAAACCGTTGACCTGATTCCGGGTGAATGGCTGGATCACGATGCCGATTTTGCCGGCCACGATGAACACCGCGCGGCCTATGTTGACTTTTTGGTCGAGCGGCTGGCCGCATCAGATAAATTTGTGGGGGAGGCGATCAATGCCCGCCAGCAGCTCGTTTGATTACGCCGTTATTCGTGTGGTTCCCTACGTGGATCGGGAAGAATTTCTCAACGCCGGGGTGATCTTGTTCTGCCGGGAGCAGAATTTTTTGGCCGCCCGCGTGAGCCTGGACAAAACCCGTTTGGCCGCTTTTGGCCCGCAGCTTAACGTAGCCCAAATAGAGGAATATCTTGATCTCATTCCCCGCATCTGCTCCGGAGAGGGCGGCGAGATCGGCCAATTAAACCGGGCGGAACGATTTCACTGGCTCACCAACCCTCGCAGTACCGTAGTTCAGGCCTCACCCGTGCATACCGGCGTTTGCAGCGACCCGGCGGCCACGCTGAAACACCTGCTGGAAACCATGGTAGCCCCTCCCACCGCCGGCAAGCGCTCACCCGCCTTCCTCGCGGCTGCCCAACCCAAAGATGAGTAAGGCCAGCGCCGCCATTGCGGCGGCAAAGAAAAACACCATTCGCCCGCCAAAATAGTCCCATAAATTCCCGGCGATGATCGACCCCAAACTCCACCCCAGGCCCGAAAATCCCGCTCCCACCAGCGCTTGCGCCGTGGCGCTGAAGCCCGGCGGCGCGGCATCGCTGGCATAACCGACGGCGGCCACCCAATAGATGCCAAAGCAAATCCCGTTGCCCAACACCACAAAAATCACCTGTGTGGGGGTAACGCTCAACCCCAGAGAGACCCACACCATCATAAACAGGAAAAAAGCTGCCAAAATCAGGCGGCGATGGCTGATTCCGGCAAACCAACGCGCGCCAAAATACATCAACGGCAGTTCCATGATTGCGTTGGCGGCCCAGGCCAGCCCTACCTGTTGGGGCGTTCCGCCCAGGGCCACCACCTGCAAGCCCATAAATCCTACGTAGCCGGATACGCTCATGCCCAACAGTGAGGCCGCAACCAACAGGCTTACGTAGTTACGCTGGGTGGTCAATACCCGGATGCCTTGCTTGATTCCCGCCGGCTGGTCAATACTCTGCACCGGCAGCCAAAAACTCAACACCACGCAGCCCACGCCCAGCAGCGCGGTGTGCAGCCAGAAAACCGGCGATAGGTCATCGCCCCTTAAGAACTGCCCCAATCCCAGCGAAGCCAATACAAACCCTATCGTTCCCCACAAGCGCTGGCGGCCATAGGTGGCCGCGCCCTGTTTGACCATATCCATCACGGTGCTATCCACAATTGCGCCAATGGGCGTACGAAAAAAAGTGAGAATCGTCACCAGCAGAACAAACACGGTAAAGCCTTCCACCCGGAGAAAAAAGAGGGTGATGGTGCCGGCCACCAGCGCGCACAGGGCCAGCACGTACCGGTGAATCTGCCAGCGGTCGGCAATGGTACCCCAAATGGGGTTGGCACTGAGCGCCACCAGCGGCGGAATGCTGCTCAATAACCCAATTTGAGAGCCGGTGAGTCCTTTTTGTTGAAAGAAAATATTGAGGAACGGGGCCAGGCAGCCAATGGCGCCAAAAAAGAGAAAGTAATAGGCTTTGGCTACCAGCAAGCCTCGTTTGACGGTTGTAGCCCCGATAGAAGGATGAACAAACGGCGGGCGTGGTTGGCGGTAAATGGTTGGGGTTCCTTTCCGGCAAAAATTGGAGAAGCAAAAAGGGACAAACTCCCTCGTTTGCCCCAGAAAACGTAAGGTAACATAGAACATTGGGATTGGCAATGTTGGGCCGGCCAACTGCGCGGGCCATCCACCACTTTATTGACATGCCAGGGGGTCGGTGTTATACTCGCTCGCGTTGAGCCGGTCAATTCCCCGCTTAACCCTCTGGACCGGAGGAACAGATCACACAATATTCAAGGAGAAGAGACATGAACAAATCTATTTTTTCTAAATGGGCGCTGCTCCCGGTTTTGCTGGCAGGACTCGTTTTGCTGCTGGCCGCCTGCGGCAGCCAGCAAGCAGCCCCGGCGCAAGAAGAAAGCAGCGCCGATAAACCGATCATCAAACTGGCCGAAAACCCCTGGTCGGGATCGCAGGTGAATGTGGCCGTGGCTAAAATTTTGATCGAAGAGCAGTTGGGCTATCCGGTTGAGATCGTTACCATCGATGAAAACGCCCAATGGCCCGCGCTGGCCAGCGGCGATCTGGATGCCAGCCTGGAAGTCTGGCCCTCGGGCCACGCCGAAAATGTGGCGCAGTACATTCAGGATGAAAATGTGGTGGAAAATGTAGGGCTGCTCGGCCCGGTGGGCGAGATCGGCTGGTTTATGCCCGCCTACGTAACAGAGCAAACGCCCGAACTGGCGACCTGGGAAGGATTCACCAATCCCGATAATGCCCAACGCTTTGCTACCGCCGAAACTGGCGACAAGGGCCAATTTTTGGCCGGCGATCCCAGTTGGGTGCAGTATGATGAAGACATCATCAATAACCTGGGCATGGAAATGCAGGTGGTGACCGCCGGATCGGAAGAAGCGATTTTAGCCGCGCTAGACTCGGCCTACAGCCGTGAAGAACCGATTGTTTTCTATTTCTGGACGCCGCACTCCGTTCACGCCCAGTACGATCTGGTGCAGGTGGAATTACCGGGATACAGCGATGAGTGTTACGCCGAAGCCGAATCCGGCGGGGTGGATTGCGCTTATCCGTCGGATGAATTGTTCAAGATTGTGTCCGCCGATCTCAAGGACAAAGCGCCGGACGTTTATACCTTTTTGAGAAATTTTAATTATTCTACGGAAGATCAAATTGAAATGATTGCCGCCGTAGAACTGGACGAAAAAAGCCCGGAAGAAGCGGCCCGGGCCTGGATTGAAGGCAACAAAGACACCTGGCAGGCGTGGCTGCCGTAAGAAGCGATTTCTCAAATGTCATTCTGAGGCCGAAGGCCGAAGAATCCCTGCAAAGGTGACTTGCAAACAATCGTTTCAGGGACTCTTCGCTCCCGTTGGTCGCTCAGAGTGACATGGCGAGGCTGATTTTACCATAAAACAGGCTTCCGGTTGGGAGCCTGTTTTATTTTTGTCCCACTACCTCCCGTTTTTTGGCCCATGCCTGGGTAATACGATCCATGATCATCGCCAGGATGACAATAGCCAGGCCGGCCTCGATGCCCCGCCCGGTCTGGTTTTTGGCCAACCCGATCACGGCTTCCAGCCCCAGCCCGCCGCCGCCTACAAGGCCAGCAATAATCACCATGGCCAAAACCAGCATAATCACCTGGTTGATGCCTAACATAATAGCCGGCATAGCCAGCGGAATTTGAATTTTGTAGAGGGTTTGAAACGAGGTGGAGCCAAACGCCTCCGCCGCTTCAACGGTGTCGGGCGCCACCTGCCGGATGCCCAGGTTGATCAAGCGGATGCCAGGCGGCAGCGCGTACAACACCGAGGCCATAATTCCCGGCACGCGCCCCACATTGAACAGCATGATGACCGGCACCAGATAAACAAAGGGGGGAATAGTTTGCAGCGTGTCCAAAAACGGGCGCAGCATTGCCTCAAAGGTATCGTTGCGGGCGGCCAAAATGCCCACCGGCACGGCAATCGACACCGTAACCAGCACGGCGATAATTACCTGGCTGTAGGTGTCCATGCTGTGATCCCACATCCCCAACAGTCCGATCCCGGCCAGGCCAATGGCCGAAAAGAGCGCCGTGCGCCAGCCGGCAATGGCGTGGGCCACCAATACCACGGCCATGATAAACAGCGGCCAAACCAGCCAATTTTGCAGCAGCGACCGCAAAGGGTTGAGGCCGTAGATGACCAAAAAATCGCTCAGGGGGCCGGTACCAATCGGCAAATCGCCGATCTGGTACAGATTGTCCCGCATCCAGATGACGCTGTTGTCTACCGGCTCGCTGATGTTCAAACTCCACGTTTCGGGGAATTCGGAATAATTGGCGGTGGTGTTGGTAACGCCCAAACGCAATAAAACTATCAATAAAATCAGCGAGGTAAGGAAAAAGGCGTGGCGCTGTAGAAGCGGCGATACAGTTTGTCCGGCTTCTCTACGGCCCAACAGTCGCATGACCCCGCCCAGAATCGCGCCCAAAGCGCCGGCCAGCGTTTTTGAGCCGGAACGAATTCCTTTTATGGCCTGGTCAAGACCGTGTTCAAAACGCCGCGCCCAGGCGTAACGCGCCCATTTGTTGGGCAACAAATGAAATCCGGTGGGGCGGCTGCTGACCCGCGCTGTATCTTTTTGACTGAAGCCCATGCTGATGCGGTCAAAAATAATGGCCATCAACACAATGGCCAGGCCGGCCTCCAGCCCTTCGCCCACCCGCAGCCGCTGCAAGGCCAGCAGCACCTCGCGGCCCAGGCCGCCGGCGCCAATTAAGGCCGCAATGACCACAATGCCCAGGGCCATCATAATGGTCTGGTTCACGCCGGTCATAATGGTGGGCATGGCCAGCGGAAGTTGTACCTTGAACAGAAGCTGCCGGGGCGTGGAGCCAAAAGCAAGGGCCGCCTCCACCGCCGCCGGAGAGACTCGCCGGATGCCCAGATTGGTCAAGCGGATCGAAGGGGGCAGGGCGTAGATCACGGTGGCAATGACCGCCGGAACCCGCGCTATGCCAAAGAACAACAGCACCGGGATCAGGTAAACAAAGGCCGGCATCGTTTGCATGGCGTCAAGCAGCGGGCGGAGCACAGATTCCAGCCTGTCGTTGCGGGAGGCCATAATGCCCAGGGGAATGCCGATTCCCAGCGAAATAACCACCGAGACGCCCATCAAGGCCAGCGTTTGCATGCTTTGGTCCCACAGGCCCACCAGCCCCATAAACATCAACCCGCCCGTCGAGAGCAACCCCACCCGCACGCCGCCGGCCCGGTAGCCCAGTAGATAGGCGAACAAGATCACCACAGACCAGGGCAGCCACAGCAGAAAATTTTCCACTTTACGGATGCTGAAATCAATCGCTTCGCTCACCGGCTCAAAAAACCAGACAAAGACAAAATGGGAGGCCCGGTGGCCGATAACCCAACGTTGAAATTCATCAATCGGTTCACGCAGGTTCAGGTACCAATCTTCCGGGAAAGCCGTCACATCAACCGGCAGCCGTCGAAATGCGAGTGGTAATAGAAAAATAATGGCCAAAACAAGCGCATAAAGAAAGATGCGCCGGCGCATTTGCACAAAACCGCTAAAAGATTGCCACTTGATCATAGGAGCGTTTCTATCTCACCTGGAAATAGGGTGATTTAAGAATTTTGACCGTTATTGGATTGAACAACCGTATCAGTACCACTATTTTCGCCGCCCCCCAGGGCCAGCATGACCGAGACATGATCGACAGTGCCTAATAGCTGCTGATTTTCATCAACAACCGGCACCGGCGTGTGATTTGCAGCGACAAACGGGATCAAATCGGCCAGGGTTGTATCCGGCGTTACGGTGGGATAGCTGTTGTCTACCAACTCACCGATGTTCATCCTGTTGGGTGAAGTCTCGGCGATCTGATCGCGGGAGAACGTCCCCAGAAACCGGCCATCATCAGCCTGCACAAAAACGAATGGATTTTCCTGACCCTGTAAAATCGGCAAAATTCGGTCCAGCGTATCGTGTTCGGAGACAACGCCTACCGGTGGTGTTTGCATAATGGCTTTGGCCGTTAACACGCGGGAGCGGGGCACATCTTTGGTAAATTCCCGCACATAATCATTGATCGGATTGAGCACAACCTCTTCGGGCGTGCCCAATTGCACAATTTTGCCCGCCTTCATGATGGCAATCCGGTCACCCAATTTGAGGGCTTCCAAAAAATCGTGGGTGATAAAAAGAATGGTCTTGTGCATCAGCTTTTGCAGGTGAAGCAGTTCATCCTGCATCTCGCGGCGGATGAGGGGATCGAGCGCGCTGAAGGGTTCATCAAACAGCAGAATTTGGGGATCAACCGCCAGGGCGCGGGCAATGCCCACCCGCTGCTGCATCCCGCCGCTGAGTTCGCCGGGGTAGTGATCTTCCCAGCCGTCCAGCCCGACCAGTTCTAATACTTCCTGGGCCTTCCGGCGGCGGATTGATCTATCAACCCCCTGGATTTCCAGGCCGTAAGCCACATTGTCGATGATGCGCCGGTGAGGAAACAGGCCAAAGTGCTGAAACACCATGCTCATCTTCTGGCGGCGGAGCGCGCGGAGCTGCTTTTCGTCCATGGCCGTAACATCATCGCCATCGATCAACACCTGGCCGCCGGTGGGTTCAATTAAGCGAGAAATGCAGCGGACAAGCGTTGACTTGCCGCTGCCGGACAGCCCCATCACCACAAAGGTTTCTCCGGCCCGCACATCAAACGAAACATCCCGGACGGCCACCACATGGCCGGTTTTTTCCAGAATTTCGTCTCTGGGGGAAAGAGCGAGTTTTTTCTTGATCTGCTGCGGGCGCGGTCCAAATATTTTCCAGATGTGCCGGCAAGCGATTTGAGTGTTGGCTGTTGATGATGTCATTTGCCGCGTTCTTGAAAAGAATCAAATCCTGAATGATTTTTGAAAAATAAAATGTCTGGATCGATAATATCGAGTTTTGCAAAAAATGCAAAATTAAAAAGATTAAGAATTTCCCGTCAAAAAAGAAAGAAGACGCGGCACTATTCTCCGCGTCCTCATTTTTTGTAATTTTATTTTGCAGTTCGCGTTAGGCGCTGGCGGGCACCGCTTCTTCAGAACGAACCGCCGGCTTGAGCGCAGATGTAACGCCCGCAGCCACCAGGCACAAAACACCCACAATGGTAAAGGCCAGGGCAAAGTTACCCATATCACCCAGACGACCGCCCAAAATGGGGCCAAAAATGCCGCCGACGCCGTAGGCCAGGAAGACCCAGCCGTAGTTTTGGCCAATATATTTGTTACCAAAAGTATCGGCGGTAACGGTGGGGAAGAGCGCAAAGTTGCCGCCAAAATTAAAGCCGATCAACGTGGCCGCCAGATACAACAACGCCGGGGTGCCGGCCATCACCGGGAAGAGCAGCATCATAACCCCCTGCACCGCCGTCATAATGATGATGGAGGTTTTACGGCCAATTCTGTCGGAGATCATTCCCCAGCCAATGCGGCCCAGGCCGTTGGCCAGCGAGAAGAATACGGCCATGGCCGTGCCTGCGGTGGCGCTGGCCGCCACGGTATCAAGGCCGTTGGCTTCGAGCGCTTGCAGCGGGAACAACTTCATCAAGCCAATGCTCATCAGCCCGGCGCTGGCGCTAAAGAGAAAGGTCACAAAGATCATATAAAATTGAGGGGTACGGAGCATTTCGCCGCTTTGAAAATTAACCGTGCCGGCTGCCGGCGCTGCACCTGCGGCAACTTCGGGCGGTTTCCAGCCGGCGGGTTTCCAGCCTTCCGGCGGGAAGACCATCCAGATGCCGCCGATCACCACCATCAGTAAAAAGACCACACCGTAAATAATAAACGTGGTGCCTAACCCCATGCCGGCGATCAGATTTCCCCATGAGCCGGCCAGTTTGACCCATAACATGGCTCCAAACCCAAAGCCGGCTACGGCCAAACCGGTAATCATCCCTTTTTTATCGGGAAACCAGCGCATGCCCACCGCAATGGGCACTACATAGGCCAAACCAATACCACTGCCGCCAATCACGCCTACACAAATCAACAATGTCCAGAAATTAAACGGCGCGATCAAGCCGGCCAGGAAATAGCCCACACCCAGGACCACACCGCCGGCAATAGCCAAATTACGTGGCCCCACGGTGGGCATCATGCGCCCGGCAACAACCATTACTACCGCAAAAAAGGCCAGGCCGGCGGCAAAAACCGCCTGAGTTTCGGCTTTGGACCAACCGGCTTCTGTTAGGCTCGGCGTAAACACCGACCAGGCGTAAATTGCGCCCAGAGCTAACTGAATTAACAGTGCCCCAACCACCACTAAAGATCGATTCATGACTTTATCGTTTAACATAAACATCTCCTTTGAATGTTATATACTTGCCACACAACTGTAACGGTTGTGTAATAATTGCTGAAGGTGGGTTATCTAAGAACAACAGTTGTGTGGTTTCCAGTCCATTCTGGGATCGAGTTTTGACAGTATGCCAAGATGGATTGAATTTGGAGTAGAAGGGTTGAACTCAAATAGAGTCCAAGGATTAAAACCACTACAGCCAAGTTTATTGTAGAGCCATTGGCCGTGAATGATAAGTGACATTCGTCCTGGATTAGATGTGACATATGTCACCAAGACATTTATCACTGCTGAAATGTGGTCAGATCCTTTTTTCCAGAAAAACCAGCGTGTGAGTGTCCATTTCTTTACGTTTGAACTCCCGATAGCCCAGCTTGGCATAAATATGTAAAGCGCCGGCGGTTCGATGGCCGGTAAACAATTCAAAACGTTCCACATCGCTAAATGCGGCTTCGATTTCGCGCATCAGCCGGGTGCCGATGCCGCGCCCCATGAAGTGGGGATGCACAATCAGCCGCCCTACATAGCAAGTTCCATGGTCGGCATAGGCTCTCACCGAGCCGATAATGGTCTCATCGATCACCGCTTTAAGCACCGTCATCCGGGCAAAATCATCTTGAATGCCGGCCAGGGTTTGGGTGAGAGGCGGCAGAGTGTCGTCGTTGTACCGTTCGGCTTCCATTTGATACGCCAGTTTCTGCAACTCAAGAATTTGCTGCGCATCGTGGAGATCAGCTTCACTAATCTTCATCAGTACCTCTATAATTCGTTTGATTCGCTTCGGCCCGGGTCATAACAACCGAAACAAAAATCGATGCAGGTAAAATGCCGGAATCAGCCACAGGCACGCGATCACGTAAGCGGCCCAAAACGGCATACCCCAGCGATGGGCCACGATAAAGGGCAGCAGAAAAATAGCGATACCTGGCAAAGCAATAAGAATGCTTTTGGCCAGCGCCGTGATTTGCTCCGCATCGTGATGTTCCGCATACGCCAGCGGCAATACCAGCATGGTTGACAGCGGCAGCGCCACCAAAAAACCCGCCGCGCGCGGAAATTTACCCGACAGCCACGCAGCTACGGCAATGACCACCGCGGAGAGTAATACTTTGAAAAAGAAAAACATATACCGCCTCCGGCACAAAAAATAGTCCACAGATAACGGCAACGTTCGGTTGCCTGCAACTGTGGACTTCATCCTTCGAGTGCGTTTCATTTAGAGAAAGTGATGCGTGACGAGTGCTCCTTCATCCTTTTAAAACGGTGCTACCAGAATTGCGTCTCGCGCGGCCAGCGGGGTGGCGTTGGCATTTTGGATGGCTTCCGCCGCCTGGTGGATCATGGGCAGGCGTTCGGCAATATAAACTTCGGCAACGGCTTTTTTGCGTCCCGATACCCGCGCATCTTGCAGCAGCAGCCAGGAATTGATGATATAAACAGCCATATCGGCCAGGTCCGACGCATAGTAATCAACCACATTGCGTTCCTGCGCTTTGAGTTGGTCGGTGGCCTGTTTGAACTGCTCGTTGGCTTCGGCCAGCTGCGCTCGAAGCGGCTCCAGTTCGGGACCATACTCCAGCCCGGCGTATTCATCCAGCAAATCATCCAGAGCGTGGCCCAGCAGCTTGCCGATGGCGGCTACAACCTGTAACTGGCTGGTGCCTTCGTAGATGTTGGTGATGCGGACATCGCGGTAATGGCGCTCGACATTGAATTCTTTCATATAACCCACGCCCCCGTGGATTTGCACAGCCTGATAAGCCACCCGATTGCCCATCTCCGTGGCGTAATACTTGGCCAGCGGGGTCAGCGCATCGGCCAAAGCGGCGGCCAGTTTCTGGCGCTGTTTCGATTCTTTGTCCAACTTTTCTTCTTCAGCTTTGTGATTGTATGCCTTCAACAGATCAACCCAGCGGCCCGTTTCGTAAATCAGGGCGCGGCTGGCCTCGATCTCGCTGCGCATGGATAGCAGCATCCGGGCCACCGCCGGAATATCTTTGATGGGCCGTTTGAATTGCGAGCGCTCGTGGGCGTAATCGTACGCTTCCCGGTAGGCGGCCTCGGCAATGCCCAGCGCCTGGGCCGATACCGCCAGCCGCGCGCCGTTCATCAGCGCCATGCCGTAGCGGACCAGGCCAAAGCGGCGTTTGCCGATCAGTTCCGCCGGGGTATTGTTGTAATGAATTTCGCAGGTGGGCGAGGTGCGAATGCCCAGTTTATGCTCGATGCGGCGGATGGTGACGGTTTCATCACGCTGCACAAAAAAGATCGACAGCCCGCGGGCATCGCTGGTGCCTTCTTCGCTGCGGGCCAGCACTACGCTGATATCGGCGCAGCCATTGGTGATAAAACGCTTCACGCCGTTGAGATACCACTTGCCAGTTTCTTCGTCATACGTGGCCTTGGTCTGCACCGCGCCCAAATCAGATCCGGCGTCGGCCTCGGTCAGCACCATCGCACCGTTGACCTCGCCGCGGGCAAAGGGCGGCAGCACGCGCTCCTTTAAATCCTCATCAGCATACTCGCTAATGGTAGAGGCGATCTCTTGCAGGCCGTAGATGGTCATCAACCCGGCCTCGGCCCGCGAGATCATTTCCACCAACATGGCGTAAATAGTTTCCGGCAGGTTGAGGCCACCGTATTTCCAGGGCAGCATGGCGCCGTTCAGCTCGGCTTTTTGCAGGGCGTCAACCGCGGCCTGGGTAGCGGCGGCGTAGGTCACTTCGCCGTTCTCAAAATGCGCGCCTTCTTCGTCGGCTTCGGCGGCGCGGGGCGCAATGACCGTGGCGCAAATATCGCCCAACACTTCCAGCAGCAGCCGGTAGTTGTCTTTGGCGTCTTCGTAACTGCGCGGCGCCGTGGAGTATTCTTTGCTGTAGCTGTACCCTTTTTCTTTGAGTTCAAGCACTTCGCGCAGATCTACTTTATCCAAATAAAATTGGAGGTCTTGATTATCCAGAAAAAAGTTATCAACCATGGTTCTTCCTTTACCTCCCTATTTAGCTTTCTCGCGCAGGGCGCGGATAATGAGGGGAATGACTTCGTTCAGATCGCCCACAATTTTGTAATGGGCCACATCAAAAATGGGAGCATCGGGATCGGTGTTGATGGCGATGATCTTGTTTGATTGGTCCATCCCGGCCCGGTGCTGCACCGCGCCGGAGATGCCGGCGGCAATGTACAGCCGGGGCCGCACCGTGGTGCCGGTTTGCCCCACCTGATGCTCCCGCGTGATCAAGCCGGCATCCACCGCCGCGCGGGAAGCGCCAACTTCGCCGCCCAGGGCGTGGGCCAGATCGCGCACAAGTTGCATTTCTTCTTGACTTTGTATCCCGCCACCGCCGGACACAACCACCGACGAATCTTTGAGATTAACTTTCGATTCTCGCACTTCGCGGCTCAACACCTCTAAGACCAGATCGCCCTCTTCAAAAACAACATCCACCGATTCAATCACTCCTTTACGCGACGTATCCGGTTCCAACCGGCGCATCACGCCCTCGCGGACGGTGGCCATCTGCGGGTGCATTTTGGGGTTAACGATGGTGGCAATCAGATTTCCGCCAAAAGCGGGCCGGATTTGCAACAGCAAATCCTGGTAGGTGGTTTTATCTTTCCGAGAGGTGTAATCGCCAATTTGCAAGTCGGTGCAATCGGCGGTGAGACCGGCCCGGACCGCGCTGGCCACGCGGGGAGCAAGATCACGCCCAATGGGGCTGGCCCCCACCAGGAAAATATAGGGCCGGTGTTCTTTAACCAGGTTGATGGCTACCCGCGCATAGGGCAAGGTGCGGTACAGCTCCAACTCAGGCTGATCGGCCACCAGCGCGCGGTCGGCCCAATGATGGATGACAGATTGGGGCAGATCGCCCAGTTGGTGGCCGGCCAGCAGCCCTACCAACTCGCCGCCCAGCGTATCGGCCAGTTCGCGCCCTTTCGATAATAATTCCAGCGCCACATCGGCAATTTTGCCGTTTTCCTGTTCTACAAAAACCCAAACATTCCTACTAGAGTTTGTCATACTTTTCAACACTCCTTCTTCCTTATCAACTCAGAAGGATAATTAATGAGATTAATTGTGAATTGTGAATATTTAATGGTACCTTCTCAATAATCTAGGGCAGAGTTGGTTGAGCCTGTCGAAGACCGTTGGTTTCGACAGGCTCAGACCTCGGTCCTCCGAAATATTGAGAGGATACATTTAATGATTAATAATTCACCATTCACAATTAATTATTAATTACCCAACAATATATTCTTGAACAAGTTCTTCGATCATCGCCCGAATGTGTTCTTCATCGGGCGAGATGTCTTTGGCTTCGGTGGCGCCCAGCATCACAAAGTTAACTTTGTAGACCTGGGTGGGCGAGCCGGACAGCCCCAGCAGGCTTTCGTCGGCGTCGACATCGGCGGCGCTCCAGACCTCGATTTTGAGATTACGTTCGGTGAGATAAGTCTCCAGCGTTTTCTCCGACTCAAACTCGGGCCACTGTTTCAAGATGCTGCCGTATTCCTGAGGTGTTGCCGCCAACTTGTACTCGATCTTGCGGCGAGCCGAGGCCGGGCGCGGCTGGTTGGCCGATCCTACCACGGTCAACAGGCAGGGCAGGCTGCATTTGACCATTTCCGATCCCATATCAAAGGCGCGGTTGGCAACGATGGTGTTATCTTCCAGGCTGACAATCGATTCGGCGTAGGTGATCTGCGGCAGGCCCAGTTTTTCGGCGGTCTGCGGCCCCACCTGGGCGGTATCGCCATCAATGGCCTGGCGGCCCGAAAAAATAAGGTCAACATTGCCCAGCTTTTTGATGGCGCAGTGAAGAGCATACGAGGTAGCCAGCGTATCGGCCCCGGCAAATTTCCGGTCGGTGAGCAGGATCACCCGGTCGGCGCCGCGATAGAGGGCTTCGCGCAGTATTTCGGCGGCTTTGGGCGGCCCCATGGTCAGCACCGTCACCGTGCCACCATACTGTTCCCGAACTTGCAGGGCCATTTCCAGAGCGTTCAGGTCTTCGGGGTTAAAAATGGCCGGCAGGGCCGCGCGGTTCATGGTTCCGTCGGCTTTCATTACCTCGCCGGTCACATTGTGGGTGTCGGGCACCTGTTTGACCAACACCACGGAGTTATAATGTTTTTCTGACATCTATAAGGATACCTCCTTCCAAAATAAACAGGCCGCAGTATACCACAAGTTATGGCAGGGCAAAAACGTCATCAAGGGAACCGTAATCAATTTGGGACATCCTGTTGAGCCACCTGTAAAGGCCAGTCAAGGCTGAGTCTCTTTCACCTGCTGACCATTGCCGCTCGCCTGTTGGCTCTGGATGATTTCACTGCCAAAGAATCATTGGCGCGGGACCAGACCGAACTGACCGGGGTTTATGCCGGCAACCCTAAGCGCGGCACGGCCACGCCCACCACCGAACGAATGTTACGCGCCTTTGACAATATCCATCTCATGGTGATGACCGTGGAAGAACAAATAGCTTACCAAATCTCACCGCTTTCTGAGGTGCAAGCGCGCATTTTGCCCTTGTTGGAGTTACCCAACTCCTTGTACACCGCTCTGCAAACCTCTTGACTTGGGAAGAGTGTATCGATGGCCTGTATGTGATTGGTAAGGTACCGAAATAAGCAACTATTAACCATCAATGGCAGTTTTCTCACTGCCTGTTGCTCCCATCTTTGAGTGTTGGGTGTGACAACCCAAATTTAATTTTTTAGAAAAAATTTGGACGAACGTTCAGTATATAGTTGTCAAAGCCTCAAATGTGATGATTGGGGTTAAATAGCAAACAGATGTATTTTATCGACAGGATTTACAAGATTAACAGGATAAAAACAGGTGAAAAATCCTGTTAATCCTGTCTGTTATTGTCGATCTGAAACAGAATTGAACAACCCCGGTACATTGCCGCTAACTTTTACACTTTCTATGGCAAGATACCGGGTCCGGTACTTTGCCGGACCCGGTGTAGTTCAAAATCTGGCCGGATCAGCCCGTCACTTCTGCCGATCATCCAGTAACTGGGCCGTTTCTACCAGGTTGACGAACTCGGTGCGGTAGCCTTCGGCATCCTGGCCAAGGCCGGTCCGGGCTAAAGCCAGGGTTTGATCATAGGTAGCATTGCCCTTAAAGGCCGAGTCACGCAGCAGCAAGCCAAATTCCGCCACCGCCGCCGAGAATTTGAAGTTGGCCGAGGTCTCTTCGAGCGCGATGGATTCATCCACCAAGGGCGATACAATCTCGATGCTTTGGCTGCCGTCCGGTTGCTTGTAGCGGAATTTGACGGTCAACAGTTCATTGCTGTTGGCCTGAGCCGATATTTCCGAGGCCTGATATTTCAATTCCGGGGTCGGGCGAAGCGCCGCATCGGCGGAGGCGGGGATGATCTCGTACAAGGCCGTCACCGTGTGGCCGGCGCCCAATTCGCCGGCGTCTTTGGTATCATCGGTAAAATCTTCCTTGGCCAGCAGGCGATTCTCATAGCCGATCAGGCGGTAGGCTTTCACTTTGGCCGGGTTGAATTCGATCTGAATTTTGACATCTTTGGCAATGGTCAGCAGGGTGCCGGCCATTTCACTGACCAACACTTTTTTGGCTTCCCGGATGGTGTCGATGTAGGCGTAGTTGCCGTTGCCTTTGTTGGAGAGCTGCTCCATCTTGGAATCTTGGTAGTTGCCCGTGCCAAATCCAAGAATGCTCAGAAAGACGCCTTCTTCCCGTTTTTGCTCGATCAGCCTGACCAGATCGCCGTTGCTGGAGACACCGACGTTAAAATCGCCATCGGTGGCCAGGATGATCCGGTTGTTGCCGCCGGGGATGAAGTTTTCCTGAGCCTGGCGGTAGGCCAGTTGAATTCCCGCGCCACCGGCGGTGGAACCGCCGGCTTCCAGGCGATCAATGGCATCCAGGATCACGGCTTTCTCCGCGCCGGAGGTGGAGGGCAGCACCAGCCCGGCCGCGCCGGCATAGACCACAATCGATACCCGGTCGCGCCCGGTCAATTGTTCAACCAGCAGCCGGAAACCTTGCTTGAGCAGGGGCAGTTTGTTGGGGTCGTTCATCGAGCCGGAAACATCCAGCAAAAAGACCAAATTGCTGTCGGGCAGGACGGTTTTATCAACCTGTTGGCCCTGGATGCCAATGTGTACCAGCTTGTGGCCTGAATTCCAGGGGCAGGTTGATACTTCGGTGGTGATGGAAAAGGGATGCTGCCCGTCGGGTTGGGGGTATTCATATGTGAAGTAGTTGATGAACTCTTCAATCCGCACCGCGTCCGGCGGCGGGAGTTGAGAATTATTGAGAAAACGGCGGGCATTGCTGTAGGAGGCCGTATCCACATCGATGGAGAAGGTGGAAAGCGGATTGCTCATCGCCTCCAAAAATTCGTTCTCCTGGATGAAATCGTACGCTTCGGTGTTAAAGGCTTCAGGCTGCTCGGCGGCCGCTGCCTGGTCTACCACACTTTCGACTTGAGCCGTTTCTGCCACGCTTACTATCTCTTTTTCGATTTCTTTTTCTATGACAACTGTTTCTACTACTGTTTCTGTTGTTGGCGCGGCGCCACAAGCGCCGGCTGCCAGCACGACTACCATCAATAGAGCGAACATAAGGGTTGATTTTAGGTGAGACATGAGCTTCTCCTTTTTGGAAATAAGTTAGGGCCTAACCCGTGAGATTCTTGTTTTTTGTGCAAGAATTTTTGGTCGTATTTATCTTTTTGTTCCGATTTAACCGGGTTAGGTTAGTTAGATGACGACGTTCCCGGAGCATTGGTTCCCAACGCCGGGAACGTCAAACTTATCTTCCAATTTAGGGGAGAAGGTGTTGCATTTCAAGCCTCAATAATGTTACATTGGGTGTTACATCCGATGCAACCGTATTAAATAGATGCAGAAGGTGTTTCAGTCAAAAAAACGTTCAGTTCATTGACAATACACTAGGGGAAGCTACGGCCAACCAATTCTGGCCCTCATTGTCTGTTACGCCGGGATGGGCGCGAATTTCGCTGACCGCAACCGAGGAGATGATCGATCGGGCGCTGCCCGGATTTGGGGCTGCAATGGAACAAGCGCAAACGCTGCGAGACGAACGGCCGGTGGCCCTGGTTAAGAACCCCGATTTCTAAAGCGCGACGCGGAGTGTGGTTACATAACTCTGACGAATTATTTGTGCCGGTTTCAATCTCCGAAGCGAGATTCTGTTGGTTCAGATGGTCCCTCCCCCTGCCTCTCCCAAAGGGAGGGGAGAGCGGTGCGGCGTTTTGTGCACCGGCTGCGGCCGGTTGAGCCGGAGGTCTTTGTGCGGGTACAGACCGTCCCGGGCGAAGAGCTACAGGTGGACCCTTCGGCTTCGCTCAGGGCAGGTCTTTACCAATGCCGGCCAGTTGTTTGACCCGCACACCGGGCGACTACGAGCGGCTTATGTGTTTGTGGCCACCCTAACGAGTGGTGCCGGATGTTTATCGAATTTTTTTCTTCCCATCACACCAGCACACGATTGCGATCCCGCGTTTGGCCCGCTGTTTGACTATTAGCGGGGCGCAATGGCGTGCTGGTCTTAATGTTGAATAGCAAACTAGAAACTGATGAATTTTCGAATTTCGCTTGACAAGCAAAAGAATTCATGATATATTCGATAAAGCGGTTTATCATCTAGGCCGCAATTTTTTATCAAAATTAATAAAGCGATTTATCATTCTTCATCAACAAAGGAACAAACTCCTGATGAAACAACGTGTCCGTATTGCTGATGTTGCCAAACTTGCCGGTGTCTCCCCAGGAACCGTTTCGGCTGTTCTCAATGACCGGGTCGGCGAACAAATACGGGTTAGTCCGCAAACACAAAAACGAGTTTGGGACGCAGTTCAAGAGTTACAATATGTTGCCAATCCAGCGGCTCGGAGTTTGGCCGGTGGACGAAATCGGATGCTGGGTGTGTTCACCTACGAACCAATTTTTCCGGTTGAGCACCATAACTTTTACTATCGTTTTTTGGTGGGTATCGAATACGAAGCAGAACAAACCGGCTATGATCTGGTGCTCTTCACCAGCACAGGCGGCACCGACGGTAAACGGCGCATCTATCGCAACGATAGCAACAGGCTAATGCTAACCGATGGTGCCATCTTGTTGGGTCTCAAAGAAGATAAACAAGAACTGCAACAATTGTTACAAGAAGGGTTTCCATTTGTGTTCATTGGTCGACGTAAATTACCACAAGGAGAGATTTCTTACGTAGCCATTGATTACACCACAAGTACTGTAGAAGTAATAGAAAATATGGCAGCGCATGGGCATCGACAGCTTGTTTACCTCGGCTCACGCGAAAAGCGCCATACCGAACCTTCACAAGATCGCGAAACTGGCTATCGATTGGCCCATGAACAATTGAGCCTTCCCTTGAATCATGAACTCATTACTTTTTTGAAACCGGAGGAACTAACGGCTGAGATATTGCAGGTTTTTCTTGCCAAAGGCGCTACCGCTTTCATTGCTGAAGATGATGCGCTCGGACTTGCCTTGCTAGACTCAGGTGAACAGCTACAGAAAACAGCGCCCCAGGATTTTTCGATGGCTGTATTGGGTAATCCGCTAACCTCGTCGGATGAAAATATCCCTGATTGGACCACATTTCTTGTGCCTCGACGAGAAATAGGCATAGAGGCCGTTCGATTGTTGATTCATATGTTAGCTCACCCCGATGAACCGGGACCACATCGAAAAATGCTGCCGTGCACCTTTGTGCCGGGCAATACGGTGGGGGTAGTACCCAAAACGAATGTTTCCAAGTAATACTGTTTTTCTCAAGAAAGGAGGTTGTTAAGTATTTTTTAAGCGTTCCAACCAAGTTTGGTTTGCGGCAATGTCGCAAACCTCGCGCTGAAGCGAAAAATTTTTACCTATTAGATAAAGCGATTTATCAAAATAAAACCAAACTTAAAATAAAGGAGATTGACCATGAATTTCAAATTGACAAAAGCCACCGTATTTGTACTTATTATTGTACTGGCTGCGTTTGTAACCGCTTGCGGCGCCGCCACCCCGGAAAAAATTGTTGAAACCGTGGTGGTAGAAAAGGAAGTACAAGTTGTGGAAACCATAATTGTTGAAAAAGAAATTGAAGGCGAAACGGTTGAGGTGGTAGTAACCGCTACTCCGGAGCCTGCTCCCGATATGAGTAGCGAGCCGGTTACTTTGCGCTTCACCGTGTGGACTGGCAGCGAAGCCCACCTGAATATGCTCAATGGTATTGCCGAAGCCTATCAAGAAATGCATCCCAATGTTACCGTTCAGTTTGACACTATTCCCTTTACAGACTACACATCGAAAGTAACACTACAATTGGCCGGCAGCAACCCCCCCGATGCGGGATGGCTGCTGGAAACCTCTGCTCCTACGTTTGTCAATTCCGGTGTTTTAGCCGATTTGAAACCGGCCCTGGATAATCCCGATTATGACTACGCTGACCTGTCGGAACCGGCGATGAAACTGTGGGTCAAAGATGAAAAAGTCCTAGGAGTGCCTTTCTCCACGTCCCCGTTTATTGTTTTATTCAATCGCGACCTGTTTGAAACGGCAGGGGTTCCCTCCCCGGATGAATTGCTGGCTAACGGCGAATGGACTTGGGAAAAATTCGCCGAAGTGGCTCAGGCTATTTCAGAAGCCACCCCCACAGGCGTTTATGGTTACGACACTATGGATGGTCAGGGATACGAGTCTCGGCCCTGGCATACCTTGGTACCCATTATTCGCGGTTATGGCGGTGATGCCTGGGATGAAGCCGGTACAACTTGTCTTATGAATTCACCAGAAGCCGTGGAAGCCGTTCAACTGTATCACGATATGGTTTTTGACACTAAAGGGGCTGTGCCTCCCGGTGAACAAGCTGATTTCTACTCCGGTTCCGCCGGAATGACCTTCGGCCAAATAAGTCGTGTTTCCAAACTGGCCGATGCCGATTTTGAGTGGGGTATCGCCCCATTGCCCAGTGGCCCAGCTGGCGAAACGCCTGTGATTGGTCAGGCAGCGGTTGTGGCGTTTAACGCCAGTCCTAACAAAGCGGTTGCCGCCGATTTCTTGGCTTTTATGACCAATAAAGAGAACACCGCCACAATGGCCCAGTTCTTCCCGCCCATCCGGGCCTCCGTTTTGGAATCGGATACGCTGGTTGAAGCTAACCCGGCAATTGCCCCAGAACAAATGCAGTATGTAGTTGACAGTATCAAGAGCGGCACCGTACTACCGTCACACGTTGAATTTTCCAAAATCGACCTGGCAGCTCGAGCCGAATTTGACAATTTGTGGTCACCCAACGCCGATGTAGAAGCCACGCTTAATGCAATTTGTGAAACTATTTCACCCTTCATGAACTAACCAGTTTTTTATCCAGACAGGGGTGTGATCGAGTGTCACACCCCTGCTAGATATAAAAGAGAGTATGGTATGACCGCATTAATGAAACCTAGCACAACGGAATTCAGTATGGATGCTAACAAAAAAAGTAAGGGTCTCTTTAGGGGGCTATCCCAAGCTCGTTTAGATGAACTGTACGGATACTTCTTCATTGCCCCCCAAATGATAGGGTTTCTGGTGTTTGTTGTTGGTCCGCTGGTGGCCGTAATTATCTACAGCTTTCAAGAGCGAAACCTGCTCACCGGAGAAGTAATTTTGGTTGGGGTGGAGAATTACTTCAATATGTTTTATAAAGATCAGCTTTTTGACAAGGTTGTACTCAACAGCCTGATTTTCACCCTTGGTCTGGTACCCTTGAATGTTGCCCTGTCTCTGGGATTAGCTATAGCCCTCACCAGCCAATTTCGCGGCAGCACAATATTTAGAACCGTTTTTTTCGCTCCGGTTGTAACTTCGGCTGTAGCCTGGGCCATTGTTTGGAAATTTATGCTACAACATGAAAGTGGCACGGTTAACCAGTATTTGGCCCTAATAGGTATTGATGGCCCAAATTGGCTGCGAGAACCTGCTTGGGCCATGGTGTCAGTTATCTTCACCCGGGCCCTAAAAAACATGGGGCTGAACATGATCATCTTTATGGCTGCCTTGCTTGCTCTACCAAAAACCTACAACGAAGCGGCTGTGGTAGACGGGGCTAACGGGTGGCAAATCTTCAGGCACATCACCTTGCCGTTATTGGCCCCCACCACGCTAATGGTGATCATCATCACCGTCATAGGATCCCTCAAAGTCTTTGACCACATTGTATTATTGACCGGCGGCGGCCCCGCTAATGCAACCATGGTGTTGGTCAACTATATTTACCACCAGGGTTTTCAATTCTTTGAAACAGGGTACGCCAGCGCATTGGCCGTTATCCTTTTCTTGATAACGCTTATCCTGACCCTGATTCAATGGTCATTACGCCGGAGGTTTGTTTATCATGAGCAATAACACCCAAGTATTATCCCGATCCGCCGTATCCGGCAGAAGTTTAGATAGACGATGGTTGAACAAAGTCATATTGTATCTGATCTTGATCATACTGGCCGTTCCCTTTGTGTTTCCATTTTGGTGGATGATCATGAGTTCATTCAAATCAGCAAACGAGATTTTTGCGTTTCCTCCCCAACTTTTACCGGAAACATGGCGCGTGGAAAACTTCCTTGAGGCATTCCAATACCAACCCTTTGCCCGTCACTATTTTAATAGTGTATACATCTCTACGCTGGTAACGATAGGTACCATATTTGTTGCTTCGCTGTCCGGCTACGCCTTTGCCCGAATCCGTTTTCGGGGTAGTAATTTTCTTTTTATCCTGTTGTTAAGTTCACTGATGATGCCCATAGAGGTAACCATTATTCCCAACTTTTTCCTGATGAAGTATTTCAATTTTATCGATACCCACCTGCCCCTTATTCTCATTCCCTTGCTGGGGGCCGGTAGCGTGCTGGGCACGTTTATGATGCGGCAATTCTATCTCTCCCTTCCCGAAGAGATCGAAGACGCCGCCCGCATCGACGGATTGAATCGATTCGGCATTTATTGGCACATCGCCTTGCCGCTGGGAAAATCGGCTATTGGGGCTGTTGCCATCCTGACATTCCTCTATAGCTGGAACTCATATCTTGAACCCCTGGTTTTTGTCGATGACCTGAACCTGTTCACCCTGCCACTGTCGCTCAATAATTTTAACGACGCATATGGCCTGCCTTTATGGAACTTACAGTTAGCGGCAACCACGCTATCCGTAGTTCCCATTTTAGTGATCTACATTGTCGCCCAAAAACAATTTGTAGAAAGCCTGGCCTTGTCTGGCATTAAGGGTTAGTTCTGAATCAGCCATCATAAGCAAGCGAACCACTAACACCAAAACAACTTATCCCGATTATGGTAGAGGACACTGATGAAAGAAAAACAGACCGATATTCTCATAGTTGGCGCGGGAATGGGAGGCGTAGCCGGTGCGCTGGCGGCACTCCGTTTAGGCAAACGCGTCATTTTAACCGAAGAAACTGACTGGGTTGGGGGACAACTCACTACTCAACTTGTCCCGCCCGATGAAAATCCCTGGATTGACAGTCACAATACCGGCTGCACAGCCAGCTATCGCCAATTGCGTGAGGGCATTCGCCACTACTACCGGCGCAACTATCCCCTAAAGGATGAAATCAAGGCTCGGGCCGTATTTAACCCGGGGATGGGCAACGTTAGCCCGCTGTGCCACGAACCACGCGTTGCGCTGGCAGTGATGCAAGCGATGCTGGCCCCTTACATTTCAACTCGACAACTTCAAATACTATTCAGACACAAGCCTATTGCTGCTGAAACTGATGGCGATGCCGTTAAAACGGTGGCATTACTGAATGAGTTGAGTGGCGACCAGGTTATAATCCACGCCCCCTACATCATTGATGCCACCGAGTTGGGTGACCTGCTTGAGTTAGCTAATGTGGAACACGTAATTGGCGCGGAAAGTCAGGCCCAAACCAGCGAACTTCACGCGCTGGAGGGGGATGCTGATCCCCTTGACCAGCAATCTCATTCCTGGTGCTTCGCCCTCGACTACTTGCCCGACGAAGATCATACCATCGACAAACCTCAAGATTACAATTTTTGGACTCAGTACAAGGCCGATTTCTGGCCTGACAAAATGCTAAGTTGGATCACCTCCGATCCCATCACGTTAGAGCCGGTTTACCGCCCCATCTTTAATAGCCCCACCGATGACGAAAACGGTGCAGACTTGTGGCATTATCGGCGCATCGCCTACCGGCCATTCTATCCTGAGGGCTTTTATCGCAGCGATATTGTGGTGGTCAACTGGCCGCAATTGGATTACTGGCTGGGGCAATTGGTCGGCGTATCGGAAGAAGAGAAGCAGAAGAGTTTGCGCGGGGCAAAGCAGTTGAGCCTGTCACTGCTCTACTGGATGCAGACGGAAGCCCCCCGGCCTGATGGTGGACAAGGCTACCCCGGCTTACGTTTGCGTGGTGATGTCGCCGGTACTGATAGCCTGGCCAAGCAACCCTACATCCGCGAAGGGCGACGCATTAAAGCCGAGTTTACTATTGTGGAAGAGCATGTTGGCGTGGAAGCTCGCGGTAATTTGATAGGCGCGGAGGAATTCTTTGACACTGTAGGGATTGGCAGTTACCGTATCGATCTACATCCCAGTTACCGCCGCAATTATCTTGACGTCAACAACTGGCCCTTCCAAATTCCGTTGGGCGCACTCCTGCCACAGCGCGTTGAAAATCTGCTGCCGGCCAACAAAAATATCGGTGCCACGCACATTACCAACGGCTGTTACCGGCTGCACCCTGTTGAGTGGAATATCGGTGAGGCTGCCGGGGCGCTGGCCGCCTACTGTCTCACCAAAAATTTGGCCCCTCGGCAAGTCCGCAACACGCCGAATTTATTAGCCGATTTTCAATCGCTCTTAGCTGAGACACTCGATTTTGAACTCGCCTGGCCGGAACCACTTCGATCAACCTCAAGAGAAAAGAACGATCCGTTGGGGATTTAGCCAATAATACAAAAAAATACGAGAGGTGCTATCCTTCCAAGGATAGCACCTCTTTTTGATCAGTGATCCGAGCAAAAAAGTAATATAACGATTCGGTATGTGCCGCCCGCTCCGAACCATTGTATCAAAACCCACTTACCCACGCAAGCCGACACACAAGAAAAAGCGCGGCTCTTGGGGTCGGACACGCCGGGTAAAGGCGGCAGGTGCCAAGTGACAGGGGGCAGGAGGGGACAGCCACGGTCCGGCTCGTTCCCTCATCCCATACAATTTCCGTATGCAGTTCACCCATTCCAAACGGCCATGCCACGGCCATGTTCGGCTGTGGATAGGTTGCCGCCGAGGTGATAACGACGCGTTTTATGCGCTCAGGATGCGTCACTACAAAACGCCCGGTGAATTGCCCGCCCGCTGAATGCCCGTACAAATAAAATGGCTCATCTTCCAGCCCGCAGGCTTGCTGATGTCCTTTGACCAAACGCAACACCCACTCATCGGCCCCAATCTCCCGCCCGAACAAACCACGATACCCGGATTTATCTTAATCCCGCGTTATAACCGACCGACGCCCAGTTGCCTGCCGGCCTTAACAAACCCTGGTTTTGATCATTCGATCTTGAGTTGCTTTCGTGCAAGCGGCCCGGCAATACCAACAAACCGATGAGTTCAAGATCAGGTACAAAAAACGAGGCGGAATTGAAGGCACCATTTTAGATGGCGCCGTTGTCCCACCGCTTGCCTCCCAACTTGGCGACCATAATGAAAACAGCTAGCTTCTTCCACACCAATGCAAGGCGTTGAGCAATAATCTTCGGAAGGAGGGATGTACCCATCCTTCTTCATTATGACTAGGAGTCATCACACAGACCCGACCATCGCCTTCAGTACGGGTCCAACCACCAGGCTGAACACCATGTTCCGAGGACGTAGTCATAAAAATATCCGCTTGAGGATCATCCACTGTAACAAAATAGTGTTCGTCGGTCAGGGTAAACGATATACTTCCTCTGGTAAATGGATGACCATCTTTTAGATCCACTGTAACCGGACATTGATCCGGATGCCCAACGAAAGCCCCCCCAACCAACCCCCGCAATACAGACATCTGTTCATATCCTACCAACCCAGAGTGAATCACCAACAGACCACTTCCCTGACGGACATGATCCAAAAAGCTCTTCTCAATCTTATCCGTTACCCAGAGACGTTCATCAGTTTCCGAAACATGGTTTGCTTTAGCCAGTATCACCAATGGATATTCAGACATCTGTTCAACGGACCGTTCATCAGCGCGGTCAATCCAATCGAACTGAAAGCCACTGTCTTCCAATTCCTCCAACCCTGTACGGACTATATGCGTGGGGTGCCACGTATCACCGCTGAAAACCAAAGCGCGCATGGAATCCTTTCTATAACCTGCCCTGACTCAAGAACCCAACTCGGTAAGGCCCCTCCAATTCGAAGACCTTTATATAGAGAGAGGCTCGCTTTAAGAAAAGCCATCTAACGGCTTGCGTAACCTGCCCGGCGTTTTGCGCTTTTCGCTTCAAGAGCCACTTTTCTCAGATTGAAACATCATTTTTCGAGCCGCTTACCTTACGGCGTAGCCGGATCAGGTTGATGCTAGGTTAGGCCGCTTTGTAACCGACACTAACATTTTACTTGAGCTTACTCTGCGAGATGGGTGCTGTGGCGCTTTGGTTGCAGAATGAACTGATGCTGTTATGTTATCTTTGTTTTTTGTGATAACTTCAAGAGCATGATTATTCAGTTTCCACAATTACAGCTTCAGGAAGATGATCATAGAAAGTCGGAAACTCGTCCTCAACCGAGATAGCATTCTCTTCGTCTGGTATAAATTCATTGAGCTTGCGCATTACATATTGCCGCCAGTCTTCTCGAGCCATGTTTGTTCCGGATGTGGAATATAAAGAATGAGTCAGCTGAGTGGCAGGCATCTGATAAACAAGTGTATAGCGCAAAGAATCGAATCCCCAAATATTAAATCCCATGTCAGCATAAAGGTCTGGATTAGAATAATCACCGGATTGTGAACCAAATATCCAACTCATATACATATCATAATTAAATGCGGCCAGGTGCGCGGTCTCTTCCACCATGTCCGCATCGTTAAAGATGCCGACAAGATGGAAATAATTCATTGAAGTAGCAGGGGTTCCAAAGCGAGTTATGAACGGAGCCAGCATGTGATAGTCAGTATACAACTCATCAGGCGTCCAAGCAGCTCTCATCTCACCAGTATGCACATTATACATAGGAGCGTACGCCGTTTCAGAAGGCTGCATTTTCAAGAAGTTATATATATTATACCAAGACTCATACATAGTATTACCTATTGTATAAGCGTTATACATCTCGGCATACATTGCCTCACCTTCGCGGATAACCTGCTCCTGGCTTTCATTATAAACGCCATCTTTAACCCCGCTAAGACTTGAGATTGTAGAAGCAAAGGAGCGTGGGGTGTCAATAAACTCAAATTCTTCAAAAATACGGGCAAAGTGCTCAAAAGAGGAGAGCCCAATAGCAAAGAATGGATTATTAATATCAAATACCTCAGATGGCTCCAGCTTGTAGCTTCTTCCATCGCTGGAGAGATATACTCTTAACTCATTAGAAGGCAGACAAGTTTCATTTCGCTCCTGGCCCTCAAGAACAAGTTTAAGAGAATTGGCAAATCCTTCAAGCAACATTGCCGAACCAAATTCTTCATCCAGACGGCCGCTATCCTTAGAATACTCGGCAAGAAGACTAAAGAATCTCTCATTAACGGCAAAATCAGACAGATGAAGGTCCATGACCCCATCATCGCTTATTCCATTAGGCGCATAATAAAGAGTATCGCCAACGCGCACAAGATCATTGGCAATTATCGAATTTACAATAAAATCAATCTCTTCATTTGTCAGAACATCCGAATTCAAAAGCATTGCAGACAAAATAGGTGTTGCTGAAACCTTGCGTTCAGCAGCAACCATTTTCCCCTGCTCAATATCATAAACACCGGAAACCTTTCCGTTTTCATCAATTATATGTTCAAAAACAAAATCAACTACCTGTCGTTGCTGCTCAGCATCATAAAAACCAGGAGGCGAAAGAGTAGTAAAAACGGAAACAAGACCCTCAGGAACAACAGCATATCTGCCCTGCACCTCGTTTTCATATTCCCCAAGATCATAAAAAACTACAGGCATATTGATAGAACCATCAGGATTAATAACAAGGCCCTCGCGTGTAACCTGCTGTCCGAATACCATACTCTCTACCATTGGTCGCCCGGCCGCGACTTTCATCATATTCGCTTCCGGTACTGGAAAAATTGGCGCAATCGCATCGTGAAGCAAATCACGCTCGGGTTTTTCAACCAGCCGAGAGATTTCATCAATAGTGCCAGAATTCAATTCTTCTGTTCCCCATACATTGACAGAAAGATTTCCAAAAGTTGTTCCAGGCAGAAACTGTAAAGTCAAGTTCTTAGATGCACCTTGAAATTCAGAATAAGGAATAGTAATGGTAACATGATTCCCGTCCCATTCAGCATATTGCCGAAAATCCACACCAAGCTCGGGCAACGACATAATCACCTCGCGGTCAGTGTCGCCGAAGACTAGAAGATGGCTTGAAGAAGCACCCTCATCAGGCCATGGCGGCATGAGAGGAATGGTATCGAAGTTATGAAGAGTCACAAAGAAAGCCCGGTCAAAACCAAAATACTCACCATGCAGCGAAGGCACAGTTTCAATAAGGTCAAACTCGATAACAACTTCTTCGATTGTGTCGGCTTGTGTGCCATTAAGATACCAGGAATATGTCGGCATACTCGGACGATCAAGTTGAAGAGCACTCCCCCTGCCTGAATCAAACTCAACATAGAATTCCCCGTCATTTTCAGTAGGAGAAAGGAACTGGTCATAATCAGATACAGTAACCGGCAATTCCACATTGACAACTGAAGGTGCAGGAGTTTCCGGAGTTTCAGAAGGTGTCTCGGTTTCTGTTGGCGTAACGGTTTCTGTTGGCGTAACGGTTTCTGTCGGCGTAACGGTTTCTGTCGGCGTAACGGTTTCTGTCGGTTTTTCCGTTTTAGCAACATCCGTTACGGAAGGCTCAGGCGAAACAATTGGGGTAGTCTTTATTCCGCAAGCCGTTAAAAGAATAGCGAAAACGATCAATATAAAAAGCTTTTTTTCCATGGTGTCTCATCCTCCCTAATTTAGGGATATTGTGATGTTTGCTACAGGTTTGGGAAAACAGTATGCTGTTTTTTTATGTAGGCCTTTTTATAGATTTGGCGAAAAATCCAACGTTTAGGATTCAACATCTAGACAGAGCGTTTATTGGTTGTCTGCTCTTTCAGCTATGCGCACAGTATGCGACAGGGGTTACAGCGACGGTTGGACAAGGCCCAAAAGGCCTTATGCGCCTTGACCCCACCCCGGCAGCAGGGCAAACGACAGATAAAGGATGAAGCCGGTTTACTGTCCGCCATTGAAAGCATTGAGAAACAATATCGGGGGCATGGGCTGTTTAGCTATCAATACCAACAGGAGGTCGAGGAACGCCAGGTGCGTGGATACAAAGGAAACCCGGCCCGGACAGAATGTAAGGTGCGCTACCAGTTAACGGTCACCCGCAATGAAGAAGCGATTGGGATGGCTGAGTTCAAAGCCGGGTGGCGTATTTATGCCACCAACGCCCCCCAGGCAGAACTCTCCTTATCTCAAGCCGTCTGGGCCTATCGCGATCAATACCTGGCCGAAAACATTTTTCGCCGTTTGCAGGGGAAAATCCTGTCCATTACCCCGGTCTACGTCCAGCGAGATGATCATGCTCAAGGTCTCTTTCATCTGCTGACCATTGCCGCTCGCCTGTTGGCTCTGGGTGATTTCACCGCCAAAGAATCATTGGCGCGGGACAGGTCCGAACTGACCGGGGTTTATGCCGGCAATCCCAGGCGCGGCACTGCCACGCCCACCACCGAACGAATGTTACGCGCCTTTGACAATATCCATCTCATGGTGATGACCGTGGAAGAACAAACAGCTTACCAAATCTCACCACTTTCTGAGGTGCAAGCGCGTATTTTGTCCTTGTTGGAGTTACCCCACTCCTTGTACACCGCTCTGCAAACCGTTTGACCTGGGGAGTAGTGCGTCGATGGCCTGTCTGTGATTGGTAAGGTGCCGAAATAAGCAACTATTAACCATCCCTCCCCTAACCCTTCCCAAAGAGAGGGGAATTTTGCTCCCTCTCCCAATGGGAGGGTTGGGGAGAGGGTGAATCTTCATATTTTGTATTTGTCATGTAAATTCGCACTTGTACTTGACATGAGCCACCAAAAAACTATTGAGGCAATGCCTCCATCTGCAAAAGGGAGGATGAAGTTGGCGTAATGGGAATGATGACCAGCAACATCAACGCCATCGAAATAACCGCAGAGGTGAGGCACCACATGCACACCGCGTTGATCACAAAAATCTCCAGAACGGTCAGGTAAATAGAAAACAATACACTCCAGAGGGTGAGTACGGCCAACCCCAATAATGAGAGCGCCGCCAGAGGTCCGGCTGAATATTTTTGAACAGCCCACAACCCAATCAGAGCAACATAGTTCAAAATTCCCAACACCGCAATCGGCACGCCGAGCAATTGGGCATATTGGCTTGATTGAACGATATTGCAATGGCCCACCGGCCCACACACCGCCTTGACCTGATTGATTTCCACATACGCCAGGTACAGCGAAACACCCAACCCCACCAGGCTGATCACAGGAATGGCCCACCCGGCAATGCGGGTTAGAGGGCCACGTTCAAATTGAAACAAAGCCGGTTTAACCGCCACCAGGCGCCAGACGGCCAGAATCAAGGCGGCAATCAGCGCGATCAGCACCAGGGCGGCCAGGCCCACCCCCACCGGATCGGGCGGGGGTACAAGAGCGGTTTCACCGGTTTCCGGCACATTTTCTGTGTTAATGGTCTGCACCGGCGCTTCAACCGCCGCTGCGACAGGCGTGTTGGTCGCTGGGGGGGCAGCGGTGGAGGAAGGCGTGGGGACGGCGGTATCTGTTGCTTCCGCAGGGGGGGGCGCGGTTTCGGCTTCAGTCTCGCCTCCGGTTTCAGCTTCGGTGGGTTGCGCCTCGGCTTCTGTTTCGGCTGCTGCCTTTTCAGCTTCGATGGCTTCAACCAGGCCCGGAACCGCCGGCCAGTCGATACCGTTATCGGCCAGGTGCTGATCTACCAGTTGGGGAAATTTGGCCGGGATCTCGCCGCTGCCTACCAGCACCATATCGCCAATAATCAAGGTAGGCACCCCGCGCCGCTCCGGCGGAATTTCAAAATGTTCAATGGCGGCCTGGTAAAATTCGCTTCCCTGGGGCTGGCTTGTATCAATACCCAACACCTGAAGCGTATCGCCATACTCTTGGGTCATTGGAACTAACACCTCGTTGATCACACTGTGGCAATGGGGACAGGCGGGGGAATAAAAGAGAACGGCCCGCACTACCGGCCCGGTATTCGATGATTGGGCCATCGCCACAAAAGACAACAAGCTGCTCAAGCACAGCAATACCAACAGCACTCCGCAAAATTTCTGACAAATTCTCATAATCACACTCCAAAAAAAAATTTCAAATGCACAACAAACCGGCGGGCGCTCCGCCGGCAAAAGATAGAATTCTTTGAGTTATCACCATTATACTATACCACGCTTTTTCTCAAAATATTAGTGACATATATCACCAATTGAATATGACCGCATCCCGCCACACCTTCCGCAAATATCCCTGATTAATGGCCAATCGTTGGGAACAGGTTTTTTCGGCAAAGGATTGCCCCATATGCCGTTTTTTAGTATAATCGTAAACAGTGTAAATTCTTGTAACGCCGTTGGATGCCTATCTTGAACTCAATTCCAACTATCAACGAAAAATTTTCGTTTCCCCATTATTTTCGCCATTGATTAAAGTTGATTAGAGGCTGTCTTTTATGGACACTGACCCGGCATTGAGCACAGTAACATCTCCCCAAGCCTCTGAGGCGCTGGCGAAAACCCGGCGGCAGGCCAGGCTGCTCAATGCGGCAACCCAGGTTAGCCGCAATATCTCGTCTATCCTCGATCCCGATGAGTTGTTGCCCCGCACGGTTGATCTTATTTGCGATGCGTATGGTTTTTACTACGCCGGTATTTTTCTGATTGAAACGCTTCAAGATGGCAAACGTTGGGCGGTTCTTAAATCCGGGCGGGGCAAAGCCGGCCAGATCATGATGGAACACGGCCACAAACTGGAGGTAGGAGGCCGCTCGATGGTGGGGGCCTGCACGGAACTGAACGAGGCGCGCATTGCCTTGGACGTGGGCAAAGAGGCAGTTTGGTTCAATAACCCGTTTCTGCCCGACACCCGCTCGGAAATGGCGCTGCCCCTGGCGCTGGGGGGAGAAGTCATCGGCGCGCTGACCGTGCAAAGCATTGATGAGGCGGCTTTTTCTGATGAAGATGTTTCTTCGCTGCAAATGATGGCCGACCAACTGGCCGTGGCTATTAACAACGCCCGGCTGCACCAGCAAAACGAGATGCTATTTAAACAGGCGGCGCGGCGCGCCACACTGCTCCAGGCGGGCGCTTTTGTCAGCCGCAATATCACCTCAATTTTAGATTTGGATGACCTGCTGGCCGGCACGGTAGACATCATCTGCAAAGAATACGGCTTTTATTACGCCGGTATTTTCCTGGTAGAAACCTTGGAAGACGGCAAGGATTGGGCGGTGCTGAAAGCCGGCCACGGTGAAGCGGGCCGCAAAATGATGCAGCGCCACCACAAATTAGAAGTAGGCGGCAACTCGATGATTGGCGCAGCCACCGGCCTGGGCCAGGCCCGGATTTCGCTGGATGTGGACGAGGAAAAGGTGTGGTATTCTAACCCCCTGCTGCCCAAAACCCGCTCGGAGATGGCGCTGCCGCTCATCATCAAAAGCAAGGCCATTGGCGCGCTCACCGTGCAGAGCGTGGAAGAAGCCGCTTTTTCAGAAGAAGACATCTCCTCCCTGCAAATGATGGCCGACCAACTGGCCGTGGCCATTAACAACGCCCGCCTGCTTAAAGATTTGGAAGATGCCAACAAAGAGTTGGTCCGCACCAAAACCTTTGAATCGATTGCCACCGCCACGGGCGAAACCATCCACTGGGTGGGCAACAAAGCCGCTCCCATCCCCGCCTGCACCGACCGCGTTCGTGAAGACATTGGCAGTTACCTTTACCTGGCCCGCGAGTTCATCAACCAGGCCCATATCAATCTTGATGAGGATCTCCTGGCACAGATTGTAGTGAACGCCGCCGAAACGATGGAGCAGGAAGTTCCCGATCTGGAGATGAAGATCAGCCGGATGCAAAAAAAATCACTCCGGAAACTGAAACACATGCTCGATATCGAATCGGTGCTGGAAGACCTGGAGATCATCGAAGAAAGCGCCAACACCATCCTGCAAATCAAAGAAGACCTGATCGGCCCGGCGCGCCGGCTGAAGCTGCAAGAAGCAGACATTGTCCAGGTAGTGCAAGATACCATTAAAGGCTTTGGCCTGTCTAAAGAGACGGTTTTTTACAGTATTGACGGCACGATCCCCTCGGTTTATATCGATCCGCTGCAAATGGGGCGCGTTGTTCTCAATCTGGTCAAAAACGCCATTGAAGCCGTGGACGAAGGCGTTGACCCGCACCTGTTTATCGCTATTCGCCGGGTTGACGAGCAATTTGTCACCGTGGAAATTGCCGATAACGGCTGCGGCATTCCCGAAGAAGACCTGACCAACATCTGGATGACGTTTCACACCAGCAAAGGGAAAAAGGGCGGCACCGGCCTGGGCCTGCCGGCCTGTTTACAAATTATGGAACGCATGGAGGGTAAAATCAGCGTGGTGAGTGAGGTGGGCGTTGGCTCTACCTTCACCCTTCACGTCCCCATTTACCGTCCTGAACAGCACGGGCCTGCTGAACCGCAGCCCTGAATAGGCAACACTGCCTGTCACAATATTATCTGCCTAATAAAATTCTAAACCCCATATGAGGTAAACACTATGGATTCAACACAAAAAGAACCAAATGTATCCCTGGAGCAAGCGGTTCGGCGGGCCAACCTGCTGGCCGCTGCGGCCGAAGTCAGCCAAAACATCACGCACATTATGGATATCGATGAACTGCTGCCCAAAACCGTCGATATTATCTGCGAAGCCTACGATTTTTACTACTCCGGCGTGTTTCTGGTGGATGAAGCCGGAGAATTTGCCGTGCTCCAGGCGGGATACGGCAAACCGGGCCAGATTATGATGGATAACCACCACAAACTGGCTGTGGGCGGCAACTCGATGATTGGGGCCTGCACCGCGCTCAACGAAGCGCGGATATCGCTGGATGTGGACACCGAAAAAGTGTGGTATCCTAACCCCGTTCTGCCCGAAACGCGCTCGGAAATGGCCTTGCCGCTGTCCGTGGGCAGCCGCGTGATTGGCGCGGTCACGGTGCAAAGCGTGGAAGCCGCCGCTTTTTCCGATGAAGATATTTCATCGCTGCAAGCCATGGCCAACCAACTGGCTATTGCCATCGATAACGCCCGCCAGCGCCGCGAACTGGAAGAGGCCCACGCCGAGCTGCTGCGGGCCAAAACCTACGAGGCCATTGCCACCGCCACCGGCGATGCCATCCATTGGATTGGCAACAAAGCCGAACCCATCGGTACCTCGATTGGCCGCATCCGGCACGATGTACAGGCGCTCGCCTGCGCCGCCGCCGATCTATTAGACTCGGATCAGCCCATAGCCAAATTGCTTAAAAAGGAAGCGGACCGCATTAAAAAAGAAAACCCGGATATTGAAGCATCGGTGCAAAAACTGAGCAACCTGCCGCTTAACAAACTGGAAAAACGCCTCAGTATCGATTCAATTATGGAAGACCTGATGATTATTGAAGAGGCCGGCAAACTGATTATGCGGGTCAAAGAGGATATGATCGGCCCGGCCCGTGAGCAAGCGCCGCGCCCCACAATGATCGATGATGTTGTCAAAGACGTCATCAGCGAAACAGACATTCCCGCCGAGATCAGCATAGAAGCGCCCGACCCCCTGCCCCTGGTGCTGATTGACCCGGTACAGATAACGCGCGTATTTGAGAACCTGTTCAATAACGCCGCTGAGGCCATGCAAGATCAAGATAACCCGCAGATCAAACTAACCATGCGGCCCGACTCCAGCGGAGATTTTGTGCTGGTGGATGTAACCGACAACGGCGTGGGCATTGCCAAAAATAATTTGGATAAAATCTGGATCACCTTCCACACCACCAAGGGGCTTAAAGGCCACGCCGGCCTGGGCCTGCCGGCCTGCCGCCTCATCCTGGAACAAATTGGCGGCCATATTTCGGTAACCAGCCAGGAAGGACGCGGCGCAACCTTTACCGTAAGCCTGCCGGTGTACCAGGGCCGGGAAAGCGATCCCCTGGACGAATTACGCAGCGGCAAAATTCTGATCCTTGATGATGCCGATAGCTGGCGCACCTTTGCCGCGATGGTCTTAAAAGAGGCCGGATACAATGTTCACACCGCCGGCGACGATTATAACGCCTACGATCTGATTTTGGTTGACGACATTTTGGAAAACGGGAATGCGCTGGAAACCTTGCAGGCCATCAAAGAGGCCGGAGCCATTGCCAAAACGCTGGTGGTATCAACCAACCCCCGCGTAGAGCGCACCAAAGAACGCAAGCTGCTGGGCATTCATAACCTGATCCTTAAGCCCCACACCCGGTCGGGCCTGTTATCCGGCGTACAAACTGCGCTGGCGGCTGTCGGTTCAACATCATCCTGAGGAGGAAACTAAGATGGACACCGAACCTAGAATTTTAGTGGTAGACGACGAAGAGAATCTGTTACGCAGCGTGGCCAAAACCCTGTTCCGCGAGGGATTTGATGTGGATACCGCCGACGGGAACGCCTCCGCCTACGAACTGGTGCAGGAAAGCCAAGATGATGATGAGCCGTTTGATCTGGTCATCCTCGATTTGAATATGCCCGACTTCTCCGGCAAAGAATCCCGCTACGCCGGGCTGGAACTGCTGGAACGGCTCAAAAACGAACTGCCGGACCTGCCGGTGATTGTCAATTCGGCCTGGGACGAAGTGGAAACCGCCAAAATGTGCATCGACAAAGGGGCCTCCGATTATTTTGTCAAAGGCCGCACCGATGAGATGCTGGAAAAGATCCGGGCGGTACTGGGAATTGAGGAATAAACTTTTGCCTACGAAATAGAATGTTTGCGTAAGCCATGCCAAAAAAGGCCGGTGCTCTGGTTACCGGTCTTTTTTATTTCTCAAACCATACTCATTTCTTCGCGCCATCCGTGATGAAAAAAATCCGGCAGTAAATTGCACAATAAACAATTTTTGTTGTACAATAACTATCATTCTAAACAAGTATAACGCATGCTTACCTACAAAATACTACAAAAAAAGCCGCAGCGTTTTAAAAACCTCACCGGCATCAGCATCAGCCAATTTGATAAACTCTGCCGTAACCTGACCGACGCCTGGTTTGAAAACGAACAAAAACGCCTGAACCGTCCCGCCCGCCAACGGGCCATCGGAGGGGGGCGAAGCTATAACCTGGACCTGCCAGACCAGCTATTAATGACCCTGATGTGGCTGCACCTGTCGCTGAATACCGGGGCGCTGGGCTTCCTGTTTGGCGTGGATAAATCAACCGCCAGCCGGAATACGCGACGGGTGCGGGAAATTCTGCTTGAATCAGACCTTTCCAGATGGCCCGAACCACCCCAACGAAAACGCGGCAAAAATATCGAAGAGGCGCTGCGCGCTTATCCTGATTTGCAACTCATTGTAAATGAAATTGAACACCCCGGCCAATCACCTGCCGGATCATCTACTGCGCTTGCGGAACTTATTGCCCACACACCGCCTTTTCAGAATCTATCTCCAACGGAACTGGACATAGTAAGGCAGGCCGCGCATCCGCGTCACGTTGAGCGCCAGGGCTTTTTCTACTACCAGGATGATCCGGCCACCAACTTCTACATCCTGCTCGAAGGCCAGGTCAGATTGAGCGAGGTGACACCCGAAGGCCACCAGGTGCTGGTGCGTTTCGTCAGCCCCGGCGAAGCCATCGGCATTATTGCGGTCTTAAAAAATAGCGTGTATCCGCTTGCCGCCCAGGCCATAGAAGATTGCCGGGCGTTGGCCTGGGACAGTGTTTCGCTGGAAAGATTGATGGAGCGCTTTCCGCGTATTGCCATCAACGGCCTGCGGCTGGTTTCGCAGCGTTGGCACGAAGTGGAGGAACGATACCGGGAATTAGCCACCGAGCGAGTCGAGCGGCGTATTGCCCAAACCCTGCTGCGCCTGGTACGGCAGGTGGGCCGCAAAGTGGAAGGTGGTATTTTGATCGATCTCTTCCTCACCCGCCAGGACGTGGCCGATATGACCGGCACCACGCACTACACCGTTAGCCGGATTTTCAGCCGCTGGGAGCAGGAAAATCTCATCGAAACAGGGCGCAGCCGGGTTGTTATTTGTTATCCCCACGGCCTGGCCCGCATTGCCGAAGATTTGCCCCAAGAAGAACCTCGTTAAACATATTGCGCCAGCGCAAAGACAAAATCCCATTTTAGGCCATACTAAAAACATAGGAGAGGTTGACTATGGAGCAGCCCAAGCTTGAGGCGAATTTGATTGTGGCCGATGTATTGGCGCGCTGGCCGCAAACGATCTCTATTTTTATGCGCCACCGGATGGCCTGCGTGGGCTGCGCGATGGCTCCCTTTGAAACCCTGGCTGAAGTTGCTGCAATTTACAATATAGATTTGAACTGCTTTTTGACAGAGTTGGAGCAGGTTGTTTTACAACAGGAAGCAAACAATGACACTCATTGACAGGTTATTGGCCGCGCTGCCGGATGGAACGGTACGGGATATACGGGTGGGCGCTTTCTGGACGACGGTAGTGGTTGGCGTAGGCAGGCAGCAGTATTGTGGGCTGGCGTCAACCCTGCGTCCCGATCACCACCATCATAACGGCAGGCCGCATGTAGAAGACGCGGGTCATTTAACCGGGCGCAGCGCCCGCGATTTGGCCGTCCTGGCCCATTCTTATCATCCTCTGGAAGCCGCGATTGGCATGGCCGCGATCAACGCGCTGCTGCCCCGTCAGGAAGCGATGTGGACCGATCGCAACGCAGAAGAGGTGCTGGCCGGTTACGGGGCGGGAAAGCGCGTAGCGCTGGTGGGCCACTTCCCCTTCATCCCCCGGTTACGCGAGCAGGTGGGGCATTTATCGGTGTTAGAACAGCAGCCGCGCGGAGACGACTTACCGGCTGAAGCAGCAGCCGGCGTTATCCCCCGGGCCGATGTGGTAGCCATTACCGGCACCACGCTGCTCAACCATACCTTTTCCCAGTTGATGGATCTCTGCCGCCCAAAAACGCGGGTGCTGGTATTGGGGCCGAGCACGCCGCTTTCCCCGATTTTGTTTGATTACGGTGTTCACCTGTTGTCCGGCTCGGTGGTTGAAAATATCGAAGCAGTTGTGCAAGCCGTAAGCCAGGGCGCAAATTTTCGTCAGATTCACCGCCAGGGGGTGCGTTTGGTGACGATGGAAAGGGGATAACTCGGAACCACGTCAATAAGAAAAAACCATTTAACTCCCGCACATGTCATTCTGAACGAAGCGGAGCGGAGTGAAGAATCTCCACCTTTATCTTACGAATGGGCATCAAAGATGGGGATTCTTCGCTCCCATTGGTCGCTCAGAGAATGACATGAACAGGAAATTTATTTAATTCACGATCCTAAGTTTTTCCTTAACTTTCAAATTCAATTAACAAACAGAATGGAGTTTTTTAACGATGAAACAAGTTGATGCATTAATTATTGGCAGCAGCGCCGCCGGTTTTGCCGCGGCCATCACCGCCCGGCGGCATTATCCCGAAGCCAGCCTGGCCTTGATCCGTCAGGAAGAAAAAACACTGGTTCCCTGCGGGATTCCCTACATTTTTGGCACGCTGGGATCTTCCGACAAGAATTTGATGCCTGATCCGGCGCTGGCCAACAATAATGTTGATTTGATCATTGGCAAAGCCACCGCCATTGATCGTGAAGCCAAAACCGTTACGCTGGACACCGGAGAAACGGTTGGCTACAAAAAATTGATCCTGACCACCGGTTCGGTGCCGCTGGTGCCGCCTATCCCCGGCGCTGATATGGAAAACGTTTTTTCCGTTAAAAAAGATGTGGCCTATCTCGATCATCTGTTGGAGGTTCTCAAAGAGGCTAAGGATGTAGTCATCATTGGCGGTGGATTTATCGGCCTGGAAATGGCGGATGAGTGCCGCAAGCTGAACGGCGCTAACATCACCGTGGTGGAGATGTTGTCTCACTGCCTTTTTGTGGTGTTTGATGAAGATATGTGCGTGCGCACGGAAGAGGAATTGGCCGAAGCCGGTATCCAGGTACGCGCCTCGCAGCGAGCCAAATCGTTGGGCGGCAACGGCAAGGTAGAATATGTGGAATTGGAAAGCGGCGAACGGCTCAAGGCTGATGCCGTAATTTTAGGCATCGGCGTTCGCCCGAATGTTGAACTGGCCCAACAGGCCGGATTGGCTCTGGGGCCTACGGGTTCGGTGGCCGTTGATCGCCATATGATGACCAGCGATCCCAACATCTTTGCCGCCGGAGATTGCGCCGAAAAGGTAAGTTTTTTCACCGGCAAACCGGAAAAAACCTGGCTGGCCTCGGTGGCCACGGCTGAAGCCCGCATTGCGGCGGCCAATCTTTTTGAACTGCGGCGGGCCAATAAAGGCGCGGTCAGTGTATTTTCTACCAAAATCGGCAACCTGGCCTGTGGACTGGCCGGTATCCGGGAGCGGGACGCTGAAGAAGCCGGCATCGCCTATATGGTCGGCGAGGCGGAATCGCCCAATAAGCATCCCGGCGCGCTGCCCAACGCCACCCGGCTGCGGGTGAAATTGGTCTTCCGCAAATATTCCGGCACGCTCATCGGCGGCCAGGTATGCGGCGGCGAAACCGTAGGCGAGTTGGTCAACCTGATCGCGGCCATGATCCAGGCCGAGATGAGCGCCGACCAGATCGCCACTTTCCAGATGGGAACGCACCCGCTCCTTACGGCCTCGCCGGTGGCCTACCAGGTAGTTAATGCTGCGGAAATTGCTTTGGGTAAATTGCGCTGAACTGAGTAGTTTTTCAAGGGTTCCGGTCTCACCACAGCAAGAGCAAGGCCGGAACCCATTTTCAACAGCAGGGAAAGGGGTTCACCGATGAACACATCATTGACACGACAACTGGTTATCGCGCTATGGAGCATTTTGTTTCTGGTGAGTGGCCTGGTTATACCTATTGTTCAGGCTGATGGGCCGCCGCATGATCTGGACGTTATCCGGCAAGCGGCGGTCAACTATTATCCGTATGACCATAAACAGTATCATATCAGCGCCGATCTTCTGTATGATCTTCTGCACGATGGCGATTCGACCAATGATCCGCTGCTGGTCAGCGTGCAAACCCGCGCGGAGTATGAATTGGGACACATTCCCGGCGCGATCAATATTCCCTGGGATGAAATCACCGACATCGCGCAGGTGCAGGCCCACATTTCTAAGGATCAACTTGTGGTCGTATACTGTAATCATGCCGTCCATTCGGCGCAGATTTCGGCCATTCTTAATTTGTTGGGCTACAATACGCTGGATCTGGCCTATGGTTTTGAAAGCTGGACGCAAAATCAGGCAGCCATCCCGGATCATTTTGACCCGGATTGCGTGTGTGAGCACGCGCTGGAAACGGAAGTTCACACCGCCGAACCGACCTATCGCTATCCTCAACTTGATGTGGGCGGTGATACCCCGGAGGAGATCATTACCGCGGCGGCCAACGCTTATCTGGCTTCGGATCGTGATACTTATTCAACCATTTGTCCCTGCGATTTGGAACCACGGCTGGCCGATGACGACCCGGCCAACGATCCTTTTGTGCTCAGCTTGCAGTGGCCGGAAGATTACGCCGGGGGACACGTACCCCAGGCAGTCAACATTCCTCGCTGGGAGCTGTTTCAACCGGAAAACCTGTCGCGTCTCCCCACCGACCGACCCATTGTCATTTGCTGTTATCTGGGGTTTACCAGCTCGCAGGTGACAGCCATCCTCAACATGATGGGCTACGATGCTCAGGTAGCTTTACACGGCCTGTCGGCCTGGACGCTGGACCCGCAGATTGCCCGGTTCCGTATTGACGATCCGCAAAACTGGCGCGATTATCCCATCGAGGGGTCTGCCACAAACCCGATGATCGCTTCCATTGCTCCCGGCCACGAATCTCTTGCGGAATCCCCGGCCCGGTTGCCGGAAACAGGCGGATTATTGTGGCCGGTTATGATCGGCCTGGGGCTGGGCGGTATCATTATAGGAATCATTATTTATGGTGCGGGCAAGCAAAGGCGAGCCGGTTGTTAGAAAAGGAAAAACAGATGTACAACACTATTTTAGTTCCTCTGGATGGCTCAAAACGGGCTGAGGCGATTCTGCGTCACGTGGAAGATTTAGCGCAGCGGTACCAGGCCGGCGTGGTTTTTCTACAGGTTGAAGTCTATCCAACGATTATTGGGCATGATAGCGTGTATCCGGCCCTCGACCAGCCGACGATTGAGCATCAACGGCAGGAAATCCAAACGTACCTGGACGCTATTCAGGGCGAGTTCCGCGAAAAAGGCATTGAGGCGCGGACGCGTATCACCCACGGCCCGGTAGTGGAAGCAATTATCGACACCGCCGAACGGGAAGGCGCGGACCTCATTGCCATGGCCAGCCATGGCCGAACCGGACTGCCCCAGGTGTTTTACGGCAGTGTGGCCGCCGGCGTCTTGCACCGGGTAGACCGGCCGTTGCTGCTCATCCGGTCGCTGGACAGCTAATAAAATTGCCACCGATCAAGGAAAAATATGAGCTATGTTTACGGCCCCGTGCCGTCGCGGCGATTGGGTCAATCGTTGGGGGTAGACCCCATTCCTTTCAAAACCTGCAATTTCAACTGCGTGTATTGCCAGTTGGGGCGCACCACCCCCCTGAGCAACGAGCGCCGGGAATTTTTCCCGCCCGCAGACATTCTGGCCGAGGTAGAGGCCGCGCTGGAAAACCATCAGCCCGGCGAAATCGACACCATCACCCTGGTGGGGCAGGGCGAACCCCTGTTAGCTGCCGCTGTGGGCCAACTCATCGGCAAAATCAAAGCCCTGGCCGACATTCCGGTGGCCGTTATCACCAACGGCTCCCTATTGTTCCGACCTGAAGTACGCGCCGAAATCAATCGGGCTGATGTGGTAATCCCCACCCTGGATGCTGCCGATGAAGCCACATTTCGCCGTATTAACCGGCCCTGGCCTACGTTGAAAATAACAAAAATTATTGACGGTATGGTAAAGTTTCGAAAAGTGTTTGACGGCCAATTGTGGATAGAAGTGATGCTGGTTAAAGGCCTCAACGATACCGAGGTCGTTCTGGCCGGCATTGCCGGGGCGCTGCGCCGTATCAACCCCGATCAGGTTCATCTTAACGTGCCCCTGCGCCCGCCCGCCGAATCGTGGGTGGCGATTCCTGACAATGAAAGCCTGATGCGGGCTACAGCGATTTTAGGAGAGGTCGCGCCGATCATCACCCCGGCAGAGGGCGATTTTGGTTTGCCGGGCGATATGCCGATAGCGGATGCGATTGTTGAGATCATTCGCCGCCATCCCATCCGGGAGGCCAACCTGCTGAAGATTTTGCGCCGTCACGTTGAGCAGCCCCACCAGATACAGCATGCGCTGACCGCTCTGGAGTCCGGCGGGCAGGCCCGGCGGCACATTTACCGGGGGCAGGTTTTTTGGGAATACGCGGAAGGGCGGTTTGCCAACCAAACAGAGAAAGAAAGCGTATGACGAACCAAACACAATATATCATGCACCCGATCGGCATCATCCATTCGCCGTTCACCGATAAAAACCAAACGCCCATTCAGCCCTCCCGCTCGCCGGTTGTGGGCCGGGTGGAAATGCATGCTGAGTTTTCGGCAGGTTTGCAAGACATCGAGGGGTTCTCTCACCTCATTCTGCTGTACGTGTTCCATTGTTCCGATGGGTACAACTTGCGGGTCAAACCATTTTTAGACGATCACCGGCGGGGCCTTTTTGCCACCCGCTACCCCTGCCGGCCTAACCCCATCGGCCTGTCGATTGTGCGCCTGCTGGGGCGGCAGGAGAATGTGCTGGGGATTGAAGGGGTAGACGTGTTGAATGGCACCCCGCTGCTGGACATCAAACCCTATGTGTCGGAATTTGATATCAGACGTGATGTACAAACCGGCTGGTACCGGCATCGAAGTAAGGAGTAAAATTATGAAAACGATTACGTGCCTGGTTGACAATTTGGTCAAACAAAGCTCCCGTTTTTGGGGCGAACACGGCCTCTCCTTTTGCATAGAAGTAAATGAAACATGCGCGCTTTTTGATACCGGCCGCAGCGAAGTAGTGTTGTCTCATAATTTGGGGCAAATCGGCAAATGTTTGCGCAATGCCGAGGCCGTCATTCTCAGCCACGCTCACCTGGATCATACCGGCGGCTTGCTGGGTGTTTTGTCAAAAAAACCCGGGCTGCCCCTGTACGCCAACCCTGATCTATTCCGGCCACGTTTTACGCTTCGGAACGACGTCTACAAACCCATTGGACTCCCGTTAGCACGGGCAGAATTGAGCAAATTGGCCGATTTACATCTCAGTGCAGCGCCGGTGGAGGTGCTGCCAGGCCTATGGACCACCGGCGAGATCACCGACCGCCCGGAACCGGAAGGCCGCAGCCCCCGCCACTTTGTGTCCAATGGCGATGGCTGGCAGCCCGACCCGTATCAAGACGATCTGTCTATGGTGCTGGAAACACGGGAGGGATTGGTTGTGATTTTGGGCTGCTGCCACGCAGGGCTGCTGAATACGCTGGCTCACGTTCAACGGATATTTCAACAAACCATCTGTACCGTTATCGGCGGCACACATTTGGTGAGCGCCGATGAGTCCGAACTGCACCATGTGGTTGGGGTTTTGCGGGACACGTATGGCCCGCTTCGCTTTTACCTCAACCACTGCACCGGCGAGCGGGCTTTCCTGGCGCTGGCCCACGCCTTTGGCGAACAAGTGAGTTTGTGCCCCGCCGGCACTACCCTGATATTTGAGTAAAGGATTTTAGGATGAAAATATTGATCGCCGCTGCCGGCACCACCCTTGACAGCAAAGTTGCCAAACGATTTGGCCACGCGCCGTATTATCTCATCGTAGACGCAGAAACAAAAGAGGTGCAGGCGTTGAAAAATGTTGACCACGATGACGAAACGCACGCCATCATTCCCCAAATGTCGGACCAGGGTGTTGAGGTATTTGTGACCGGCAATATTGGCCCCCACGCTTTTCAACTGGCCCGCTCATTGAACCGGCAGGTTGCCATGGCCCGAAATATGACCGCTGCAGATGCCTTGGAAAAGCTGCAAAGAGGTGAACTGGAATTTTTGCACGAACCGACAGTCAAACAAAGTTTTCACGATCACGCGCGCCACGCATCTTGATTAAATATTTTGTTGTATCATCTCAATATTTCGGGGGAACGAGGCCTGAGCCTGTCGAAGACCATTGGTTTCGACAAGCTCAACCAACGCTGCCCCAGTTTATTGAGAAGGTACATTTTGTTTTCTCCCAATCAAACCAGCGAGAAGAAAGGACAAACCCATGAACCAACGTATCGCCATTTCAGCCAACAATAACCACGGCCTCGACAGCCCGGTCAGCCAGCATTTTGGCCGCTGCCCCTACTTCGTCATTGTCGAGATAGAAGATGAGGCAGTAAAATCGGTTGAAACCATTGAAAATCCCTTTTACCACAGTCACCGCCCCGGCCAGGTGCCGGCCTTCATCCACGGCCACAACGTCAAGGTGATGCTGACCGGCGGAATGGGCCAACGGGCAGTGGGCTTTTTTCAGGAGTATGGCATCCAGCCGGTTACCGGAGCAGCGGGCACCGTGCAACAAACTCTGGATTGCTATTTAAACGGACAAATATCCGATGCCCAACCCTGCGCCGAGAGTCAGCAGCACCACCAGCATGGCGGCCATCAGCATGGCGGCCATCAGCATGGCGGCCATCAGCATGGCGGCCCTCACCACCATCATTGAGCATATGCGGCGATATGAGAAAAGGCGGCAAAACATGAAAAACAACGACCCTCAACAAAACGGCTCGAACCCAAATATGCCCGTCAGGTTTATTGAAACTACCTTTCACGTGCGCTACGCCGAAACCGACCAGATGGGCATTGTTCATCATGCCGCGTATGTAGTTTGGCTGGAGGAAGGCCGCAGCCAGTGGATGCGCTCACACGGCAGTTCGGTGGTGCAATTTGAACAAGATGGATTGCGGTTGGCTGTTTCGGAGATTTCTCTCCGGTATCACCAACCGGCGCGTTACGATCAACGGGTGACGGTTCGTTGTGGGATCACCTGTGTACGCAGCCGCCAAATACAATTCAATTATGAGGTTGTTGACAGCGATACCGGAGCCATAATTGTCAGTGGTTATACCCAACATATTTGTCTTGATGAGGCCGGGGATGTTACTAAAATACCGGATAAATGGCAACTATTTCTTTGCCAGGATTTGCTGGCGGTAACAGCGGAACCGGTGTATAAAATGTAGGCGGAAACGATGGCGGTAGGTTATCAAAAACTATATCTTTTGTGTGTGATAGTGGGGTTAATTTTAGCCGGGTGTATGCCGCTAAAAATGGTTACGTCACCGGATGGTACGGCCGCGTTACCCTCATTACCCGCAACCCGTATAGCCACGCCAACCCCAGAGCGCAACATCCCGACGGTAACACCAACAACCGGGGTTAGCCCGTCGCCGCTGTCTGTTACGCCTTCAAAAACAGCCACTCCGCTCCGGTCTACAGCTACGGCGACACCAACCCCAACGCCAGCCTTGGAAGCCACCTTCACTCCTTCCCCAACACCGATCCCACCCACCGCCACCGCGACGCCTACATTTACGCCCACACCAACGGCCTTACCGCCTCCACCAACGGTGGAACAAGAGGGTGAAACACATCCGAGCACGTATCGATATTTACCCCTTGGTCCGGCGCGGCCCGATTTATCACACCCCTGCCCCGGCTGCCCCCGCGCTCCGGGTTACATTACCGGGCGGGTGCTGGATGAGGCGGGTAAACCCTTGCCGGGGGTGCGATTGGTCTGCTATAACGATTGGCACCGCTACCCCGTGGTCGGCAGCAAAGGCGGGGGCGAGTACGATTTCCCGATTCTTCAGGCTGAAGCCACGTGGTACGTGGTGGTCCTCGACGAAGCCGACCAACCGCTCAGCCCGCCGGCTGCTGTAGAATTTAACCCGGTAGAAGCCTGCTGGTACCAGCTCGATTGGCAGCGGGTGGATACAAAAGAATAGACAGGGTTAAGGCAAACTTGTTAGCACAATCTTTTATTAACTCACCTTACGTAGTCCAGGATTTGACAAAAAGCAACGATGAGAGTAAGAGCAGGGTTTTTTTCGATAAAAAGGAAACCAAGATGGACAAAGCCCTGCTCGATTTGTATAGCGATTATCTATAACATCACGTAAAGAACCAGAACACGCATTAGTCGCGTCACTACCAAAGAATGCTCATCGTATCTGCAACACGATTTTGCCGATGTTTCTGTTATCGGCCATATATTGGTGCGCGGCTTCAACCTGCTCAATCGGGTAAACGGAATCGATAATGGGTTGAATCGTGCCGTCCAGCAACAGCGGCCAGAAACGGTCCACAAAACACTGCTTTATCTCGATCTTTTCATCCAAAGAACGGGAACGCAGCACCGAGCCGATCATCCGCAGCCGTCGCCCCATCAACGCGCCCAGGTTGATCTCGGTTTTGGCGCCGCTGAGCATCGAAATAAAGACCAGCCGCCCACGCAGTTTCAGGAGCCGTAAGTTCCGTTCCAGATAGGCCGCGCCAACCATATCTAAAATTACATCAACCCCCTCGCCTTGGGTGTATTCTTGAATACGCTCGGCAAAATCCTCTTCTTTGTAGTTGATGGCCAATTCCGCGCCTAACTCCCGGCAGCGGGTTGTTTTTTCACCGGTTCCGGCGGTGATGAAAACCCGGCAGCCGGCCTCTCGCGCCAGTTGAATGGCCGCCGTGCCCACCCCGCTGGCGCCGCCGTGAATTAACACCGTTTCTCCCGCCTGCAAATTGGCTTCCATAAAAAGGTTGACAAAAGCCGTCAGAAAAACTTCCGGGATGGCGGCGGCTTGCTCGTACGTCCAATTTTCCGGCACGCGCATCAACATCTGGTAAGGTACATCGACCTGTTCGGCATAGCCGCCGCCGGGCAGCAGCGCGCAGACCCGGTCGCTAACCTGCCACTTGGTGACGCCGGCTCCTACCGCCGCGATTTTACCGGCCATTTCCAACCCCAAAATTTCCGATGCGCCCGGCGGGGGCGGGTATTTCCCGGCCCGCTGCATTAAATCGGCCCGGTTGAGGGCGGCGGCATGAATATCAACCAGCACCTCTTCAGCGCCGTACGTAGGAGCGGCCACATCTTGCCACACCAGGGGATTGTTTTTTTGATCGTTTTGAACCACTATCGCTTTCATTACTTTTTCTCCAATTTTGCTAACAGACGTATTTTTAAGCGCCGGTCACTTCAACCTGGATGTGTCCGGTTTGTTCTTTATCTAAAAACGCGGCGCGCTTGCCCCGAATGCCCTCGTGTGGTTTATCTTGAGCCGCCGGCAGATTCAGCTTTTGCGTTTCGGCCAGGGCCGCGCCCACATCATCCACCGCCAGGCAAAAATGATGCAGGCCGGGGCCGTTGGCCTGGAGCCAGGCCCACAGCGGATGGTCATCAACCAGGGGCTGCACCAGTTGCAGGTGGGTATTGCCCAGGTCCAGATGCGTCAACAAAACGGCCTCGTGATTGACCCGCTCGCTGGCAACCACGGGAAAGCCAAATTTATCCCGCCATATTTTGAGCGCGGTGTCGGTGTCGGGTACCACAATGGCCAGATGATCCAGTTGTTTGAACACAGATCGTTCGCTTTGCTTTTTCATTTTTTCACTTCGATCCTTGTATATTGACGATAATCGATTCGGCAATTTCCGTGGTGCCGGCGCTGCCGCCCAAATCGCGGGATTTGAGGCCGGAGTCCAGAGTCTGGGCCACGGCCCGGGTGATCAATTCCGCGCCGTCGGCCTCGCCCAGATGATCCAGCATCATCGCCCCGGCCAAAATAGTGCCAATGGGATTGGCAACGCCCTGCCCGGCAATGTCCGGGGCGGAGCCGTGAACCGGCTCAAACATCGAAGGATATTCACCGTCCGGGTTGATGTTGCCGCTGGGGCTCAACCCCACGCTGCCCACCATCGCGCCACCCAAATCGCTGAGAATATCGCCAAACAGGTTGGTGCTGACAATCACATCAAACCAGGCGGGGTTCTGGATGAATTTCATGGTGGCGGCGTCAACATAGAGCATTTCGTATTCCACATCGGGATAATCATGGCTCACTTCTTTAACTACTTTATCCCAAAATACCATGGCGTGCAAGAGCGCGTTTGATTTGGTCACGTTGGTTACGCGCCCGCGCCGGGTGCGAGCCAGTTCAAAGGCGTGGCGCGCTGCCCGTTCCACGCCTTCCCGCGTAAATACGCTGGTTTGCAGGGCCACTTCGTTAGACCAGTTGGGATGAACCACGCCGCCGGGTCCGGCGTATTCGCCTTCGCTGTTTTCCCGCACAATCACAAAATCGATCTCGCCCACCTGCCGGGCCAGCAGCGTGGGCACGCCGGGCCAGGATTTGACCGGACGCAGGTTGACATACTGCTTGAAATTTTTACGCATGATAAAGATAAATTCCCAGGCCGATAAATAATCGGTCACATCAGGGTGGCCGGCGGCCACAAAATAGATCGAATCGAATTGGCGCAAAATATCCGCGCCGTCTTCAGGCATGATCACGCCGGTTTCCAGATAATATTCACAGCCCCAGGGAAATTGCTCAATCTCCAGTTGAAAGTTTCCCGTAGCGCCTGCTGTGGCTTGTAACACGCGCAACGCCTGGGGCATAATTTCTTTGCCAATGCCGTCGCCGGGGAGGGCGGCTATTTTGTAGGTTTTCATCAGTCAAGTCTCCTAAATTTGTTTTTTTGTGGGTCGATTAGAGCAAAACACCCATTTGCGGGGTTTTTGCCAACCCGTGGAAATGGATGGTTGAAGGCAGGGCGATCACGTGGCCGGTTTCAGCAGAATCGTACACGGCCTCCATCACCCGCATGGTTTCCAGATAATCCTCGCCGCTGTTTTCAAAGGGGCCGCCGTTGAAAAATTGTTCCACAAAATGGCTCTGCAAAAAATGCACCGAGTCGCCGGCAAAGCCTCGATCTTCGTGGTGATAGGGATGGCGGTAAATTTTGCGGCCCAGGGGTTTGATGTAAATCTCGCCATCGGCCTCCAATTGGAGGTGGCCTTTTTTACCGTCGATACGCATTTCGCCAAAGGTGTAGCGCTGGTTGGGCGCGGTCGTTTCGTTATACCGGTTGGCGTCGAGCAGGGCCGTAGCCCCGTTACCAAAGCCAAAGAGAAGCTGGCCGCTGTCTTCGCCCTTGATGACGGGATTCAACCGCCGCAGCCGGGCATAAACGGTTTCAATATCGCCCAATAAATAGCGGAAGGTATCAATAAAATGGCCGCCGGTTTCATACACCAGCAGGCGGGGATATTCCCTGAAATAGGGCTGCCGGTTGAGATAGGCGTCGTCGCCCCAGCCGTCGCCGGTGCGCATGCGGAAAAAAATCGAAAAAATTTCACCCAACACCTGCTTCTCAAGCAGTTTTTTGATTTCTCGATACCAGGGCTGCCAGCGCCAATTTTCATGCACCATAAAGCGTACGTCGGCGTCCCGAGTGGCTTTGACAATCTCCACGCTTTCCTGGTAGGTGGGGGCCAGCGGCTTCTGGCAAATGACGTGTACGCCCCGGTCGGCGGCAAATTTACACATTTCATAATGAGTTTCCGGCGGGGTGATGATGTCGACAAAATCGGGCTTTTCCTGCTCGATCATTTCCCGGTAGTCGGCGTAATAGGTTTGAACGCCATGTTTCTTCATCACCGCTTCGGCTTTGGCCTGATCCAGATCGGTCATCGCCGTGATAGCGACTTCCGGCAATCGATTCCAGGAGTCGAGCTGAAAATGGCTGAAATATCCGGCGCCAATCATAACACCTTTGAGTACCTGGTCACTTTCCATGGCACGGTTTCCTTTCAATTTTATGAAGGTAACGGAAGAGGACGGAGCAATCCTTCAGCACAGGAAAAAGCCACAGACCCTATCCAACAATAATGCTGACCGCCTGTGGCTCCTTCGACACGCACGTATGCCCCACTAATTTTCCCCCAAGGAATATTGGCCTACAATTATACTGTAACAGTCTGGCCCTGATATGTCAAACGGGTAAAATTTTGGGCCGTATTCTATAGCGCAGCCACACCACCCCCAGTACGCCCAACGCCAGTGAAACCAGTAAAATAGCCGCGTAAAAGAGACGAATAGCCCCGGAAGGCGACGAGCCGATGGGGTCCAACGGGTGCTGGATAAAGCCCAGCCCCGGCATCAACGCTAACACAATCCCGGCCACCACGCCAAACACGCCCGCCGAAAATCGAGCGTGGTCTACCAGCCCGGTGACGGCCAGCGCCAGCAGCCCCACCGCCGCCAGGTTAAAAGTAAAACGCGTGCGCGGCTCTCCCCAGGCAATGAAAACGCCCCAGGCGGCATACGTGGTGATCATACTAAACAAAGTGTGGAGTAGCCAGATGCCGATGGCCGTCCAGGCCAGAGCTTTGCCCCAGGCCAGCCACGAATCCCGGCCATTGATCGCCGCTACCAAATTTACCGGCAGCGCGACGGCAAACAAAATCACCGCCGTCCGCACCAGCGCGCCGTGCAGATAGACCAGTTTGACGGTCTGCCCCAACGTCTGTTCTACGGGCGACAGCCACAATAAAATCGCCAGCAGCAACAACAAAATCACCAGCAGCGGCCCAAACCAGCTTTGAAATTTTTTCAGGTTCATGATTTCCTCCTTGGATACCCCAGTATATCATACCCCCCCAAAATTGACGCAAAACGCTCGCGCCCCTATAGTATGGACACCCATTATTTCAAAAAATCAGCGACATAAAATCATGCTCACTCGACAAATCATCAACAGCCAAACCGAATGGGACAACGCTCTGCTCACGCTGCCCAACGCCCACGCCCTGCAAAGCTGGGCCTGGGGCGATTTCAAGAGCCGCTGGGGCTGGACGGCCCACCGCCTGTTATGGCTCGAAACCGGCGCACCGGTGGCCGCGGCCCAAATCCTGCACCGTCCAATCCCCCACATCCCGTGGAGCTTCTTATACGTCCCCAAAGGACCGGCTTTTGACTACGCGAATACCAGCCTGACCAAAAACATGCTGGCCGATTTGGAAACCTACGCCCGCCAATCCCGCGCCCTTTTTATCAAAATCGATCCCGATGTGATCCGCCGCTGGGGCGAACCGGCCCGGAATCAGCTGGACCTGGCCGAAGGCACGGCTATGGTCGATCTGCTGACCCGGCGCGGCTGGCGATTTTCGCCGGAGCAAATTCAATTCCGCAATACGGTGATGCTTGATCTCACCCCCTCTACGGACGACTTGCTGGCTCGGATGAAGAGCAAATGGCGCTACAATATTCGCCTGGCCCAACGCAAAGGGGTAGAGATTCGCCGGGGAACCACAGGTGATATTCCGGTGTTTTACCAAATGTACGCCCACACCGCCGCGCGAGACGGGTTCCTGATTCGGCCCCAGGCTTATTATGCCGATGTCTGGCAGCAATTTATGGCGGCGGATCAGGCGGAGATGCTGCTGGCGGAAGTTAAAAATCAAACCATTGCCGGTTTGATCCTGTTTTTCTGGGGCAACACCGCCTGGTACTTGTACGGCGCGTCTACCGGACAGCATCGCAAATTAATGCCCAACCACCTGCTGCAATGGTCGGCCATGCGCCGGGCCAAAGAACGGGGCTGCACCTGTTACGATATGTGGGGCGCGCCCGATGTTTTTGATGAAAGCGACTCTATGTGGGGCGTGTACCGCTTCAAACAAGGCTTTGGCGGGCAGGCGGTTCAAGGATTGGGCGCGTACGATTACCCCACCAACCGCCTTCTCTACGGCGCCTTCACCATTGTTTTACCCCGGCTGCGGCACCTTCTGCGCCGGTTGAGGCCATAGGCAAGGCTTTTGCCTTAATTGCGTATCATCCACGGCTTACAACAAACTTGACCACTCCGGCATCTCAGAGTAATATAAGACCTTGCGATTTATCGTGTTTTGAAAGAAGGATTTTCGGGAATGACCGCATTCGTCACGGAGCGGTTACTTTAACTATGGAGATGTGCTGTGTCCCAACAATTGGGAGATTTACTGAAAACAAGCCGCGAGCAACGCGGGCTGACGCTGGATGAGGCATCGAAAAATGTGCGCATCCGCAAACATTTGCTGGAAGCCCTGGAAGAAAACAAGTTTGATGAATTCCCCTCCCCGGTCGTCACTCGCGGGCTGATCCGCAACTACGCCAAATTCCTCGATCTGGACCCCATCGAAGCGCTGACCCTGTACGACGGCAACGGCTACGTGCCGGTCAAAGGGCAGCGGTTAACGCCCCACGGCATCGAATTTATGAATCTCTCGATGGCGCCCCGCCCGTTGATCACCTGGGATTTGGTGATCGCCGTATTGCTGTTTCTGGTAGTGGTCAGCGGCGCCGGTTATCTGGCGTACAGCACGGTCATCCAACCGGCTGTGACCCCCACACCGACCAAAACGCCGGCTGCCGGGGAGGCGGCAACCAACAATGCCGCAGAAGAAGACACCGCCCTGCTTCTGTCCACCGTAACCCCCACACCCAGTCGTACACCGACGCCGGTTCCACCCACCGCCACGCCGACGCCGCTGGTATACAATGCCGTCACCGTAGAGCTGATCGTCACCCAACCTTCCTGGACGCAAATTCTGGCGGACGACGTGAAAGTTTTTGAAGGCGTGTTGCAGCCGGGGGATAACCGCATCTGGACCGGTCAGCGCCGGGTGGCGGTGAGAGTGGGCAATGCCGCCGGCGTGGAAGTATTTGTCAATGGCCAGAGCCAGGGGATTTTGGGCGGCGAAGGCGAAGTAGTAGACCGGGTCTACGAAAAGGTTGATGATCCGGCCCAATTAACGCCCCAACCCGAACCTACCAACGAGGGAGAAAACGCCGAGGCCCCCACCGAAACGCCCACCCCGGCAGAAGAGCAGCCGGCTTCTGGAGAAAACGCGCCGGCTGAAGGTGAAGCGCCCGCCAACAGCGAAACACCCCTGCCGATTGAATCGGCGCCGGAAAATCAGCAACAATAACTTACAAATATGAATCCGTCAAGAGCCGCCAAGTAACGCTAAGAAAAATTTTAGCGTGACTTCGCGGACTCTATGGTTCTCCGGCTACTAAAAACTTAAATATAGCGCTGCGCTTAACAATTTTGCAAAAAACAATCAACCAGCTCGGCAGCCAGCCGGGCTGTTTTTTTGAGTTTGGCCGCTCGCTCGCCCGACGGCTCATCAAACGGCTGCCCCAACAACTCGAACCAGGCCCGGCGGCGCGAGGAGATTTCTACCACATCAAAGCCCCACACCTTTCCGGTTTGGGCCAGACGCTTCACCACCTGTAAAACAAACTCAGCCGGTAATCCTTTCTCCGCCGGCGCGCTCACGCCGGGCGCGGCCTGCGCCTCAACGGCGTCAATATCCACGCTCACGTACAAACCATCGGTTTCGGCCAGAACCGCATCCAACGCCTGGGCCGCCACCCGCGCCGGTTGGTCACACGCCGTATCCTCAATAATCGTCACCTGGTGATCGTGGGCAAACCGCTCCATCTGCCGGAAAACAGCCGAATCAGACCGATGAATCCCAATGGCCGCCAGCTGAGGCCCGGCCACCACTTCTTCTTCAATCAGCCGCCGGAAGGAATTGCCGCTGCTTACCAACCCGCCCACTTCCCGGTAAGTTTCCAACGGGCGCATATCCAGGTGAGCGTCAATATAAATCAATCCCAATTTTTGGCCCGGATGAGCCAGGCCAACCCCGCGACAGAGCGGATAGGTAAGCGAATGGTCGCCGCCAATGGCCACCGGCAAAAACCCGGCCTCACACTGCTGCCGGATTTGCGCGGTAATTTCGCCGTGCGCGGCATCGGTGGCCGCTTGCTGGATTTTGATGAATGACGGGGCATCAAGATTATCAACTGTGGTGGGGAGGTTGTGCTGGTCTAACGACAGCATCAGGGCCGGTATAGCCGGGTCAACATGCTCTTGGTAGTGGGCTATGACGGCTTCGGGGCCATCCGCCGCGCCGGTAATGCCCCGCTTGAAACGCAGCATCATCTGGATGCCGTTGTCAAAGGGGCAGCCGATCAAGATGGGTTTCATAAGACCTGTCCTTTTTTGATGACCTGCGCTACCAGATTATCGCCAAATTGGTAGGCCAAATGGCGGTAATCGGCTGTTTTGAGGATAAGGATGTCGGCCTGTTTGCCCGCTTCCAGCGATCCCAACCGGTAGCCCAGGCCCACCGCGTGAGCCGCGTTGATGGTGGCCGCATTCAGCGCCTCGGCGGGAAGCAGTTTTTGGTAGCGGCAGGCCAGGGCCATCACCAACGGCATCGACGGGCAGGGGGCCGAGCCGGGGTTGATGTCGGTGGCCAGGGCCAGGGCCGCGCCCGCCTCAATGAGCTGCCGGGCCGGGGCAAAGCGGGTACTGCCCAGGTTAAAATTGACTGCCGGCAGCACCACGCCGATGGTGCCGGATTCGGCTACCTGCTCAATTTCCGGCGGCGGGGTCACATCCAGATGATCCACCGAGGTAGCGCCCACTTCCACCGCCAACGCAGTGCCGCCCAACGAGACGAACTCGTCGGCGTGTAGTTTCGGCTTCAGGCCCAGGGCCAGCCCGGCTTCCAGCACGCGGCGGGACTGCGGAACATCAAATACGTTGTCCTCGCAAAAGACATCGCAAAAAAAGGGCCATTCCCGCCGGGCAAAGGGCGACGCGGCGTACCAATGGGCGGCAGCGGGCAGCATCTCATCAATCACCAAATCAAGATAATCATCCGGGCGCATTTTGTGTTCGGGCGGCAGGGCGTGCGCGCCCATAAAAGTGGGAACCAGCTCGCAGGAATGGGCCTGATCCAGGTCGGCCATAGCCTGAAGCATGGTCATTTCGGCGGCGGGGTCCAGTCCGTAACCGGTTTTGACCTCCACCGTGGTGGTGCCTAGGGTCAGCATCGCGTCGAGCCGGGGGCGCGTTTCGGCGGCCAGCTGGGCGGCGGTGGCCCGGCGGGTGGCCTCCATGGTGTTCAAGATACCGCCACCGGCCTGTAAAATCTCCATGTAGCTGGCGCCCCGCAGCCGCTGCTCAAACTCATCTACCCGGTCGCCGGCGTAGATCACGTGGGTGTGCGGATCGACAAAACCGGGGCACACCGCGCAACCGCCGGCATCGATCACCCGACGGGCCTGATAGCGGTCCTGCAATTCAGCAGAAGGGCCAATGTCCACAATGTCTGCCCCCTTGACCGCTACCGCGCCGGCCTTGATGAGGCCCACCTCCTGCATTTCGGCCCGGCGTTTGGGGCCGTGGGGGGCGGCACAGGTAGCTATTTGGGCATTGATTATCAACAAATCAATCTTCATGATCCAACTCCCACACATCCTTTACGTGGCGATTGGTGGCTCTAACCAATTCTTCCCCGGCAATCAGCCGCCGCACGGATTCAATGTAAGGATACATCACCGCATCCTGGGTGAGAAAGGGCACGTGCTGCCGAATCAAGTCGTAAGCCGGTTGGGTGCCACGCCCCAGACGCGCATCATCACTCAAGGTTTGTTTTCTGAAATCAATGCCCTGCGCCGCGCCCAATAGTTCCAGCGCCAGAATATGCTCTACATTTTGCACAATTTGACGGGTTTGCAAGGCGGCGGTACAGCCCATGCTTACGTGATCTTCTACATTGGCCGAGGTGGGGATGGTGTCGGCGCTGGTGGGGTGGGCCAGCACTTTGTTTTCGGCGGCCAGGGCGGCGGCGGTGTACTGGGTGAGCATAAAGCCGGAGTTCAAGCCGCCGTTGGGGGTGAGAAACGCCGGCAGCACGTGCGCGTTGCTGGCTTCATCGGTCAGGCGCATCAGGCGGCGCTCGGAAATATTGCCCATTTCGGTCATGGCCAGGCTCAGGTAATCCATAGCAATGGCCAACGGCTCGCCGTGGAAATTGCCGCCGGACAGCACGGTGATGTCGTTGGTGTCGTCATCGACAAAAATCAGGGGATTGTCGGTAACGGAGTTCAGTTCGATATCGATGACCCAGCGGGCGTAGGCAATGGCATCGCGCACCGCGCCGTGAACTTGGGGGATGCAGCGCAGGGTGTAGGCGTCCTGCACGTTGTAGGGATCGTGGTGGCGGGTAAAATCGCTGTCGCGCAGAAGCTCACGAAGGTAGGCGGCGCAATTAAGCTGGCGGGGATAGGGCCGCAGTTGGTGAATCCGGTCGTCAAAGGCCAGGGACGTGCCGTGCAGCGCCTCCAGGCTAAGGCAGCCGGCCACATCAGACACCCGGCTCAGGATACGGGCGTGGTGAACGGTGAGCGCGCCCAGAGCGCACATCACGGCGGTGCCGTTGGTTAAGGCCAGCCCTTCTTTGGCCGCCAAAATCACCGGAGCCAAACCCACCTGCTGCAACGTCTCGCCGCCCGGCAGCACCTGCCCCTCAAATTCTGCCTCGCCCAGCCCCAGCAGCACCAGGCTCATATGGGCCAGCGGGGCCAGATCGCCGCTGGCGCCCAGTGACCCTTTTTGGGGAATGATGGGGTGGACGCCCCGGTTGAGCAAATCCAACAGGCGCTGCAAGGTTTCCAGCCGGATACCGGAATGCCCCCGGGCCAGGGTGTTGGCCCGGATCAACATAATGGCGCGGGTGGTGGGGATGTCGAACGGCTCGCCCACGCCCACCGCGTGGCTCATCACAATATTGCGCTGAAGCTGCTCAACTTGATCGGGCGAGATCATCCGATCTTTGAACGCGCCAAAGCCGGTGGTGATGCCGTAGGCAATTTCGCCGCGTTCCAAAAGCCGCGCCACGGCCTGCGCGGCGCGTTCTACGTTTTTTTGCGCGTCGTCACTGAGTACGACGTTTGGCCGGCCCGGCTGGCCGTGGGCTACCGCCAGGACCTGTTCAATGGTGAGGTTTTTTCCGTCGAGGAGAATGGTTTCCATAGTTTTCCTTAATTTGATTTTTTTCGTGAAGACAATGATACCACCGAATGGAAGAAAAATCTACCAGTTGCTCTTTGGTAATAATCCTCCAGCGGGAATCTCACCCTCGACATTGAACCTTAACTTGTGCATATAAAGGGGGTATTGTAGAATTCAAGGTGGGCCGGGTCAATCAATATCTTTACTATACTTTCGCAGTCAGCAGGTATTATTTATGGACGCCTACGATAATAAACAAAAACAGATGATTCACCAGCTTCTGTCGGCTGTGTTTGAGGGTGAATCGTTGAACCAATTCATCCAGGTCTACTTTCCACCGGTTGCCCCATACATCACCCCGGAGTTGGACGATGCCACCAAGATCAAATATGTGATAGCCTACGCGGGGAAACAAAACCAGTTAGGGAAATTAGTAGGCTATGTGCAGCAGGCCGATCCTCAGGGCTACCAGAATTTTGTGGAGGGCGTTCAATCAGCCGGCCCCCCGGCCCCCGAGACAGCGCCGCCGGAAGAAGCGGCCCAGCCCGATACCGACGTCGGCCCGCCCAAAGAGGTGGTACCGGCTCGCCCAGGCTCACCCTCTTCTCAGGAAGCCTCAGCCACGCCCGAAACCCAGGCGTTGAATCAGGCCAAAGACTTGCTCAAGCAATCGCTGGCGGGCCGGTATCGCATCATCGAAGTGCTCGATACCAGCGGGCGTGGCGCAGTTTTTAAAGCTATCGACACCAAAAGCGATTTAGAGGTGGCCATCAAAGTCATCGACCTGAGTCACCTGCCGCTGGCCGTTCAAGAACGCATCCGGCAAGATACGCGGCTGGCCATGCAGTTGGATCACCCCGGCATTGTGCAGGTGTATGATTTTGGGCAGGTTGACCAGCTCTTTTACATTGTGATGGAATTTGTGCCCGGCGCTAATTTGCAGCAGGTGCGCCAATCGTTTACCGCGCTGGAGAAGAAAAATATTCTGCCCCAAATTATCCAATTGATGCACCAACTCTGCCTGACGGTAGACACCATGCACCAGCAGCAGATCCTGCACCCCAGCCTGATGCCCGACAACATCATGCTCAAACCCAGCAACTTCAGCGAAGGGCTGGCCTGGCAACCGGTGTTGATCAACTTTGCCCTGCTGCGTCCCCACCGCGAAACCCTGGCCACCGAAGAAGAACTTTCAACCGACCGGCTCACCTACCAGGTTTCGCCGGAACTGTTGTTAGGCCACGCCACCGATCTTCGCAGCGATGTCTACGCGCTGGGCGTTTTATTGTACGATCTGGTGGCCGACCAGCCGCCGTTCCGGCCCGCCAATTTGAGAGACGCCGTTCGACTGCATATAGAAGTTCCGCCCGCTCCTCTCCACTCGATCAACCCCGGTATCCCGGAAGACCTCGAAGCGGTCATATTAAAATCCCTGGCCAAAGACCCCGCCGACCGCTATCTGAGCGTCAAAGGATTGGCCCAAGAGCTGATCGAATGCCTGGAATCGCCTGAACTGCCGGAACCGCCGCCGCCGCCGGAAGCCGATGTGACCCTCTGGATGGATACTTCCCGCCAATTGATGGTTGCGCCCGGCTCCAGCGTGAGCGCTACCGTGACGCTGCGGAATGAGGGCGGGCAGGAAGATCACAGCCAGATACGGGTGCAGGGTGTGCCGCCCAATTGGGTAACAATTTCTCCCTCGACCATCACGCTGGCCCCGGATGAAACCCAGGAAGTTGAAATCACCATCCAGCCGCCGCTGTCGCCGTTGAGCCGGGCCGGCACCCACTCGCTGGTGATCCAGGTCATCAGCCAGCAGCATCTGGGCCAGAGCAACGATATTCAGCAAATCCTGACCGTGGTTCCCTTCAGCCGGTTCCAATGCAACCTGTGGCCGCAGGAACTGGAAGACGATCAGACTACACAATTGACCATTGAAAACCACGGCAACAGCACCGAAACTTTGACCATCCGCCCCCAACTCGATCAGGGCTTGGCCTTTGAGCCTGAACAAGCCCAGATTCAAGTTGCGCCCGGCGAAGTAGAAACGGTTGATTTTCGCGTGTTTCCCGAACGCCGCCCGCTGGTGGGCCGGGTTGAACAAACCACCTTCTCCCTGCAAATATCTTCGTCGCAAGGATATGTCGAAACGGTCAGCGGGCAGTTGACGTATCGAGCGATGCTGGCTACCCAGTGGGTGTTGGCCGCCGCTTTTGTGCTGATTTTGTTCTGCGTGGCCGGGCTGGTTTCTTACCGGTCGATCATTGCCGCCTTCAATCCCACCCCGACACCCACCCCCACTCACACGCCGGTTCCCACCATCACGCCCACACCCACTGCCACGGCCACGGCTACCCCCTTGCCTACCGAACCACCTCCCACGGCCACCTTTACGCCTTTGCCGCCAACATCGCTGCCCACCGTACCGGCTGTCACCTCGATCCCGGTGACAACGCCCACCCCGCAAGCGCCCACCGCCATCATCTCCGGCCCTAACCGGGGCATTGTGGGGCAAAGCGTTACTTTCAATGGGGCCAACTCGCAGGCCGGCGGGAGTCCCATCATCAATTACAATTGGGATTTTGGCGATGGCGTGCAAAGCAGCGGTATCACTGTCAGCCACATTTATCAGAATGTAGGATATTATCAGGTTACGCTCACGGTGATAGACCAACTGGGCAATAACAACAACACCCAAATTGGGATTCAGATTACCGCGGAATAACACAGGACGACTCCCGGGACAGTTTCATGGCCTTAAGACCCCGACATTTACGCCGCTACCGGCACATAGCCGAGGTATTTACCCGTCACGGGTTTGGAGCCATCGTGACCCAATTGGGCCTCAACCGCTATCTAGACTTGCCAGATCGCATTCTACGCCGCCCGCCGGACCCGGAAAAAGATGAACTGACCCTCTCCCGCCACATCTATCTGGCCCTGGAAGAGTTGGGGCCAACCTTCATCAAACTGGGGCAAATTCTCAGCACCCGCTCCGATATTCTGCCGCCCGATCTTATTCGAGAGTTAAGCCGCCTGCAAGATGAGGTGGCGCCCTTTCCGTGGGATGCCGTCAAAACCACTCTGGAAAAAGAACTGGGCCAGCCCATCAACCACGTTTTTAAAACGTTTGATGAAATTCCGCTGGCCGCCGCTTCGCTGGCGCAGGTGCATGCCGCCACCCTGCTCAATGACGAGGAAGTGGTAGTCAAAGTTCAACGGCCCGACATCGAACAGATCATCGAAACCGATCTTGAAATTCTCAACGATTTGGTGCAACTGGCCGAAGACCAGCTGAGCCTGGCCAAACGATACCAACTGGTTGATCTGGCCGAAGAATTCTCCCTGGCCCTGCGCGATGAACTGAACTACCGCCGTGAAGGGCGCAACGCGGATCGCTTCCGGGCTAATTTTGAGAAGGAACCTCACCTGCGCGTTCCCAAAATCTATTGGCAATACACCACGCACCGCATTATGGTGATGGAACGGCTGACCGGCATCAAAATCAACAATATTACGGCCCTGGATGCCGCCGGGTACGATCGGCGCCAACTGGCCTTGCGCAGCGCCCAATTTATTATTCAGGAAGTATTCCAAGACGGCTATTTTCACGCCGATCCCCATCCCGGCAACCTGATTGTGATGCCGGGCGGCGTGATCGGCGTGCTAGATTTTGGCACGGTGGGGCATCTTTCGGCCCGGGACCGCGATAATTTGGTGCGGTTGTTTGTGATGGTTATCCAACTGGATGCCGAGGGCGTGGTGGACCAACTGATACGTATGGAAGTTGCCCACCCCAACGTGGACGAAACCGCCCTCCGGCGCGATTTGCGTCGTTTGTTGATGCGCTATCACAGCGTAACGTTACAGGAAATTTCGGTGCAGGAGATTCTGGAAGACATTGAACCGATTATTTACAACCACCAATTAAGAATTCCAACCGACCTGTGGCTGCTCATCAAAACTCTGGTAATCATGGAAGGCGTGGGCCACGCCCTGGACCCCGAATTTGACATCTTTGAGGTGGCCCGCCCCCACATTCGCCGGCTGCTCTTTCGATTATGGCTGCCCTCAGATTGGGCTGCCACCAGCCTGCGCAGCATCACCACCCTGACCGACTTGGTCTTTGACCTGCCGCGCCAAACCACCCGAATTTTGGGCCAGGTTGAACGCGGTGACCTGGCCCTGCAAATCCACGTGCCGGAATTACGGCAGACCATCATTCACCTGGAAGGCATTGCCAACCGGATGATCATCGGGGTGCTGCTATCCGCGCTTATTTTGGGGCTGGCCCTGCTGATCCCTATTTTAGACCTGACCTGGCCCTGGAATCTCTTCACCTGGATCATTATTGCCGCTTTTCTGGCCGCCTGCGTGCTGGCTTTGTGGCTGATCTGGTCGATTTTACGCTCGCGGGGATAAGTACGGCCCCTCTTGTTTATGAAAAATAGGCCCCGTGATACCCAAACAACACCGGCTGGGGAAGTTCGGCCCGGCCCTGCTCCGTGAAGGTTTGGGCATCCAGCACCAGCAAATAAGAATTGCCGCGTTCCGCATCCAGCACCACCGACAGAATGACGCCTTCATCCTCACTTTTGCGGTGGGGCGCGGGCACAAAAATTGGCTCGCCGGGGTAGCTGTCCGCCTCAAACCAGGCCCGCGATTGCCCGGTTTCGATATCCACTTTGACAATCTGGTTGTAGAATCCCTGCCGCTGCTGCGGATTGACGCTGGAAGCGTATACGTAGCGATAGTCGCCCCGCATATTGTAATGATCGTAATCAAAACGGGGCAGCTCCATACAGACATCGGAAATGGTTTCATAAGTTGCGGTTTGCCCCTGAAGCGGGATCCGGTAACGCCGCAGGTTGCCAAAGGGCAATTCAGCGGCGGTATCTTTGAGCCGGTTGAGATAGAAAGCGTGAATAATATCGGCATCGGGATAGGCCACAATATCCACCACCAATTCGTCGTCGCGCTCAAAGGCGTTCACGTGGTGAAAGCCAAAGAAGGAGTCGCTCTCGTAACGGCCTACCAGCTCGCCGGTGTGGCGATTGAGCACCCAAAAGGGCGTGCCGCGTTCCGGCTTCCACTGAAAATTCTCGATGTAGGGCTTGAGCCAGAGCAGCAATTTTAAGGGATTGACCACCAGCGGAAATTCGGCCAGGATCATATAATTTTCGGTCATGCCAAAACTGTGGATGTAGGCCGGCTCTTTCACCGGGATAGACCCCACCATTTGGGGCGCGGCGCGGCCATTGGCCACCTTGTAAAATTGGTAATCGCTGACCCGGCTAAAGCGAGTGACCAGATTGTAAACTTCATCCCGCTCAAAATCAAATTGGGGATGAACCGTGGTCATATGGCCGGTGGTTTCTTTCTCGTAATCAAACACGCCCACGGATTCCAACGTATCTGGATCAAATTGAACCTGAATGGGGGTTTCGGCCAACGCCATGTACTGGTCGGCGATTTTGGCTACGCTGACCTTGGCGCTGTCGGTGATTTTGGGGTTGAATACGGCCATCACGCGGGCAAACAACGAGCGGCAGGGATCGGTGGCAAATTCGGAGTAGGAAATTTTGCCCGTTTCCATCGCCTCGCGATAGGCGCGGGTCTCCAGAAATTTGTTGGCATACGACACCCGCCCGCCGGCAAACGAGAATTTGTGCAACATGGCCAGGCCGTCGAACCAGTGGCGGTAGGTCTGTTGGCCCACTTCAAAAGTGCCGGGGCCGTTGCGGATGAGCGTGCCCTCGAGCCAGGCGGGAATGGTTCCCTGTACCGGCAATTGGTTCAATGAGATTTCTTCTTTGGTTTTGCTAAAGCCGAGTTCAAAAACGTTATCCATAGGATACTCCTTAATTATAGCCACACAAAAGCGTGACTGATCTCCAGAGAAAAGCCACGCTGCAATTCTTTACATTATTCGCTGGCTGCCGGCAGGCTTTGCAACTTGCCGGCAGCCAGTTTGAAAGAATCAGGCCGCCTGAGCGATTTCGGCGTACTCCGGTTGTTCAACGGGGGTGGGATCAATCAATTCGGCGGCGATTTTTCCGGACGAGAGTACAGCAGGGACACCGGCCCCCGGATGCGTGCCCGCGCCCACAAAATAGAGATTATCAAATTCTTCCGAGCGGTTGTGAGGCCGCAGCCACGACGATTGCAGCAAATTGGGCCGCACCGAAAAGGCCGCGCCTTTGTAGCTGTTCAGGGTGTTCTGGAAGTGCAGCGGGTCGATATAATGCTCGGCAATGATGTTTTCCTGTAAATCGGGCAAGTAATTCTCTTCCAGAAATTGCATGATCGCATCGCGGTACGGTTGGGCCATTTGGGTCCAGTCGATGTCCGCGTCCAGATGCGGCACCAGCGAGAGAACGTAAAAAGACTCGCAGCCGTCGGGCGCAATGCTGGGGTCGGTGAGGGTGGGCATGTGCAGGTAGAGCGAGAAATCATCGGGCAGTTCTTTGCCGCCAAAAATATCTTTGAGCAGGCCGGTGTACCGCTTGTTGAGGATGATATTGTGATGGTGCAGCTTGGAGTCGAGATAGCGACGTTTGGTGCCAAAATAGATTACAAATAAGGAAGTGCTGAGTTTGGTGCGCTCAATCCGTCGATTGGTGTATTTGCGGCGATAGCGGGCCGGGATGAGGTGGCGATAGACAAAAGGCACGTCGCCGTTACAGACCACCACATCGGCCTGCCGTTCGGTGCCATCGGCCAGGCGCACGCCGGTAACGCGGCGGGTGGTATCGTCAATCAGAATTTCATCAACTTCGGTGTTCAGATGAACAGTTCCACCCAGCTCGTCAAAAAGGCGGCCCAGGGCATCCACAATGGCGCCGGTTCCCCCCACGGCGTAATGCACGCCCCATTCTTTTTCAAATTGCACAATCAAAGTATAAATCGAGGGTGTATCCAACGGGCTGCCGCCTACCAGCAGGGGATGGAAAGAGAAAACGCGCCGCAAAAACTCATCTTTGATGAAGCGGGACACAAAGCTATAGGTTCCCCAAAAACCCTGCAAGCGGATCATGGCCGGCATGATTTTCAGCATATCCATGGCTTTGAGAAACGGGCGTTCGGTGTAAGGATGAAATTTCTGGAAAATTTTTTCGGTATGGGCTACAAATTTTTGGTAGCCTTCTTTATCATCGGGATTCCATTTCTCGATTTCGGCCAGCGCGTCGGGCATGCGGCGGCGGTAATCAAAAGAGCGGCCCTGATCGTCAAAAATGCGGTAGAAGGGGTCTAACGGCAGCAACTTGAAATAATCCTCGCGGTTGCGGCCGGCCAATTCAAAAATCTTATCAAACATGTAGGGCGCGGTGATGACAGTGGGGCCGCCATCGAATTTGAAGCCATTGACCTCGTACTGGTAGGCGCGTCCCCCCAGTTTATCGCGCTTTTCAAAAATCTCTACTTCGTGGCCCTTGGCAGCCAACCGGGTGGCGGCGCCCAGCCCGCCAAATCCGCTGCCGATCACAATAACTTTCTGTTTTTTCACAACCTTTTCTCCTTGGCCGGCGGCATAACCTTAAACCGGAATATGATTATTTTGACGGGTCCGCCACCACAAACCGGGCAGGCGTTTGATTTTACCCCATTTGGTCACGTGCGCCCGCCGGGTGAAGACATCGTAATCGTGCGCTTCGATATCATCCAGAATACCCCGGTAGAATTCGGCGGCGGCGGCAATGGCAAACCGGCCTTCGGGAGCCAGCATAGCAATACCCGGCCAGGCTTCGTCGTAAAGATGGCGCGCCCGCTCTATTTGAAAGCGCATAAAGCTTCGCCAGCGATCATCCACAATACCGTTGGCAATATCTGTTTCGGACAGTCCGAAATCGGTCAATTCTTCTTGCGGCAGGTAAACGCGCCCCCGGTCCCAATCTTCGGCTACATCGCGCAGGATATTGGTTAGCTGGAGGGCAACACCCAATTTTACGGCGTATTGAATGGCCTCATCGCCGGCAAAGCCGATGATGTGCATGCTCATCAAGCCCACGGTGGAGGCCACGCCGTAACAGTACTCGGCCAGGTCGGTAAAGGTTTTATAGCGGGTTTGGTGAAGATCGCGGGCCACGCCGGATATGAGTTGTTCGGCATAACGGGTGGGAATACGGTAGTTGGTGCGGGTATCGGTCCAGGCAATAGCGGTCAGGTCGTCGCACGGAGGATGGCCGTTTAATGCGTGCGCCGACCAGTCAGAGAGTTTTGACACAGTATCTGATGTGGGATGATCTACAATGTCATCCGTGGTACGGCAAAAAGCATACAACGCTCGCGCTGCCTGTCGTTTCTGCCCCGGTAACAAGGCAGATGCTAAAGAGAAAGAGCGGCTGTGAACTGAAGTTACAGTTTCGCAATGCGCGTAGGCTTCTTCCAACAGGCGCTTATCGTAGTCCAGAAAATCATCATCATGTTTATGAGACCGGATGGCCTCGTAAGCCAACGAAAGAATAGAGCTTTCCCAATCGTAAGTATTGAGCGTCATTATTTATTTCCTCCTTGCCATAACAACTTATCTGACAGCTTAAGTGATCTAGATTAAAGAAAGGTTAAATTTCTATATTTTGTAGTATATTTGTCTAAGTTTTATCAATAATCAATATCCTCCTCTTGCCCCTCCGGTTCGATTCACGCTTGACAACCCGTAAAAACTATGTTATAGTACATTTTGTAAGTTTATTGGACTTACTAACAACGGTACAGAGACATCCCATGAAAAAAGCAACTCGCCAGCATACCAAAACCCATAATAACCAGTTGGTTTTGCGGACGATTTACAACGACGGCCCCTTGAGCCGCGCCGATATTGCCCGCAGCACCCGCCTGACCCGCACCACGGTCTCGGATATTGTGGGCGATTTGATACAAGACGGGCTGGTTAAAGAAGTTGGCCTGGGCGAATCCGTCGGCGGGAAACCACCCATCCTGCTAGGCGTAGTAGATGATTCTCGTCACCTGATTGGCGTAGACCTGGCCAACAGCGAGTTTCGCGGCGCAGTCATCGACCTGCGCGGCAACATTGTCTATCGAGAAAGCCTGCCGGTAGACGACCGCAACGGCAACGCCGCCCTGAACCTGGCCTATACCCTCATCGACAAACTGGTGGAGGCAGCCACCGCCCCACTGCTGGGCATCGGTATCGGCACGCCGGGATTGATGGACCCCGCCAACGGCGTGGTGCGCAAGGCGGTTAATCTCGATTGGCAGGATTTGCCGCTGCGAGATTTGCTGGCCGGGCGTTATGGCTTACCCATCTACATTGCCAACGACAGCCAGGCCGCGGCCCTGGGCGAATATATTTTCGGCAGCGGCTCCGCTACCAACAACCTGATTGTGGTTAAAGTAGGGCGCGGCATTGGCGCCGGCATCGTGCTCGACGGGCGGCTTTTTTATGGCGACGGCGCGGGGGCCGGTGAAATTGGCCATACAGTGGTAACAGATAATAACGAGCAGTGTTTATGCGGCAACTATGGCTGCCTGGAAACCGTGGCCAGCAGCCGGGCGATTGTTAAGCAGGCTCAAGTAATTGCCCAAAACAATCCCAACACCTTTTTGCTCAAATTCGCGCCCACCATCAACGCCATCACCACCGAGACCGTGGTACAGGCTTTCAAACACGGTGATCCAACCGTCCGCCCGTTGGTGGAAAATGTGGGTCATTATCTGGGCGTGATCGTGGCCAATCTGGTGGGCGCCCTGAATATTGAGCGCGTTGTTATCGGCGGCAGCGTGAGCCGGTTTGGCGAACCACTGCTGGAGCCTATCCGCGAACAACTTCAACACCGGTCGCTGGCGGCGCTGGCCGAAAATACATCCGTCGAACTGGCATCGCTGGATAGCGACATCGTGGTGTTGGGCGCGGCCTCGCTAGTGCTCACCCACGAACTTGGCTTGATGTGATTTTTGCAACTTTCAGGAGAAAAATATGCCACTGCAATTAATCAAACCCAATCTGATCCCACCTCTTGATGAAAATTTCCGCCCGGCGGTGCTGGCCAACCGCGCTTTTCAACAAGCCGTGGCCGATTCCGGCGCGGGCATACCCCTGGTAATTGGCCTGGAACGGGCCCACGGCGCTATCTCCCGCTTTGAAACCACGGTGTTTGCCGACGACCATCCCAACGCCGAAGCCAATTTAATGTTTGCCGAACGGCTGGTCAAGTTCCTGCTGTGGCAGCGCGGCGGCTGGAGAGTATATGTGGGCGGGCCAAAACGTATTGGCAACTACCTTGCCCACTGTTACAGCCCATCGGGCAAAAACGCCTTTGATCACCAATTTATGGGCGAAAAGGTCTACCAAAAGCCCTTTACCGTCGTCACCTGTTCGCCTAACGACGTCCCCGCCGAACGGGAAAACCAGAAACCATTGGGGCGGCACCTGGACGGCTGCCGCATTGGCTTTGACCTGGGCGCGTCGGACCGCAAAGTCTCGGCGGTGATTGATGGCGAGGCCGTTTACAGCGAAGAGGTGGTATGGGAACCCCGCAAACACACCGACCCCGCCTACCATTACCGCGAAGTGATGGCGGCCCTAAAAACCGCCGCCGCAAAAATGCCCCGCGTCGACGCCATTGGCGGCAGTTCCGCCGGCGTGTATGTGGATAACCGGCCCATGGTCGCTTCCCTGTTTCGCGGCATCCCTCAAGATAGATTTGACGAGATCAGAAATATGTTCCTGCGCATCCGCGACGAGATGGGCGTACCGCTGGACATTGTCAACGATGGCGAGGTGACCGCCCTGGCCGGCTCGATGTCGTTAGAGGATAACGGCATTTTAGGCGTGGCCATGGGGTCCAGCGAGGCCGCCGGCTACGTCACTCTCCAAGGCAATATCACCGACTGGCTGAACGAGCTGGCCTTTGCCCCGGTCGATTACAGCCCCGATGCCCCGATAGATGAATGGTCGGGCGATAAAGGCTGCGGCGCGCTCTATTTCTCGCAGCAGTGCGTTTTCCGGCTGGCGCCCCAAGCCGGCATCGAGTTACCCGGCGGCGTTACCGACGCCGAGAAGCTGAAATCGGTGCAGGAGAAATTGGAAGCGGGGCACGACGGCGCGGTCAAAATCTGGCAGAGCATGGGCATCTACCTGGGCTATACCCTGGCCCACTACGCCGACTTTTACCATCTCAAACACGCGCTCATTTTGGGACGCTGCACCTCGGGACAAGGCGGCCCATTGATGTTAGAGGGCGTCAACAAGGTGCTAAATTCCGAGTTTCCCAACCTGGCCGCCCAAATCAACCTGCAACTGCCCGATGAAAAAAGTCGCCGGGTAGGCCAATCGATTGCCGCGGCCAGCCTGCCCAAGTTACATTGAGGAGACGCCCATGAAATTCAAACTTGAAACTGCCGAACTCTTCATTCCCGACGGCGTCCCGGAACAGGACGCCCTGGCGCGGACCACCCATATGGCCTTTGGCGCGCATCAGGACGATCTGGAAATTATGGCCATCGACGGCATTCTGCAATGTTTCCAGCAAGATGATAAATGGTTTACCGGCGTGGTTGTCACCAACGGGCGCGGAGCGCCCCGCAGCGGGTTGTATGGCGATTACACCGACGACCAGATGTGGGTTGTCCGCAACAAAGAGCAAAAGAAGGCCGCGGTGGTGGGCGAATTTGCCGCGCAAGTTTTGCTCGATTTTCCCAGCAGCGCCGTCAAAGATGGGGCCAACACCGATCCCATCGACGACATCTACCAATTGCTGCAAGCCGCCCAACCCCAGGTGGTCTACACCCATAACCTGGCCGACAAGCACGACACGCACATTGGCGTCACCCTTAAGGTGATCGAGGCCATTCGCCGCTTGCCGGAAAACGAACGCCCCCAACATTTGTACGGCTGCGAAGTCTGGCGCGATCTGGATTGGCTGGTGGACGATGACAAGGTGGCGTTTGATTGTTCGATGCTGGAAAATGTGCAAATGGCGCTGGTGGCTTTATTCGACTCGCAGGTAACGGGCGGCAAACGATACGATCTGGCCACTATGGGCCGCCGCCGCGCGCACGCCACCTACCACGCCTCGCACGATACCGACATCACCACCGGCACCGCGTTTGCGATGGATTTAACGCCCCTGATCAAAGACCCTACGCTAGACATTCAGGCCTACGTATTTCGCTTCATCGACACCTTTGCCGAGGATGTCCGCGTGCGTTTGGCCCGGATGCGCTGATTAGAAAGGAGCACTAATGTCAAAAAAAACTCTATCTCTCTTACCGCATCCCCAACACCTGACCTATCTGGAGGGAACATTTACCCTGCCCGACAAACAATTAATGATACTTAATGCTGCCGACCCGCAAACCCTGTACGTCACGGGCCGCTGCGTGCAGCGCGCCCTGGAAAATCATGCCGGGGTCAATTGGCCTTTAGTGGCCGGAACCACCGTGCCACACGACCGCGTGGGGATGCGAATCAACATCGTTACCAACGGCACGCTCCATCCCCAGGGCTACACGCTGACCATCGCGCCCGGCGGTATTTCAATTGTGGGCAGCACGCCCGCCGGCGTATTTTACGGCGCGCAAACGCTGATCCAGATCGTGCAGCAGCGCGGCCACAGCCTACCCCTGCTCAACATCCGCGATTGGCCCGATTTCCCCAACCGGGGCGTCATGCTCGACATCAGCCGCGACAAAGTGCCTACTATGGACACCCTGTACCAATTGGTCGATAGATTGGCCGGCTGGAAAATCAACCAGTTTCAACTCTACACCGAACACACCTTTGCCTACCAAAATCATTCCGATGTCTGGGCCGAGGCGTCACCGTTGACGGGTGAAGAAATCCTGGCCCTCGACGCCTACTGCCGGGAGCGGTTTCTTGAACTGGTGCCCAACCAGAACACCTTTGGTCATATGCGGCGCTGGCTTATTCATGACCGCTACCGTCCCCTGGCCGAATGTCCCCATGGCTGTGATACCGGTCATCCTGAATGGGGTTATTTTGACGAACCCTTCACCCTCTGCCCCACCGACCCCGGCAGCCTGGACCTGATCCGCACTTTGCTCGATGAACTGCTACCCCATTTCAGCAGCCGTCACATCAATGTAGGCTGCGACGAAACCGTCGAACTGGGCCTGGGCCGCAGCGCGGACGCCGTTGCTCAACGCGGCCAAGGGCGCGTCTATCTGGATTACCTGCTCAAACTCTACCGCGAGGTTAAAGCCAGGGGGCGCACCATGCAATTTTGGGGCGACATCATCCTCAACTATCCCGACCTGATTTCCGACCTGCCGCCCGACGTGATCGCCATGGCCTGGGGCTACGAAGCCGACGACCCGCTGGAGGCGCACAGCACGCACTTCGCCGCCTCCGGCATTCCTTTTTATGTGTGTCCCGGCACGTCAAGTTGGAACAGCGTGGCCGGGCGCGCCGATAACGCGATCAAAAATCTGCAAATGGCCGCCGAAAGCGGTCTCAGGCACGGGGCCATCGGTTATCTCATCACCGATTGGGGCGACAACGGCCACTGGCAGCCGCTGCCGGCCAGCTATTTGGGTTTCAGCTACGGCGCGGCGTTAAGTTGGGCTTATGAAGCCAATCAAGCGCGGGACATTATATCGATGCTGGATATTCACGTTTTTGACGATTTTAATGGTATAATGGGCCGGCTGGCGGTTGGGTTGGGTAAAGCCCACCACCCGACGAATGTTCAACTGCACAACAGCACTATTCTGTTTCAACTTTTGCAGGAAAATCCGGAAGAAATTCGGAAAAGGGAGACGATCACCCAAACCAACCTGGAAAAAACGCTGGCTCAGATCGATGAGCTTGCCGGCGATCTGGATAATCTTCAACTCAACCACGCCGATGGGGAACTCATTAAACGTGAGTACGCGTGGGTCATCAATATGCTGAAACATGCGTGTCGCCGAGGATTATGGGCGCTTGACCCCCGGCAACCGAATTTGCAGCCCCAACTGGCCGAGGAAGCCGACCACCTCATCGCCGAACACCGCGCTATCTGGCTGGCGCGCAACCGGCCCGGCGGGTTGAAAGATAGTGCGGCCCGGTTGGAGAAGATGCGGCAGGATTACGACGACTAAACAGAGTAGCAGGGTAGCAAGTAGCAAAGTCGCCACAGGTTTACACCTGCTACTCTGCTACCTTGATTACAATTTTGGAGACTGGATAATGCACAAATCACTTTTACAACAAGAAATCGAAGAACAGCCCCTGGCGGCGGAACGTTTACTCACCGACGAGTTAGACAATATTGAGAAAATAGCCGCAGCGATTCGCGATTATAATCCCCGCTACATTAGCTTTGCGGCGCGCGGCACGTCCGATAACGCGGCCCGTTACGGCCAATATTTGTTTGGGGCGGCCAACCAGCTCTCGGTGGCGCTGGCTACGCCCTCGCTGTTTACGCAGTATGAGCGCCCGCCCAGCCTGGAACGAGCATTGGTGATCGGTATTTCCCAATCCGGCCAATCGCCCGATATTGTGTCGGTGCTGGCCGAAGGTCAAAAACAGGGCGCGTTGACACTGGCTATCACCAACAGCGCGGATTCCCCCCTGGCCGAAACCGCCCGCCATACCATCAATTTACAGGCCGGGCTGGAGCAAAGCCTGGCAGCAACCAAAACCTACACCACCTCACTGCTGGCCCTCTCGCTGTTGAGCGCGGCGCTGGCCGAACATGACTCGCGCCGGCAAACACTGGCCGAAATGCCCCAATTGATGAAGCAGATCATCGAAACCATCCCGGAAATTCTCAACAAATCCGTCCGCTACCGCTACATGGACGCCTGCGTGGTCATCAGCCGGGGGTATAATTACGCTACCGCGTTTGAAATTGCTCTCAAGCTCAAAGAGCTAACCTACGTGTTGAGCGAGCCGTATTCATCGGCGGATTTTAAACACGGGCCGCTGGCGCTGGTAGAGTATGGGTTCCCCGTGCTGGCTGTGGTTCCCGAAGGGGATATGACCGGCGAAATGTTAGACTTTTTACGGCAATTGCGGGAGCGGGAAGCGGAGTTGGTGGTCATCTCCGCGCTGGATGAAGCCCTGGCCCTGGCCCAAACGCCCTTACCGGTTCCGACAAGCATGCCGGAATGGGCCTCACCCCTGATCAATGTGATTCCCGGCCAGATTTTTGCCTGGGGTCTGACCCTGGCCAAAGGCTACGATCCCGACCACCCGCGCGGCCTGCGCAAAGTCACGCTCACCAAGTGAATACAATATCCGGCCAACCTGGAACCCAAGAGAGTATACAATCCGCGAAGAGCGCGAAGGTACGCAAAGAAAAAACTTAGCGTATCTTCGCCGCTCTTGGCGGACTCAAAATTTCCCACTCAAAAAGCAAGCAAACACTTTGAGATCCGAGATCCGGCTACTGAAAAAGGTAAAATGAGCTACCAACATATTTACCTCTCTCCCCATTATGATGATGCCGCGTTGTCGTGCGGTGGAACCATTCATCGCCAGACGCAGGCCGGCGAATCCGTGTTGGTGATGACAATTT